>NZ_CM131635.1:676687-1353374 GCF_053570765.1 Testudinibacter sp. P17/SS/0325 | reverse complement strand
CTTTGGCAATTTGCGCCACCACCGGTGCGGCACCCGTTCCGGTACCACCGCCCATACCGGCTGCAATAAACACCATATCCGCACCTTCCAAAATATTACGGATTGCGTCTTTATCGTCTTCCGCCGCCTGACGACCAACATTCGGATTCGCCCCTGCGCCCAAACCTTTGGTTGTATTGCCACCGATTTGTACAGTCTGTTTGACCAAACTTTTACGCAAAGCCTGCGCATCAGTATTGATTGAGAAAAACTCAACACCATGCATTTCTTCCTGCACCATATGATTAACGGCGTTACCGCCGCCACCACCAACACCGACTACTTTAATGACGGCATCGGTAATGTCATCAAACTCGATAGGCTCAAACATATATTCTCCCCATTATGTTTGTTTTATTTTTGCAAACCAATAATTTTCTATTCTATGCGATAAACAAGAATTATCAAAACTGATTTTTTATCATTGTAAAAAATTTGGCAATATTTTCTTTAATTCCGGAAACCACGCCAATTGAACCACTTGAGATATCACGCTGCCGCACTTCATCTGCATTATTATAATTATGGTGTAGCAATCCCAACACCGTCGCATATTGCGGCTTGTTCACATAATCGGTTAATCCCGCCAGATTGAGCGGAGTGCCAACCCGCACTTGCGGGCCGAAAATCTCGGCGGCGCAGTCGGCAATATCTTCGATTTGCGAACCGCCCCCGGTCAATACAATCCCGGCAATAAGATCGGATTTGATTTGTTTCACATCCAATTCGTGTTTCAGTTTGATCAATTCTTTCTCGACCAACCTTAATAATTCCTGATAACGCGCCGCCGTCACCACCGACAACATCTCTTTTGCCAGACTACGTGGCGCACGCCCGCCGACACTCGGCACTTCGATTTTTTTATCCGGATTATTGCGTGCCGGCGTGACCGCACTGCCATAAGCCACTTTAATTTTTTCCGCATCCATTCTGGAGGTGCTGAAAGCAAACGCCACATCATCAGTGACCCGATTGCCGGCATAAGGAATCACTTTGCTGAAGCGCAACGCACCATTGGTATAAACAATAATATCAATCGTACCGCCACCAATATCAATCAAGCAAACGCCCAACTCTTTTTCATCTTCGGTCAACACCGAATAACTGGACGCCAAGCCGGAAAACACCACTTCATCGACTTTTAATCCGGCACGCAAGACCGCTTTTTTCAGATTATTCAGCCAATTTTGATGGCAAGCGATTAAGTGCGCCTGTGCTTGCAAACGCACACCTTGCAAACCGAGCGGATTTTTGATATTCAGCTGTTTATCCACTGCAAACTCTTGCGGGATCACATGCAAAATGCTGACGCCTTCGCCGATTTTGACCGATTGGGCGATATTCATTGCGCCTTCCACTTCCTCCGGCGTCACTTCGCCGCTGGAAATCGGCACCACGCCGCTTTCATTCAGGCTCTGAATGTGTTCGCCGGTGATTGCCAACGACACACTGACAATTTGGCAATCGGCAATCGACTCCGCCCCTTCAATCGCGCGTTGAATCGAATTGACCACCGCATCCAGATCGGTGATACTGCCGCGATCAATCCCCTTGGACGGGCTGCTGCCGACCCCCAACACATTGACTACGCCGTCCGGCAGAACTTCGCCTACTACCGCGACCACTTTGGAAGTTCCGACTTCCAAACCTACTTTGATTTTCGCTTCAACAATTTTTGCCATATTTGTTTACGTTAGTTGTTTACTGAGTTGCCAATTAATTAATTTTCGTTTGTTTCCGCCGAAGCTTCGGGGGCTGGCGGAACAGCCTTAAAACCGATTGCCGCACCGCTGGCATAACGCAAATCCACGTAATCAATCGTCTGTTGCTCCGGCACTTCGATTTGCGGATAAATCGTTGCGAAACGCTCGATTTTTTGTTTCCACTCGCCACGCCCAAGTTTGAGTTCAATCCCGTTGCTCAGACTGACCTGCCATGCACCGCGCCCGTCAATCCGCATCGATTGCAAGCGCATATTTTTCGTTTTGAGCGCATTACTAATCTGATACCAAGCCGATAACACCTCGCGGCTTTGAAAATCATTGCCATACAGCGCCGGCAATTGCAGATTACCGCTCTTTTCTTCCGGCAAGCTGAAAATCGCCCCGTCCGCCGCCAATAACTGCTTGTCATTCCAAACGGCAACCGGACTATATTCCGCCACCGCAATGCTCAGTTTGTTCGGCCACAGCTTACGCACCAAAGCGCCGCGCACCCACGGCATTTTTTCTATTTGTTGCTGAATCTCTTGCACATCTTGCGAAAAATAACCTTTTAACTCGCCAAATTGCAGCAAACTGTCGCGAATATCGTTATAGGTGGTATATTGCGGCTGCCCGACCACGGCAAAGGAATTAATCGGCTGTGAATCGAGATACGCCAAAAAATCCTGCCAGTGCGTGTAGCAATAATAACCAAATCCTACGCATAATAGCACAACTAGCGATTTAAGCGGCAGAAAAAACTTAAAACCGCTTTCCTCTGCCGTTTGGGGTTGAATACGCTGCTGCGTGCGATTGGGTTTGACTGCCATGGCTATACGCTCAATTCTAAGATCTTCACAACCAACTGCTCAAAACTGTAGCCTTTGATTTTTGCCGCCATCGGAAACAGGCTGTGGCTGGTCATGCCCGGCGTGGTGTTGACCTCCACCAAATGAAATTCGCCTACGGCGTTGGTCATCACATCAACTCGGCTCCAGCCGCGGCAACCGACGCTGTCATAGGCGGCTTTAACCAGCTGCTTCAATTCCTGTTCGCGCGCGTCGCTCAACCCCGACGGGCAAAAATATTGGGTTTCGTCGGAAATATATTTGGCGTCGTAGTCATAAAACTCGCCTTTTGGCACAATGCGAATTGACGGCAACACTTCCCCATCCAGCACCGGCACGGAATATTCATCCCCTGCCAACCATGCTTCGATCAACACGGTTTCATCATACCGAAACGCATATTCGACCGCACTTTGCAACTCCTCGCAGCGGTTCACCTTGGTTAAGCCGACACTGGAACCTTCCAACGACGGTTTCACCATCAGAGGCAAGCCCAAACGCGCCACAATTTGTTCGGCATTGAACCCTGAAAAATTCGCTTTGGTCACCACTTCCATCTCGGCAACCGGCAATCCGAAGCCTTTCCATAACATTTTGGTGCGCATTTTATCCATGGTTAAAGACGAGGATAAGACGCCGCAGCCCGTGTAAGGAATACCTAAAAACTCCAATACGCCTTGTACCGTGCCGTCTTCGCCGCCGCGACCATGCAAAATATTGAAAGCGCGTTCAAAACCTTGTAATTTTAATTGCTCCAAGCCGACTTCCTTGGTGTCCACACCATGCGCATTAAAGCCTTGGCTTTGCAGCGCCGCCAAAACCGCACTTCCCGAATTCAGCGAAACCTCGCGTTCCGCCGAAGTTCCGCCATATAACACCGCAATTTTTTGTTGTTTTAATGATTTCATGCATCTGCCTATCTGATTATTTTTGATTACTATTCCATAACGCCACTAAATTGCGGGATAATTTACTTACGCTGCCCGCCCCCTGCGCCAACACCAAATCGCCGTCTTGTAACACTTGATCCATAATCTGCGGTAATTTTTCGGTATCGGAGAGTAAAATCGGATCGACTTTCCCCAGATTACGAATCGAACGGCACAACGCCCGGCTGTCCGCACCGGCAATCGGCTCTTCCCCTGCGGCATAGACTTCCAACATAATCAACACGTCTACGTTTGACAGCACCTGTACAAAATCATCGAACAAATCACGGGTGCGT
This sequence comes from Testudinibacter sp. P17/SS/0325, assembly GCF_053570765.1. The sequence continues at coordinate 1,349,559 of NZ_CM131635.1, read as the reverse complement.
GAATAGCGGTGCGGCTGGAACACCATCACCACGCGTTTATCCCGCCAGCCCGAACGTGCGGCCTCAATGGTAACATTGACTTCGGTCGGGTGGTGTCCATAATCGTCGACCAACATCACATTGCCGCACGGACGCTCAAATACGCCAAGCTGATCAAAACGTCGCCCCGCCCCTTGGAAATCGGCAAGTGCGGTCAAAATCGCTTCGTCGCCGATCCCTTCTTCTTTCGCCACCGCCAACGCGGCAGTCGCATTCAGCGCATTGTGTTTGCCCGGCACGTTCAGCACCACCGAAATGCGTTTGCCGGACGGATAAATCACCTCATACAACCCCTGAAACGCGGTTTGTCGATAGTTTTCAATCCGATAATCCGCGTGTTGGCCGAAGCCGTAAGTGATCACTTGCCGCCCGACGCTTGGGATAATCTCTTCCAATTCTTTGTCGTCGGCACACATCACCGCCAAACCGTAAAACGGCAGATTGTGCAGGAAATCAATATAGGTTTGTTTCATTTTAGCGAAACTGCCCTGATAGGTTTCCATATGATCCGGCTCGATGTTCGTCACCACCGACACCATCGGCTGCAAATGCAGGAACGAGGCGTCACTTTCATCGGCTTCTGCGATTAAATAACGGCTCAACCCCAAATGGGCATTGGTGCCTGCCGATTTGACCAAACCGCCGTTGACAAAAGTCGGATCTAAACCGGCTTGGGCGTAGATCATCGCAATCATTGCGGTTGTTGTGGTTTTGCCATGGGTGCCGGCAATCGCAATGCCGTGACGAAACCGCATGATCTCCGCCAACATCTGCGCCCGTTGGATCACCGGAATCCGCGCTTCACGCGCCGCAACCACTTCCGGATTATCGGCTTTAATCGCACTGGACACCACCACCACACTGGCTTCTTTGACATTGGCGGCTTCGTGTTTAAAAAAGATTTTCGCGCCTAAATTTGCCAAGCGTTGGGTGACGGCACCGTCGGCAATATCCGAGCCGGTGATCATATAACCTTCATTTAGCAGCACTTCGGCAATGCCGCCCATGCCCGCACCGCCGATACCGACGAAATGGATTTGTTTCACCCGACGCATGCCCGGTACGAAATCCCGTAATCGGGTTTGAAAATCTTGTTCTGTCATGCTTTTATTCTCTGTTTTGTTTCTATGACGTATACAGTACGTCGATACGACCATTTATTTGATGATAATATTTATTTCGCCACACTGATAACCACCTCCGCAACCCGATCAGCCGCCTGTGGTTTTGCCATCGCTTTGGCTTTTTCAGCCATCGCGGCTAATTTTTCGCGATCCAGTTGCGTTAAAAGTGCGGTAATGCGCTCAGCGTTTAATTCGTTTTGCGGCACAATCGTGGCAGCGCCGACATCGGCAAGATAACAGGCGTTAAGATATTGCTGTTGATCTTTATGTTGAAACGGCACGAAAATCGCCGTCGCACCGACCGCCGCAATTTCAGATACGGTCAAGGCACCGGAGCGGCAGATGATCAGATCCGCCCACGCATAGGCTGCCGCCATATCATCAATAAATTCCGTTAGCTGCGCATTGGCGTTGTCGGGGTAGCGCGCTTGAATGCTGTCGACATTGCCTTGTCCGACCTGATGACGGATTTCCAACGGCAGTTTGCCTTGCTTCACCACTTCCGGCATTAATAAATTCAATACCCTTGCGCCCTGGCTACCGCCGACCACCAACACTTTCAGCGCGCTGCCCGCAACACGTTGCGCAAACCGCACTTTCGGTTCCGCCTGTTCAAACAACGCTTGGCGCACCGGATTACCGACCACTTCGGCGTTGGCAAACGCCTTAGGAAAAGCTTGCAGCACCTTGGTTGCGATTTTTGCCAACCATTTATTGGTTAAACCGGCAATCGCATTTTGTTCGTGCAATACAATCGGCACGCCGCACAATTTGGCGGCGATTCCGCCCGGTCCCGACACATAGCCGCCCATGCCCAACACCGCGTGCGGTTGGTAACGTTTAATAATTTTCCGCGCCTGCCACACTGCGCGCGCAATGGCAAACGGTGCGACCAATAAGGCTTTTAAGCCTTTGCCGCGCAAGCCTGAAATTTGGATAAACTCAATCGGAATGCCGTGTTTCGGCACGAGCGTGGCTTCCATGCGATCTTTTGTGCCGAGCCAACAGATTTGCCAGCCTTGTTGTTGTAATTTTTGCGCTACCGCAATCGCCGGAAAAACATGACCGCCGGTGCCGCCCGCCATCACCAATAAGCGTTTTTTTGTCGTTGCCGTTGTTTCTGTCATTTAATCGTCCCTCAAATGTGCATGACCGCGCATTAGGCGGTTTTCATGATCAATTCGCAACAGGATTGCGATCACCAAGGCATTAATCATCAAACTGGAGCCGCCGTAGCTGACAAACGGAAAGGTGAAACCTTTGGTCGGCAATAGCCCCATGGTCATTCCGAGGTTAAATGCCCCCTGAAAGAAAAACCAAGCGACGACCCCGAAAGCGAAATAACCGCCGAACCGCTGTTCCAGCAACAAGGATTCTTTGCCGATTTTCAGAATGCGGAACAGAAGCAGCGTAAACAGCACGATCACCGCGATAATCCCGACCAGCCCAAACTCTTCGCCGACAATCGCCATAATAAAATCGGTATGCGCTTCCGGCAGATATTCCAATTTTTGAATCGAATTGCCCAAGCCGGTTCCCCAAAATTCACCGCGTCCAAAAGCAATCAACGAATTGCTCAACTGAAAACCGGAACCGAACGGATCAGCAAACGGATCGGTATAAGAGGTCAGCCGTTTTAAACGGTATTCCGAGGTTAAGATCAAGATATATAACGCAAAAAATCCCAACACCGCCAAAGCGATAAATTGAAAAATTTTGGCGCCAACCATAAACAACATCATAAACACGATAAAGCCCAGCACTACACTGCTGCCCAAATCCGGTTGGAATAGCAAGAAACCTGAAATCAAGATCAAAACTACGGTCGGTTTGACCACGCTCAACTGCTTGCTGCGCACTTCGTCATAACGACGCACAAAGTAGCTCGACAGGTAACAAATCAATGCAAATTTGACAAATTCCGCCGGCTGGAAATTGAATAAAACCAACGGAATCCAACGCCGCGCACCGTTAACGGTTCTGCCGATCCCCGGCACCAGCACCAAAATCAATAATAGTAGCGCAAAAAGCAGCAGATACGGACTCCATTTTTGCCATTTTTCAACCGGGATAAACACGAATACATAGGCTGTCAGACACGCCAGCACCACATACACCAAATCACGCCAAGCAAAATGGAACGGATCGTCATATAAGCGATTGCCTTCGGCAACCGAGGCGGAGGTGATCACAATAAAGCCCAAGGTCATCAACGAAAGAAACAGCCAGAATAAGGCGCGGTCATACAGCAGATTGCTCGGGGTAATCCTGAACCAGCGCTCGCTTTCATTTTTTACCCAATCTAAACCCGACATTCTGCCTCCAAGCATAGTGCCAAACGGGCGAATTCATCGCCGCGCTGCTCAAAATTGGCAAATTGATCCAGACTGGCACACGCCGGTGACAACAACACCATATCGCCCGCTTTCAAGTGCGGTTTGAGGGCGGCAACCGCACTTTGCATGCTGTCAAACAACTGACTTTGCGCCGACAGCTGCGCCAGTTGCGCCCCGTCGCGTCCGAAGCAATAGAGCTGAATATGCGGTTGGTTGACTGCGACGGCAAGTTCGGAAAAATCCGCCCCTTTGCCGTCGCCACCGAGCAGTAAATATAGCGTTCCCGCCACATCCAATCCCTGTAACGCCGCTAGCGTACTGCCGACATTGGTGGCTTTGGAATCATTAATCCAACTAATACCGCCTTTGCGCGTAACCAACTGGAAACGGTGTTCCAATCCCTGAAATTCACGCAATGCCCGGCATGCGGCAGTGCGGTCAATCCCTGCCGCGTCAGATAACGCCAACGCCGCCAAGGCATTCATATAATTATGCCGCCCGACCAGTTGCATTTCATCGGTGGCTAAAATCGCTTGGTTTTGAAAAGCAAGGAAAGTGCGGTTGTCTTGTTGGACTAAATGGTAGTCGCCCTGCGCACCGAAACGTTGCATTTTGACCGCACTTTGCTGATTCGGCTGAGTCAGCGGATCGTCATCGTTGATCACCGCCGTTTCCGCATGGTGATAAATCGCTAATTTCGCTTGGCGATAGGCTTCCAAGTCGGCATAGCGATCCATATGATCTTCCGTCACGTTCAACACCGTGGCGGCTTTGGCTTTCAGGGAATGGGTGGTTTCCAATTGAAAACTGGACAGCTCCAGTACATACAGATCACAATCTTGTTTTAACAGCGACAGCGCCGGAATGCCGATATTGCCGCCCATGCCGACTTTAATCCCGGCAGCTTGCGCCATCGCATTCACCAATGAAGTCACGGTGCTTTTGCCGTTTGAACCGGTAATCGCAATAATCGGTTTATCGGTTGCACGGCAGAATAGTTCAATATCGCCGACCACTTCGACACCGGCTTCAATTGCCGTTTGCACTTCGGGCGTTGCCAATGCCAAACCCGGACTGATGACAATCAGATCCGATTGCAATAACCAATCTTGCGGAATGCTGCCGAAATGGCTCTGTTTGACAAAGTGCGGTAACGCTTGCGGTTTGTTACGGGTGTCGATCACGCGCAATTCCACCGGTTTATCCGCAAAAAAATCGATACAGGATAGCCCGCTTTTGCCTAGCCCTAAAATCGTGATTTTTTTACCGCTATAATCGGTGGAATGACTGCTCATTATACTTTTGCCCCAAAAAAGAAAAGAAAATAAAAAATGAAAAAATTAACGCAATTTCAGCGTAATCAAACCGAGTAATACCAAGACTAACGAGATAATCCAAAAGCGGATAATCACACGCGGCTCCGGCCAACCTTTCAATTCAAAATGGTGATGAATCGGCGCCATACGGAAAATGCGTTGTTTGCGGATTTTGTATGAGCCGACTTGCAGAATCACCGAAATGGTTTCCATCACAAACACACCGCCCATGATCAACAGCAAAAATTCTTGCCGCACCAACACCGCAATCGTGCCTAATGCGCCGCCGAGCGCCAACGAACCGACATCGCCCATAAACACTTGCGCCGGATAAGTATTGAACCACAAAAAACCCAAGCCGGCGCCGACAATCGCGGTGCAGACAATCACCAGTTCGGCGCTCAATTTAATATACGGAATATGCAGATAGTCGGCGAAATTGACGTTACCGGTCGCCCACGCCACAAAAGCAAAAGCGCCGGCAACAAATACGGTCGGCATAATCGCCAAGCCGTCCAAACCGTCGGTCAGGTTGACGGCATTACTGGTGCCGACAATGACGAAATACGCCAACACAATATAAAATAAACCCAATTGCGGCATAATCTCTTTAAAAAACGGCACGACCAGCCGGGTCGCATTGGTGTCTTTGCCAATCGCATACATCGCAAATACCGCAACCAACGCCACCACCGACAGCCAGAAATATTTCCAACGCGCAATCAAACCGTCGGTATTTTTATGCACCACCTTACGGTAATCATCGACAAAGCCGATTGCGCCGTAGCCGAACAGGACAAATAACGTACACCAGACATAGGCGTTGCTCAAATCCGCCCATAATAACGTACTGATACCAATTGAAAACAGGATCATCACCCCGCCCATGGTCGGCGTGCCGCGTTTGCTGAAATGGCTTTCCGGGCCGTCATGGCGCACCACTTGTCCGATTTGCAACATTTGCAAACGGCGGATCACTTTCGGCCCGATCCATAAAGAAATTAAAAGTGCGGTCAACAGTGCAATAATCGAACGGAAGGTCAAGTATGACACCACATTAAAAATGGAATGATATTGGACTAAATAATCCGCCAACCAAACTAACATAATTTATCCTTTAATGAATCGATCACGGTTTCCATCTGCATACTGCGTGATCCCTTTGCCAACAACACGATATTGTTATTTTCATTTGATTGTTGTTGGATTTGCCGTTGTAAAAATAAGACCAAATCCGCTTTGTCGCCGAAGTGTTTTCCTTGCGACAAACGGCTGATCACCTCGCTTTGTACGCCGAAACTGACCACCAAATCCAATTCCGCCCGCCGCACAAACTCCGCCACTTGTCGATGGCAAAGTCGACTATTTTCGCCTAATTCCGCCATATCGCCAACAACTAAAATGCGAAATCCGCGATAATTTTTTAAGACCGCCGCCGCCGATTGCATTGAATCGACATTGGCGTTGTAGGTATCATCCAACAATAATACATTCGGATTGATTTGAATCGGATATAATCGCCCTTTGACCGCCTGCTTTTGCTCCAGACCGCACTTCACCTGCGCCAAATCCGCTCCGACCAACATCGAAAGTGCGGTTGCCGCCAGCGCATTGCTGACATTATGCCCGCCTAAATAAGGCAAATTAATCGCTATTTTTCCTTGCGGGGTCACCAAGGTAAAGCTTGAACCCTGTGTATGCAGGCGAACATCGTCGGCATAAAAATCCGCTTGCGACTGCGATACCGAAAAGGAATAAGTGCGGTGCGCGCCGATTTCCGTTTGCCAATAGCGATCCAAATAATGACAATCGAGATTAATCACCGCACAGCCGTTTTGCGCCAAACCGCGATAAATTTCGCCTTTTGCCTGTGCCACGCCGTCTAACGAACCAAAACCTTCCAAATGCGCCGGCGCGACATTGTTCACCAACGCCACATCCGGCTGCACCAATTCGGCGGTGTAAGCAATTTCGCCGGCATGATTTGCGCCCAGTTCAATCACCGCGAATTGGTGTTGTGGTTCTAAGCGTAACAAAGTTAGCGGCACGCCGATATCGTTATTAAAATTGCCTTGCGTAAACAACACGTTGCCGCACTGTGCCAAAATCGCGGCGGTCATCTCTTTCACCGTGGTTTTGCCTGAGGAACCGGTCATTGCCACCGTTTTCGGCGCCAATTCGGCTTTTAACCATTTTGCCAGTTGTCCTAACGCCAAACGGGTATCGGCGACGACTAATTGCGGCGCGGTAAGCGTCGGATTGGGTGTGGAAACCACCAGTGCGGTTGCGCCCTGTTCGACTGCTTGCGCCAAATAATCGTGCGCGTCAAAATTGGCTCCCTTTAAGGCAAAAAACAGTGAATTTTTGCTGACCTTGCGCGTATCGGTGCTGATTTGCGACACCGCCGCCGCACTTGCCTCTTCAGCAGGATAAATTAACTCGGCAGACAGAATTTCCGCCAACTTGTGAAGCGTTAAACTAATCATTGTTATTATTCTTCTAACAGTTGCCGCACAAGTTCCCGATCGGAAAAGTGCAATTTGGTTTCGCCGATAATTTGATAATCCTCATGCCCTTTGCCGGCAATCAAAATCACATCATCGGGCTGCGCCCGTTGCAACGCGTATTGCAGTGCCAACTCACGTCCATGAATGACCGTAGCGCTGTGCGGCTGTTCTAATCCTGAAGCTATCTCTTGTAAAATCAGGCAAGGATCTTCGGTGCGTGGATTATCGTCGGTCAAAACCACTTCATCGGCAAACCGCTCGGCAATCGCGCCCATTAGCGGCCGCTTACCGCGATCACGATCGCCGCCGCAGCCGAACACGCACCATAACCGCCCTTTGCAATGCAACCTTGCCGCTTGCAGCGCCTGTTGCAACGCGTCCGGCGTATGGGCGTAATCGACAATCGCCATCGGTTTATCCGCCGCGGTAAACATCTCCATGCGTCCGCAAACACCGCTTAATCGATTAACACTTTCGCACAATTGTTGTAACGGATATCCCAACTGGAGCAAGGTTGCCGCCACCAGCAAAAGATTACTGACATTAAACGAACCGATTAAACGGCTGTCTAATTCGCCGTCGCCCCAACCGGATCGAAAAGCAATGTTCGCACCGTTTTCATGATAATCGATCCGAGTCGCTTGCAAATAATATGCTTGGGTTAAATGACGATCCGGTTCGGCACTGACGGCAACCGCACTTGGCAATCGCGCCAACCATTGCGCCCCAATCGGATCATCGGCATTGATAATCCGATTTTCACACGCCAATTCGTTGAATAAACGGAACTTCGCCTCAGCATAGGCTTGCATGGTTTGATGGTAATCCAGATGATCACGGCTCAGATTGGTGAAAAGTGCGGTTTTGAAATGCAAAGCTTCCACCCGGTGTTGCACCAAGCCGTGTGATGACACTTCCATCACCGCCATCTCCGCCCCTTGGCGCACAAAATCCGCCAAATTAGCCTGCACTTCGACTGCCGAGCCGGTGGTATTCGCCGCCTCGGCGGTTTTTCCGTATAAGCCGTTGCCAATCGTTCCCATCACCGCCGTGGTTTTGCCCAACAGCTGCCCCCATTGTGCCAATAATTGCGCCACGGTGGTTTTACCGTTGGTACCGGTCACGCCGAGCAGAGTCAGTTGTGTCGAAGGGTGATGATAGAATTCTCCGGCGATCGCCGACAGCTGTTGATCCAATTGGTAATAATGAACAATCACAACGTGGTGTTGCGTTGTGATTGCCAAGTGTTGTTGCGGGTGTTCCGTCTGGGCCAGCACCGCACTTGCTCCGTTGGCAATCGCCTGCGGAATAAATTCGCGCCCGTCCCGTTGGTGTCCGAGCAACGCAACAAACAGATCCCCGCGCTGTACTTTACGGCTGTCGAGCTCAATGCGATTGAGTGACAGGCGGGGAAGTTGCGGCAGAGAAAAGAGCTTCGCCAATCGTTGCATACCTGCCCCTTAATTAATGTGATTCGGCTTTGAGGAAACGGATGACTGTTGCTGATCCAAACGGATAATCCGCGCCGCCGTTTCTTCATCGTTCAAGGCGTCCGGTTTGATATTTTGCGAACGCAGCGTATGTTCCATGATTTTTGAGAATACCGGCGCCGAAATCGCACCGCCGTAATATTTTCCGGCTTTCGGATCGTTAATCAGCACCACCAATGCATAACGCGGATTGCTGAGCGGGGCAATGCCGGCGGTATATGCAATATATTTGTCCACATATTTCCCGTTTTCCAGTTTTTTCGCCGTACCGGTTTTAATCCCGACCCGATAGCCTTCCACCATCGCCAATTTATTTTTAATCGCGACTTTTTCCATCATATTCACCACTTCGCGGGTGATTTTTTCCGAATACACCCTTTCGCCGATGACCGGCGGATCAACTTTGGTGATCGACAGTGGACGATAGACACCGAAGCTGCCCAAGGTGACATAGGCACGGGCGATTTGCAACGGCGTGGCACTGATACCATAACCGTAAGCCACGTTAGCCCGTTCGATATCCGACCAGCGTTTGCGCTCGGCATTCAACATACCGGATTGTTCCCCGACCAAACCCAAATTGGTCGCCGCGCCCAAACCGGCGTGTTTATAGGTTTCCATCAACACATTCGGCGCCATACGCAGTGCCAAACGGCTCACCCCGCGGTTACTGGAATTTTCCAGAATTTGATCCAGCGTTTGTTTATCGCGCGGCGCCACATCCCGGACCTCGTGGCGGTTCAATACCAACGGCCCGGTGTCAATCACTTCATCGCGACGTACCACGCCTTGCTGAAGTGCGGTCAGAACGACGAACGGTTTCACGGTTGAACCGGGTTCGAAAGTATCGGTGATCGCACGGTTACGCATTAATTCCGCTTTCACGCCGATACGGTTATTCGGGTTATACGACGGCGCATTCGCCATCGCCAGCACTTCACCGGTGCGGATATCGACCAACACCGCCGTGCCGGATTCGGCTTTGTTCTCCGCCACCGCTTCCTTGATTTGGCGGTACACCATTGATTGCAATTGTTCGTCGATACTTAAGGTCACGTTATGCGCATCATATTTTTTGGTGTCGTCCACCGCTTCCACCATGTTGCCGTAGCGGTCTTTACGGTAGGTGCGCGAACCGTCCTGTCCGATCAACAATTTATCGAAACTTTTCTCAATCCCTTCGATTCCGGCGCCGTCAATATTGGTGTAGCCGATCAGATGGGCGGTTTCTTCCACTTTCGGGTAAAAACGACGGAATTCGGTCTGCAAAGTGACACCCGGAATTTTTAATTCGCGCGCATAATTGGCGACACTCGGCGTCACCTGCCGCGCAAGATAAAGAAAACGGCTTTTCGGGTTTTTGCTGATTTTTTCTTTCAAGCGCTTGTTGGAAACGCCGATGGCGTCAGCCAGCGCTTTCCAGCGCTCCTGATCTTGCAACGAACCTTTATCGAAGATCTCTTTCGGATCCGCCACCACGGAAAACATCTGCACACTGACCGACAGCCACTGACCGTTACGATCCAAAATCATGCCGCGCGAAGAATGGATCGCCTGCGTGCGCAACGAGCGTTTATCCGCTTCCTGATTCAGTTTGGCGGAGCTGCTGATTTGTACGTCGACCGCGGTCGCCACCAACGACGCCATACTGACGATAATCACGCCAATCACCGTCCAATAACGCCAACTGACGAAAGTGCTCATCGGTTTCGTCGCACTTTTTACATTTCGGGCAGCGCCGGCACTCTGATTAAGCTGTGCGCCCTGCCGGTGTTTATTTTTTTTGAAAATAGCCATTGCCAGCACCCTAGTGATTGTTTTCGATGATAATCACCTGCTGATCGGCAGTGATGTAGCCCATCTTCAAGCGATTCGCGATGGAAGTAATCCGCACATTATCATCCAGTGCCCGCTCTTCCAGTTTTAAGTTAATGTATTCGTTTTCCAACGCTTGTTTTGCCAAAATCAATTCGCCGTTTTCGGCATTGAGCTGGCGGGTTTGATGAATGATCCAAATTGTTGCCACTGCGCTGGCGATCATGCCCAGCCATAACAATAGGGCGATCTTATTCGAGACGAATAAATCGTCCAAAATCAGTTTTCTTAAAGGATAACGTTCGCCGCTCATCTCTTATCCTCTTCTTTCCGCAATTCGCAATACCGCACTTCTGGAACGCGGATTTTGTTGCGACTCTTGTTCGCTCGGCATAATCGCCTTGCCGATGGTTTTCAGGGTTTGGTTACGTTCGATTTGATCCTCGCGCAACGGAATCCCTTTCGGGATCTCAACCCCTTTGCTTTGCTTGCGCATAAAGCGTTTGACCATGCGATCTTCCAACGAATGGAAACTGATGATCGAGAGCCGTCCTTGCGGCGCCAGCACCGTTAATGCCGATTCCAACGCCCGCTCCAATTCATCGAGCTCACTGTTGATAAAAATCCGAATCGCTTGGAAAGTGCGGGTTGCCGGGTGTTTATGTTTATCTTTGAATGGTACGGCTTGGCTGATAAGCTCCGCCAATTGCAAAGTGCGGTTTAAACCGCTTTCGCCGTTTTGACGCGCCGCTTGGTTAAAATTCACAATCGCGGTTGCAATCCGCTTGGCGAACCGCTCTTCGCCAAAGGTTTTCAACACCCAACTCAAATCCTCAATCGACACCTGCTGCAACCATTCCGCCGCCGACATGCCTTGGGTGGTGTCCATACGCATATCCAACGGACCATCGTTCATAAAACTGAAACCGCGCTCCGCTTCGTCTAACTGCGGAGAAGATACGCCGAGATCGAGCAAAATCCCGTCGATTTTGCCGATTAAGCCCTGCTGCCGGCAAATTTCCGCAATCTGTGAAAAGGCGCTGTGGACAATGCTGAATTTAGGATCGGTGATGGTGTTGGCTTCGGCAATCGCACGCGGATCGCGATCAATCGCGATCAAGCGTCCGTTTTCGCCCAAATGCGACAAAATCAAACGCGAATGCCCGCCGCGCCCGAAAGTACCGTCAATATAAATGCCATTTTTTTTAATCGCCAACCCCTGCACGGCTTCATTTAATAAAACCGTAATATGCGCGCGGTCGGTTTGTTCTGCTGGCAAACTCATATTGGCAATTTCTCTATTTATACTAAAAAAATAAGACGATAAAAATGGGTTCGCGGCATATCCCTATATGCCGCTTGCCCCGCTAGTGCTACCGTCATCGGCGGAAAGATGATTCTTTCTCTTTTACAATGACAGCGTTTTTAATTCTTCCGAGGTGGCAAAAGCGCCGCCGCTGCCGATTTCAATATCTTCGGCAATTTGTGCCAGCCACGCCTCTTCGCTCCAAATCTCAAATTTATTCAACTGCCCGACCAACATAACGTTTTTATCCAATTTGATGTGGTTGCGCAGCGTCGGGCTGAGTAAAATCCGCCCGCTTTTATCCAAGCTACATTCCGTGGCATAGCCCAACATCACCCGCTGTAAACGGCGTTGATCCGGCTCGAAGTTGGATAATCCGTGCAGTTTTTGCTCAATAATTTCCCATTCATTCAGGGGATAAAGCAACAAACAAGGTTGACGAATATCAACGGTGCACACCATCTGCCCCTGGTTTTGCTCTAAAATTTCGGCGCGATAGCGGGTAGGCACGGCAAGCCGCCCTTTGCTGTCCAAACTGACTGAAGTCGCACCACGAAACATAGCAATCCCGTTTTAATTAATCATCCGTTTTATTATCGTTTTCTGCTGATGGTTACCACATCGTTCCACCAAACGGCGTTTTATGTTATTTTACCCCACAAAACCCCACAATTCACCACTTTGATCTAAGTTTATTATCTGATCACTGTTGTTGCAAGTTTTTTGTCAATTATTTGTGTGAGGCAGATCGCATTTAATTGGTGGTTTTTTATTCGATTTAATAAAAAATACAAAGTAGTTGAGATTTATTCAGCCGTTAATCGGACACAAATCGAGAAATTAACGGATAAACAGCCCCTCTCAATACATTTTTTATTGATCGGAGCGTTAAGTACGCAAATAATTGTCAGGTATTTCAAGATAATTAAATCAATGAGGAATGATCATGTCGAATATTCTTGTACGAAAGCTGGCAACCGGCACAATTTATAAATTGGTTTTTATCGGCTTATTGGTTGGCTTTCTGCCGTTATCTCTCGTGTTAGGCGTTTAGGCTATTTTGATCTGTTTTATGTTACTTGGAATCAACAGCCGGTTAACGGTATCGCCGCATTTTACCTGGTGCCGATGATCCGACTTTTCGTTGCCTTGACTCGGGGCTTGATTGTCGGAAGTATCATTTCGTTAGGATTATGGATCTATTCAAAATTCAGACCGATCACACGCTCTTTTTATGAAAATAAAACAGCAGAATCCTGAATCCATTGCGCGACCGCCCTGCGCCACTGCCGTAAGTGTTGTTTTTTACTGCCTGCCGCTGCTTGCAACGCTTGCCAATCAAAGTGCGGTTCGGCTCGTATCAGCCGTTGCAAAGCGGGATAGGTCGCCGCCAATGTGCGGTTGGCATGGGCAAAGCCGTGCAATTGGCGCAGATCATCAGCGTTAAGTTGCCAATCAATCTCAGGAAAATCGATCTGTCGTTGCAGAGTGGTAAATAAAGCGTGAGCGGCAAGTGGAAAATTGTGTAAAAATTGGCGGCGCGCAATCTGGCAAAATCGCTCACCCGAGCTTGATAACGGATAAATCGCCATCACACTGTAGCAGCCGCTGCTCGCCTCTTTGCCGCTGCTAACATGAATAATCTGAAAACCGCACTTTTGCCAAAAATTCGCTAAATCTGTGCCGTAACCAAAACTGACTGAGATAAAATCCAGCTCCGCACGGCAGTCCTCAAGTAGCCGTTGCAATAACTGTTTGCCGAAGCCTTGCCGCTGCAAGTGCGGTAACAACGCAATACGTGAAATCCGCAACGAGCGCAAAGCACAGGCTTGCGGCAAGTCCGCTTGAAAACACAGCGCTTGCGCCACCAGATTGCCGTTTGGGCGACGTTCACCGCGCCAAATTTTTTCGATTAAATCTGAGTCGGTAATACCGCCTTCCGCCAACGCCCAAATACCGCCGACGATCTGGTTTTGTTGCTTTAACAGCCAAAAGCGTTGCCCTTGTGCGTCAAGCAAACGGCGCAAATCCAACGGCGAAGTGCGGTAGTGCGCCAATGACAACAGGCGGTAAAATTGGCGGATTTGCTGCGGATCGGCAACCAACGCCGCTTGTGAAATTTCAGCGAAAGTCAAATTTTCACTCTGGCTGTTGGTGGGAGAAAGTTCATTGGTTAGCAACAATAAATCGTCAAGCCAACGTTCCAACGGATCGTGTTCGGCATAACGCAACGGTTGTCGTAAATGCAGAAGCTGACAAGTGCGGTCGGTCAGTTGTTTGAATTTCAGCTCAAAACCCCGCCCCGTGCCTTCGTAGCCGTGGATGGTGGTGGTGAGCAGAATATGCTTAAAATAGCGGCAGATCGTTGCCAGCATTTCGAGCGGAATCATCGCCGCTTCGTCAATAATCAGCCAACTGTCTGCAAACGGCCGTGGATTGTCATTCAAGCGCGCAATCAAATCATCCGGTGCGAAAAAGTGCGGTTGCCGGCGGCAATGTTGATACAAGGTCTGCACCGCACTTTGGTTCGGCGCAGTCAGAAAAACCGCACTTTGCTTTGCCAATTGATCGGCGACCATGCCGGCAAGGGCGGATTTGCCGCGCCCGCGATTGGCAGTGAGCAGATACAGCTCCGCTTGCGCAGTTAAAATTTGCCGTAACACCCGTTGCTGCCGCAAAAGTGCGGTCGGCGGCAGTTGCCACAACGCATTTGCAATCTGCGGCAGCGGCGGATTGGATTGTGTTGGATAATAAATCGGGATCTGGTGCCGCTCAACCGCACTTTGCCACCAAGTATAAAAATGCCGCGGCGTGATCGCTTGCGTTGCACCATTCCAGCGCAGGCTGTCCAAATCCATTTGCGTCTGCCAATCTTCAGGCAACAACATCAGCAATACGCCAGCGGCTTTAATCGTCGCCGCCACTATTGCCAACGCCGCTAAATCCAAATTCAACACGCCATGTTGCCGGCAATCATAAACCGCACAATCCCACTCCTGTCCCAACAGATTTTTAGCATGGGCGAAGGCGTAAAACGTGCAATTCGGCGGTAGAATTTCAGGCGGTTGCGCAGCACAATAAACCGCACTTTTATGCGCATTTAATGCGCAAAATGCGGCGATTTGTCGGCTTAACCAAACATCATCACCGCATAGAATCAATGGTTGGCGAAAAAAGGGATTCTTCATCAGAAAAACAGGTTATGCTTTTTCACTCAAATACGGATCGTCAAATCCCAAGGACTGCATAATTTCCGTTTCCAGACTTTCCATCTCTTCCGCTTCGTCATCATCGATATGATCGTAACCCAACAGGTGTAAACTGCCGTGCACCACCATGTGCGCCCAATGCGCCGACAGCGGTTTTTGCTGCTCCGCCGCTTCCCGCTCCACCACTTGGCGGCAAATCACCAAATCGCCCAGCAACGGCAATTCCACTTCAACAGGCGCTTCAAACGGGAATGACAACACATTGGTCGGGTAATCCTTACCGCGATAAGTGCGGTTTAGTGCCTGACTTTCCGCTTCATCGACAATCCGCACCGTCATTTCCACATCATCAAGACTTGGCTTGACCGCACTTTGCGCCCATAATTCGATTTCCGCTTGGGTCGGCAAGCCCGCCGTATTTTCACAGGCAAGTTGCAGATCGACAATCACCTGTTTCATGCCGGTTCTCCTTGTAACAAACGTTCCTGATCGCGCGCTTTACGCCGTTCCTCCGCCAATGCCTGACGGCGGATTTCGTCTTCCCGTTCCCAAATTTCATAGGCTTGCACCACTTTGGCAACCACCGGATGGCGCACCACATCGCTGCTTTCGAAGAAATTAAAACTCAGTTCCGGCACGGTTTGCAGCACTTCCATCGCGTGTCGCAGCCCGGATTTTTGACTGCGCGGCAAATCGACTTGGGTAATATCGCCGGTGATCACCGCTTTGGAATTGAAACCGATTCGGGTGAGGAACATTTTCATCTGCTCGACGGTGGTATTTTGGCTCTCGTCTAAAATAATAAAGGCATCATTCAGGGTGCGGCCGCGCATATACGCCAACGGTGCAATTTCAATCACATTGCGCTCAATCAGCTTTTCCACCCGCTCGAAACCCAACATTTCAAACAGCGCATCGTACAACGGACGCAAATACGGCTCGATTTTTTGCCCTAAATCGCCGGGTAAGAACCCCAATTTCTCACCGGCTTCCACTGCCGGACGCGTGAGCAAAATGCGGCGGATTTCCTGTTTTTCCAATGCTTCCACCGCCGCCGCCACCGCTAAAAACGTCTTGCCCGTCCCTGCCGGACCGATGCCGAAACTGATGTCGTGGCGCAAAATATTGTGCAGATATTGGATCTGATTGGCACCACGCGGCTTAATCACGCCGCGCTTGGTTTTCACCGTGGTGGTATACACTTTCGATTCCGAGCGCACTTCGCTGTTTTCCTCCGCCTGCGCTAAAATCCGGCTTTCCTGAATCGCGATATGCACATCTTCCAAATCCAGTTCTTTGATTTTGCCCTTAATCGGCGCGGTATCGGCATACAACTGCTTAATCAGCTTCGCCACCGCTTTCAGTAATTTCGCCGACTGCTTCTGCTCGGATTTCTGCTCTGATTTCAGGGTGAAACTAAAATCACGTCGCAGAATTTGCAGCTTAAAGGTGTTTTCAATCCGTTGCAGATGATCGTCAAACGCCCCGCACAGCGACTGCAAACGCGCGTTGTCTTGCGGTTCTAAGGTAAAGGATTCGATAAGTTGTTCGGTCAAGGGGAGCCTCTTTTATGACAGCGGAAAGTGGCATTATTATAGCCGTTTTTCGAATAAAAACAGCTATTCTCGCGCAACAAAAGAGGCAGGGAGAGATAAAAGTGCGGTCAGCGTTGTTCAAATTGGGTAATCATGTCCAAACGGTTTTGGTGTCTGCCGCCGTCATAAGCCGTATTTAACCAAAGTGTCGCCAACGCTAACGCTTTTTCCGGCGTGATAATATTTGCCCCGAAGGCAATAATGTTACTGTTATTGTGTTCGCGCGACATCAGGGCACTAACTTCATCGCCACAAAGGGCGCAACGAATGCCGTCGATTTTATTCGCTGCAATCGAAATGCCGATGCCAGTGCCGCAAATTAAGATCCCTCGCTCCACTTCGCCTGCAACCACCAAATCCGCCACTTTTTTAGCATACCGCGGATAGTCGGTTCTTTCCGCACTGAATGTGCCGACATCGAGCACACTATGCCCTTGGCTGGTTAATTTTTCAATTAAAAATTGTTTATGAGATAAGCCAATGTGATCCGAGCCGATGGCAATTTTTTTGTTCATTTTATATTCCTGGTTATCTATTAGCATACTTATCTATTACCACATAATGCTGCGCCGATTGCACCGTTAAAAGAGGAAGAAGTGGCTTTTAATACCGTTAATTCATTATATGGCAATGGTTTTCGCACATAAGACAGGCTGTCTTTTTTCAGTTGTGCATAAGGGAAATCCTGCATATCCATTACGCCACCGCCTAAAATAATCGCATCAGGATCAAACAGATTGACGCAAGTACCGACCGCCTTTGCGACGCGGTTTAAATAACGATGAACAAAATGCTCCTGCTCCGCTTGGCTAAATAACGCATCAATCGGATAGGTTTTAGTTGAACTGTCGTACCAGCGTTTTAACGCAATGCCGGAGCAATTGGTTTCCAAACAGCCGTAGTTGCCGCAACCGCAACGCAGATCGTCATCGCCATAGGGAATATGCCCCAATTCCCCGGCAACACCGTGCGCGCCTAAAAAAATCTCGCCCTCATTCCATACGGCAAAGCCCATACCTGTGCCTAAGTACAAGCCCAACACCAATTTATCTTGCAAATTAAAATGTGAGACATCGTAGATCAGTTGCAAATTGACATCGCGCTCCAACCGCACTTCACAATCAAACTGCTTGCTCAAATAAGGAGCGAGCAGATCAAGTTCTGCCTGTGAGATCGACAAATTCGGCACTGACAACACTCGCTGCCGATTCCGAGAAATCGCCGCCGGTAAACCAATGACAATCCGTTTGATCGGATAATCCGCCGCAAAAGCACGGCAAAATGCCTGAATGCCCTGTAAAAAATCATCGCTAATAATCTCAGCCGTTTTCTTTTTTTCGGTCAGCAGCACCGCACTTTGCGCATTCATCACACAAATGCGCGTATGCGTCGCCCCCATATCAATCCCGATCACCACCGGGTTTGCACTTGTCATAAACTCCCCCAATCCATCTCAACTGACCGCACTTTAACTAACCCGCGTTTTAATTACCCCATATTTTCATTAGCCATACTGCGCAATGTTTTTTTCCATCATATTCCATGCCGTTTCAATATCCGGATCGTTATGAAATAAACCCGATGTGCCGACGATTAATACATCTGCCCCGGCGGAAATCAACATTCCATAGGTTTTCGGATTGCAAGAACCGTCGATTTCAATTTTATAAGACAGTTGATTCTTTTCTCTGAATTGTTTTAATTCGCGGATTTTATCCAACATTTCAGGAATAAACGATTGTCCGGCAAAGCCGGGATCAACCGTCAGCACCGTCACTTTATCCACTTTATGCAAATAATATTTCGCCATTTCAAGCGAGGTTTCCGGATTAAATATCAAACCGACTTTCATGCCTAATTTTCGAATTTTTTCAAATAAACGAAAGGCTTGTCCGGAAATCGTTTCGACGTGTACCGTCACCATATCGCAGCCTGCTTGTGCCAAATCATCAATATAATTTTCCGGATTTGTCACCATCAAATGGCAATCCAGCGGCTTAGTCGAAATTTTATTCACTTGACTGACAAAAAACGGCGAAAGGGTAATATTCGGCACATAATGCCCGTCCATAATATCAATATGAAAATACCCGACTTTTTTATCCAAAAATTCAATTTGCTCTTTAAATTTAACTAAATCCATGCACATCAAAGATGGTGAAATTAGAATGTTTTTATTCATAATGCCTTCCTATAAAATTAACGGCTAATTAACCGATCCAAAGCAACGGCTGCGATAATTAAACCGCCCATTACAACCAATTGATAATATGTTTGTACTTGCAGAATATTTAATCCATTATTGATGGTGCCGATAATCAAACCGCCAATAACCACGGAGAAAATTCGTCCTTTGCCACCAAAAAAGCTGGTTCCGCCGATAATTGCACTGGCAATCGCATAGGTTTCAAAACCGACACCGGCTAATGGCTCTGCCGCCCCTAATCTGGCTGTTGAAACAACACCTGCCAAACCGGCGCAAATACCTGAAATTATAAATACCGCCAAGGTGTGGAATTTAACGTCGATTCCTGAATAATATGCTGACTCTTTATTCCCGCCTAACGCGTAAATATTTCTACCTAATCGCATTTTGGCGGTTAAAAACCATAGGAAGAAAGCAATGACAATCGCAAAAATAACCGGTACAGGAATGCCCAAAACACTTTGCGCGAAGAAATCGACAAATTCAAAAGAGAATCCGTAAACTGAGTTTGCATCAGAAATCACTAACGTCACGCCACGGAAAATCGCATTGGTTCCCAGTGTAATAATAAAAGGATGTAATCCGGTATAATTAACCAATAATCCGTTAATTGCGCCTAAACCACCGCCGACAAAAACACCGCCAATAACCGCTGCCCACAAAGGATCTAAGCCTGCAAGCATTAACTTGGCAGTCACCATACCTGCCAAGGCTAAAATTGATCCCACCGACAAATCAATTCCGGCAATCAAAATAGCGAAAAATTCCCCCATACCAATTAAAACAGTGACCGAGCTTTGTACGAAAATTTGTTGGATATTATTTCCCGTCAGAAAATATTGCGGGGAAATTGATCCAAAAATGACAACAATAATGGCAAGAATAAAAAATGTGCCGTATTGCTCCCAAAAAATAGGAAAATTAAATTTGCTTTTCATTATTAATGGCTCCTTCTCCGTCAGGCAGTGCCCAATTCATAATTAATTCTTCCGTCAAATTTTCATTGTTATCCAATATTGCGGATATTTTCCCCTCTCTAAATACAACCGCCCGATCACATACCGACATAATTTCCGGTAACTCGGAAGAAACCATTAATATTGCTTTACCGTCACTGGCCAACTCGCGCATTATTTTATAGATTTCGGCTTTCGCCCCCACATCAATCCCTCTGGTCGGCTCATCAAATATAACCACCTTCGGTTGACAAGCCATCCATTTAGCGATAATAACCTTCTGCTGATTACCCCCTGATAATTCCGTGATATTTTGTTCAACCGACGAACATTTTATGAGTAACTTGCTTTTTTGCTGCTCTGCCAATTCCTTTTCATCTTTTAAATTAAACATCCCCAAGGCACCTTTAAATCCTCCGTCTTTCAAACTTTTGGAAATGGCAATATTTTTATTAATAGAGAAATTAGTGAAAAAACCATTTTCACGCCGACTTTCCGTAATATAAGCCATCCCTTTTTTTACCGCATCGAAGGGAGATGACGGCGTGATTTCCACACCATTGAGATAAATTTTTCCGGAAATTTTTTTATCCACACCGAAAATGCAATTCATTAATTCCGTTCTGCCGGCGCCGACCAATCCGGCAAATCCCAATATTTCACCTTTATTTAATGAAAAAGAAATATCATTCACTTGTTTTTTCTTTTTGCCCGTCAGGTTTTTCACTTCAAAAACAATCTCATTTTTTTCTTCTCTTTTAATTTGTTTGAAATGTGACTGTAACTCTCTGCCGACCATTAATCTGACGATATCGGAGTTAGAAACAGCTTTAATCATGCCTGAGGTGACACTTTCGCCATCTTTTAGCACAGTGTATCTGTCACAAATTTTTCGTATCTCATTGAGCTTATGTGAAATATAAACAATCGATTTTCCGTCTTTTCTGAGTTGATTCATGATTAAAAATAAATATTCAATCTCTGAATTCGTTAGCGATGATGTGGGCTCATCCATAATGATAATACTGACATCGGAAATAAGAACTTTCGCAATTTCAATCATTTGTTTATAAGATATAGATAAATTGGCCACTTTTTCATCCAATTTGACTTTAATTCCCAAGCGCAACAAAATAATCGCCGCCTGAACCCGCATTGTTTTCCAGTCAACTACTGGCACACCCAGCACTTTTTTATATAACAAGCGGCCTATATATAAATTTTCCAAAACAGTAAGTTCGTCTATAAGGCTGAGTTCTTGATAAATAATACCGATACCCAATTCAGAAGCGGTTTTATGATCTAAATATTCGTATTCGTGTCCTCTAATAATAATTTTCCCTGATGTCGGTTTATGGATACCGGATAAAATTTTCATCAAGGTTGATTTTCCAGCTCCGTTTTCCCCCAACAAAGCATGGATTTCATGAGTATAAATATCGATATCTACGCGTTTTAACGCTTGCACCACGCCAAAACTTTTTGATATCTCTTTCATACTGACCAAGAGTTGATTCATACAAACCTCATTCAAAATGGGGAGATAAACGATTACCTCCCTTTAATCATGATTATTGGGTAACTAAAACGGCATCAACGGTTTCAAATTTCGGCTCTTGATCAACCGGGAGTTGCTTACCGCCTTTTACGGCATTGACCAATAACCGCAAACCGTTAGCCCCGATTTCAGCCGGATTTTGCGCTACGGTTGCCGTTAATTTTCCTTCTTCAACCATTTTTCTTGCCTCAGGCACGCCGTCGGTACCGACAACCAAGACGGAATTCAATTTTCCGGCATTGGCCACCGCTTGAGCAGCCCCCATCGCCATGGTGTCATTGGCGGCATAAAATGCTTTGATATTGGCATTGCGTGACAGAACATTAGTTGCAACATCCAGCGCTTTGATTCTGTCCCAATCCGCCGGCTGGCTTGCTACCAGTTTAATTTGCGGATTTTTTTCAAAAACGTCCGTTGCACCACGACGACGCGCCTCGCCGGAAGCATTGCCGGCTTTACCTTCGATAATGGCAACTTCTCCGCCTTGTTCGCCTAACCGATCCACAATGAACTGTGCCGCTTTGGCGCCTACGGCGACATTATCCGTGGTAATAAACGCCTCAACATTGCCTTTTGCTTTGCGTAAATTATCCAAATCGGCTTTTTCATCAAGATTCACGAGATAGATCCCTTGTCGATATGCCTTAGCCGCCGGCATCACCAAATTTGCCGGAGATAACGGTGCAAAGGCGATGCCTTTATATCCCTTGTTGATCAAATCTTCGAAAAGTTGTAATTGAGACTGATAATCGCCCTCCGATGGCGAGGCAAAGATATCGACCGATACATCAAGTTTCTGCGCTTCTTCCTCAATTCCTTGCTTCATTTCCACCCAGAACGGATTGGAAAGTGTTTTCAAAATAACCGCATATTCGGCCGCTTTTGTTGCCATAGAAAACGCCATAGCTAAAATTGCCAAGCAGGAAGCAATGACTTTAAAATTCTTTTTCATGATTCGTCCTCATTTTTGATTTCAAATGACTACTATATGTTTGATGTTCTGAACAAAATACACACAAAATAAAAGTGCGGTATCGCAATACCAACTTTACAAATAATATGATTTCGTACAGACGATAGTATTTATAGCACTAAAAAAGAATGAAAAACGCGATCAACTTCACAAATTAAATATTTTTGTGAAGTTTTAGGGATGATTTTAACTTGCCACAAGAGCCAAAATCAGCATAGACGAACGATAACCAGCTGATAAACAGATTGATATTGATTGAATATACGAAATTATAAACCGCGTATTACCGAGTAATCATACCGCTAAAACATCCGTTACTTCTGACGAAAATAATCGGTGATATGGGAGGTTTTATCTAAATTCACTTCAGAGAAGGTCATATTTTGCCTCGCCACCGTAACAAAAAACGCATCAACCAAAATCAATTGCAAGATACGGGCTGAGGCATTTTTGCCTAAAAGCGGGGTGTCGGGGGCTGGGGTGCAGATGATGAAGTCGGATAATTCTGCAATCGGGGAGATATAGCTGTGAGTGATACAAATAATTTTTGCGCCGTTGTTGCGCGCCACCTTAACCGCTTCGAGCAGATCGCTGGTTTTGCCAGAATGGGATACCACCAACACCACATCGTCTTCCGTTAGCATAGAGGCCGACATCATCATCAGGTGGATATCACGATAAGTATTGCAGCGGATACCTAAACGTAAAAATTTATGCGCAATATCATCGGTGACCGTATTCGAACCGCCCGCCGCATATAAATCCCGATTTTTGGCATGAAAAAAACATTTGGCTGCGGTTTCGATCACTTGCGAGTTAACAATAGACTTACCTTCTTTGATCGTTTGTAATGAGATATCAAAGACTTTGTGTACCAATTCGTGAACGGTATATTCCTCTGATAATTCAATATTGATGGCATTCTTATCATGGAAATAAAACGACAATTGCGCCCTCAAATCCCGAAAACCATTAAAACCCAATAATTTTGCCACCTTGACGATTAACGCTTCCGATACCGACAAATTTTCTGCAACCGTGTGAAGTGCGGTTTTACTGGTTAAATTTTTGGGATTAAGCAACCATTCCACAATTTTCTTTTCCGTCACGGTCATACTTTCTTGAATCATTCTGATTTGCGGAATGAGCGATTCCGATTTTTTGCTGTTCAAATTCATTATCTCCATGATAATCGTAGCTGTTATTTTATCATTTATAACATGTAAAAGAACTTGATGTTTCGATCCGCTTCACAAAAAACCGTTATTCATAAATTTTGCAAAAATCTTATATGTACCCCATTCAAAACAAAAGGGTTAAACCGTATTATTGGTTTAACCCTTATCTGCCTATAGCGCTAAGAAAATATTTTCCAATTTAAAATCCCAACGTTAATCCATCCGGATTACGTGGGTCAGAGGCGCCGTAAAATCCATCTTCGCGGGCTTGGATAATTTGTACCCGCCCCATAGTCGCCTTAGGAATGACGTTATAGCCGTCTTGTTGCAATAGATGGATGGTGTCCGGGCTGATACCCTCTTCAATCCGAATTTCATCCGGCAACCATTGATGGTGCACGCGCGGCACCATAATCGCTTCGGCTGGGTTCATGCCATAATCAATAGTGTTAACAATACTTTGCAGCACGGTGGTGATAATACGAGCCCCACCCGGACTACCGGTCACCAGCCACGGTTTGTCGTCTTTCATCACGATTGTCGGGGTCATTGATGAAAGTGGACGTTTTTTGGCGGCGACCGCATTGGCATCGCCGCCAATTAAGCCGAAGGCATTCGGCACGCCGGGCTTGGCGGAGAAATCGTCCATTTCGTTATTTAACAAAATCCCCGTGCCTTCGGCGACAATCCCGCTGCCAAAATTCAGATTCAGGGTATAAGTCACTGCCACGGCATTACCGTCTTTATCCATAATCGAATAATGCGTGGTCTGATCGCTCTCATAGGGGTGCGGTTTCCCCGGTTTGATTTCGGATGAGGGGCGGATTGTTTCGGCAGTGATTGCCGTCGCCAGCTCATCGGCATATTTTTTAGAGATCAACCCGTTAACCGGAATCCGGACAAAATCCGGATCACCGAGATATTCGGCGCGATCGGCATAGGCGAGTTTCATTGCTTCGGCATAATGGCGAATCGCTTTGGCACTGTTTTGTCCGAATTGTTGCAATGGGTACCGTTCCAAAATATTCAGTATTTGCACCAAATGAATTCCACCCGAACTCGGAGGCGGCATAGTCACGATGTGATAACCACGATATTCACCTTCAATCGGCTTGCGTTCAACGGCTCGATAATTTTTCATATCATCCAAAGTTATCAAACCGCCGTGCTTTTCCATTTCTGCCACGATTTTTTGCGCAATTTCACCTTCATAAAAGCCTTTGCCGCCTTGCGCTGCGATCAATTGCAACGACTTTGCCAGATCTTTCTGCACCAATAAATCGCCGATTCCTAACGGTTCGTCTCCTTTGAAAAAGATTGCTTTGCTGTCTTGCCATTTAGCCAGATTACCTTTTTCAGCCTTCAGAGTTTCCCCCAAGGTCGCACTCACTACAAATCCCTTATCCGCCAATTCGATTGCCGGGGCAATAACCTGTGCCAATGACATTGTTCCCCATTTTTTCAGGGCGTGTTCCATACCGGCTACCGTGCCGGGAACCCCGACCGCAAAATGCGTAAACAATGATTTACCGTCAACCACATTGCCGTCTTGATCCAGATACATCTCTTTAGTTGCTTTGAGCGGTGCAATTTCACGGAAATCCAAGGCTACGCTTTGTTTGCTTTTAGCATCATAAAGCACCATAAAACCACCGCCGCCGATATTGCCCGCATTCGGCAGCACCACCGCCAAGGCAAAACCGACCGCCACCGCAGCATCAACCGCATTACCCCCTTGTTTTAAAATATCTAATCCGACTTGGGTTGCCAGCGCCTGTTCTGTTGCCACCATACCGTTTTTTGCATAGACCGGATGAAAAATATCCATGCTCTGATCATAACGAATTGCGGCTTGCTGAGTCTGCGTTGGAATCACATTGGCGGCGAAGGACGTTGCCACACTCGAGAGGGCAAAAACGGAAACGGCGAATGAAGAGAGTAAAAGTGATTTTTTTAATTTCATCAAAATGCTCCTGATTGGTTTTAGGCGAAAAACTTAAAAAGAAAATCGCTTAAAATTTAACATTAATTTCACAATAACATTGAAACCCAAAAAAGCAATATGACGATGAATATTTTATTAAAAAAAATAATTTAACTTAGAAAAGAAATAAAAATAATGCGACGTGATTAAAAAACCTCTTATTCGGCAATAAGAGGTTTAATGGTTTGACTGGGGGAAATTAGGCATTCACTACATACTGCCCCACGCCCAACTCATCTTCTTGGCGGGTGCGTTGGATCACGCTTTGCGGGCTTTGCTGTATGCGTAAACCCATTTGATCTTCGGTGCGGATCACCTCGCCGCGTAGCGAGTTGGTCCACACATCGGTGATTTTAATATCGACAAATTTGCCGATCATGTCCGGCGTGCCGGCGAAATTGACGATACGGTTGGTTTCGGTGCGCCCGGTCAGTTCCATCACGTCTTTTTTCGACGGTCCTTCCACCAACACGCGCTGTTCCGTACCCAACATTTTGCGGCTGTATTGCATGGCTTGTTGGGTAATACGTTGTTGCAGCAGGTATAACCGCTCTTTTTTCTCGGTTTCGCTGACATCGTCCGGCATATCCGCTGCCGGCGTACCCGGGCGTGCGGAATAGATGAAGCTGAAGCTCATATCGAAATTCACTTGCGCAATCAGATCCATCGTTTGTTGGAAATCTTCCTTGCTTTCGCCCGGAAAGCCGACGATAAAATCAGAGCTGATTTGAATCTCAGGCCGCACTTTGCGCAGTTTGCGGATAATCGATTTATACTCAAGTGCGGTATGGTTGCGTTTCATCATGGTTAAAACGCGATCCGAGCCGCTTTGCACCGGCAAGTGCAAGAAGCTGACCAATTCCGGCGTATCGCGATAGACATCCACAATATCATCGGTGAATTCAATCGGGTGGCTAGTGGTGAAACGCAGACGGTCAATGCCGTCAATCGCCGCCACCAAACGCAGTAATTCGGCAAAAGTGCAAATGCCGCCATCAAAGGTTGCGCCACGATAGGCATTGACGTTTTGCCCTAATAAATTGACTTCGCGCACGCCTTGCGCCGCCAGCTGTGCGATTTCAAATAATACATCGTCCACCGGTCGGCTCACCTCTTCGCCGCGCGTATAAGGCACGACGCAGAACGAGCAGTATTTATTACAGCCTTCCATAATCGACACAAACGCCGTCGGCCCTTCCGCTTTCGGCTCCGGCAAGCGATCGAATTTTTCAATCTCAGGGAAGCTGACATCCACCACCGCACTTTTGCCGTCACGGATTTGATTGAGCATTTCCGGCAGGCGGTGCAGGGTTTGCGGCCCGAAAATAATATCCACATAAGGTGCGCGATCACGAATGTGCGCCCCTTCTTGCGAGGCAACGCAGCCGCCTACGCCGATCACCAGTTTCGGGTTGGATTTTTTCAGATCTTTCCAGCGCCCTAATTGGTGGAACACTTTTTCTTGTGCTTTTTCACGAATCGAGCAGGTGTTCAGCAGCAGCACGTCGGCTTCCTCGGCATTTTCGGTCAGCTCGAAACCGTGCGTGCTGTTCAATAAATCCGCCATTTTCGATGAATCGTATTCGTTCATCTGGCAGCCCCAAGTTTTAATATGTAATTTTTGAGTCATGTTAGTTTCTTCGTTAGGACACGGTTATCGACCGTACTAAATTAAGGGTTATCGATCATTTTGCAATGATTGTAAGACCGGCTATTCTACCGATTTGCAGGATTGCTGACCAGTAAAAAACCGATTTTATTTGTGATTTGCTTTGGAAAATGCGGCGCTGCGAGTAGAATAAAACGCAATAAAACAACGAGCGAGAGAAAGTATGTTGAAGCAAAAAGAGGTGATTGTGATCGGCGGCGGCATGGTCGGGTCGGCAGCCGCTGTCGGCTTGGCACAGTTGGGATTGAATGTACATATCATCGAGCGTGGCGCGCTACCGCACTTTGCTGCCGAGCAGCCTTACGACATTCGGATTTCCGCCATTAGTGTTGCCTCGGTACAATTGCTAAAGGCATTGCACGCATGGGACGCGATCCGCGCTATGCGGGTCTGCCCGTACCGCACTTTGGAAACCTGGGAAATCGACGGGTTTTCGACCTTGTTCAGCGCACAAGATCTGGATTTACCCGAACTGGGCTATATGGTGGAGAATAACCTGATCCAACTGGGGTTATGGCAATCCTTTGCCGCCTATCCGAATTTGAGCACCAGCGTTCAGCAGCCGATTGAACACATCGAAAAGTGCGGTCAAGACTGGCAAATCCGCTTGGCGAACGGCGATTCTTATGCCGCGCCATTATTATTAGCCTGCGACGGTGCAAATTCGCAACTGCGCCAAATCGCCGGTATCGGCTTAACCGGTTGGCAATATCGCCAAAGTTGTCTGCTGATTTTGGTGGAAACCGCACTTGAGCAGCAAGATATCACTTGGCAGCAATTTTTCCCTAGCGGCCCACGCGCATTTTTGCCATTGCTCGGTAATCAAGGTTGTTTAGTGTGGTACGACAGTCCGGAGCGGATTCGCCAACTGCAACAACTGCCACTCGAGCAGCTGGATCAAGAAATTACAGCAGCCTTTCCAACACGTTTGGGCGCCGTCAAAAGCCGACAAGCGGCTTCGTTTCCGCTCACCCGTCGCCATGCGCAAGCGTATTATAAAAAGGGCATTGTGCTGTTGGGCGATGCCGCTCACACCATCAATCCGCTTGCCGGACAAGGGGTGAATTTGGGCTTTAAAGACGTGAAAGTGCTATTGAACGTGATTGCCGACGCACAAAAGTGCGGTCAGGCGATAGATGACGAAACCGTCTTGGCACGCTATCAACGTTTACGCCAAAAAGACAATTTGTTAATGCAAAGCGGTATGGATCTGTTTTATAAAGGATTTAAACATGATGTATTGCCGCTGAAAATGTTGCGCAATGCGGCTTTGCTGGCGGTCAATAAAATCACGCCGATTAAAAAACGGGCATTAAAATATGCGTTAGGCCTGGCATAACCTATTGAACCACCAACATGCCCATACAACCTTTGTCCGCCAGCATTAAATCGCTGCTGCCGAAGGTGAACGGGTAATTATTCGATGACGTATGCTCGAATTTCACCAGAATAGAGAGGTTGCCGTTAACCAAAACCGTATCGCGCCAACTCAGCTGCGAAGCGTCAACTCGTTGCCCGTTGAACGATTCGAGCATAAATTTCGCGCCTTGCACGCTAAAACCAATCGGCGCGCTGGCGGTCAGATTCCAACGTTCATACGAACCGAGTTTTGCATTGACATCGACCCGGCGCGGATCAAATTTTTGCCGATTAATCAGTGCATTATCCACATCAATGACAAAATCACGCTGTTGTGCCACGTCAACCTGATGACTAAGCTGTTCTTGCCGCTGAAAATCCGGCTGTTGATTAAATACAGAAAGCAAACCATCTGGGCGTAATTCCAACACGGTGTTATCCACCAGTTCATCATCATCGGCAAACCATGAGGTCATTTTGTCAAACAAACCGCGCTTTTCACCGCTGATGAGGCTAACATTGCCGCCCTCATTCAAATCGACCAAGATTTCGATACGTTCGCCGGGCGGCACAAAAACCGACCGCACTTCACGCAGTTGCGGCAGAAATCCCAAGCTGCCCGCCAACACCAGTATGCTGCGCCCGTCATCAAAGTTCAGCTGGTAACTGCGTGATACCGAGGCATTCAAAATCCGCAAACGCACCCAACCGCGCGCCACATTCAGATAAGGGGCTTCACCGCCGTTAACAAATAAGCGATTGCCTAAAAATTGCGATTGATTCAGATTGAAAAGTTGTTCACCTTGATTATTCAAACTGAGATCTTGCAAAATCAACGGAATATCATTAATACCGTATTTATTCGGCAGCTTGGCTTTTCGGCTCTCCGTGTCGTCAATCCACCACATGCCGACCAAACCGCGATAAACCTGATAAGCCGAATGCGCCAGCGTATCGGCATGATACCAGCAAGTCGCCGCGGGTTGGGTAATCGGCACAATCGGCGCCCATGATGTCGAAGGTTGGAATTGGCGCCCGATGCCGCCATACAATTCCCCGCTGACCTGTAGCCCCTGCAAACTGATGGAAATTGCCTGCGCTAGCTGGTTATGGTAATTCAAGCGAACGAAATCGCCCTGTTTGCAGCGAATCGTCGGCCCGAGATACAGTCCATTAAACCCCCAAGCTTCGACCTTTTTATTGCCCTCGAATATCCGCTTGCTGCTGCTCATAGACAATAATACCGGCCGCCCGCGACCAACGTCCAACACCGGCGGGATATACAGGGCTTGCTTGCTCGAGGCAGCGGCAACAGTAGGCAAAACCGCACTTGCCCCAAGTGCGGTTGCCGTTTTTAAAAGTACTCGGCGCGATAATCCGGATTTCATCGGCAACCTGTCTACGAACGGTTCGCCAGCTCTTGATCAAGCTGTTCGATTTTTTGTTTCATCACCGCATGGCAATAATTCGCCAACTCGCGTACATTCTCACGGCTATAAGCGGAGGTGTCAATCGGCGGCAACATTTCACAAATCACCTTACCATTATTCCAACGGTTCAGATTGATTTTATTATGCAAATTGCTGCAACAAACCGGCACAATCGGCACGCCGGCTGCAATTGCCGCATGAAAAGCCCCGGTTTTAAACGGCAGCAATCCGCGTCCGCGACTACGCGTACCTTCCGGAAACATCCAAATCGAAACCTTATCCTGATTAATCCGTTGCGCCAACTCACCCATGGTAGAATGGGCTTTATTCTTATTATCACGGTCAAGTAAAATATTCCCGCTTGCCCAATATAACAAGCCAAAAAACGGAATAAACGCCAGGCTTCTTTTACCGACGCTCACGGTTCTCGGCCGCACCATATATGCCATGGTGACCATATCATAATTATTCTGGTGGTTGCCAATATAGATACAAGGCCCGTTATCACTTGCATTCGCAGCAAAACGGTGCTCGACTTCGATTCCGAACAGCGGATGCAAACGCCCGAACCAACGGGCAACCACGCCGACGTTACTTGGATTTTTAAAACGAATCAGTGAATAAATTGTGCCTAACAGACAAATCAAAAGTGCGGCAAACACCACCACAATTGCACGTGACAATAATAACATAGACGAGTTCCTGAAAATTTTGTTAGAGTATAACGAAAATAGCCAAATATGTGTATCAAATCATGACAAAAACCTACTTTATTGCCGACCTTCATTTAAGCGAACAACAACCGCATTTAACCGCACTTTTTAGCCGATTTATGCAAAACGAAGCGGTAAAAGGCGAGGCGTTATATATTTTAGGCGACTTATTTGATTTTTGGATTGGCGATGATGAAAATTCCGCTTTAGCGCAGTTAGTACAAGCTGAAATTAAGCGCCTAACCGATAAAGGTATCAAGGTGTATTTTCAACACGGCAACCGCGATTTCTTGATTGGCGAAGGCTTTGCCGAAAAGTGCGGTTTAATTTTATTGCCCGAATATCAAATAATTAATCCATACGGCACACCGGTCTTACTTTGTCACGGCGACACGCTCTGCACCGATGACATCAACTATCAAGCATATCGCAAAAAAGTGCATAGTATTTGGCGGCAGAAAGTCTTTTTATGCCTACCGCTCTTTATCCGCCTGCGCATTGCCAATAAAATCCGTCGCAAAAGCCAACGCCAAAAAAGCGAAAAACCGGTTCGGATTATGGACGTTAATCCTGATTTTGTCTTGGACACAATGCAACGTTTTGCCGTCGAAACTTTAATTCACGGTCATACGCATCGACAGGCAATCCATCATAGTCACGCACAAAACCGCACTTTTACCCGAATCGTCTTAGGCGATTGGCGCAACAGTGCGCCGTATTTGGTTTATGATAAAAACGGTTATGGATTTGCCGAAATTGAATAAGAATGACGCCTGAAACAGGAAGATAATCAAAAGATAATAGGAAAAATAAGAATACTAAATATAGTTAATAAAAGATGGCAGGGGCGGAGAGGCTCGAACTCCCAACACCCGGTTTTGGAGACCGGTGCTCTACCAATTGAACTACGCCCCTAGATTGTAAGTTGGCGGAATGGACGGGACTCGAACCCGCGACCCCCTGCGTGACAGGCAGGTATTCTAACCAGCTGAACTACCACTCCGCTGAAATTGATAATTGGTAGTGACCTACTCTCACATGGGGAGACCCCACACTACCATCGGCGTAACAACATTTCACTTCTGAGTTCGGCAAGGGATCAGGTGGGTCTGTTGCACTATGGCTACCAAAATTTTTTATTTTCTAAATAAACTCTATTGATTAAGTTTACTTAGAAAATAAAATCCGGCGGTGTCCTACTCTCACATGGGGAGACCCCACACTACCATCGGCGTTACGGCATTTCACTTCTGAGTTCGGCATGGGGTCAGGTGGTGCTACCGCACTATCGCCGCCGGAATAATTCGGCTTGATTGTCTTTGTTTCTTCTTACTTTGTTTTGTTCTCTATTTTTTATTCTTTCAGCGTTTCTTTCGCTGTTATTCCTATTCGGTCACAAGCTATTACTGATTCAAACTCCTCGAGCCCTACTCGAGCTTCTTACTTCGCTCTTTCGTCTCTTGTCTTTTCTTACAACTTTCTCTCGGCTTTTGGGTAAAACCCTTGAGCGTTGTATGGTTAAGCCTCTCGGGCAATTAGTACGGGTTAGCTCAATGTATCACTACACTTACACACCCCGCCTATCTACGTCTTCGTCTTAAACAACCCTTACACACTCTAAGTGTGGGAAAACTCATCTCAAGGCAAGTTTCGTGCTTAGATGCTTTCAGCACTTATCTCTCCCGCACATAGCTACCCCGCAATGCTTCTGGCGAAACAACGGGAACACCAGCGGTGCGTCCACTCCGGTCCTCTCGTACTAGGAGCAGCCCCTTTCAATTTTCCAACGCCCACGGCAGATAGGGACCGAACTGTCTCACGACGTTCTAAACCCAGCTCGCGTACCACTTTAAATGGCGAACAGCCATACCCTTGGGACCTACTTCAGCCCCAGGATGTGATGAGCCGACATCGAGGTGCCAAACACCGCCGTCGATATGAACTCTTGGGCGGTATCAGCCTGTTATCCCCGGAGTACCTTTTATCCGTTGAGCGATGGCCCTTCCATTCAGAACCACCGGATCACTATGACCTGCTTTCGCACCTGCTCGACATGTCCGTCTCGCAGTCAAGCTTGCTTATACCATTGTACTAACCTCACGATGTCCGACCGTGATTAGCAAACCTTCGTACTCCTCCGTTACGCTTTGGGAGGAGACCGCCCCAGTCAAACTACCCACCAGACACTGTCCACGACCGCGTGCCGCAGTCTGTGTTAGAACATCAAACCTTAAAGGGTGGTATTTCAACAACGACTCCATATTAACTGGCGTTAATACTTCTCTGTCTCCCACCTATCCTACACATCAAAATTCAATGTTCAGTGTCAAGCTATAGTAAAGGTTCACGGGGTCTTTCCGTCTAGCCGCGGGTACACCGCATCTTCACGGCGATTTCAATTTCACTGAGTCTCGGGTGGAGACAGCCTGGCCATCATTACGCCATTCGTGCAGGTCGGAACTTACCCGACAAGGAATTTCGCTACCTTAGGACCGTTATAGTTACGGCCGCCGTTTACTGGGGCTTCGATCAAATGCTCTCACATCATCAATTAACCTTCCAGCACCGGGCAGGCGTCACACCCTATACGTCCACTTTCGTGTTTGCAGAGTGCTGTGTTTTTAATAAACAGTTGCAGCCAGCTGGTCACTTCGACTGACTTCACCTCTATCCGTTAAGGACTTCAATTACCGTCAGCGCACCTTCTCCCGAAGTTACGGTGCTATTTTGCCTAGTTCCTTCACCCGAGTTCTCTCAAGCGCCTGAGTATTCTCTACCTGACCACCTGTGTCGGTTTTCAGTACGGTTTATGATAAGATAAGCTTAGCGGCTTTTCCTGGAAGTGTGGTATCGGTTACTTCGACTCCGTGGAGTCTCCCCGTCACGCCTCTGATTTAGATGACCGGATTTGCCTAATCATCCATCCTACACGCTTGGACCGGGACTTCCGTCACCCGGATAACCTAACCTGCTCCGTCCCCACATCGCTCTTATCACAAGTACGGGAATATTAACCCGTTTCCCATCGACTACGCTCTTCAGCCTCGCCTTAGGGGCCGACTCACCCTGCCCCGATTAACGTTGGACAGGAACCCTTGGTCTTCCGGCGAGGGGGTTTTTCACCCCCTTTATCGTTACTTATGTCAGCATTCGCACTTGTGATACGTCCAGCAGCCCTCTCGAGCCACCTTCTTCCGCTTACACAACGCTCCCCTACCCAATCAGATGACAGACTTCAGACGTCAGGTTTCGGTGTTTTACCAAAACCTTGTAACATCTTCGCAATTTCTTCGTATTCATTACGCCATCTTTGCCAATCTTGTCCATCTGCATATTTCAAGTCATAACAGTATCTTAACCAAACTCGCATTTCATCAGCACTGCCTATTGCCATGCTAAGAAATCGATTTAAATCCGCTTTAGTACGTTGCCTTGCAAAACCTTCGGCTAAATTTGCACAAATGCTTTTGCTTGCCCGTCTAACTTGGTCTCCTAACGCATATTGCTCTATCTTAGGAAAATCCAAGCTCGCTTGATGAATTTCCAACGACACTTTATAAGCGCGTTGAAACACCTTCAAATCTTCAAACTTGATTGCCATACTGTCTCCTGACATCTGAAATCTGTCATCTGAATGCCGCAGCTTCGGTGCTATGTTTTAGCCCCGTTACATCTTCCGCGCAGGCCGACTCGACTAGTGAGCTATTACGCTTTCTTTAAATGATGGCTGCTTCTAAGCCAACATCCTAGCTGTCTAAGCCTTCCCACTTCGTTTCCCACTTAACATAGACTTTGGGACCTTAGCTGGCGGTCTGGGTTGTTTCCCTCTTCACGACGAACGTTAGCACCCGCCGTGTGTCTCCTAGATAGTACTCTTCGGTATTCGCAGTTTGCATCGGGTTGGTAAGTCGGGATGACCCCCTAGCCGAAACAGTGCTCTACCCCCGAAGGTATTCATCTAAGGCTCTACCTAAATAGATTTCGGGGAGAACCAGCTATCTCCCGGTTTGATTGGCCTTTCACCCCCAGCCACAAGTCATCCGCTACTTTTTCAACAGTAGTCGGTTCGGTCCTCCAGTTAGTGTTACCCAACCTTCAACCTGCCCATGGCTAGATCACCGGGTTTCGGGTCTATATCGTGCAACTCTTCGCCCAGTTAAGACTCGGTTTCCCTTCGGCTCCCCTATTCGGTTAACCTCGCTACACAATATAAGTCGCTGACCCATTATACAAAAGGTACGCAGTCACCCTATCCTCAAGCATACTGCTTTCGGATTGCCGTTTTACTTCGTAAAACGCCCCTTTCACACGCCGATTAATCATCAGTTTCCTGATTGATTTTGGGGTTGACCGTTTTGCTTCGCAAAACGTTAACCGCATTTCAACGTTTTCTATACCACTCTCAATACACTTGAGTGATAGGGCTCCCACTGCTTGTACGTACAGGGTTTCAGGTTCTATTTCACTCCCTTCACCAGGGTTCTTTTCGCCTTTCCCTCACGGTACTGGTTCACTATCGGTCAGTCAGGAGTATTTAGCCTTGGAGGATGGTCCCCCCATCTTCAAACAGGATTTCTCGTGTCCCGCCCTACTTGCTGTTAGCTTAGTACCGTAACTGTGCCTTCGGATACGGGATTATCACCCTCTGCGATTGAGCTTCCCAACTCATTCTCCTAACTCACTTACTATCACTAACGGCTTCTCCGTGTTCGCTCGCCGCTACTTACGGAATCTCAATTGATTTCTTTTCCTCGGGGTACTGAGATGTTTCAGTTCTCCCGGTTCGCCTTGTTAACCTATGGATTCAGTTAACAATAGTAGATTCTTCATCTACTGGGTTTCCCCATTCGGATATCGTGGAGTATTAACGCTTCTTATCAACTCCTCCACGCTTTTCGCAGATTAGCACGTCCTTCTTCGCCTCTGACTGCCTAGGCATCCACCCTGCACGCTTAGTCACTTAACCATACAACCTCAAGAATTTTCAGACCGCACTTTCATTTCAACTAACCACTTTCGTGCCCGTTTCGTTCAGTCCGCTTTCCATTCCCAAAGCCGTCTTCCATTGACTCGTGCGTAAGTTTCCCTACGCTGACCTGCTCAGTGCCTTTTCTCACCAAACAAGCCCAATTCGATTCTCGATTGCTCGATTTTCGAATACTCAGCTCTTACGTCCTCTCGAACGCTTGAGTTCTCTTCAGTTTTTAGCTTGTGTCCAAATTTTTAAAGAACAAATCGGTTTTCACCGATACGATTCAAAAATATCGTGTTATGGCGTCCCCACGGGGATTCGAACCCCGGTTACCGCCGTGAAAGGGCGATGTCCTAGGCCTCTAGACGATGGGGACCGCGACCATAACACGTTATTCTCAAATCTATCAAACAATCTGTGTGAACACCTATACAAAATCATCAGTCATATATAAGGAGGTGATCCAACCGCAGGTTCCCCTACGGTTACCTTGTTACGACTTCACCCCAGTCATGAATCATACCGTGGTAAACGCCCCCCTTCCGGTTAAGCTATCTACTTCTGGTACAACCCACTCCCATGGTGTGACGGGCGGTGTGTACAAGGCCCGGGAACGTATTCACCGCAACATTCTGATTTGCGATTACTAGCGATTCCGACTTCATGGAGTCGAGTTGCAGACTCCAATCCGGACTACGACGCACTTTAAGAGATTCGCTTAAGCTCGCACTCTCGCCTCCCTCTGTATACGCCATTGTAGCACGTGTGTAGCCCTACTCGTAAGGGCCATGATGACTTGACGTCATCCCCACCTTCCTCCGGTTTGTCACCGGCAGTCTCCTTTGAGTTCCCATCTTTACATGCTGGCAACAAAGGATAAGGGTTGCGCTCGTTGCGGGACTTAACCCAACATTTCACAACACGAGCTGACGACAGCCATGCAGCACCTGTCTCTAAGTTCCCGAAGGCACAAGCTCATCTCTGAGCTCTTCTTAGGATGTCAAGAGTAGGTAAGGTTCTTCGCGTTGCATCGAATTAAACCACATGCTCCACCGCTTGTGCGGGCCCCCGTCAATTCATTTGAGTTTTAACCTTGCGGCCGTACTCCCCAGGCGGTCGATTTAACGCGTTAGCTTCGAGAGCCACCCATACAGGCAACCCCCAAATCGACATCGTTTACAGCGTGGACTACCAGGGTATCTAATCCTGTTTGCTCCCCACGCTTTCGCACATGAGCGTCAGTCTTTGTCCAAGGGGCCGCCTTCGCCTCCGGTATTCCTCCACATCTCTACGCATTTCACCGCTACACGTGGAATTCTACCCCTCTCTACAAAACTCTAGATAAACAGTATGAAATGCTGTTCCCAAGTTAAGCTCGGGGATTTCACATCTCACTTATCTATCCGCCTGCGTGCCCTTTACGCCCAGTTATTCCGATTAACGCTCGCACCCTCCGTATTACCGCGGCTGCTGGCACGGAGTTAGCCGGTGCTTCTTCTGTGACTAACGTCAATTGCTCTGTCTATTAAACAAAACACCTTCCTCATCACCGAAAGAACTTTACAACCCGAAGGCCTTCTTCATTCACGCGGCATGGCTGCGTCAGGGTTCCCCCCATTGCGCAATATTCCCCACTGCTGCCTCCCGTAGGAGTCTGGGCCGTGTCTCAGTCCCAGTGTGACTGGTCATCCTCTCAGACCAGTTAGAGATCGACGGCTTGGTGAGCCTTTACCTCACCAACTACCTAATCTCACTTGGGCTCATCTTATGGCGGGCGGCTCGAAAGTCCCACCCTTTAGTCCTAAGACATTACGCGGTATTAGCTACAGTTTCCCGTAGTTATCCCCCTCCATAAGCCAGATTCCCAAGCATTACTCACCCGTCCGCCGCTCGTCGGCAAGAGAGCAAGCTCTCCCCCGTTACCGCTCGACTTGCATGTGTTAAGCCTGCCGCCAGCGTTCAATCTGAGCCATGATCAAACTCTTCAATTCAAGTTCAATCGCTCAACGAATTTCTGACTATAATGTTGAAACCACAAAAGTTTCAATTATGAATTTACTATCAGCACTCATTAAGACTTTAGTTTTTTAAATCTTTAAATTACCAATGCCTTGCACAAGTGCCCACACAGATTGTCTGATATATTGTTAAAGAACAGTTTCCTTCTTTTCAAGGAAAGGATTGTCATTCTACACAATCCCATTTTTTCGTCAAGCGATTTTTAAACTAACCGCTTCACTTTCACCGACTTGCCACGCCGTTTTGCGTTGTCGCCGTCAGTGGAAGCGCATTATAGGGCGGCAAAATTTTTTGGCAAGATCTTTTTTAAAAAAAGATCATTATTTTTGCGGAAAAAAGAGCGATTGCTAGTTTCTTAAGCGAAATGCCGATTTAACCGGCATTTTAGACGTAAAACTTTAGTATTAGTCCGGTTGGTTTGTATCTACCTGTTGCCATTCGCTGAAACCGTAACGTTGCATCATGCTTTGGAAGCCGAAAATATGGTTAATCGCTGCGGTAGAAAAAATCAGTTTTTTTGCGCTTGGTAATTCGCTACTTTCTACTTGATATAATTGTTTTTCCTGCAATAGCTGTTTAACCCGTTTTGCTACCGCCTTGCTGGAATCAACAAAATATTTCACTTGCGGCAGACAGAGTTTCAGTTCATTTTCCAGTAATGGAAAATGGGTGCAACCCCAAATGACCGTATCCAACGTTTTCAACTCAACCCAAGGCTTGACAATATTGTGCAACCGTCCCAAATCCACCGAATCGCCGCGCATTTTCTTTTCTGCAAGTTCGACTAATTCGGTTGTTCCGATTTTCTCGACAACACAATCGACAGCATAATTTTGGATTAATTCTTCGGTATAAGCCCGTTTTACCGTACCTTTGGTTGCCAACAAGCCGATATGTTTGGTTTGTGACACCTGTGCCGCCGGTTTGATTGCCGGTACAGTACCGACGATTTCGATATGCTGCGGCAGCTGCTCTCTCAATGTCGGCAATACCACCGTACTCGCGGTATTACAGGCGATAACCACCAGATCAATCGGATACTGTGCGACTAACTTTTGACAAACGAGCAAAGTGCGGTCGATAATCTGCCGTTCGCTTTTTTCCGAGTAAGGAAAAAAGGCATTATCCAAGCAATAGAGGTAATGGCAATTCGGCAATAATGCCTGTATTTCAGCATAGACCGTCAAGCCGCCGACACCGGAATCAAACACCAAAACAGTCGGTAATGGATTATTTTTCTTCATCATAAATAGCCAAAATCATCTAAAAACAATTCGCTGACAAGTAACCAGCTGTCTTGCATTGAAAAAACAGAGCGCCTAGCCGCTAATCCGTCCATTTTACTCCATTCCAACTCGCCGCGTACGAATTTTTGTTCGAATAAAAATTCACCTAACGGTTTGTCGCCTAGCGCCAATAACGGCGGGAATTGTATACAAAGCTGTTCGGGAATAACGGTGCGGGCAAAGAGCCAAGGTTGTTGATCGCCATATAAAAAGACTTCACGCAACCAATAGCGTTGATTTTTCGCTAAAACCGCACTTTCATTACTGAACAGCTCGTTTTGCCAACCTTGGTGTAACAACTCGACTTGAAACAGCTTACAGTGCCGTTTTAGTTTTGCGGTTAACGATTCCGCACACAACAACCACTCTTGTTCCGTCGCCGAAAGTGCGGTTGCGCCCTGTTGCCAAACCGCACTTTGCAACCAAGTGCGGTAACCCGGAATTATTTTCTGCTTAGGCATTGCTGTACATTGTCCGTTGATCAAGCCAGCGTTGAATCAAGCCGTCCACACAACTCGGATAGCGTTCAATAAGTTGGCGTGCGTTGTGTTGTACCAAGGGGATCAACTTGCGATCACGCAGCAAATTAGCAATTTTAAATTCGGCAATACCGGTCTGTTTTGTGCCCAACACTTCGCCCGGCCCGCGAATTTGCAGATCTTTTTCCGCAATCACAAAACCGTCCTGGCTGTCGCGCAATACTTGCAAACGCTGGCGCGAGACCTTGCCGAGCGGGGGTTTGTACATCAGCACGCAATAAGAATCAATGCTGCCGCGCCCGACCCGCCCGCGCAGTTGGTGCAATTGCGATAAGCCCAAGCGTTCGGCATTTTCGATAATCATCAAACTGGCATTCGGTACGTCAACCCCGACTTCAATCACCGTCGTCGCCACCAACAAATCCAATTCCGCTTGTTTGAATTGCTGCATAACCATCTGTTTTTCTTGTGCTTTCATACGCCCATGCACCAAGCCGATGGCGAGATTCGGCAGCGCCCGTTGCAGATCCTGCATGATCGCTTCGGCGGCTTGCGCTTCCAGCACTTCCGATTCTTCAATCAGGGTACAGACCCAATACGCCTGCCGTTTTTCATTGTTACACGCCTGATTAACCCGTTGCACGATTTCATCGCGCCGCTCTTCGGAAATCACAATGGTTTGAATCGGGGTGCGTCCCGGCGGCAATTCATCGATAATCGAGGTATCCAAATCGGCATACACCGTCATCGCCAACGTGCGCGGAATCGGCGTTGCGGTCATAATCAGTTGGTGTGGATAAAATGCATTTTTCAGCCCTTTTTCGCGCAACATCAGCCGTTGATGTACGCCAAAACGGTGCTGTTCATCGATAATCACCAATGATAAATTGGCAAATTCGACATCTTCTTGAAACAGCGCGTGCGTGCCGACAATCATCTTCGCCTGACCGCACTTGATCTGATCCAACGCTGTTTGGCGCGCTTTGCCTTTCACTTTGCCGGCAAGCCAGCCGATTTCAATTCCCAACGGCTCAAACCAACGGCGGAAATTCTGTGCGTGCTGTTCGGCTAAGATTTCAGTCGGTGCCATCAGTGCCGCCTGCTTGCCTTGCCCGATTGCCGTCAACGCCGCCAATGCCGCAACCAACGTTTTGCCTGAACCGACATCCCCTTGCACCAAGCGCATCATCGGCTCGTTTTTTGCCATATCTTGCTGAATTTCTGCCGCCACACGCTGTTGTGCTTTGGTCGGCCGAAACGGCAGTTGTGCCAGAAAAAGTGCGGTCAAGTGCGGATCAACCGTTAAACTTTCCGCATTCAAGCGTTTGGTTTCGACCCGACTTTGCTGGATTGCCAAATTATGCGCCAATAATTCTTCATAAATCAGCCGCTGTTGTGCCGGGTGCTTGCCTTGTTCCAATTGTTCGAAAGAAATATTCGGCGGCGGACGGTGCAGGCAAGTCAGCGCCTCTTTCAGGCTGATACGGTGCGGATTAAACTCCAGCGGCAGCAGTTCGTTCACCGGTGTGCCGTGCAATAATTTCAATGCCTGCTCGGTTAGATTGCGCAGTGCTGTTTGGCGCAAGCCGTCGGTGGTCGGATAAATCGGCGTGAGGTTTTCTTCTAAAACAACCGGCTGATCGTTGCGAATAATTTGATATTGCGGGTGATGGATTTCCGCCATAAAGCGCCCACGCTTAATCTCGCCAAAGGCTTTCACCCGTGTACCGGCTTGCAGGCTGTTTTTCATGCCGGCATTGAAATTGAAAAAGCGCAAACCGATTTTGCTGTTGCCGTCCGACAACGTGACGGTTAAAATCGGACGTTTGCCGAAAGTCACTTCCGCTGTTTGCACCACGCCCTCAATCGTGGCGTATTGATCGGCGCGAATTTGACTGAGCGGGGTAATGCGCGTGCGGTCTTCATAACGGCTCGGCAGGTGAAACAGCAGATCCTGCACATTGTTAATATTGATTTTAGCGAGCTTTGCCGCCACCGCCGCGCCCACTCCGGTAAGTGCGGTCAGCGGAATCGCATCTAGCAACTGCTCTTTCATTATTCAACTCAGGTTATTCGTTGATATTACGCACAATCTCAATCACGCCGGAAACCGCACTTAGCTTTTTCATCACGCCGTTCAGTTGTTGTACGTTGTGAGTTGAGATCAAAAGAGTGACGACATACACCCGCCCCTCTTTTTCTTCGGTGACAATGCTTTTAATATTGCTGCCGGTTGCCGCGATTGCCGAGGTCAGATTCGCTAGAATCCCCTGCTTGTTCACCATTTCAATCCGCAATTCGGCATCGAATTCGGCGGTGTTTTCACTCTTTTCCCACTCAACCGACGTGAAATGCTCCGGTTGGTTTTGACTTTCCCGCACAATATTGGAACAAGACGCATGGTGTACCACCAAGCCCTTGCCCGGGCTGACAAATGCAATAACCGGGTCGCCCGGTACCGGGTGGCAACATTTGGCGCAGCTGATCAGCAAGCCTTCCGCACCTTTGATAATCAAGTTATTAGAATCTTTGTGGTTATTCGGAATGCCGTCAGTATCAATCGCAATTTTTTCACCCAGCAAACTGTGCGCAATGACCGCGCTCATTTGATTGCCCAAGCCGATTTCCGCCAACAGATCGTCAAAATCGCTCAGTTTTAACTCGGTCAATAAATGTTGCAAGCGTTGCTGATCAATATCTTCCAATTTGTACGGCGAAAGTGAATGAATCAGTTGGCGTTTGCCTAAAATAACCGATTCGTCGCGGCGTAAACTTTTCAGGGTTTGGCGGATTTTAGAACGCGCTTTGGCCGTCACCACAAAATTGAGCCAACCCGCACTTGGGCGTGCCGACGGCGCGGTGATCACTTCCACCGTTTGCCCGCTTTCCAACGGTTGCGATAACGGATACGGCACGCGATCGACCCGTGCGCCGATACAGGTTTGTCCGATGTCGGAATGCACCGCATAGGCAAAGTCAATCGCGGTTGCGCCGGTTGGTAATTCGACGATCCGCCCTTTCGGGGTGAAGACATAGATTTCGTCCGGGAACATATCGGATTTCACGCTTTCGATAAATTCCAACGAGTTGCCCGAACTTTGCTGCAACTCTATCAGGCTTTGCAGCCAGCGTTGCGCACGGATTTGTGCGGTGGTATTTTTGACTTCGCTGCCTTGCTTATACGCCCAGTGCGCCGCCACCCCCATTTCCGCCATTTGATCCATATCTTCGGTACGGATCTGCACTTCGACCGGCACGCCGTGCGGCCCGATCATCGAGGTGTGCAGCGATTGATAGCCGTTGGCTTTGGGAATGGCGATGTAATCTTTCACCCGCCCGGGACGCGGTTTATACAATCCGTGCATTTGCCCCAGCACGCGGTAGCAGGTATCGACATCATCGACGATTGCCCGAAAGGCGTAAATATCCATAATCGAATGGAAACGCTGCTCTTTTAAACGCATTTTTTGGTAGATCGAATACAGATGTTTTTCTCGACCAAATACGCGTGAATGGATACCGGCATCGTCCAACCGCCCTTTGATTTCATCGGCAATGCGCTGAATCATCTCTTTGCGGTTGCCGCGCGCGGCTTGGATCACTTTTTGCAACACTTGGTAACGGTTTGGGTGCAAGGCTTCAAAGCCTAAATCCTCCAATTCGTTTTTGATATGCTCAATCCCCAAACGGTGTGCCAACGGGCTGTAA
The DNA here is from genome assembly GCF_053570765.1 of Testudinibacter sp. P17/SS/0325. The sequence goes on along the minus strand of NZ_CM131635.1, from coordinate 1,306,332 downwards.
ATTTCCAACGTTTCTTTAGCGATACGCCGGCGTTTGTCCGGGCGCAACGAACCTAGGGTGCGCATATTGTGGGTGCGGTCTGCCAGCTTAATCAACACCACCCGAATATCTTTGGTCATCGCCAAAATCATCTTGCGGAAATTCTCGGTTTCCGCCTCTTTGCGTGTCCTGAATTTTAATTTATCCAGTTTCGACACGCCCTCGACGATCTCGGCGACGCTCTGCCCAAAGGCTTCGGTCAGCTGTTGTTCGGTGTAAGGGGTATCTTCGATCACGTCGTGTAACAACGCCGCCATCACCGCTTCGTGATCCAGTTTCATCTCGGCGATAATCGACGCCACCGCCACCGGGTGGGTGATATACGGCTCGCCGCTGGAACGGGTTACGCCTTCGTGGGCATCACGGGCGATCACATAGGCTTGCTTCACCAGTTCGATCTGTTCCGGTGGCAAATAGCCTTGAATAATCCGGTTTAGGCTCTCGAATAGATACAAATCACACCTGCCTTATTAGAAATATCGGCTTATGCCTGTTCTTCAGCAGACAACAGGGAAACGGCATGAATTTCCGCGGTTTCTTGTTCTAATTGTTCGTAACGCTCTTGTTTATCCATAATCTCGTTGTTGATTAAGCCTTTTTCGATTTCACGCAACGCAATCACGGTCGGTTTATCGTTTTCCGGCTCAACCAGCGGCTCGCGCGCATTGGATTGCAGTTGGCGCGCACGACGGGACGCGGTTAAAATTAAATCAAAACGGTTACCGATTTTCTCTACCGCATCTTGCACAGTTACTCGTGCCATAGTTTTTCTCCACTCAATTCAGTATAGGGTCTGTTGTTATAAAAACGGTATATGATACTAAAATTAGCGTTATTTCGCCAGTAATTGCTGAAGTAATCGCTGCCGATTTTGCTGCTGTGCCGCCAACGTAACGCGATTTGCCAACAACACCGCTTGCAGTTCTGCCAGCGATTGTTCGAAATTATCATTGATAATCACATAGTCATATTCAGCATAATGTTCCATTTCACTGATCGCTTTCGCCATACGCGAGGCGATCACCTTCGCCGAATCCTGCCCGCGTCCGATTAAGCGCCGTTCCAATTCTTGCAGCGACGGCGGCAAAATAAAAATACTTTTGCAATTCGGCATTTTCAACCGCACTTGCTGCGCGCCCTGCCAGTCGATGTCCAAAAAGACATCGATTCCCTGCGCCAAACTCTGTTCAATCATCGGAATCGAGGTGCCGTAATAATTACCGAATACCTTGGCATATTCCAAAAACAGCCCTTGTGCGATTAAGTCTTCAAATTCCGCCACCGTACTGAAATAATAATGCACGCCGTGCTCTTCGCCGGGACGCGGTTGGCGCGTGGTGTGTGAAATCGAAACTTGCGCCTTGTTTGCGCGTTGTTTTAATGCTATCTGTTCTAGTAATGCCGCAATCAGCGAGGATTTGCCCGCCCCACTCGGCGCGGAAACAATATAGAGTTGACCTTGTTGCATAATTTTCCTTGTTGCTGGTTATCGCTTGATTATGTCGTAAAATGCAAAAAAAAGCAGTCGGAAAATACATTGTTTAGCAAGAAAATAGACAAGTGCGGTTCAAATAAACCGCACTTTGGTAAAATACGGCTAAATTACAACACCTGCCGTTGCAATTGCCCGATAATTTGCGGGTTTTCCAGCGTAGAAATATCTTGGGTGATCATTTCGTTTTTGGCAATCGAGCGCAGCAAACGGCGCATGATTTTGCCAGAACGGGTTTTCGGCAAGTTTTCGGCGAAACGAATATCCTCCGGACGCGCAATTTTACCGATTTCTTTCGATACCCACTGTTTCAACTCATCGGCCAGGGCTTTGGCTTCCTCGCCGTCCGGCAGCGGCGTGTTCAACACCACAAACGCCACCACCGCCTCGCCTTTTATTTCATCCGGTTTGCCGACTACCGCCGCTTCCGCTACCTGCGGATTGGCGACCAGTGCCGATTCGATTTCCATGGTGCCGAGACGGTGTCCGGAAACGTTCAGTACATCGTCGGTACGTCCTAAAATCCAGAAATAACCGTCTTCATCGCGGTGGGCGGAATCGCCGGCAACATAATATTTGCCGCCGAGTTCCTCCGGAAAATAGGTGGCTTGATAACGGGCGTCATCATTCCAAATCGTACGCAACATTGATGGAAACGGACGCTTAATCACCAACATTCCGCCGCTTTGATCGCGAATTTTCTGCCCCTGTTCATCCACCACATCCGCCATGATCCCCGGCAACGGCAAGGTACAGGAACCCGGTTTCATCGAATTGATCCCCGGCAGCGGCGACAACATGATCGAACCGGTTTCGGTTTGCCACCAGGTATCGACAATCGGACAGCGTTCTTTACCAATCACATCGTACAGCCACATCCACGCCGACGGGTTGATCGGTTCGCCGACACTGCCCAACAGTCGCAACGAAGAGAGATCGTATTTGTTCGGAATCCGCTCGCCAACGCGGGTCAAAGAGCGGATCAAGGTCGGCGAAGTATAAAACACGCTAATTTTATGCCGTTGAATGGTACGCCAAATCCGCCCCGGATCAGGATAACTCGGCACGCCCTCATAAATCACCTGAGTTGCGCCGTTCGCCAACGGTCCGTAACAGACGTAAGAGTGTCCGGTGATCCAACCCACATCGGCGGTGCACCAATAAATATCCTCCGGCTTGTTATCAAACACATTGCGGAAAGTATTGAGCGCACCTAACAAATAGCCTGCCGTGCTATGCACAATCCCTTTCGGTTTGCCGGTCGAACCGGAGGTATACAAGATAAACAGCGGATCTTCCGAGTTCATCCACTCCGGTTCGCAAAAATCCGGTTGGTGTTTTGATAATTCATGCCACCAGAGATCGCGCCCGTTTTGCCACGGCGTATCGATATTCAAACGGTAATAGACCACCACGTTTTGTATGGTCGGACAGCCCATCTCCAGCGCTTCGTCCACCGTTTCTTTCAACGGAATAATCTTGCCGCCGCGCAAACCGCCGTTAGCCGTGATCACCAATTTGGCTTCGGCGTCTTCAATCCGATCGCGTAAGGCGCCGGCGGAAAACCCGCCGAACACCACCGAATGAATCGCACCGATACGCGCGCAGGCTTGCATTGCAATCACCGCTTCGACAATCATCGGCATATAAATCACCACCCGATCGCCCTTGCCAATGCCCAGTTCGCGCAACGCATTGCCGAAACGGCACACCCGATTATGCAATTGGCTGTAGCTAAACGTGTTGACCTGCCCGAAATCGGACTCGAAGATCAGAGCGGTTTTGTTGCCTTTATCCGGCAAATGGCGATCAAGACAGTTATAGGAGGCATTGAGTTTACCGTCCGGGAACCATTTGTAAAACGGCGCGTTGCTGTCGTCGAAAATAGTCATAAACGGCTTTTTCCAACTGATTAATTCGCGCGCTAAATCCGCCCAATATTGTAGATAATCTTTGTCGGCGAATTCCCACAGCGCCTGATACCCTTCCAACTGCCCGATATTGGCGGCTTGACGGAAATCATCACTCGGTTTGAAAATGCGGTTCTCTCTTAATACGGAATCAAGGTGTTGCATATCGGCGTTCCTCTTAACGAAGTTACAGGAAGCGAAAGAAAGCAAACGATCGCTATATATATAAAATCAGCTACCGTTTACCCTATATTAAGTTAAAAAAATGAGCAAGAGTTGTTAACGATTTGTTTCAAGACTTGGATCACAAAATAGAGGAATTTATCGCGGTATCGTATGCAAAATGATACCTTGATCACAAATAAAACGGCATGGGGGTTGACTGATCGCCATGCCGAATTCCGATTAAACCATGCCGATACTCGCCAAGCCAATAACGGTGATTAACGAAACAGTAGGAATGATTAAAGACACCATCGCAATATCAAAGTAGCTCTGGCGGTGACTCATTCCGGTTATCACTAATAGGGTTAATACTGCCCCGTTATGCGGCAAGGTATCCAATCCGCCGGAAGCAATGGCGGCAACACGGTGAAAATGTTCAATATTCAAGCCTTGTACCATTGCCAATTCATAATATTTTTGTCCCAAGCTTTCCAATGCAATGCCCATGCCTCCGCTAGCGGAACCGGTTGCGCCGGCAAGTGCGGTGACGGATATGGCTTCTGAAATAAGCGGCGAACCTTTGATCGTTAACAGAAAATCGGATAGCAACGCAAATCCGGGAACGGCTTTCACCACCGTGCCGAAACCAACCGCAGCCGAAGTATTCACGATTGCCAATACCGAGCCGTTTGCCCCATCATTAATCGCTTTGATAAACGTTTTATAGCGCGGCACACTCAGCACTAAAATCAGCATGATCCCGATCAGCAAAGCAATGATAATCGACAGTTTGGTCACATTCAGCGCCACAACAACGGAAACCAGCGGCAACATAGAAAACCAGAAATTCGGGTTTTTATTTTCAATCGGCGCCATTGCCTTTTCTGTTTCTGTCTGTCCCGCGGCGTTTTCCAAACGCTCTTCATCTCCGGTTTGCACGGGTTGTTTCGCTTCAAGCTCGGTAAATACTTGCCCTTTGGCGCGAAGTGCGGTTTCACGATAAACTAACCAATAATACCCTAATACCGCCATAATCAAGGCGGAAACGATCCCCATCAACGGCGCTGCCGCCGGGGTGGTATGAAAATAGTTGGTCGGGATTAAATTTTGAATTTGCGGCGTGCCGGGAATAGCCGTCATGGTATAGGTGAACGCCCCCAGCGCAATCGTGCCCGGCAAGAGACGGCGGGAAATATTCGCCTGACGGAACAGCGACACACCGAGCGGATAGACGGCAAAAACCACCACGAACAGGCTTACGCCGCCATAAGTTAAAATCGAGCAGGCGACAACGACGGCTAAAATCGCCCGTTTTGCCCCAAGCCATCGGCTGATCGTTTCGGCAATCGCGTTCGCCATTGCAGTGACTTCCATCAGCTTGCCGAAAATAGCGCCCAACATAAAAATCGGAAACCAAGTTTTGGCAAAACCGACGAAACCGCTCATATAATCACCGGTATAGGCGGTCAATAAATCCAAGCCGCCAAACAACGCAACGACGCCGGCGGCTATCGGCGCGACCCAAATAATCGACCAACCGAGAAAAGCTAAAACAATAATGATAGTAAGACCAAGCAAAATACCCAGCATATTACTTCTCCTATAAATGAATCGATTCTTGGCGCTAAACGCAGCAAACCGACTGCATATTGCAACATTTTGTGGGGTCAAAAAAAGCGGGTTCCGTCCTTGAAACCTGCTTTTGATCCGTCCTACTCAGGGGCAGTTTGCAAAAACAGACTAGACTCCGCCCTGAGATTCTTGTTATTGCGCGGTATAACCGGCATCGATCACCAAGTTAGTGCCGGTAATGTGCTTCGCACAAGGGCTGGAAGCAAAGAGCACCAAACTGGCAATATCATCAATATCAATTAAGGTTTTTTGCGGAATCAACGGATAAAGCACCTCTTCCAATACATTTTCAAGACTGACATTGCGTGTTTTCGCCAAATCTTTCATTTGATTCAACACCAGCGGCGTTTCAATGTAACCCGGGCAAATCGCATTGACGGTAACGCCGTCTTTGGCGCACTCTAACGCGGCAACCCGTGTGATCCCGATAATCCCGTGTTTGGCGGCGTTATACGCCACTTTTCCGGCAAAACCGACCAAGCCGTTGATCGAGGAGATATTGATAATCCGTCCGAATTTCTGCGCTTTCATGAGCGGTAAACAGTGCTTTATGCTTAAAAAAGAGGCGCGCAACATAATTTGGAGCATCAAATCGAATTTTTCAGTCGGGAAATCCTCTATCGGTGCAACATGTTGAATACCGGCGTTATTGACGAAAATATCCAATCTTCCGAAGTGGCGTTGTGCCGTCGCAATCAAATTCTCGATCTCTGCTTCTTTGGTTACATCGGTTTTAACCGCCAATACATTCGGGTGATCAAATTCTTTCAGCCGCGCTGCCAATGCGTCCTCATTGACATCACTGATCACGACTTTCGCGCCGTTTGCTAAAAATTTCTTCGCCATATGCAAGCCGATACCACTGGCCGAACCTGTAATCACAGCGACTTTTCCATTTACATCAATCATCTTTAACCTCAACTTGTTATTATTAATCAGACTGTTACCAATAAAAGAGAAAATCTACACCCGTTCAAGAATCATCGAAATGCCCTGACCTCCTCCGATACACAATGTTGCCAAACCTAATGTTGCCTGTTGTGCGATCATGCCGTACAACAAGGTAACTAAAATCCGCGCGCCGCTTGCGCCAATCGGGTGTCCGAGTGCGATTGCGCCGCCATGAATATTGGTTTTACTTAAATCAAAATTCAGCTCTCTGCCCACGCCTAAAAATTGGGCGGCAAAAGCTTCATTCGCTTCAATCAAATCAATCTGATCCAACGTCAAATCGGCTTTTTGTAACGCTTTTTGGGTCGCCTCAATCGGACCTAATCCCATCACCGCCGGATCATTGCCTGCACTGGCATAGCTGCGAATTTTTGCCAACGGCTGCAACCCTAAGGCTTGCGCTTTGCTTTCACTCATCAGTAACAATGCCGCTGCTCCGTCATTGATACCGGAAGCATTGCCTGCGGTGACTGTGCCGTCTTTTTTGAATGCCGGTCGCAATGTCGCAAGCTGTTCTAAGCAGCAATCAAATTTCGGGTGCTCGTCACGCTGTACCGTCACTTCACCTTTACGCGTTTTCACTGTCACCGGCACAATTTCCGCATCGAATACGCCCGATTGCACCGCTTGCGCCGCCAAGGTTTGGGAACGCAAAGCAAATTCGTCTTGCTCTTGTCGGCTGATACCGTATTGTTCGGCGATGTTTTCTGCGGTAATCCCCATGTGATATTGATTGATCGCACAGGTCAGCCCGTCTTCAATCATAGTGTCTTGCAGAGTTAAATTGCCCATGCGCACGCCGGACCGCACTTTACTGTTGAGCAGATACGGGGCTTGGCTCATATTTTCCATACCGCCGACCACCGCCACATCCGCGTCGCCGCTGCGGATGGCTTGCGCACCCAATACCACGCTTTTCAGTCCCGAACCGCACACTTTATTAATGGTTAAAGAAGCAACTTGCTGCGCAACGCCGGCTTTTAATGCCGCTTGCCGTGCCGGATTTTGTCCCAAGCCGGCTTGCAACACATTGCCCATAATCACTTCGTCAACCTGATCCGCCGAAACTTTTGCCCGTTTTAAAACCTCTTCGATCACCAATGCGCCTAAATCAACCGCACTTACCGTCGCAAGCGCACCGTTAAAACTGCCGATCGGGGTTCTGACGGCGCTGACAATAACTATATTTTCCATATCTGTTTCCTTTTTTATACGGCTATCGGTTACATAGATTGACGGCTGATCACCATCTCTTTAAAATCGTCCGCGACGATAAAATCCGCTTCGGTTTTGGTTTTAATCGTCTCCAAATCAACGTTTGGCGCATGTTCTTGCAAAATTAATCTGCCGTCGACAAAACTAAACACCGCCAATTCGGTCACCACCATATGTACTTTCTTTCTGGCAGTTAAAGGCAAAGTGCATTTTTTCAGAATTTTTGACGACCCCGATTTGGCGCAATGTTCCATACCAATAATGACCTTGCGCGAACCGGTGACCAAATCCATTGCACCGCCCATACCCGGCACCATTTTGCCCGGCACCATCCAATTCGCCAGATTAGCTTCCTGATCGACTTCCAAACCGCCCAGCACACAGGCATCGACATGTCCGCCGCGAATGAGGGCAAAGGAAAAGCCGCTGTCAAAAAACGCACCGTCAGCCTTAATCGAACAAGGTTGTCCGCCTGCATTAACAATATTCGGGTTCGCCGTTTCGCTATCCAAAGCGGTCAATCCCAAAAAGCCGTTTTCGGACTGCAACATGATATTCACGTCATCAGGCAGGTAATTTGCCACCATCGTCGGCAAACCGATTCCCAGATTGACGACATCGCCGTTTTTAAGTTCCATTGCAATACGGCGAGCAATTAATTCTTTTGCATTCATATCCTTTTCCTTCTGATTGCTTCACTTAACTGATCAAAGTGCGGTTTTTAACACAATATGGTCCACCAACGTTGCCGGCGTGATCACCTGATTCGGTTCTAATTCCCCTGCCTCAACCAAATAATCCGCCTCGACAATCACGGTTTTGCAAGCCAGCGCCATTAACGGATTAAAGTTTCGGGCGGAACCGTCATAGATCAAATTGCCGCAAGTATCCGCCGTATGCGCTTTAATCAGTGCCAAATCGGCTTTCAGCGGCAGTTCTAACAGATAATCGACCTGATCGATTCGTATCTTTTGTTTTCCCTCTTCCACCACCGTTCCTACTCCGGTTGGCGTTAGAATCCCGCCCAAACCGGCACCGCCGGCACGGATACGCTCCGCAAAAGTGCCTTGCGGCACCAATTCCACCTCGATTTCTCCGGCAATCATTTTTTTGCCGGTTTCCGGATTAGTGCCGATGTGGGAAGCAATCACTTTTTTAACCCGGTTGTTCACAATAAGCGGTCCTACGCCGCTATCAACCAATGCGGTATCGCTACTAATCAGCGTAATATCTTTAGTACCGGCATCTAAAATCGCCTGCACCAATGTTTCCGCCGAGCCGATCCCCATAAAACCGCCGGACATAATCGTCATCCCGTCAAACAGATGATTTTTTATCTCGGCAATAGCAATAACTTTAGACATAATGACTCTCCAAATGATATATATTTTATTTATACATAATTAATTACACGCTTAATTCATCGAAAATAGAACAAACTATTTCTAAATTTTTTATATTTCCCACATCTCTTTTTTATTTGAAACAATTCATAATTTTATTTATTTTTCATAAGGTTATAAACAACCCCTCTACCATTGTTATAATTTGAATCGAGCATAACAGGAAAAAAACAGAAAAAGAAATACTGATTTTTTAGATATCTATCAATTTTATTTATAGGTTTTTAAGATAAAATAGGAATAGTCAAGAAAGTTAACGGAGAATGATATGGATATTCGACATCTGCGCTATTTCATCGCGATTGTAGATAACAATTTTAATTTAAGCCGCACTTCACAACATCTGTATATTTCGCAGCCGGCACTCAGCATGATGATTAACGACTTTGAAAAACGGGAAGCCATTCAATTATTCAAGCGCGCGCAGGGAAAAATCATCGGTTTGACTTACGTTGGAGAAAATTATTATCACGATGCAAAAGAGATTATCGAAAAATATAATAATATGAATCACAATCTGCGTAAAATCACGAATAAAATTACCGGAAATATTACCATCGGTATTCCGCCATTAGTTTTATCCGTTGTATTTTCTGAAATTATGCCGCATTTGATTCTTAATAATCCGACCATTAACTTCAGTATTAAAGAACAAGGCGCATATGTATTAAAAAACGAATTATTAATGGAGAATATTGATTTAGCCGTGCTGCTTTACCCGGAAGGCATTTCTAAAAATATCATTGATTCTTTTGAAATTTCGCATTCCGAACTGGCGGTTTTCTTCTCGCCGCAACACCACTTGGCACAAAAATCAATCTTAACATGGCAGGATTTACATAATGAAAAAATGGCTATCTTTGATAAAACATTTATGATTTATCACCAATTAAGCGAATATTTTGAACGGCACAATAGTTATCCGAATATTATTGTAGAATCCAGCTCTTGGGACTTTTTATTAAATTCAACCAAAATCAATAAAGAATTATTAACGATTTTACCGTTCCCGATTGCTGAAATTTACCCTGCAAATGATTATGTCTGTCGACGAATTAAAGATCCGGTTCCTTGGCGAGTAACATTATGCCGATTGCGGAAAAATAACTACAGTAATATTGAAAGTTATATTTTAGATTCGCTACTTAGCGCATTTAAATCTTAAAGAATAGTATGCAAAAAAGAGAAAAAATTAAACCGCACTTTTTGATTGGGAGCTGATCAGCCCTAAAAGTGCGGTTTGGAAATTTAACATTAATCAAGCGGCATTCTGGGTTTCAATTTGCTCTTGTGCGCGGCACGTCGTGCCGTCATCTTCCATGTGTTTGAAGATACCGACCACTTCATGGATTTTTTCGCCGTCTTTGAACATCACAAAACCGCCGTGTTCCATTTTGACCCATTCTTCGTTTTTGGTCAGCGGAAAGGTCGAGATGATATTCACCCGGTCGTTCGGTTTGGCGAAGTCGTTAAAGTCAATCACGCCGTCATCGTCAATACGGAACGCTTTGCCGAACGGGGCTTTGCGCATGACATAATGCAAATTGGTGGAACAATGCGCCAGCATGATTTGTCCGTTAGACAGGATAAAGTTAAACGTACCTAGCTCTGCCAGATCATTCGCAATTTCACGCACCGCATCGAAAATCGCCTGATCACTCGGCTTTTTGTGATAGCGCACTTTGAGTTTTTCCACCATGTAGCAGAATGCCGCTTCGGAATCGGTTGTGCCGATTGGTTGCGCTCGGCTTTCCGACAGATCCGGCATGGTTTTCAAGTTGCCGTTGTGGGCAAACACCCAGTTTTCGCCCCAGATTTCACGCATAAACGGGTGGGTGTTTTCCAGATTCACCAAGCCTTGGGTCGCTTTGCGGATATGCGCGATCACATTCAAGGATTTGATGTGGTACTGCTTGACGCAATCGGCAATCGGCGATGAACTGCACGGTTTGTCATCGCGAAACACGCGCACGCCTTTGCCTTCGAAAAATGCGATACCGAAGCCGTCGGAATGGTGATCGGTGATCCCTGCACGGCGGCGAAAACCTTCAAAAGAAAAAACAATATCGGTCGGGCTGTTACAGTTCATGCCCAAAAGTTGACACATATAATGCGATCCTGCAAAACTCAAAAATAATACTTCTTAAAGAAGCGAAAAGATAAGTCGAATGGTGCAGAATTATACGCTTTTTTTACCAATATAAAATAGGGGGATATTCTTTTTCGCAGATTTTTTATCCGTTTTGTGGTTGCTGATTTTAGGATCCATTGCTCAAATTATAAATAAAGAGCGACAGCCCCTACAGCTGCCAAGTCAGGATTTGCCAACCGCACTTTTCCGCGTGCCGGCGCAAAGTGCGGTCAGGATTGACCACTTTCGGATAGCCCACTTCGTTCAGCAACGGCAGGTCGTTACACGAATCGGAGTAGAACGTCGCAGCACGTATTAAATCGGCATAATGATCACCGAGATAGGCTTGCAAACGGGTTACTTTGCCCTGCTGGTAGCTGAGCACCCCGACGGTGTTGCCCGTGTAATGTCCGTCCAGCAGCTCGGTTTGAATCGCAATCACTTCACGAATGCCCAACCGTTTCGCCGCCGCTTGTACCACAAAATCGGCGGTCGCCGAAATCATGATCAGCCGTTGTCCGGCAAGTTGCGCCTGTTTGACGCTTTGTTTTGCCGCCGGATAAATCCGCGGCTCAATCTCATTTAAAGCAAAAAGTGCGGTCTGTTTGGCAATCTCCGCTTGCGACATCCCCCGCAACGGTGCAAGGGTAAACGCCATATAATCGTCCATCGACATGTCAGCGGCGGCATATTTCTGCATCATCAAGTATTCCCGTTCGACAAATTCGTGATCGACCAAACCGCGATGTAGCATAAATTCGCTCCACAAAGAAGCACTGTCGCCGTCGATCAGCGTATCGTCCAGATCAAATAGCACTAAACTCATTGCAACTCCCTGATTTGCCCCTGTTCAAATTCCACTTTCACCATCGTACCGAGTGGGAAAAAATGCTCGCGCGACAGATTGAGTTTATCCACCGTCAGATCCACGCCGTCCAAGCGCACTTTATAACGGATAATATTGCCCAACAAACTACGCCCGACAATCACGCCGCGTCCGTGCTCGCTATCAGCCTCCAGCCTGATGGATTCGGGGCGGATCGCAATATCAGACCGCACTTCGCACGCCAGCAGCCGAGCAGCGTCTGCGGCGCCGAGAATATTGTAGCTGCCGATAAAACCGGCGCTGAAACGGGTTTGCGGCGCAAGATACAGGGTTTCGGCATCGCTGTTTTGCTCGATCCGCCCCTGATTCATCAGCACAATCCGATCCGACATGGTCAAAGCTTCCTCCTGATCATGGGTCACGAAAATCGTGGTCAGCTTCAGTTCCTGCTGAATTTGGCGGATCTGCTGGCGCAAATGTTTACGAATGCGTGCGTCCAATGCCGACAGCGGTTCGTCCAACAACAGTAAATCAGGGCGCGTAACCAGCGAACGCGCCAACGCCACCCGCTGACATTGTCCGCCGGACAACTGCTGCGGATAGCGATCACGGTATTTTTCCAATTCGACCAACGCTAAAATCTGCGCAACCCGTTGCTGAATTTCCGCCGACCGCACTTTGCGCATTTTCAGCCCGAACGCCACGTTGTCATACACATTCATATTCGGAAACAACGCATAGCTTTGAAATACCATCGCAATATTGCGTTTTTGCGGCGTGGCGTGGGTGATTTCCTGCCCGTTCAGCACGATTTGTCCGCTGTCAATCTCGGTCAAACCGGCAATACAGCGCAACAAGGTGGATTTGCCGCAACCGCTCGGTCCTAACAAAGTGACGAATTCCCCTTGATCGGCATGAAAACGGATATTGCTAAAAATGGTGTTGTCGCCATATTTTTTATCTAAATCAACCACATTTAAATAAGACATTAATCTTTCCTTTTTTCACGGTTAAGGCTGTTGGCAATCAGGGTGGCAAATAAAATCAGCAGGAAATACGACACCACCAACGCACTGGAATAGTGTCCGCTACGGTTGCGGATGTTATAGAGATAAACCTGCAAGGTTTCGTATTGTCCGCCGACCAACATATTGGCAAACAAAAATTCGCCGATCAGGAATGAAAATGAGAGGAAAATCGCCGATAACAGCCCATTTTTGAGGTTAGGTAAAATAATCTGCCATACTGCCCGCAAGGTGCTTGCGCCCAATAAATGGGCGGTATCGACCAGATCGCGCAAGTTAATCGCACTTAAATTGTTTTCAATCGCCCGGTAAATAAACGGCAAGGCAATCATAAAATAGCAGCCGATCAAGATCCACGGCGTGCCGGTGATGGCAAAAGGCTCATCGGAATAGAGCTGCAACAGCCCGACCGACGACACCACCGGCGGAATGGCGAACGGCAAAATCACCACTAAATTCATCAACGGTTTCAGTTTGGGGAAATAGTAATCCACCACAAAAATCACCGGAAAGGTGAAAGCGATCGCCACCACCAACGCAGTGAAACAGATCCACAACGAACGGAAAAGTGCGGTCAGAAAACGTTCGTCCGTCCACAGTTGGTGATACCAATCTAAGGTTAAGCCGTCAGGCAGCAGGGTTGCGCCCCAACTGGTGGAAACGGAATAAAGTGCGGTTGCGGCAATCGGCGCAGCTAAAATCAGCAACAAAACCAATAACACACTGTAATGATAAATACGATCTTTCGCCATCATCTTACCTTTTATCCTGATAGTTATAACGCTTACCCAACCCACGGTGCACCAGCGTCACCACTAACATTAATGCGATCAAGAACAACGACAGCGCACTGGCAAGATACGGATTGAGGAAAATATCACCCGATACCAAGGCGCCGATACGGATCGGCACGACGTTATAGTTGCCGCTAGTGAGGGCGTAAATCGTGGCATACGCACCAATCGCATTAGCAAACAGCACCACCAGCGTGCCGAGCAACGCCGGCATTAGCACCGGCACGGCAATTTTGCACCAATATGCCGTGCTGTTCGCACCGAGCAACGCCGCCGCCTCGCGCCACTCCCGTTTCAAGGCATCGAATGCCGGATAGAGCAGCAACACCGCCAACGGAATTTGGAAATAGGTATAAATAATGATAATCCCGGTTTTGGAATAAATATCAATTGCGGCAAAACCGTGGTGACGTAACAGCAGATTCAGCGCACCGTTCGCCCCTAGCAAAATAATAAACGCGAACGCAAGCGGAATGCCGGAAAAATTACTGGTCATGCTATTGAACGACAAAATAAAATCGCCGACCCGCGACGGTTTGATCGCACTCAGGGAATAGCTGCCGAACAGCGCAATCACTAGCCCGAACAGACTCGACCAAAGCGAAATCTCCAATGAGTAACGGATCGCTTGCAAGTAAAACGAGGAACTGACAATTTCGCTGAAATTCGCCACCCCCCAACCGCCGTCTTCAAGCTGAAACCCGTTAATCACAATCCAAATCAGCGGCACCAGCTGAAATGCGAGGAAAAACAGTAAAAACGGCAACATCGCCGCAATCGCTAACCCTTTCCCTTTCATCAAATTGCCTCTACGTTAATTTTTTATTTTAATAGCGCCGCACAAAACGGTTTATCGTGTTCTACACCTAAAATTTGGCAAACCGTGCCGCAAATCTCGGTCTGTAAAAGGGCGGTATCCGTCAAACTGAACGCCTCGCCGAACACATAAAACGGCACGCGTGCCTCCGTGTCGGAATCGGCACAATGGTTGCCGTCGTCATTCATGCCGTGATCGGCGGTGATAATCACCTGATAGCCCTCTTGCAACCACGTCGCGAGGTAATCGGACAAAATATTATCGGCGCGGCGTGCCGCATCACGGTATTGTTTGCTGTCTTGTCCGTAGTGGTGTCCGATGTCGTCGATATTCATCGAATGGCACAGTAAAAAGTGCGGTTGGTGCAAGTGGCGCAGGCTGTCGCCGTCGGCAAACAGATGGGAATCGGGATAGTCGTCGGCGTAATAAAAATGCGCATATTGAATCGGCAAGTGCGGTGCTTGCACATGGCGATCCAAGGTCGGATTAAACGGGGTGCGGTTATACAACTCGCTCACCCAATGATACGCCGCCGCAGCGGTTGTCAAACCCGCCGCCGCGGCATAATGAAAAATACTCCGATGGTGCGACAAGCGGGTGATGCGATTATTCACCACGCCGCTGTCAATCGGCGCAACACCGGTGAGCAGACACTCGTACAACGGGCGCGACAGCGCAGGCAGTTCGCTTTGCACTTGATACAATTTGCCCATGCCGCGCCGACACAACGCCTGTAAATGCCCCATGGTTTGCACGGCGGTGGCATAATTCAAGCCGTCTAAAATCACCAGAATTGCTTTCATCATCAACCTCTTATTTCATATTGATAATGACTTTTTCCTGCCACAGGCGCGGCAGTTGTTTAGCCGTTTTTTCCCATGCTTTGCCGTCTTGAATCGGACGTGCGTTTTTGTACTGCTCGGACGGCAACAATTTCGCCACCACATCTTGCGGCAAGCTGAGTTTGTCGGCGCGAATCGGACGGGCATAACCGCGCGCCAGGTTGATCTGCCCTTGATCGGACAAAATATATTCGCGTGCCAATTTCGCCGCATTGGGGTGTTTGGCATATTTATTGATGATGGTGGTGTAACCGGAAATCACCGAGCCGTCCGACGGAATCAGCACTTCAAAACGGGTCGGATCGATTTGATCACGGTAGTTCAAGCCGTTGAAATCCCATACGACACCGACTTCCACTTCGCCTTTTTCCAAGTTGGCAATGCTTGGATCAACCATGCCCAAACGCCCCTGTTTCGCCAACTCGGCAAAGAAATCCAATGCCGGGGTTAAATCTTTTTCATCGCCGCCGCGCGCAAAGTTCGCCGCCAACACGCCGTTCACCGCCTGCGCCGCCACACTGACATCGCCGACGGTCACTTTATAATCGCCTTTCAGCAAATCGTCCCAACTGTGCGGAGTGTTTTTCACGGTATTTTTATTGACGATAAAGGCAATCGTGCCGGTATACGCCAACATCCAATGCCCGTCTTCATCTTTCGCCCATGCCGGAATGTCATCCCAATAGCTGGTTTTATACGCTTGGGTCACGCCTTTTTGCACCGCAATCGGTCCGAAAGAGGCGCCGACATCACCGATATCCGCGGTCGCATTTTTCTTTTCCGCATCAAACTTGGCAATTTCCTGTGCCGAGCTCATATCGGTGTCAGTGTGCTTCAAGCCGTATTTCTCGCCCAACTGCACCCACGTATCTTTCCAGTTCGCCCACGTGTCCGGCATACCGACACTGTTCACCGCGCCTTCTTTTCTCGCCGCCACTTCCAACGCCGCCAAATCCCCTGCGGCATACGCAGACGACAAGCCGACGCTCAGTGCGGTTAAGGCAATGACTAAACTTTTTTTATTAAAATATGACAAGCCCATTTAAGTCTCCTTTTGTGTTTGAAGTGATCTTCAGATTGAAGAGACAATGAGTATAGCGGGGGAATGTTACAGTATGATGACAGCAGAACAGAGCGAAGAAAACCATCGAGTGAACAAGTTATCTAAACTTTAATAATTCATCTTCGTTTGTTGCAATATTATCCGCTGAGATATTGAACTCTGACGGTAAAGATTGGTTACAAAGTATAATATTAAAGTTATTAATGTCATCTATATATGCAGAATGTACTTTATTTAATTTTGTATGATCAAAAACAATAATCTTTTTTCTGGTTTTAGCTATTGCCTTCTGTTTTATTTGAGCTTCATTTAATCTGAAACAAGTTAATCCATAATGCGGATCAACGCCGGAAGTCGCAATAAATGCCTTTGTAGTGCAGATATTATCTAAAAGGTTTTGATTTTGAAATGGTGTCAACATAGCATTATCTCTTGAATATGTGCCACCAATCAATAACAATTCACAATTTAATTTTTCTTGCAAAATAATAAAGGTATTAATTGAACAACATATTGCAGTAAAATTTATAGAATCTGGTATTTGAGAAGCAACAAATGAAATCGTTGTACCACAATCAAAAAAAATAACATCACCATTTTCCACCAAAGATGCAGCCATTTTACCTAAATACATTTTTTCTATAATATTTTTATCTTGCTGCTCAAGCAAGAAATAATTATTTGATTTTTCATTGGATTTTAAAAGATATCCACCTAATAAAACTATTTCAGTTACATTAGAACTTATATCTCGACGAATAGTCATCTCAGATACATTCAATATTTCTGCGGCATCGCTAAGATGAACTCTATCCACCTGCTTTAATAAATATTCTAACTTCTGAATCCTGCCATTCTTTTTATTAATCATATTAACCTTAAGAAAATTTTAAAATTTAACTGTAACAAACCATTTAAAACATCAGATAATTATCAGCACATCAAAACCATCTATTTAATTAAAAACTTAAATGAAACGTTCTATTACATATTAAGTGAAATTTTTTAAATCCAATTCATAATCCCGCAATAATTCCACTAATTTTAAATAACGATGATATTTTAACTGATATAGCACGCTATTACTTCGATTTGGATAAATTATTTTCTTTTTGCAATGCATCTTCTCTATTATAAAGTCTGTATTCTGATTATCACCCTGCATTGCCATCAATGCAGCACCTAAACACCCAGGTTCCTCAATATCTAAAATCTCTAAAGGAAGTTGAGTTATGTCTGCTAACATTTGTAGCCACACATCAGATTTTGTTATCCCTCCCATAACTTTTAATATTGAAACATCATTAAAAACCGTTCTAATCCTATTTAAATGATACATAAAGCTAAATATCACACCTTCATAAACAGCTTGAAGAATATGAAACCTTGAATGATAATATTGCAGACCATATAAGCCAGATTTCATTTCTTGAATAACATTAGAACCATAAAGAAACGGTATAAATAATATGGAACTCGAAGCAACTGGAATTTTAGATATCTCCTGATTTATTTGCTCGTAATCTAGGTTATTATATTGTTCAATAAAATATTCAAGATTAGCAGCTGATGTAGGACTATCATCATGAACAATAAAACCCTTACTATTCAAATAGTTACTATAAATTATTTTATTTTTATTATATCTAATTTTTTTTGTAATACCGCCAACAATAGTCCATGTACCAAAAATAACATTTAATTGAGATTCATTTTCTAGGTTAGCACAAAAGACTGAGGACGTTACATCAAAAAAACCACCAACAACCGGTATGCCCGCTCTTAGCCCCGATAACTTAGCCGCTTTTTCTGTTACATATCCTGCTATTTCATTAGATTTAATAATAGGTGGAAATTTTTCATACATTTCTTCAATATCAAATAGAGTAAATAAATTTTTATCGTAATTTCTATTATGTGAATTATAGACATTAGATTCAGATATATTACTCTCCTCGCAATACAGTCTACCTGTTAAACAAAACCTCAAGTAATCATGCGTCATTAAAACAACGTATATCTTTGCATATCTATTAGGATCATTTTCTTTAATCCAGCGTAAAATTGATACTGGATGACCAGACCATACAGGTTGACATGTTATAGCGTAGCTCTGTTCAACTATATTATTCTGTCTCCACCTCTCAACAATATAATCTGCCCTTTTATCTGATGATAGGATAGCATGACCTAGCGGCTTTAAATCGCAATCAAGTAAAAAAGCGCCTTTACCTTGCGAAGATATTCCGATTGCATGAATATTATTTGAATCTACGCCACTTGACTTAATAAGTCTTTTAATTAAATTAGATACTTTTTGCCAAAACCGTATCATATCTCTTTCGGCATACCCCAGATCAAGGCTAATTACTTCAATCTCTTCTTTTATACAGTTTAAAATATATCCTTCTTCATTCAATAAGATTCCTTTAATAAAAGTCCCACCACAATCAAGACCCAAATAATACTTCATACTATCCTCTTTATATAAAAGCAAATAATTATGACCTGAAAAATATTTGTTTAAACTTATTAATCGAAATCTCACCTCGTCTAACCTGATCTAAAAATACAGCTAAAATAATAACCAAGCCAATAATTAGTCTTTGTAGATAAGAAGTAACATTTAATAATGTTAGTCCATTTTGTAACACGCCCATAATTAGAGCACCTATTGATGTACTAATAACTGAACCAACACCACCAATTAAACTCGTTCCGCCAATAACAGTTGCAGCTATAGCTTCTAATTCATAGCCATTTCCCGCTATGGGCTGAGCCGCATTTAGTCTTCCAACTAAAATCACTGCACCCACTGCGGCTAAAGCTCCATTGATAATATAGGCTTTAATTTCTAATTTATTGACATCAATCCCAGATAATCTAACCGCCTCACGATTACCACCTAGAGCATAAATTTGTCTTCCAAAGATAGTCTGAGTTAAAACATACCAACTAATTATAACTATCAATACAGCAATAATAATTGGTATTGGAATATTTACATTATTAGTGATGTATAACTGCCCATTGCCAAAAAATCTTAGTGCCTCAGGAAAATTATAAATTGTTTTACCATCAGAAAATGTTAAGGCTAAGCCTCTTGCAATCCCCATCATACCCAGCGTTGTAATAAATGGAGTAACCTTACAGTAAACAATAATAAGTCCATTAACATATCCACAAAATGCGCCAACAATTATAGAACCCAAAATTGAAAATATAACAATTAGAAAAATCAATAATTCTGATGGATTATCTCCCAACCAATCCAAACCCGAATGGATAAAAATACCTAAAGAAACAGCGGATAATGCGACTATAGAACCTACGGATAAATCAATTCCGCCTGTTAATATCACATAAGTCATACCAACTGATATAATGCAAATCACTGAGACTTGTAATAATATATTAAGAATATTATTAGTTGATAAAAATACATCCGTAGTAATAGACATTCCTAAAACCATAAAAAATAATACGATACTAATTCCTAATTTTGACATCAATTTTTTAAAGTCAAACATAATCACCTCTTATTACCTAAACCCCTATCATTAAACGCATCAAATTTTCTTCTGAAATATCATCTTTATTATCAATCTCTTTTATTTTATGACCATTTCGCATCACAATAACTCTATCAGACATCGTCATCAATTCTGGCAAGTCTGAGGAAACCATAATAATACTTCCGCCATCATCAACAAATTGGCGCATTAAATCATATATCTCAGATTTAGCTCCAACATCAATCCCTCTTGTTGGTTCATCGAAAAATAAAATATTTACTCCACTTTCAAGCCATCTAGCAATGATTACCTTTTGTTGATTTCCACCGGAAAGTGTTTTGGTTTCTTGTTCAGTACTTCGAGAAACAATTCTAAGTTTAGAAATATTTTCTTTTGCTAAACTAGCTTCCATCTTTTTATCTAAGAAAAGTTTTTTCCAAAATCTACTAAGAATCGGTAATGTGATATTTTCACGAATACTTAATCCCAATATTAAACCTTGTGATTTACGATCCTCAGTGATAAAACCAATTTTTAGTTTGACTGCATCTTTAGGAGAATTAATTTCTACTTTTTCATTATCAATATATATTTCTCCCGTTGCTGGATCTGCGCCATAGATAGCACGTAACAATTCCGTTCTTCCAGAGCCGACTAATCCGGCAAACCCAAGTATCTCACCTTGATTTAGACTAAAACTAACATCATTAACGCCTTCAGTAACTATATGCTGAAATCTTGCTTTTTCTTTGTTAAAAACAATATTTCGATAATAGCGACTAAAATCCACATCTCGCCCTACCATTAATCTGACAATATCATCATGTGAGATATTTTTATAATCTATAGTTCCAGTTATTTCACCGTCTCTTAATACTGTTATTTTATCTGCAATATGTTGGAACTCCTCTAAACGATGAGAAATATAAATCATAGCCACTTTTTTCTTTTTAAGCCTTTGGATTATTTTGAAAAGAACTTCTGTATTTTTTCTTGATATAGAAGCTGTTGGTTCATCAAAAATGATAATTTTATATTCGCTAAATATTGCTTTTGCAATTTCCACCATTTGCTGTTGAGCAATGGAAAGTGTTGATATTAAAGAATCTGGCTGAATATCTAATTCCAGTTCATTTATAATTTCTTTCGTTTTTTTTCTCATAAACTCCCAGTTCATTCTACCTAAGCTGAGACTTTTTTCAGAGCCTAAAAATATATTTTCCAAGACACTTAATTGAGGAACAAGCATTAACTCTTGGTGGATAAAGCCAATTCCTAATGTTTGAGCATCTTTAACCGTTTTAGGTAAGTAATAACTACCCTGATAAAAAATTTCTCCACTATCTCTAGAATAGATGCCCGCAATAATCTTACATAGCGTTGATTTACCTGCACCATTCTCTCCGACTAAACAGTGCACCTCTCCAGCATTAATTTGTAAGTTAATATTCTTTAATATTTGATTTCCAAAGAAACTTTTTTCAACATTCCGCAGCTCAAGCATTATCTCATTATTGTTCATATCTTCTTTTCAGCCCTAGTAAACAATATTGAACCAAGGATACTCTATTCCTCCTACAAAAAGCGTGACCAATTTCACACTAAAGAACAAAATTAGTTATAAAAATAACATTTATTTTCTTTTAAATGGTTTATTTTTCAATATGTGATTTTAATCACAAAAAACAACACTGAACATGTTAGAATCAAAACACTGACAAATGAAGTAAGCTGTCAGAAATAGAAATATACAATATGACTTCTACAACGAGGAATCTAAAATGAAAACAAAGTTACTCATTAACTCAATCAAGGTTGGATTACTTACATTTGTTTTATCAACAACAATTAATGCAGCAGATAAGCCACAAATTGCATTGCTGATGAAAACATTAAGTAATGAATATTTTATTTCTATGCAAAAAGGTGCTGAAGAAGCTGCAAAAGAAATGAATATCAATCTAACAATTCAAGTCGCTGAAAAAGAAGATTCAACAGAACAACTAGTTGGTTTAGTTGAAAATATGATTGCTAAAAAAGTTGACGCAATTATTGTAACGCCGAATGACTCCATCGCATTTATACCTGCATTCCAAAAAGCCAAACAAGCCAATATTCCAATTATTGATCTGGATGTGCGACTTGATGCAAAAGCTGCTGAAAAAGCAGGTCTAAAATTCAACTATGTTGGTGTTGACAACTTTTTAGGAGGATATTTAGCTGCTAAAAATTTGTCAGAAGCAATCGGAGGTCAAGGTAGTGTTGCAATTTTAGAAGGAATTCCCGGCGTTGATAATGGGGAACAACGTAAAGCGGGTGCACTGAAAGCTTTTTCAGAATATCCTGATATTAAAATTGTTGCCTCTCAATCCGCAAATTGGGAAACAGAGCAAGCTCTCAATGTTACGAGTAATATTCTAACTGCAAACCCAAATATACAAGGAATTTTTGCTGCAAATGACAATATGGCTATCGGAGCTGTCACTGCTGTAGAAAACGCTAGATTAGCAGGCAAAGTCCTTGTTACCGGATATGATGGCATACCACTAGCAATTGAGTATGTTAAACAGGGTAAAATGCAAAATACTATTGATCAGCTTCCTAAAAAACAAGTTGCAGTTGCACTCGAATTTGCTTTAAAACAACTCAATAATCAAGAAATTCCTGAGACTTTCTATGTCGATCCTGTGGTTGTCGATAAAGAAGAATCGAAAAAATATTAAAATAAAATCGCTAAAAAACCGAAAGGCAAATACCTTTCGGTTTTCAATGAGAAAATCAAAGTGCGGTCTGGCTTGTGATTAGAACACGCCTTGTGCCAACATGGCGTCAGCCACTTTGACGAAGCCGGCAACGTTCGCACCGACCACATAGTTGATATTGGTTTCGCCTTCGCTTGTGCCGTATTTTTTACAGTTGGCGTGGATATCCAACATAATGCGTTTTAATTGCGCGTCCACTTCTTCACGCGTCCAGTATAAACGTTGTGAGCTTTGCGCCATTTCCAAACCGGAGGTCGCCACGCCACCGGCGTTGGCGGCTTTGCCCGGCCCGAACAATACATCGGCGGCTAAGAAACGGTCGGTCGCTTCAATCGTAGTCGGCATATTTGCGCCCTCTGCCACCAATTGTACGCCGTTGGCAATTAAGGTCTCTGCGTCGGCTAATTCCAATTCGTTTTGCGTGGCACAAGGCAAGGCGATATCCACTTTCACCCCCCAAGGGCGTTCGCCGGCATGGTATTCCAAGCCGAATTGTTCGGCGTAATCTTTCACGCGACCACGTTTCACTTCTTTGATTTCTTGTAATGCGGCGAGTTTTTCCGCAGTGAAACCGTCTTTGTCATATACATAACCGCTGCTGTCAGAACAGGTCACCACTTTCGCGCCTAATTCCAACGCTTTTTCAATCGCATATTGCGCCACGTTGCCCGAACCGGAAACCGACACGGTTTTACCGGCGAAGGATTGACCTTTTTCTTGCAACATCGCTTGTGCGAAGTAAACCAAGCCGTAACCGGTCGCTTCAGGGCGGATCAAGGAACCGCCGAAAGACAAACCGCGTCCGGTGAACACGCACGCCGCTTGGTTGGATAATTTTTTCATGTAGCCCGCCAAGTAACCGACTTCACGCCCGCCCACGCCGATATCCCCGGCCGGTACGTCGGTGTCCGGTCCGATATGACGATATAATTCTGCAACCAAGGCTTGGCAAAAACGCATGACTTCCGCGTCGGATTTGCCTTTCGGATCAAAGTCCGAGCCGCCTTTGCCGCCACCCATTGGCAGGGTGGTTAACGCATTTTTGAAGATTTGCTCGAAGCCTAAGAATTTTAAGATCGACAGGTTGACTGACGGGTGGAAACGCATGCCGCCTTTGTACGGCCCGATTGCGCTGTTGAATTGGACACGGAACGCACGGTTGACTTGCACTTGCCCTTTATCATCCGTCCACGCCACACGGAATTGAAATGCGCGTTCCGGCTCAACCAAACGCTCTAGTAAACCTTGCGAAGCATATTTCGGGTTGGCTTGGATAAACGGCCAAACCGAAGTGAACACTTCTTTTGCCGCTTGCAGAAATTCCGGTTGGTTGCCATCGCGTTTCGCCAGTTGCGCTAAGAAATCGTCGAGAGAGGTTAAATTGCTCATGGGTTTTCCTTCTTTGTTTTTAGATGTGTTGTGTGTTTTCTATCTGTTATGATTGTAATAAAAAATCCTCGTTGGCACAGGGAGCGCCGCTGAGGATTTTTATTCTAAACTAAATTTTTTCTAAAGAATAGCTAAATCTTCCCATATTTTATCTATTTTTTTCACGATATCTTGATTTTTTGTTATTGGAATACCCCATTCTCTATCGGTTTCACCGTTCCACTTATTGGTGGCGTCAATCCCCATTTTCGAACCCAGCCCTGCCACCGGCGAGGCAAAATCGAGATAATCAATCGGCGTGTGCTCAATAATGGTGCAATCGCGCGCCGGATCGCTGCGGGTGGTGATCGCCCAAATCACGTCTTTCCAATCGCGTGCATTGACATCGTCATCACACACAATCACAAATTTGGTATACATAAACTGGCGTAAAAACGACCAAATCCCCATCATCACCCGTTTGGCATGCCCCGGATATTGTTTTTTAATCGTCACCACCGCCAAACGGTAGGAACAGCCCTCCGGCGGCAGATAGAAATCGACGATTTCCGGAAATTGCTTTTGCAAAATCGGAATAAACACTTCATTCAACGCCTCGCCCAGCACCGCCGGTTCATCAGGCGGGCGTCCGGTGTAGGTGGAGTGGTAAATCGGGTTTTGCCGCATGGTGATATGGGTCACAGTGAACACCGGAAAATATTCCTGCTCGTTATAATAACCGGTGTGATCGCCGTAAGGACCTTCAAGTGCGGTTTCGTCGGGATCAATATAGCCCTCCAGCACTATTTCCGCTCCTGCCGGCACTTCCAGCTCATTGGAAACCGACTTCACCACTTCGCTTTTGTTGCCGCGTAATAATCCGGCGAAGGCATATTCGGACAGGCTGTCCGGAATCGGCGTGACCGCACTTAGGATAGTCGCCGGATCGGCGCCCAATGCCACCGAAACAGGAAACGGTTCGTTCGGGTGCGCGGCTTTCCATTCCTGAAAATCCAATGCGCCGCCACGGTGCGACAGCCAACGCATAATCAATTTATTTTTGCCGATTAATTGCTGACGATAAATCCCGAGATTTTGCCGTTTTTTATACGGCCCTTTGGTGATGGTCAGCCCCCACGTCAACAACGGCGCAACATCATCGGGCCAGCAGTGCATAATCGGCAGCTTAGTGAGATCGACCTCATCACCCCGCCATACAATCTGCTGGCAATCGGCTTTGCCCAACACTTTGGTCGGCATATTCAGCACTTGCTTAAATTGCGGCAACTTACCGATCAGGTCTTTAAACCCTTTCGGCGGTTCAGGTTCTTTTAAAAATGCCAACAACTTGCCGACATCACGCAGCGCAGTCACCTCTTCCTGCCCCATGCCCAACGCCACCCGCCGTGCCGTGCCGAACAAGTTACACAGCACCGGAATATCATAACCAACCGGATTTTCAAACAACAACGCCGGCCCGCCCAAACGCAAAGTGCGGTCGGCAATCTCGGTCATTTCCAAATGCGGATCAATCGGCTGTGAAATCCGCTTCAACTCGCCTTGTTGTTCCAAGAGGTCAATAAAATCGCGTAGGTTTTTGTATTTCATGGGTATTATCTTTATCAGCGAGGAATTTTTTATAATTCCGTTATTTTATTTTCATGCCCTAAGCACCGTTAAAAAATGGGTGGATAGAGCTGGCGGCAATGTACAATCGTACGAATATAAATTATGTTGTCATTAATGCTATAAACTCCCGATAGCCTCTAGGATAAATTTCTTTAGTACCCAAAACAATGCCAGCTATGCCCATTTCTGGAGAATACGCTAATAAATCAATAGACTTTTTAATATCATCAATTACATTTATCGCACTATAAACACCAACAAATTCGGTAATATTAAACGCAATAAGATCGATATTATCTAACGCCTGCTCAGTATAAATAATATTAAGCACTATGTTTCATTCCTTGCTGCGCTCTTGCAATTGCACTTATCGCACGCTCATAAAATTGCTCAGAGGTAAAAAGACGACCATTTTTGATATCTTCGTCCGATTTTTTAACCTGCTCTGCAACAAATTTTTTATACTCAACTGTTTTATCTTCCATTTTTCACCTTCCTTAAACGGTTATGTGCTTACTCTACCCCTTGCACAATTTTTCGTCAATTCAACTAATGCGCTTCGTCCCAATTATCACCGATACCGACTTCGGCGATCAGCGGGACGCTGAGTCGGGCGGCTTGTTCCATCAGGGTTTTAATCCGCTCGGCGTAGAAATCGACTTTATCCGACCGCACTTCGAACACCAGTTCATCGTGCACTTGCATAATCATTTTGATCTCGTCGCTGTGGCGGATTTCGTTGTCGATCAACAACATTGCGCGTTTGATAATATCCGCTGCCGTGCCTTGCATTGGCGCATTGATGGCTACCCGCTCCGCACCTTTGCGCCGCATGGCGTTGGCGGATTTGATTTCCGGCAGGTATAAACGGCGTTTAAACAGGGTTTCGACAAAGCCTTGCTCGCGCGCTTTTTGCTGAATGTCGCTCATAAAGGTCTGCACCCCCGGATAACGCTGGAAGTAGAGATCGATATATTGCTGTGCCTGTCCGCGCGCAATGCCCAATTGGCGCGCCAAGCCGAAGGCGCTCATGCCGTAGATCAAACCGAAGTTAATCGCTTTGGCGCTACGGCGTTGTTCGCTGGTGACTTGATCCAACGCCACGCCGAAAATCTCGGCGGCAGTGGCGCGGTGAATATCTTGTCCGTCGGCAAAGGCGTGATTCAAACCGACATCGTTCGACAAATGCGCCATAATCCGCAATTCGATTTGCGAATAGTCGGCGGCGATGATTTTATTGCCCTCGGCGGCGATAAAGGCTTTGCGAATGCGCCGCCCTTCTTCGGTGCGAATCGGGATATTTTGCAGATTCGGATCGCTCGACGACAAACGCCCGGTAATCGTCACCGCTTGGTGATAGGAGGTGTGCACCCGTCCGCTGTGTTTGTCCACCATCAACGGCAGTTTGTCGGTGTAGGTCGATTTCAGTTTGCTCAGCCCGCGATGTTCCACCAACAATTTCGGCAAGGCGTGTTCATACGCCAATTCTTCCAACACTTCTTCATTGGTCGAAGGCGCGCCTTTCGGGGTTTTCTTCAACACCGGCAAACCGAGCTTATCAAATAAAATCGCTTGCAACTGTTTGGTGGAAGCCAAGTTAAACGGCTCACCGGCAAGTTCGTGCGCCTGTTGTTCCAATTGCAATAAACGGTTGGCAATTTCGCCGGATTGTTGCAATAACAAATCAGAATCAAGCAACACCCCGTTGCGTTCAATCCGTGATAACACCGACAACAACGGCATTTCCAGTTGCTGAAACAGTTCGACTAAGGTCGGTTCGGCTTGCAGTTTCCGCCATAAGGTTTGGTGCAGTTTCATGGTGACATCGGCATCTTCCGCCGCATATTCCGCCGCTTGCTCGATTGGAATTTGATCAAACGTCAGTTGATTTTTGCCCTTGCCCGCCACGTCCTCAAAACTAATCGTGCCGTGCCCCAAATAGCGCTGCGCCAAGTCGTCCATATTGTGCCGTCCGGTGCTGTCGAGGGTGTAGGATTCGAGCATGGTGTCGTAGGCAATCCCCTGCAACTGAATGCCGTGACGGATAAAGATGGTTTCATCATATTTGATATTCTGTCCGACTTTTTGAATCTTCGGATTTTCCAATATCGGTTTTAAGGCGGCAAGTGCGGTCTGTAAATCCAGTTGCGGCGGCACGTCTAAATAACGGTGTTGCAACGGCAAATACGCCGCTTCGCCGTTGGTTAAAGCAAAGGAAATCCCGACCAGATTGGCTTGCATATAATTCAGGCTGTCGGTTTCGGTATCCAGCGCAATCAAATCCGCCGCCGCCAATTTGTCTAACCAGGCGGCGAAATCGGCTTGGTTCAGAATGGTTTGATATAAAGTGCGGTCAATCCGCACCGCTTTGATCGGGGCGGTAACCGCACTTTCGCTGGTCGTTGCCGTAGCTTGGTAACCGTTAAAACGCGTTGCCGATAATTCTGCCGCAGTGACCGAACTTGAACCGTTTTGCAAGATTTCATTCAACCAACGTTTAAATTCATAACGCCCGAACGCTTCGATCAGCTCGTCGGTTTGCGCCGCTTGCATGGTCAATTGGTCGTAAGACAGCTCCAGTTCAACGTCGGTTTTAATCGTGGCAAGCAGATAGGAAAGATCCGCCATCGCTTTGGCTTCGGCTAATTTATCGCCCAGCTTTTTCGCGCCGCGAATCGGCAGATCCGCCACCTGATCCAAGTTGGCATAAATCTGCCGCATACTGCCAATGCCTTGCAACAGCCCAAGTGCGGTTTTCTCGCCCACTCCAGCCACACCGGGGATATTGTCCGAACTGTCGCCGCGCAACGCCAGATAATCAATGATCAATTCCGGCGGAATGCCGTATTTTTCCACCACGCCCTCGCGATCCAACAAGGTGTTGTTCATGGTGTTGATCAACATGATGTTATCGTCCACCAACTGCGCCATATCTTTATCGCCGGTGCTGATCAGCACTTTCTGACCGCACTTTGACGCGCGAACGGCAAGTGTGCCGATCACATCGTCCGCTTCCACGCCGTCAATCACCAATAACGGAATGCCCAACGCCTTAATCATGTTGTGCAACGGCTGAATCTGCTTGCGCAAATCGTCCGGCATCGGCGGGCGGTGCGATTTATATTGCTCGAACAGTTCATCACGAAAGGTCTTGCCTTTGGCGTCAAACACCACCGCCAAATAGCGCGGATTGGCTTGCGCAATCAGGCTTTTCAGCATATTCAACACCCCATACATCGCCCCCGTCGGCTCGCCGAGCGAGTTGCTCAACGGGGGAAAGGCGTGAAAGGCACGGTAAAGATAAGAAGACCCGTCCACAAGAACAAGGGCGTTATCGGCAATTTTAGCTGTCATAAATGGTCACTTTTTTAATGGATGAAGTTGGAGGGTATTGTAGCAAAAGTGCGGTTTGAAGTGCGGATTAAATTATCACTCACTGCAATCAAACCGCTCCCCCCCGCAATACACCGTTGCGCGATTTTCACGCGCAAAGCCGACGAGGGAGAGGTTGTGTTGTGCGGCGAGGTTGACGGCGAAGTCGGTGCCGGCGGAAACGGCGATTAGGATTTCAATGCCGCAGGCGACGCTTTTTTGCACCATTTCGTAACTGGCGCGGCTGGTGACCAACACGAAGCCTTGCAGTTTCTCGCGATTCTGACCGCACTTTTGTTTTTGTCGTGCGTGCCAGCCGAGCAGTTTGTCAAGGGCGACATGGCGTCCGACATCTTCGCGGATTGCCAGCAGTTCGCCGTCTAAATTGAAGAACGCGGCGGCATGGGTGGCGCCGCTTTGCTGAGCCAGTTGTTGCGCTTGTTGCAGTTGTTGCAGGCAGCCGTTGAGTTTGCTCAAATCAAATTGTAACGTGTGCTCAAGTGCGGTTAGCGGGCGCGTGACCTGTTGCAACTGTTCCACGCCGCACAAACCGCAGCCGGTGCGCCCTGCCAGCGTACGCCGTTTTTGTTTTAACGCCATAAAACAGCGGCTTGCCATCTCGATTTGCACTTCAATGCCGTTGCGAACATTGACGACATCAAGGGAATAAATATCGCTTGCTTGGTCGATAATCCCTTCCGCGAGGGAAAAACCGAGCGCAAAATCCGCCAAATCCGCCGGACTGCACATCATGACGGTATGTGCTATGCCGTTATACACCAACGCAACCGGCACTTCCGTCGCCAACCAATCGCTTTTGCGCCCGAAGTGCGGTTGTCGCTCGTCCGATTCGCCATTCGGCATGAATACACTTACGCTTCTTGTTTTTAATGTTAACAAAGTCTTTTCCTTTAATCAAAAATAGGTAAATTTTTATAATTCTGACGCAGTTCACAAAAATAGCGGAATATCTTCTTGATCTAGATTATATAAAATACGTTTGCCTGTTGCGTCGGATTTTGAACAGGAGTAAGCTAGCGAATGAATGTAACGTATTTTACATTTTTGTTACAACCCTAAAACTAACTTTTTTATTTTACTCTAAATCTCACAATCTTGAGAGGTTCTTATGCAACTCAGCAGAAGAAAATTCTTCAAAGTTTGTGCAAGTGGCATGGCGGGAACCACCGCTGCCGCATTAGGTTTTGCACCGGCAAGCGCACTGGCTGCGCCGCGCTCGTACAAACTGTTGCGTGCACGTGAAACCCGTAATACTTGTACTTACTGTGCCGTCGGCTGCGGTATGCTACTCTATAGCGTAGGTGACGGAGCAATGAACGCCCGTGAAAAACTGATTCATATTGAAGGCGATGCCGATCATCCGGTCAGCCGCGGAGCCCTTTGTCCGAAAGGTGCGGGCGCATTGGATTATGTCAACAGCGAACGCCGCGTTCAATATCCTGAATACCGCGCCCCGGGGGCGAAAGAGTGGAAACGTATCAGTTGGCACGAAGCCTATGAGCGTATTGCCCGTTTGATGAAAGACGACCGCGACGCCAATTTCATTCCGACTAACGGCGACGGCTTGCCGGTCAATCGTTGGGTTTCCACCGGGATGTTGATGGCTTCCGCGTCCAGCAACGAAACCGGTTTGTTAAGCCAAAAATGGGCGCGTGCGCTCGGTATGGTGCCAATCAACAACCAAGCGAGTATCTGACACGGACCAACGGTAGCAAGTCTTGCTCCATCATTTGGTCGCGGTGCCATGACAAACCACTGGGTTGATATCGCCAATTCCGATTTAGTCATCGTAATGGGTGGTAATGCCGCCGAAGCACATCCCGTCGGCTTCCGTTGGGTTATCGAAGCGAAAAAACGCCGTGGTGCGAAGTTAATGGTGGTTGATCCACGCTTTAACCGTACTGCCTCGGTGGCGGATTTCTATTCGCCGATTCGTTCCGGTACCGATATCGCGTTCTTATCCGGTGTTATTCACTATCTGTTAAGCAACGATAAAATCCAACACGAATACGTTCAACAATATACCAACGCCAGTTATTTGGTGGCGGAGGGTTTTGGTTTTGAAGACGGCTTGTTCAGCGGTTACGATGAAGAAAAACGCCAATATGACAAGTCCACTTGGAATTACCAATTTGACGAAAACGGTTTCGCCAAACAAGATCTGACATTGCAAGATCCGCGTTGTGTGATCAATGTGCTGAAAGAGCACGTTTCCCGCTATACGCCGGAAATGGTCGAACGGATCTGTGGTTCGAAACAGAAGGATTTCTTACACTTCTGTGAAGAATTGGCGAAAACAGCCGCCAAAGATAAAAATGCCACCTTTATGTATGCGCTGGGTTGGACGCAACATACTGTCGGCTCGCAAAATATCCGTACCATGGCGATGATCCAGTTACTACTGGGTAATATCGGTGTGTCCGGCGGCGGTGTAAATGCGTTGCGCGGTCACTCCAACGTACAAGGGATTACCGATCTCGGCTTATTCCCGAATATGTTAACCGGTTATATACCGTTGCCGACGGACAAAGACACCAGTCTAGAGGTGTTCCTGAATCGGATTACCCCGAAACTGACCCAAAAAGATCAGGTCAACTATTGGAAAAATACGCCGAAATTCTTTATCAGCTTGCTGAAAACCTTCTATGGGGATAAAGCGACTGCGGATAACGAGTTCGGTTACCACTTCCTGCCGAAAATCGACGGCGCGTATGACCATTTCCGTTATATCGATATGATGTACGAGGGCAAAGTCAACGGTTATCTGTGCCAAGGCTTCAACCCGATTGCGTCGTATCCGAACCGCGCGAAAATGACGACGGCGTTAAGCAAATTAAAATACTTGGTGATCATGGATCCGCTGAAAACCGACACCTCGGATTTCTGGCAAAACTACGGCGAATACAATGATGTGGATACCGAATCCATTCAAACCGAAGTATTCCGCCTGCCGACCACCTGTTTCACCGAAGAAGACGGCTCGATTGCCAACTCCGGCCGCTGGTTGCAGTGGCACTGGAAAGGCAATGACCAACCGCAGGAAGCCAAACCGGATGTGGAAATTCTGTCCGAATTGCGCGAACACTTGCTGCACTTGTATGAAAAAGAGGGCGGTCAGGGAATCGAGCAGCTCAATGCAATGCAGTGGAATTACCGCAATCCGTTAGAGCCGCGTGCGGAAGAATTGGCGAAAGAGAATAACGGTTATGCATTAGCCGATTTGTTGGACGAAAACGGCAATGTAGTGGTGAAAAAAGGCGAACTGTTGTCGAGCTTTGCCCAGTTGCGTGATGACGGCACAACCTCTTCCGGTTGCTGGATTTACACCGGTCAATGGACGGAAAAAGGCAATATGATGGCGCGCCGTGATAATTCCGATCCGTCAGGCTTGGGCAACACCCTGAACTGGGCGTTCGCATGGCCGTTGAACCGTCGGATTATCTACAACCGTGCTTCCGCCGACCGCCAAGGCAATCCGTGGGATCCAACCCGCCAATTGGTAAAATGGAACGGTAAAAACTGGAACTATACCGATGTCGCCGACTACACCACTGCCCCTCCGGGCAGCGATGTATTGCCGTTTATCATGCAGCCGGAAGGCGTAAGCCGTTTGTTTGCGATTGATAAAATGGCGGAAGGTCCGTTCCCTGAGCATTATGAACCGATCGAAAGCCCGATTGGCACTAACCCGCTGCACCCGAACGTGATTCACAACCCGGCGGCGCGGATTTTGCCAAACGACCAGAAAACCATGGGTAATGCCAGTGAGTTCCCTTATGTGGCAACTACTTACCGCTTAACCGAGCATTTCCACTACTGGACCAAAAATGCGCTGTTAAACGTTATCGCACAACCTGAACAATTTATTGAAATCGGCGACGCACTTGCGGCGGAAAAAGGCATTAACCACGGCGATCAAGTGAAAGTGTTCTCGAAACGCGGCTATATCAAAGCCGTTGCCGTGGTCACCAAACGGATTAAAGCACTGGAAGTGGACGGCAAAACCATTCACACCATCGGCGTGCCGATTCACTGGGGCTTTGCCGGCGTGGGCAAAAAAGGCTTCTTTGCCAACAACCTGACCCCGAGTGTCGGTGACGCCAACACGCAAACACCGGAATTTAAAACATTCTTGGTCAACATTGAAAAAGTGACGGAGGCTTAATATGGCAGTTCAAACTCAAGATATTATTAATGCCTCTGCAACTTCAACGCTAACCCCGCCGCCACAAACGCGGGATCATAAAGTGGAAGTGGCAAAGCTGATCGATGTCAGCGCCTGTATCGGCTGTAAAGCCTGTCAGGTGGCGTGTTCCGAATGGAATGATCTGCGTGACACCCCGGGAGTTTGTACCGGGGTTTACGACAATCCGATTGATCTCACCGCCAAATCGTGGACGGTGATGAAATTCAACGAAGTGGAGGAAAACGATCGTCTGGAATGGTTGATCCGCAAAGACGGTTGTATGCACTGTTCGGAGCCGGGCTGTTTAAAAGCTTGCCCGGCACCGGGGGCGATTATCCAATACGCCAACGGTATCGTTGATTTCCAATCGGATAAATGTATCGGTTGCGGTTACTGTATTGCCGGCTGTCCGTTCAATATTCCGCGTATCAACAAGGAAGACAACCGTGCTTACAAATGTACGCTGTGTTCTGATCGGGTGAATGTGGGGCAAGAACCGGCGTGCGTCAAAACCTGTCCGACCGGGGCGATTCACTTTGGCAGCAAAGCGGCAATGCAGCAATATGCCGAAACCCGAGTGAAAGATCTGAAATCGCGCGGTTATGAAAACGCCGGTTTATACGATCCGCAAGGGGTCGGCGGTACGCACGTGATGTATGTGCTGCACCATGCCGACAAACCGGAGTTGTATTCAGGCTTGCCGAAAGATCCGTCCATCAGTCCGGTGGTCGGTTTATGGAAAGGCATTCTGAAACCATTGGCAGGGATGGCAATGGGCGCGTTGGCAATCGCCTCCGCCGCTCACTACATCGGTATCGGTCCGAACACCGAAGAAGACGATGATGACATCCAAAAACCGCTTGATCCACACGGAAAAGGAGAATAATGATGGTTGATTTAAACAGAAAAGTTATTCGCCATAACCTGAAAGAGCGGTTGAGCCACTGGTTGTTAGTGTTGTGTTTCTTTATGACCGCACTTTCCGGCTTATCGTTTTTCTTTGCCGACTTTGCTTGGATTGCGGAAGTGTTAGGCACCCCGCAACTGGCGCGGGTATTACACCCGTTCACCGGTTTAGTGATGGTTGCCGCTTTTGCCATTCTGGCTAAACACTATTGGCGCGATAACCTGATCGAAAAAGGCGATTGGCAATGGCTGTTCAATGTGGTTGAAGTGCTGAAAGGCAACGAGCACCACGTGGCGGATGTCGGTCACTATAATATGGGACAAAAATTACTGTTCTGGACGTTGATTATGGCATTAGTCATTTTATTGACGACCGGCATTATTATTTGGCGCCCGTATTTTGCCGAAAATTTCTCGATTCCGGTGATTCGTATCGCTTTATTGTTGCACGCCACCAGCGCAATCGCACTGATCCTCGGCATTATGGTGCATATCTATATGGCGATTTGGGTGCGCGGTTCCATCACCGGTATGGTGGAAGGCTGGGTTACCGCACGCTGGGCGAAAAAACACCACCCGCGTTGGTTCCGTGAATCCATTCTGCCGGAATTGCAAAAAGAAGAACGCCAAGAAAAACAAGAGCATAAAGAATGAGTATTCGCATCTTAGCGGAAAGCGAAATCAAACAGGCAGCGGCGGGGTTTTTTGCCCCACCGCTTCTTTTCGCCAATCCGAAAAACCTATACCAACGCCGTGCAGCGCGCTTGCGCAAGTTGAGTGAAAATCACCCGCTGCAGGATTATCTGCGCTTCTGCGCCAATATCGCCGCGGCACAACTGGATTTGCTGCAAAATGCGCCGCTTGCCATCGATTCCCGCCTAAGTGCGGTCAAAGACAATGCGGCATTGCTCAGTCAGCAGCCATTGCATTGGAAAAATTGGCAACGTGATCCGGTGTGGATCAGCTTGTTACAACAGCTGTTGCAACAACTTAAACCGAACGCCAACGACACGATTCTGGCAAGTATCGAGTGGTTGGAAAAAGCGTCTGACAGTGAATTGGAAAGCTTGGCGGATCAACTGCTGCGCGACAATTTTCTGCCGAATCAAAGCGACAAAGCGATTTTCTTATGGGCGGCACTATCGCTGTATTGGACGCAACTGGTGCAGCAAATTCCGCACCATGCCAAAACCGAACTCGGTGAAAACCGCCAATTCTGCCCGGTGTGCGGTTCCGCCCCGGTCGCAAGCATGATCCACATCGGCGAAGCACAAGGTACGCGCTATCTGCACTGTTCCTTATGCGAAAGCGAATGGCATATGGTGCGGGTGAAATGCAGCAACTGCGAACAAGGCGGCAAGCTCAACTATTGGGCGTTAGACAGCGAAAACGCGATCAAAAGCGAAAGTTGTGACGACTGCCACAGCTATCTGAAAGCGCTATATCAGGATAAAAACCCGGATGTCGAAGCGATTGCCGATGACCTTGCCAGTTTCTTCTTAGATGACGAGATGGAAAAAATGGGTTACGCCAAAAGTGCGGTCAATCCGTTTTTATTTCCGTCGGAATAGCCATTGATAGACAATCAAAGCAACAGGGTGGAATTAAATCCACCCTGTTTTTTACTAGCCGTTTGCAACCGCACTTTTCGCTTTCAAAAACCGCTGCGCACATTCCGACGCGGCAATCAGCCCGCCTGCCATCATGATAATATCTTTTAAAATCAGCCGCCCTGCGCCGGAGAGGTAAGGGAAGCCGTAATTCGGGGTAGGCAGATCACCACCGAGATTAGGAACGTAGGTTTCCGGCGTGGTGATCAAAAATGAGAGGGTGACGATTGACATGCCAAACGTGAGCAAGCCGCCCGCCATGCCGGTGGTCGGATTCCAAATTCCCGACAGCGTCAGCAAACCGATCGTGACAATCACCGCCCCCAAGCCGTAAGAGAACGGATAAGTACCGTTTTGCTTATGCCAATCAATATTTTTTTGTACCATCTTCCCTTCCGGGTTTTTGTACAAAGTATATTCTTTCACCAATACGCCGTTGTCGTTTTCCACCATTTTTTGGCTGTCTTTATAGAAGAAACTCATAAACGGACTGTTGGCAACAAAATGCACAATACCGTCCGCTTCATACTGAAACGCCTTCAACCCCCCGATCCAAAGCATGACAATACAAATCGCGATACGGATAAAATTAATGAAAATGCGCTGTTTAGTGGCAAGAAACGCTGCTGCCAGATGTATGACATTCGTACTCATATTAACCTCATTATTATAGTAAAATGGTGTGCTACCCTAAAATACACACGACATAAGTTGATATTTTCAGTTTAAAATATCAAATGCAATTTATTCTCATTTGCAATAAATTGGCATGGCAAATAAGAGCAAACTTTGGGCTATAAAGTCTCAAATCCCGCATAACGTGAACCCAACACCAACTTATGCAATAAAAAACGGCGTTCAAGCCGCCCTGAACGCCGTTATTCGAAAAATGTGAGGCTATTTTCCGCCTATTTCATCAGTCACCTGACCATAGATCATCATGGTAAATACCACTGTGCCGCCCAAAATATTGCCAAGTGCGGTCGGGGCGAGAAAGGTGACAAAATAGTCATATAAATCGGCTTCGCCCTGAATCACCAAATACGCCATTTCCGCCGAACCGACCACCACATGAGTGAAATCCCCCAAGGCGATCAAATAAATAAAGAAAAAAATCATCACGAACTTGCCGTTGCCGACCGTTGGCATCATCCACACCACCGAAGCAATTAAAATGCCCGCCGGAATACCACGCAAAATATTATCGCTTACCGACATTCCCGCCACATGACGGGCGATGTCTTTCATTGCGATCACAAACTCCGGATTAAACACATGATCATTTTGTAAAAATAAAGCCGCTAAAGTGGTTCCGATCAAGTTGGCGCCGAATACCGTGCCCCATAACTTCGCCACCGCCAACAATTTTCTTAAGCTCAGTGGGTTGAATAACGGTACCACCGTCGTAATGGTATTTTCGGTAAACAACTGCATACGCCCCAAAATCACCAGCAAAAATCCCACGGTATAGCCCATGTTCGTGACCAATGGCGCCCAAGGTTCATCCGGGGTATAGGCGGTAAATACCGCTTTAAAAATAAATGAAAACGTGATCACCAAGCCGGCGGTAATGCCGGAAAAAAGCAACGCTTTGCTTGGGCGTGACAACTCTTCAATCCCGTCTTGGCGGATAATTTCATACAACAAACGCGGGCTTAAACGCTCATGTTCCTCCACCGCCATGCGATCGCGATAGGATAATTTGCTGCCGTTTAATTCTGATTTCAT
Organism: Testudinibacter sp. P17/SS/0325; assembly: GCF_053570765.1. The sequence goes on along the minus strand of NZ_CM131635.1, from coordinate 1,268,930 downwards.
TGTTCCTCCTGTGCAGAATATTTTTTAAACAAAATGTTAAAAAACGCCGCAACTATAACATAAACCGTTAACAAATAAAAAATAGCATCGCCGGCTGACCAAACCGCACTTAAGCGCGGCAAGCGGAATTGCACCTATTAAATCGTCGCCAAATAGCATATAATTTGCCCTTTTATAGTCAATTTAGAATCGGTTATTTAGAATGTTTGAAATCAATCCCGTAAAAAATCAAATCAGCGATCTCAGCGAACGTACTGCGGTGCTTCGGGGGTATCTTTGACTTCGACGGAAAAGTCGAACGTTTGGAAGAGGTGAACGCCGAATTAGAGCAGCCCGATGTGTGGAACGAGCCGGAAAAAGCGCAAGCGCTAGGCAAAGAGCGCTCGGCGTTGGAAGCGGTGGTGGAAACAATCCGCACGTTGGATCAAGGCTTGCAAGATGCCGAGGGTTTATTGGAATTGGCGGTGGAAGCCGAGGATCAAGACACCTTTGACGAAGCGGTTGCCGAGCTGCAAGAGCTGGAAGCCAAATTAGCGCAACTGGAATTCCGCCGTATGTTCGGCGGCGAACACGACAGCGCCGATTGCTATGTCGATTTGCAGGCCGGTTCGGGCGGCACCGAAGCACAGGATTGGACCGAAATGCTGGTGCGGATGTACCTGCGTTGGGCGGAAAGCAAAGGCTTTAAAACCGAGCTGATGGAAGCTTCCGACGGCGATGTCGCCGGGATTAAATCCGCCACCATTCGGGTCAGCGGCGAATACGCCTTCGGCTGGCTGCGCACCGAAACCGGTATCCACCGCTTGGTGCGCAAAAGCCCGTTTGATTCCAACAACCGCCGCCACACTTCGTTCAGTGCGGTATTCGTCTATCCCGAAATCGACGACGATATCGACATCGACATCAATCCGGCGGACTTGCGCATTGATGTTTACCGCGCCTCCGGTGCGGGCGGGCAGCACGTCAATAGAACCGAAAGTGCGGTGCGGATTACCCATATTCCAAGCGGAATCGTGGTGCAGTGTCAGAACGACCGCTCGCAGCACAAGAATAAAGATCAGTGTATGAAGCAGTTGAAAGCCAAGTTGTACGAAATGGAACTGCAAAAGAAAAACGCCGAAAAACAAGCGATGGAAGACAGCAAATCCGACATCGGCTGGGGCAGCCAAATCCGCTCCTATGTGTTGGACGACGCACGGATTAAAGACTTGCGCACCGGCATTGAAAATCGCAACACCCAAGCGGTGTTGGACGGCGATTTGGACAAATTTATTGAAGCCAGCTTAAAAGCCGGTTTGTAAGCCAATATTGAAATAACCCTAAGGAATACACATTATGTCAGAACAACAACTTCCGGAACTGGATCTGCACGGAGAAATGTTGGTGCGTCGCGAAAAACTGACCGCACTTCGCCAACAAGGCAACCCGTTCCCTAACGATTTCCGCCGTGAGCACTTGGCGCAAGATCTGCACAATCAATATGAAAACCAAGACGGCGAAACGTTAAAAGCGCAAGAAATCGCGGTCAGCGTTGCCGGACGGATCATGACCCGGCGTAAAATGGGCAAAGCCAGTTTTATCACCTTACAAGATATGAGCGGCAAAATTCAGTTGTATGTGGCGCGCGATCTGCTGGCGGAAGGCGAATATGCAAGCCTGATGTCGCTGTTGGATTTGGGCGATATCATCGGCGCAAAAGGCACGCTGTTTAAAACCAAAACCGGCGAGCTGACCGTGCGCTGTACCGCACTTGAGCTGCTGACCAAAGCGCTGCGCCCGTTGCCGGATAAATTCCACGGCTTGAGCGATCAGGAAACGCGCTACCGCCAACGTTATTTGGATTTAATCAGCAACGACGATTCCCGTCGTGCGTTTGTGATTCGTTCCAAAGTGATCAGCGGTATCCGCCAATTCTTCCTCGATAAAGGCTTTATGGAAGTGGAAACCCCAATGCTGCAAGTGATCCCGGGCGGCGCGGCGGCGCGTCCGTTCGTCACCCATCACAACGCCTTAGACATTGATATGTATCTGCGGATTGCGCCGGAATTGTATCTGAAACGCTTAGTGGTCGGTGGCTTTGAGCGCGTATTCGAGCTGAACCGCAACTTCCGCAACGAAGGCGTTTCCGTGCGCCATAATCCGGAATTCACCATGTTGGAATACTACCAAGCCTACGCCGATTATCACGATTTGATGGACAACACCGAAGAACTGTTGCGCAAACTGGCATTGGATATTCTCGGCACAACCCGCGTACCGTACGGCGAATACACTTTCGATTTCGGCAAACCGTTCGAACGTTTAACCATGACCGAAGCAATTTTGAAATACGGCGACAATATCCAGCCTGAACAGCTGCAAGATTTCGTCCAAGCCAAAGCGTTAGCCGAAAAATTAGGGATTGAAGTACAAAAATCATGGGGTTTAGGCAGCGTGATTAACGCGATTTTCGAAGAAGTGGCGGAACACCATCTGATTCAACCGACGTTCTTAATGGCGCACCCGGCGGAAATCTCACCATTGGCACGGCGTAACGATGAAAATCCGGACGTAACCGACCGTTTCGAGCTGTTTATCGGCGGACGCGAAATCGGCAACGGTTTCTCGGAACTCAATGACGCCGAAGACCAAAACGCGCGCTTTGACGCACAAGTCGCCGCCAAAGAAGCGGGTGATGACGAAGCGATGTTCAAAGACGAAGACTTCGTGACCGCACTTGAACACGGCTTGCCGCCGACCGCCGGCGAAGGGTTGGGTATCGACCGCCTCGCGATGATCTTCTCCAACTCGCCGTCAATCCGCGATGTGATTCTGTTCCCGGCGATGAGACAACACAAAGATTAATTGCGCTTTATTCGTTTTAGCCGCTGTGATTGTCTGATCACAGCGGCTTTTTATCGGCTCTTTTCACGCGGCGGCAAGAGCGTCGCTATTCATTTTTGCCGTAAAAATAACACGCTTGGTAAGGTTTTAAAGTTAGCGGTGTTGATAGCGGAATATCGGTCGGTTCATTGCTTAATAGTAACTGCCATGAACCTTGTAACAAGGCGGGATCAAGCCGGATTGGTTGCCGTTGCTCCGTCAAATTCGCCATCACCAACAAGCGGTTTTTGCCGTCGTTGCGTAGATATTGCCAACAATGCGGATTGGCAGGGTCGAGATCCTGATAATCACCATCGGTAAACACGGCATATTGCTTGCGTAATCGAATCAATTTTTGATAGAAATAAAAGACGGATTCAGGATCTTGCAATGCCGCTTGGGCATTGATCTGCGGATAATTGGCGGCGACTTCGATCCACGGTGTGCCTTGAGTAAAGCCGGCGTGCGCCGAATTATCCCATTGCATTGGGGTGCGTCCATTATCACGGGATTTTTGCCCTAAAATTTGCAAAATTTCCACCGCACTTTTGCCTTGGGCGCGCAAGGCTTTATACGCATTCAGGCTTTCCACGTCGCGATATTGTTCAATACGCTCAAAATGCGGATTGGTCATGCCCAGCTCCTCGCCTTGGTAAATATAGGGCGTGCCTTGTAAGCCATGCAACACCATCGCCCATAATTTAGCGGATAACGCGCTATCGTCGCCAAAACGAGAAACAATGCGCGGTTGGTCATGATTACAGAAAAACAGTGCGTTCCAGGCTTTATTGTGCATGCCTTGCTGCCAATAATTGAAAATCTGTTTTAATTCCACAAAATCAGGTGCTGCAAATGTCCACTTTTCACCGTTCGGATAATCCACTTTGAGATGGTGGAAATTAAACGTCATGGATAGCTCCGTACCCTCTAAATTGGCATATTGCTGACAATGTTCTAATTGGGTCGAAGACATTTCGCCCACGCTCATTAATCCATAAGGCGTGAGGGCTTTTCGGTTTAATTCTTGCAAAAATTGGTGGATTTTCGGCCCGTCGGTATAAAAACGGCGGCCGTCGCCTTGGCAATCATCTTCAAACACCTCAGGTTTGGAAATCAGATTGACCACATCCAAACGCAAACCGTCAATGCCTTTTTCTGACCAAAAACGGCAGATTTGATATAACTCTTCGCGTAATTGCGGGTTTTCCCAATTGAGATCCGCTTGTTCATCGGTAAACAGATGCAAATAATATTTACCCGCCTTGTCCGACCACTTCCACGCATTACCGCCGAATTTTGATTGCCAGTTAGTCGGTTGCTCTCGCCAAATATAAAAATCATGGTAAGGACTGTTCGGATCTTCCCCCTGTTTAAACCATTCATGTTCGGTTGATGAGTGGTTAAAGACCATGTCCATCACAATACGGATATTGCGTCGGTGGGCTTGTTCAATCAGTTGCTCGAAATCCGCCATCGTGCCATAACTGGGATCGATCTCACGGTAATTGGCAATATCATAGCCATTATCGACTTGCGGCGACACATACATAGGGGTAATCCAAATGCCATCCACCCCTAAGGTTTGCAAATAATCCAGTCGCCGAATAATACCTTGAATATCGCCGCTGCCTGAGCCTGTGGTATCTTGGAAACTTTTAGGATAAATTTGGTAAATAACGCCTTGTTTCCACCACTGCGTTTGCGTTGTCCGTCGCACTAGAGTTCTCCTTTAACCGCTTTACGTTTATAAACGATCATGGTTAATACCAGCGGAACGACAATCGCCACCAGCATTGCTACGCTAAAGGTTGCCCAATAAGGCAATTGGATAGAGAGGATACCGGGCAAACCGCCCACGCCGATAGAACTGGCAAGCACACCGGCAAAGCCACAAATCAGGGCGGCGCAGGCAGAACCGATCATGGCGCACAGCATAGGAAAGCGGTATTTCATATTGATCCCATACATCGCCGGCTCGGTGACGCCGAGATAAGCCGATATTGCCGCCGGAACGGAAATTTCACGTTCATTGGCTTTTTTGCTGATCAACACAATCCCCAATACGGCGGAAGCTTGCGCAATATTCGACAAGGCAATTAGCGGCCAAACCGGTGTTCCGCCGATATTTTGAATCATCTGCATATCAACCGCCAAGGTAGTTTGATGTACACCGGTGATCACCAACGGCGCATATAAAAAGCCAAATAACGCTGCGCCGATTGGGGCGAAATCACCGGTCATCGCATTGCGTACCACAAAAGCAACGCCGTTGCCGATTTCACGACCGATAGGGCCGATAATGGTATGAGCCAAGAAGACGGCAAGGATAATTGACACCACCGGCACAATCACTAAATTGAGAGAATTCGGTACAATTTTATTCAGGAAACGCTCGATATAAGCCAAAGCCAAGCCCGCCATAATCGCCGGAATCACTTGGGCTTGATAACCGACTTTTTCAATTTGCAGCCAGCCGAAATCCCATGTATCGGGTATTTGCGAACCTAACCCATAAGAATTCATTAATTGCGGCGAAACCAGAGTAATACCCAACACGATCCCTAAAATAGGGGATGTCCCCATTTTACGCGCAATCGACCAACAAATTCCGACAGGTAAAAAATGGAAAATTGCTTCGCCAATCAGCCATAAGAAACTGTGTACGCTATTCCAAAACGGACTGATTTGCACTAACGTTTTGGTGCCGTCATCAAACATGGCAATATCACCGATGACGTTACGGAAACCCAATACCAGACCGCCTGAAATTAACGCCGGTAATAAGGGAATAAAAATATCCGCCATATGGGAGATCAGTTGTTCATACCATTTTTGATTTTGGCGGGCAGCCGCTTTGACTTGCTCTTTATCCACGCTGGCAAGCCCGGTTTTATCCAATAAGATTTTATAGTAATCCGCCACTTCCTGCCCGATCACCACTTGGTATTGCCCGCCGGTGGAGATCACCGCCTTGACCATCGGCAATTCTTCAATCTGTGCCGTTTCTGCTTTTGATTCATCATTCAGCACAAAACGCAAACGCGTAATACAATGGGTCACCGTGGCGATATTATCTCGCCCGCCAATCAGTTGAATAAGTTGAGCCACTAAGTTTGGATCGATTGTTTTTGCCATCGTCATATCCTCGATAAATGATTTGCGAACTATGGTAACAAAATTTAGCCAACTCACAATGGGAACGTTCCCAATTTCAAAAAATATTCTATTTTTGTGCGATAGATCACACTTTAGACAAATTCTCCATGAATGCAATGGTGGTCGATTTGATCAGGCGAGGCCAGTACATTTAACAATAAACGCACCGCACTTTGCCCTGCGCGAAAGAAACCGAAATTAATCGTCAGTGTATTCGGAAACAGAAATTGCAACAGCTTGTTATCGCCCACGCTGCATACTTGAATGTCTTGCCGCTGTTGCTCTGATAAATATTTATGCACCCCAAACGCCAAGCTGTCGGTGGCACAAACAATGGCGGTTGTCTGTGGCTGTAGCGCGGAAGGTGCAAAAGTATAGCCTGTCAAATAATCTAACTCGCCTAAGTAGGCATGTGATTCAAGCTGATACCGCCGGCAAAAATCCAAATAGGCTTGATGGCGCAGGTGCCCTGTCGTATAGTCTTCGGCAACAATGCCGACATAGCTGATATCACGGTGTCGTTGCTGATATAAACGCTCAAGCAGTAAATTGACTGCGCCGCGATCATCATAATACACGGAGGCGAGGTTAGGATAATGCCGGGCAATGGCAACCAGTTTATGCCGGTAAGGCTCCAGTATCCGCTGTTCTAATCCGGTAAACGCAAACACCACGACCCCGTCAATATGCCGCTGATGAAACGACTGCAAATGCTCCTGAACCAACGCAACATCAAAGCGGCTCTCACTAACGATATGCTCATAGCCTTGCGCTTGCAATTCATTCAACATACCACGCAGCACGCGATTTTCCGCCGGCGAATCAAGGCGGGTGACAATAATACCGATCACCTTGCTTTCACGTTTGCGCATTGCCCTTGCCGAACGAGAAGGTTGAAAGCGATATTGTTGAATCACAGACAGCACTTTTTCTTTGGTTTGGGGGCTGACATTCGCGTCATTATTCAGCACACGCGATACCGTCGATTTACCGACACCACACAAGCGTGCTATATCATTGATCGTCAGTTTATTCATTGAGATCTAAAAATTATTGAATCAAGATAATTAGGGTAAGCCATTTCTAAAGTTAATTCAATCCGCGGCAAAGTATTTCCACCGCCACCGATTCCCCTTGGGTAAGCGGTCGGCTAATCCGTGCGGTTTCGACGCAAATCATCCGGCGGTAATCCTGCGGCCGCATTGCGCTCATTGGCGTTTGCCACGGATTCCACAGCACCATTTCGCCGGCGTTATGATGACGAATTTCAATCGTGCGCGCCAACTGCGGATCGAGAATTTGGTTACGGTCGATATTGTCGCGATAGATACAATCGACCGCACTTTGGATTTTTCGCATGTGCGGCACGTTTTCACTTTGCCCTGTGATGGCGTTAAAACCGCTATCGGACGCTTGCACAATCCCGATCTGTTCAATCTCGCCCACGCGGAAATAGCTGTGAAAGGCAAGTTGTGCCGCTTGTGTTGCATGGTGAGTGAAAATCAGCTCGCACTTTTCGCTGAACAGCATGGTTAAACCCGCTTCGAGCCGGTTGTTTTCATCAAATAAATCAAAAACTAACCGCACTTTGTCTGTTTCAATTCGATACTCGCGCAACTGCCATAAACGCAAGCGTGCGGTGCCGTGAATCGGCATTTGGGCATTGCCGAACCACGGATAGCACAGCGGAATGCCGCCGCGAATCATATTACCGGCGATAAACGGCTCAATTTCGCTCAGCCATAATATATCCTCATTACCCTTGTGCGGTTTCCAGCTCAGTAATTGCGCGCCCTGCAACGCAATTTTTGCCGAGCCGACGGCATGGTCGAGTTGCAGCACCGGGATTTCATGGTAACGATAAAGGCTGAGCGCCGGCGCAAACTGTTGAATTTTTTCAGGTATCATTATTGTCTCCTAATAATAAAAGTGCGGTTTAAACGGTTATCCGTCCTTCGGACACCGCCCTCCGCATGCGGAGGGCGGGAAATTAGACTTTATCAGCCGTCCAACCTTCCCCCACCAAGGGAGAAAGGTTTTTTATTGTCTCGATTGCTGAATCTGTTGCCGCATTTGCTGCATAAAGGGCGCGGTTTGGCGGTAAAAATAACGGTATGAGGCACATAAATAGTTGTGCAAATTCGGCTCTTGTTCGACGGCTACGATCCGATGTTTCGGGCAGCCGCCCTGACACAACGGCAAAAATTCGCATTGGCGACAAAGTGCGGTCAGTTGCTGTTGTTTGTTTGCTCCGAATTGGCGCTGTTGTGGCGACAGCACAATCTCGCGCAGCGATTGTTGATTCAGATTGCCCACTTGATATTGCGGATACACATAGTGATCGCAGCTGTACACATCGCCATTCGCTTCCACCACCAATGAGTTGCCGCAGGTAGGCTGATGTACGCAACTGCCGGACGGATAGCCAAGCCACTGCCCCAATAAATTCTCAAACTCCAATACAAAAATTTGCCCGACATCTTGCGGCTGCCACGCTTGAAATACATCGAATAAAAAGCGCCCGTATCCCTCCGGCGGCACGGAAAACGCGGTGGTTTGACCGCACTTTGGCGCCTGTTCGGTCTGTGCGCACTCTACAATCGGAATAAACTGCATAAAAGTTGAACCGAAGGCTTTTAACGCTTGATAAGTCTCTTTTCCCTTATCCCAATTTTGATCGTTGACCACCGTCAGGGTATTGAAATCCACGTGGTAGGCTTTTAATAATTCCAGTGCATTCAAAACTTTATCAAAGGTCGGACTGCCGTTGTTGGCAAGGCGGTAACGGTTATGCACCGCACTGAGCCCGTCAATCGACAAGCCGATTAAAAATTGGTGCTGTTTGAAAAATTGCGCCCATTGGCGATTTAAGGCAATGCCATTGGTTTGAAACGCGTTGGTAATGATTTTGCCGTTGGCAAATTGCTGTTGTAATGCCACCGCCTGTTTAAAAAAATCCAAGCCCAACAAGGTCGGCTCGCCGCCTTGCCAAGCAAATTCCACCCGATCACCGCTGTGCGATTCGATATAATTTTTAACGTAATTTTTCAGTGTTTCCGGCGACATGAACGGCGTTTTCTTGCCAAAATCCTGCTCTTTTTCCAAATAGAAACAGTATTCGCACTGAATATTACAGTGAAAGCTGCTCGGTTTTGCCATTAAATGAAAATGCGCTTGCGGGGCAAAAAATGACATACTGCGTCCTTGTTTAGTTTGAATTATCCTTCTCCCCTTGTGGGAGAAGGACAGATTTTTGCTTCGTTCAGAAGCGAAAATCAGGATGAGGGGTAAAGTGCGGTTATTTCACCCTCATCCGTCCTGCGGACACCTTCTCCCATCAAGGGAGAAGGAAAAACCGCACTTCCCACGCCCTTTAAATTCATTCAGGGAACGCTATTTCGCTTTATGATTGGGCAACAGTTCGCTAAACAAACCGTTTTGCTTTAACTCTTTGCCAATACGGATCGCGGTTTCGGTTTCGCAACCGGCATACTCGGCAATTTCACGATAGGTCCAATTGTAATAAGGGAAATTGGTGGTTAAAAAACATAAGCTGTCAATCACCCGATCCAACGTGCGCAGATAAGCGCTTTTTACCAGTCTCTGCTCCGCATCACGCAATTCATTGGCTAAGGTTTGCAATAAGAACTTGGTCATTTCCGAATTATGCAGAAAAAACAATTCCAGGCTTTGCGGCTTAATGCGAACGATCTCAGCCTCAATCAGCACCTTGGCATTGCAATGATACTGGTTGTCGCCCAAACCGAACAGCGTGCGAAAACCGAAATAGTCGCCCTGCCGATACAGACGCACCAAGCTCTCCTTGCCGTTATCCAACATATGATACAGCCCGATCAAGCCCTGTTTAACGTAATAAAACTCTTGCGCCACTTCACCCTGCTCATATACGCTCATCCCTTTGGGTAAATTGTGCAGATGAATCACTTGGCAATAAGAAAGTGCGGTCGGCAAAATAGGTTTTTTATCCATCATATTCCTCACAACGTTTACCGGACATCGCTTTATTCTCGACTGCTTTTTAACAAAAAGCAAAGACAAAACAACGATTTCCATCTGCTCTATCTTTGCTTTTTTTCGTTTTTTTGAGCTAGATCTCGTTAATAATCCGATACACCCAATTTTCCAACGGATCGCCCAGCTTTTTCATTTCCACTCGCATTTCTTCCAACATTTCCGCTTTCAGCTCACGGTAACGCTCATCGTAAAACAGATTGTGCAGCTCTTGCGGATCTTGCTTCACATCGTACAGCTCGCATAAATCGGTGGCGTTAAACACCAATTTGTAATCTTTGCGCCGCCACATCCGTTGTTCAAAATAGACAAAATGTCCCGCCAGCTGCGCCAATACGCCTTTGCGGGCGTTGCTTTTCTCGTCGCGCGTGATCGGCAGCAGGGTTTCGCCGTGAAATGCCGGCGGAATCGGCTGTTTGGCAATATCGAACACCGTCGAAGTCAGATCATGCAGATAAATCAAGTTGTCGTCTTGCCGATTGACACGCGCCGCTTGCGGATCTTTGACAATCATCGGAATGTTGTAGGTGGTGTCAAACATAAACTCGCCTTTTTCAATCATGCGATGTGCGCCCATCGCATCGCCGTGATCGGCGGTTGCCACGATAAAGGTGTCGTCATACAAGCCGTTGGCGTGCAAATAGGCGAATAAATCGCCGATCACATCATCAATCAGGGTGATATAGCCCCAGAATTTGGTGATCACCTCTTTCCAATGATCTTCGCTCGCTTCCCACATGCCCCACATTTTGGAAATCGTGCGGTAGTGTCCCGGCTTGCCTTCCAACGGTTTGAAGAAACTGTCGTCCAGCACCACATCGTCTTTGCTGTACATCGAATAATAGGGCTCCGGCACAATGCACGGCGTATGCGGCCCCCAGAAGTTAATCCAAGTAAAGAACGGCTTGTTTTGTTCCAACGATTGCTGAATATAGCGTTTCGCTTCGTCAATGATGAAATACGCAATGGTTTGTTCTTTTGTGCCGGACAATAAACCGCACAGTTCCTGCACCCGTAAGTGCGGGTTGTCGCCGAAATAGGCGTTGCTGACTTCCGGAATCGGGTGGTTATTTTCCAACAGCCATTCGTGATAACGATTGGAATGGGTCGGCGGTTGGTTAAACACCAAGTTTTTATACACTCCGCTGCCGGGATAACCGTAGCCGTCAAAATTATGCCCCTGAATGTCATAATCTTCCGGTACGGATTTTGTGCCGACATGCCATTTGCCGACAACATAGGTGTTATAACCCTCAAGATTGGCGATATTCGGCGCTTGGCGGCTGATTTCACCAGTGCCGCCTTTTTCGCCGTTTTTGATAATGCCGTGCGTAGACGGCATTAACCCGGTGAATAACGAGGTGCGTGCAGGGCCGCAAACGGAAGCCGGGGTAAAGGCATTATTAAAGCGAATGCCTTGTTCGGCAAGTCGGTCTAGGTTGGGGGTTTTGACAATTTGATGTCCGTATGTGCCCAACATATCCTTGCGCACCTGATCCAGTAAAATATAGATAATATTCATTACAACCTCATGTTTGGTGATTTAGCCTAGCACGGCAAAGCCGTACTAGCTTACGCATAGATCAGCCGCTTTGCGGCTGCTTCAGAGAGGCAAAGCCTTTCATCAATGCTTAACCGATTGCGACCGTCGGTCGCTGTCGGATAAAAGAATGCCCGCATTATGGATTAATAATGTGATGTTTTACGCCTGTTTATTTCGCATTACCACCAGCAAGACCGCTTGCAATACGACATACACAGCCAATACCAATAACGGCTGTCCGTCGGGTGAAGCCAAACCTAACGGAGAGAGTAACACGTGTAGCGAAATTAACCCAAGCACTAATGACGCCACGGTGACGCGCACGTATTTCCAGTTGGTTAAATCGACATCACTGCGGTTTACGCTGCTGTCTTGATAAGGCTCGCGTTTCAAAAACTGCCCCAAAATCAACATCACCGCCACATCGAACACAAACAACGCCGCCATCACATACACGAAATTAATCTGAACTTTAAACACCCAAACAATCGAGAAATATAAGATAACGTGTAACAATAAGGCGATTCTTGCCGCCAGCCCCGATACGGTTTTATTAAACAACCCGACCGCAAACAAAGCGACAATCGGAATATTGACGAAACCGGCAAAACGTTTGGTCAATAAGAAAATGCCATCGGTTCCGAACATCAATAACGGTCCGATAATCATGGTCAGCACCGCCATCACCGCCGAGACTTTTTTCGCATAGGTGATCAATTCTTGGTCTGACCGCACTTTGCTGCTGAGCGACGGCAATAAATCCTTGCAATAGATGGTCGCGGCAGAATTTAAGAACGAGTTAAAGGTACTTAAAATCGCGCCGAACAACGCCGCAATAAAGAAGCCTTGCAATGCCGTCGGCAACACTTTACTGACCAGTGCCGGATAAGACGTATCCATCGGATTTAAGGTATCGCCGAAGATATGGAAACTGAGCAAGCCCGGCAAGTTTAAAATAATCGGCAAGGTCAGCAAGAATAATGCCGCAATCAAAATCCCTTTTTGCCCGGATTGCAAATCCTTTGCCCCCAACGCCCGCTGTACGATTGCTTGGTTAGTGGTCCAATAGAAGAAATTCACGATTAAAATCCCGGTGAAAATCGCCGGCCACGGCACCGCATCAGTTGCAGCGCCAATCGCATTGAATTTCTCCACATGAGTGGTGGTGATGGTTCTCACCCCTTCGCTGATACTGCCGTCGCCTAAATGGGCTAAAGCAAAAATCGGCACTAATAATGCACCGATAACCAAAAGAATGGCGTTTAGCGTATCGGACACCGCCACCGCTTTTAAACCGCCGAAAATCGCATAAATTGCGCCGACAATGCCTATCGCCATCACGGTATAGACAATCGCCTCGCCATAACTGAGCCCGAATACCACTTCTAAATTAAAGATTTTATTGAAGGCAATCGCACCGGTATAAAGTGCGGTCGGAATGACGATAAACAGATAAAATACCAAGAATAATCCCGACATAATTAAGCGTGTTTGACGGTCAAAACGGCTTTCAAAAAATTCCGGAATCGTGGTATAACCGTTACGCAAATATTTCGGTAATAAATACAGTGCCAAGAAACATAACGGGATCACCGATTGTACCGTCCAAGCAATAATCGAGAAATTGCCTTTATAGGAAACCGCGTTAACCCCGATTAACTGCTCGGTAGATAATGAAGTCAACACCATTGAACAACCAATCACTAATCCGCTTAAACCACGCCCTGCCAGAAAATAACCTTTTGAGGTTGTTAAATCATCGCCTTTCGTTTTTTGCCACGAAATATAGCCGACAATCCCTGTAACAAGAAGAAAACTCACGATTGTAAGGAACATATTACCCTCCGATATTCATCAAATAAGGTATCTGAATAAGATACGGATTTAGCATAATACAGTCGCCTCGCCGGCATTATGATAATTATCATAGCGCTATCGTGAGTTCGATCACAGTTTCCAATAAAAGATAAAAAATGGAAAAAATCTCCAAAAAAATATAACCCGATATGAGCATGATCATAAAGCGGCTTTATTTTTCATCGGCATAATAAGCCAAAAAGTAATAAGGGCTTTACTATGGGCGTATCACTGATTGGTATTTTAATTTTATGCGGAATGCTCACCAATTTAATGTCGGCGGTTTTTGGGATTGGCGGCGGGGTATTAATGGTGCCGATTCTCTATACCTTATTTCCGTCTTTCCCACTGCAAATGATTGCGGCAACTTCATTAACCATTGTGATTGGTACGGCATTAATTAACTTAATTTATTTTTATCAGCAAAAAATTAAAATAAATATGAAGTCGGTTTTATTTTGGTCATTCGGTATGATTATCGGCGTACAATTTGGTTTTGAAGCCAGTTTTTATTTAATCGACAATATCATTATCGGGGTATTCGTCGGCACATTGACCCTGCTCGCACTCAAAACCATATTTATCCCGCCCAAAATGCAAACGGCGCAAAGCAATGCAAATGAAAACCTCAAAGGGACTGCGCTATGTTTGTTTGGCGGCACCATTGCCGGCATGACAGGTATCGGCGGCGGCTCAATCATGGCGCCGCTCTTGGGACAATTGCGCAGTATCAAACCATATCAAATCGCCCCGTACAGTAACTATTTGATGGTAATCGGCGGCTTAGGCAGCCTTTACGGCTACCTCGCCAAGCAACCGCCGTTTCACCTCGATCACATCTGGCAAGTGGGTTATGTCAGCTTTTCAATCGTCATCATCGTTGTACTCAGCTCTTTCCTGACCAGTTTCTTATCGATGAAAATCAGAGGGATTTTAAAACCGGATCTTGCTCGAAAACTACTCGGTTATATTCTATTAATCATTGCCGCATATATGTTATTGATTCATTTAACCAAGTAACAAAAGCGCACTTTACCGCGCCAATCTTAGCAAAGTGCGCTCCGATATTGATCAACCGACAATTTCGTCCAACGCCACTTTACGGTTTTCATTGCGGGATTTGGTACAGGCGTCCGCGGTGGCAATGGCGGCACGGGCTGCTTCGCCGGTTAATAGCTTGGTAAATTCCGCGCTCGGGGTCATGCCGTGCATAATATCGTTCAGATATTGCATTTCTTTGTGCATGACCGAATTTAACCACAACGGGGTGCGTTTGCCCGGCTGTCCGTATTGAATTGCGCCATCCATGCAAGTGCCGGTGTAAATCCGAGTGCGGTCGTCGTCCTCTTCCTGCGTTTCGTGGATTAAGAAATGGGAATCTTGTCCGTTTACGCGCAACGTGCCGCCGCAATGGTACATATCCAGTTTAATCGCGCCCTTTTCGCCTTGGATCAGCACGTAGTGTTCTCCCCAGCGGAAGGCGGAACCCCATTCCAACACCGCAAAACGATTGTCGTCAAATTCCAAATTAAGAAATAACATATCATCTTCATCGCCGAATCGTTCGCCACGGTGAGCAACATTGCCGGCGGTCATGGTCACCGTTTTCGGCATACCGCCCATAATAAACTGCACGCAATCCAATTCATGGATGTGGTGATACAAATGCCCGCCGGATTTTTCACGGATTTTTTTCCAAGAAATACTCGGTTGCTCATCCTCCCACCCGTTTCTTGCCGAGTGGCAATACAACACTTTGCCGATTACCCCCTGCTGAATCAATTCCTTCGCGTGTTGCACCCCATTGAAGAAATTCATAATATGCCCCGCCATAAAGGTGACACCGTTCTGCTCGCAAGCACGCACCATCTCATCGCAGTCCTGATAACTTAAAGCGATCGGTTTTTCGCAAAAAACGTGTTTTTTATGTTTTGCCGCCAGTAACACCGGTTCTTTGTGCAAATAGTTCGGGGTGGCGACAATGACACAATCGACATCGGCGCGACTGACAGCGGCCTCAAGGCTAGGCGCGTGATCGCAAGCCAATTCCTTGGCAATATCATCGCCGTTCGCCGGATCATAAACCACCGTCACCTTGGCATTATCCAGTTTATTCATAATACGGGCTAAATCGGCGCCGAAATACCCCACTCCAATCACTGCATAGTTGATCATTTTCTTTCTCCTAATATTAAGAATATATTTAACCTACTGTTTTTAAATTTAATACAGCTAACATTTACTTGACCGAACCTTCCGATAAGCCTCCGGCGATTTTGTTTTGAATAAAGCAGAAGAACAGCACCGA
Organism: Testudinibacter sp. P17/SS/0325; assembly: GCF_053570765.1. The sequence goes on along the minus strand of NZ_CM131635.1, from coordinate 1,253,172 downwards.
CGGCACAACGACTAATACCGACGCCGCCATCATGTCGCCCCAATCGAGAATTTCCGCGCCGTTCAGCGAGCGCAAAGCGACCGCAACCGTCATTTTGCTGGTGTCATTGACCAAAATCAGGGCATACAAGAACTCGTTCCACGCATTGATAAAGGTATAAATCGCGGTTGCCACAATGCCCGGTGCCACCAGCGGCAATACGATTTTAAAAAACACGGTAAATTTATTCGCCCCGTCAATCCGTGCCGCCTCTTCGATTTCAATCGGCACGGTACGGAAAAAGCCGACCAACAGCCAAACCGCATACGGCACGCTGAACGAGAGATAGACGATAATCAACCCGGTGGTGGTGTTGGTTAATCCGACTTTCGCCATCGCAATCGAATAAGGAATGGCGAGCAAAATCGGCGGAAAAATATAGGTTGTCACCAATAATTTCGACATAATCGCGCCCAGTTTCGGGAAAAAGCGCACAATGCCGTATGCTGCCATCGAGGAGATAATAATCGCAATCAAGGTGGTCACCAGCGCGATAAACAAGCTGTTTTTAATATTGACGGCAAAATTTAGGTTATTAATGACATTATCGAAGTAATCCAAGGTCAGCACTTTCGGCCAGAAACGGGTCGGATCGCCGGTGAGCTCGCCTTTGCCTTTAATCGAGGAAATCACAATCCAGACTAACGGGAAAATCGCGACGAGGGTTGAAACCGCCAAGAACGCGTGCGACAACAGATCGCCTAAAATTGATTTTTTCTTTTTCATTGCTTATTCCCCCTCTTTTTCCCAACGGTTAATCACTTTGAAATAGATAAAGCAAATTAACAGCAGGAAGATAAACAGCAGCACGGTGACGGCGGAAGAACGCCCTAACAGTTTGGTGCCCCAGCCCATGTTGTAGGCGTAAATCGGTAAGGTCATGGTGGAATTGGCAGGACCGCCGCCGGTGATTAAATAGATGATGTCGAAGTTGTTGAACACCCACACCGTTCTCAGCACCACCAATAAACCGATCACCACTTTGATATGCGGCAGCGTGATATGGCGGAATACCTGCCAAGCATTGGCGCCGTCGATTTTTGCCGCTTCATACTGCTCTGCCGGCACGGTTTGCAGCGCAGAAAGCACATTCACCATAATCAACGGTGCGCCGAACCAAATATTGATAAAAACCAAGCTGACGAATGCCCAAGTGCTGTCGGAGAGGAAATTCGGCGCAATATCCATCAAACCCAGCTTGACGATCATATTCGGCAAATAGCCGTAAACGCCGTTTAAAATCCACTGCCAAGAAAAGGCGATGACAATGGTCGGGAACGCCCACGGAATAATCAGCAAAATTTTGTATAGCCATTGCAAATGACGGATACGATGTAATGCCATTGCCAGTGCAAAACCCATTAATACTTGCCCGACCAGCGACAACACCGTCCATTTAATCGAATTGAGAAATGCCCACCAAAAATTGGGATCATTCAATACTGCGCTATAGTTAGCAAAACCGACAAAGGTATAGGACGGCATTACCAGATTTTTATTGGTGAAACTATAAAAAATACTGGAGAGAAACGGATAAACAAACAGTGCCGAAACTACAATCATTGCCGGCAGCACAAAGATCCAGCGTGTGTAGCTTTTTTGAAACATAAGTAGCCCCCTTTCCTGTCACGTTAGGACTGGAAATCAGATTAAGGAACGGTGATGAAGGTGGGTTGGAGCAGACCGAAGCCCGCCCCTCCCCGGAGCGTCTATTGTGCCGTCACCGTGGCAAACAGCTCATTGAGTTGTTTTTCTGCTTTTTGTGCCGCCACCATCGGATCCGTACCATGGGTTACAATCTCTTGGAACATGGCTTCAATGATATGTTGGTTGGTCAGTAAACCGCCCTGCACGCTCGGCCCATGTTCATAACCGATTGCCGTGCCGGTTTTGACCGCACTTTCAATCACCTGTTCCGCATGGGCAAACTGTTTAATTATCGGATTGTCTTTGTACGCCGGATCATCCGAAATTCCGCTGATCGCCGGCAGCATGCCGACCGGCACCGAGCTTAGGAACTGGATATAACGATCTTTTTGATACAAGGTTTCGATAAAGGCCTTGCTGATTTCGGGATGTTTACTGTTTTTCCAAACGACCAGTGGAATATTGGAGGTTTCAATGCCGTAATCCGGATCGCCTGCATTGATTTTCGGGATTGGATAAGCGTCGATCTCGCCTAATAATTGCGGTGAATTCGCCCGAACGCCGCCGATTTGGAAGCCGGAATTGAAATCAAATGCGGTTCTGCCTTGATAATACAGCGTTGCCTGTTGCAACACATTGTAATTAATCGAATCTTTCGGCGAGGTTTCATGATACATTTTCACCCAATATTTGATCCCGTCTTGCACCAGCGGACTGGTCAAATCCACTTTCAATTCAGGCGTTAATAAACTACCGCCGCCACTTTTGACATAAAAATTCAGGAAGCGGGTTGCCATAAAATCATTCGTTCCCATCGGCACCGACAGCCCATACACGCCGTCTTTGGTCAAGGTTTTGGCGGCATGATAGAGCTCATCCCAAGTGCGCGGAACTTGCAGATTGTTTTGTGCTAACAAGTCCTTACGAATCCACATTACCTGTGCGTGCGAATAGAGTGGAATCGAGTAGTTATGATTCTCAAGCGTGCCTTCGTTAATCGCCGCCGCAGAAAACTTGTCCCGTCCGATGGTGTCGATTAAATCGTTTACCGGCTGCAACGCACCGACATTGATCATTTCCACCACCTGATTCGGCAGTGCGGCACTCATATCCGGCACATTGCCGGAAGCCAGACCGGTGGTCCATTTGGTATAGAAGTCATTCCAAGAAAAGGTTTCGATCTTGATTTTGACTTGCGGATGTTGCTGCATAAAATCATTCGCCGCCGCTTGAATCACTTCCAAACGCGGGCCTTGGGTGAACGAATGCCACACCGTGATATTACCCGCCAATTCGCCATTGTTTGCCATCGGCGCCGCACTGTCGCCGGCTGCGGTTTTGTTATCGTCGCAAGCGCTTAACATAAAGGCGGCAAGCACAACCGAAGCAGCTGCCGTGATGATTTTTCTGAATCTCATAAAATACTCCTTATCAATAAATCATGATTGGTTATAAGAGCGATTGCTCGGTTTGCGGATCAAAAAAATGTGCCCGTTTCATATCGAACGCCAAACTGATGTTTTCGTCCATTTTGATCTGCTGGCGCGAATGTACCACCGCTTTAATCGCCTGCTTGCCGATGGCGGTATGTACGATATATTCCGCCCCCAACAGTTCGGCGACATGCACCGGCGAGGTTATCATCGCTTTTTGATAACTGCCCAACAGCAACGGTTCATTGGAAATATTTTCCGGACGGATACCGAGAATCACCGCTTTACCAACCGCACTTTGCGCTTTCAACTGTCGGTATATCTCCTCCGGAATCCATAGACGCTGATGATCTTCGGTAATAAAAAAACCATCCTCGATTTTGCCGTGGATAAAATTCATGGTCGGCGAGCCGATAAAGCCGGCAACAAACAGATTATCCGGATGATCGTAAATCGCTTTCGGCGAACCGATTTGTTTCACCACCCCGGCGTTCATCACCACAATCCGATCCGCCATCGTCATCGCTTCGGTTTGATCGTGGGTGACATACACCGTGGTGGCGTTCAGTTGTTTATGAATGCGGATAATTTCCGCGCGCATATTGCTGCGCAGCTTGGCATCCAGATTGGACAACGGCTCATCCATTAAAAACACTTTCGGCGAACGTACAATCGTCCGCCCAAGGGCAACCCGTTGCCGCTGTCCGCCGGACAAGGCTTTCGGTTTGCGATCCAGTAATTGCTCTAAGCCCAAAATGGCGGCGGCTTCTCTCACTTTGCGATCAATCTCCGCTTTCGACATTTTGCGCAACTTCAATGCAAACGCCATGTTGTCGTAGACACTCATATGCGGATACAGCGCATAGGATTGAAACACCATCGCGATATCGCGATCTTTGGCTTCGACTGCATTAACCAAGCGATCATCGATATAAAATTCACCTTCGGAAATATCTTCCAAACCGGCAATCATGCGCAAAGTCGTCGACTTACCGCAACCGGAAGGACCGACTAATGCAATAAATTCTTTATCAGCGACTTCCAAGTTGAAATCCTGTACCGCCTCAAAACCGTTGTTATAACGTTTGTAAATATGATTTAATGCTAGCGTTGCCATTGGGTTTCCTTTATTCGTGTATTTATTCACTCTTTTTCTGACAAAAGCAGAAAGATGGTTTAAGATAAATCCAAAAACATAAGACATCATACATCTAAATTTGCTTAGACATATGATGTCTTATGTTAGCGAAAAATAAAACGATCTCGATCACAATTTTAACAATTGATTGCAAATAATTTGAGGCCCCGATGATCGCACCTTCTCTATTTACGATGGTCTATGTTCTGCTGATGGGTATCGGATTTCCGATTATGCGCTATATGAGCCTACAGTTTGAGACCATCAATAACAATGCGGTTCGTTTTCTCTCCGGCGGACTATTCCTCCTCTTCATCGTGCTCTTCAAATTTCGCCATGAATGGCAAAAAATAGGCAAAGCCCCGCAATTTATGCTCGGCTTGCTCTTGTTAGCGCTATTTATGAGCGGCAATATGTACTTTTTTATCAACGGAATCCAAGCAACATCCGCCTTAACCGGCAGTATTTTTGGCGTATTAGCCATGCCGCTTGCGATTTTTATTGCGGCAATTTTTTATGCCGATGAACGGCAGCGCTTGAAAAACCGCACTTTTTACCTTGGCGCGCTGTCGGCAATAATCGGTTCGTTCTTATTCATTTTTTATGCCGGGCGCCACGATAACAGCAGCGACTTTATTCGCGGCGCTATTTTCCTGAGTATCGCAATCCTGATCCAATCCCTACAAAATTTAATCGTTAAACGCCTCGCCAAACACTTGCATACCCTGGTGATCAGCGCCATGACCGCAATGCTGTCCGGTTTGATTTTTTTATCTATCGCAGTGTACAGCGGCAAAATTGTTGAACTTGGGCACGTGAGCGGAGGGTTATTGTCCGGGTTGGCGTTGTCAGGGATTTACGGCATTCTGATCGGCATGCTCATGGCATTCTATATCATGCAGCAACAAGGCATTGTTGCTTTCAATATGATTCAATTGCTGGTTCCGATTTCCGCGGCAGTGATGGCTTATTTATTATTAGACGAAACGCTTAATTTTTATCAAATGCTCGCTGCCGTCATTGTGATCGTCGGTTGTGCCGTCGCATTAAAAAAGCAAAAGGGATAAAGCGGATGATTATTCTACTACCAGTGGCAATATTAACCTGACAATGCACATAAAATGTTTTAATATCGACGATAAACATAAGACATCATATATCTATCCCAACGATAGAACATTTTCTGAAAATGAAAAAATTAACCAAAAAAGCGGCAACCTTAGCACTACAAGAAAAAATCAAGCAGCTGATTTTAGACAACCAGCTAAAGCCGGGCGATTTAATGCCCACGGAAAATGAGTTGATTGAATTGCTCGGCGTAAGCCGTTCCAGCTTACGCGAAGCGATCAAGTCATTGGAAGCATTGCATATTTTGGATATCCATCACGGCATAGGAACCTTTGTCGGCGAGTCTTCTTTAGTGCCGATGATTCGCGGACTGGCGTTTCATGCGCAATTACACCTACATAACGACATCAAATGCTTATTGGATATTCTTGATGTGCGTGAAATTCTCCAATACGGTTTTGCCCCGATTGCGCTGGCAAAAATCAGCGATCAACAAGTTGAGCAATTGCAAAGTTTGGTCGCCGCGATTGAAGCGAATGCCCGCGTCGCCGCCTTTTCCGATGAAGAAGAGCGGCAAATTCATTTATTGGTTTATCAAGCGGTCGAAAATCATCTGCTGTCGCAATATCTCGACGCATTTTGGCAGATTTATCAGCTATTAGAACATGAATTACCACCGAATACCGTTGCCGCTTCGACGATCGCCATGCAATACCGCGAATGGGTGGATGCGATTGAAGCACGCGATCTGGAAAGAGTGCAACACGCCATTTTGGTTTACTTTCAACGAATCAGACAACGTTTAACCACAAAGGAAGCATAAGCATATGAACACCCTTAACATCGCTTTGGTCGGTTGCGGATTTTTTGGGCAGCAACTGGCGTTGGCATTTCAGCAGTGCGGTGCAAAAATCGTCGGCGTGACCGACATCAACCACCAATTAGCCGCTAATTTAGCCGACAAATTAACCTGTAATGCTTACCTGAACTGTGAAGACATGTTGGCAAGCCAACACCTTGATCTGGTGCTGATCGCCACTTACAATTCGGCACATCGCGCCGTTGCCGAAGCGGCATTAAATGCAGGAAGTGCGGTATTTATCGAAACCCCGTTTGCAACCCGGATCGAGGATTGCCGGCGCATTTTACAACACGCCGAGCAAGTCAAACAGCCGGTATTTATCGGTCATGTCTTGCGTACGCTGCCCGGCTTGCTGAAAGCAAAACAGCTGATCGACGAAAATGCCTTGGGCAAAATCACCGTTGCGCGCGCCAACCGCCAGCGGTGGATTGATTCGGCACGCGATAAAGATTGGTGGAAAAACGATATCAACCTCACCGGCGGCAAGTTATTACATGAAATCCATGAACTGGATTTGCTGTGCTGGCTATTGGGCGAAGTCGATTCGGTCTATGCCCAATCCAGCAATCGCGCCCATCCCGACACGCCGGACAATCACGATATTATCCAATTGCTAATGCAATTTAAAAGCGGCGTATTCGGTTCGTTGGAAATGGGCACCGCCTACCGCTTACATGAATGGGGCATTGCGATTCACGGCGAACTGGGATCACTGGTGGTGAATTTTTTCACCTCGACCCTGACACTCTCCTTTGCCGACGGACATCGCCGGCAGTTTAATCTATACGATGAATTCGAGGCTGATCTCTCGATGCGCGAAAACGGCAAAAGCATACAAAAATATAATCAAATCAATGGGCTGTGCCCTTTTTGGTTAAGCCGTGCCGTTGAAATCGAAGCCTTAAGCGTGATAAACCACCTCCGGCAGCAACAAGCCAGCGTATTAAACCACAGCCCAATGCGTGCGGTCTGCGTCGCCGTTGCCGCCAAACGTTCGATTCACGAAAAAGCTTTAATTAAGGTCGAATATTAAGTGAATTTCGACTTGATTCGCATTTTACTTAACCGCACTTTTTAGTAGAATCCCCCCGACTTCCACCACAAAGGGCAAAATATTATCGAAACATGGCAGCGCGGGTTTGTGTTGCACCGCAGACCCTATAACGAAACCAGTCTGTTGGTCGATCTTTTCACCGAAGAGAGCGGGCGTTTGACCGTGCTGGCAAAAGGCGCGCGCGCCAAACGCTCGACGCTGAAAAGCCTGCTGCAACCGTTCACGCCATTACTGTTGCGTTGGTCGGGACGCGGCGGGCTGAAAATCCTGACCAAAGCCGAAGCCGCTTCGCTGGCGTTGCCGTTGCAGCATACCGCACTTTACAGTGCCTTTTACATCAATGAGTTAATTTGCCGGGTGATTGAAAACGAAACCGCTTATCCGCAACTGTTTCAAGATTATCTCGCTTGCCTGACCGCACTTGCGCTCAATCAACAGCAAGTCGAACCGCCATTGCGTAAATTTGAATTTCAGCTGTTGCAAACATTAGGCTACGGTGTGGATTTTTTGCATTGCGCCGGTTCGGGCTTGCCGGTTGCGCCGGAGATGAGCTATCAATATCGCGCCGAGCAAGGCTTTATCGCTTCGTTAATCAAAAACAATCAAACCTTTTACGGCGACGAACTGTTGGCATTTGCGGCGTTGGAATTTGAACAGAAACACATTCTGCAAGCGGCAAAACGCTTCACCCGCATTGCCCTCAAACCCTACATCGGCAGCCAACCCCTGAAAAGCCGCGAGCTGTTTCAAGGGGTTTTACCGGGTAAAATGAAAGGCTAAGTTAGCCTTTCGCACGCAGATTAAACTCCGCCAACGCTTGGTCAAATTGTTCGGCAACGGCGCTATCTTCAGCAGAAAACAGCGATGAGGTAATGGTGATGAAAGAGCAGATTAAAAAGCCCGGAATAATTTCATACAGTTTCGCCAGATCCGTCCAACCGAGATACTGCATTAACGGGCTCCAAGCCACCACGGTCACTGCCCCGGAAAGCATGCCCCACAGGGCGGCGGACGAGGTGATATTACGGTTAAACAGCGATAAAATCACCACCGGTCCGAATGCGGCGCCGAAGCCTGCCCAGGCATAAGACACCAGCTTCATCACGCCGGAAGAGGGGTCTTGCGCGATAAGAATCGCAACGGCGGCAATCACCAACACCATCAAACGCCCGACCCAGACCAGCTCATTGCTGGAGGCGGTTTTGCGCAGAAACCCTTTATAGAAATCTTCCGTTACCGCCGCAGAACACATTAATAATTGTGCGGATAAGGTGCTCATCACTGCCGCTAAAATAGCTGACAACACCACACCGACAATCCAAGGATTAAACATCAAACGGGATAATTCGATAAACACCGATTCTGCATTATTTAATACGATTTGATTGGCACTAAAATATGCCAAGCCGAAATAACCGACCGCCACCGCGCCGCCAAGACACAAAAACATCCAAGTAATCCCGATTCTGCGCGCATTTTGCAACGATTGCACCGAGTCCGCCGCCATAAACCGGGCTAAAATATGCGGCTGTCCGAAATAGCCCAAGCCCCAAGCCAGCGCCGAGATCACGCCGATACCGGAAACATTGTGCAGCCAGTTGGCATATGGAATACCGGTCATTTCCGATTTTACGGTTAATGCCAAATTGATGTCTTCCCAGGTTAAATGCAGCAACACCATCACCGGCGCCAACAATAGGGCGAAAATCATTAACGTGGCTTGAATGGTATCGCTCCAAGAGACCGCCAAATAGCCGCCGATAAAAGTGTAGGTGATGGTTGCCAACGCGCCCAGCCAAAGTGCGGTCGAATAATCCAGCCCCAGCAGGCTTTGAAACAATTTTGCGCCGGCAACGACACCGGAAGCGCAATAGATGGTGAAGAAAAACAAAATAATCGAAGAGGAGATGATTTTCAGCGCTTTCTTTTGTTGCGGGAAACGCTGGGCAAAAAATGCCGGCAAGGTGAGCGCATTTTTATATTTTTCGGTAAAAATCCGCAAGCGGCCTGCCACCACCCGATAATTCAAATAAGCGCCGATCGTCAAACCGACGGCGATCCAAGCCTCCGACAAACCGGATAAAAAGATCGCCCCGGGCAAGCCCATCAGCAACCAGCCGGACATATCGGAAGCGCCGGCGGACATTGCCGTAACGAAGCTGCCCATTTTGCGCCCGCCTAAAATGTAGTCGTCAAAATTTTGTGTGGAACGGTAGGCATAAATGCCTATCCCCAAAATAATCAGCAGATATAACCCGAACGTAGTATAAATTTGATAGTTTTGCATGGTTCTTCCTATAAGGTTATTGTTCTTGTGTTGCCATCAAAGAGGCATTTCCGCCGGCTGCGGTGGTGTTTTCACTGCGCGAAAATTCATCGTAAAGCGGCATAATGTCCTGTGTTTGCCGCCAATCGTAACATTTAAAAATAACGTCACGGCTTTGCTGCAAAGCCAAGCGTTGCGCTGCGCTCAACGGCGCTAAAAACACGCCTTTTTGACAATCTTTCCACTGCGCGGCAATCCGTACGCCGCTTTCTTGCGACTGCGCCAACGGATGCGACGGTTCGACCACAATCGAGAACCCGTGCGCCCGTAGCTTCGCCGCCGCCTGTTGCGCCGCTTGAAGATCGCCGTTTAAAATCGCCACCTCGCCGCTAAAATAAGCCAGCGTATTTTCTTCGCCGGTAATACTGTCGAGTTGCGGTGTAGCATGACGCAAGTTTTTTTCATCCCCGAAACGGCTGTAGTAATCGGTTGTGCGGGTCAGGCGCTGCAAATAAAATTCGCCGCCGGCTTTCGGACCGGTGCCGGACAAGCCGTGTCCGCCGAACGGCTGCACGCCGACCACCGCACCGACAATGTTACGGTTTACATAAAAATTCCCGCACTCGAGATGACTTTCGACAAAATCAATCTGCTTGCGGATTCGGCTATGGCAACCGCCGGTCAACGCATATCCTTTTGCATTTACCGCCTGCAACTGCTGCGCCAACTGCGCTTTACGGTAAGGCACGATATGCAAAATCGGGCCGAACACTTCCCGTTGCAGCTGTTGCAAATCATCCAGCAGGTAGATCGCCGGTGCGACATAGTGGGCTTGTGTTTGCTCTTCGGTTTTATCCGCACTTTCCAATTCGGTATAACGGCGCGCAAGCCCGCGCATTTTGGCTTTGTGCGCCAACAGATTCCGCTTGGCCTCCTCATCAATCACCGGTCCGATATCGGTAGCCAACAAGGCGGGATTGCCCAGTGTCAGTTCTTGCAATGCCTGTGCCAACATCGTGTAGAGTTTATCCGCCACTTCTTGCTGTAACAACAACACGCGCAATGCGGAACAACGCTGTCCGGCGGAATCGAAAGCCGAACTCAATACGTCCGCCACCACTTGCTCGGACAACGCCGACGAGTCCGCCACCAAAACATTTTGTCCGCCTGTTTCGGCGATTAACACCGGTTCGTTTTCGGCTTGGGCGCACTGTTCGGCAATCAGTTTGGCGACTTCGCTCGAGCCGGTGAAGACGATCGAATCAAACGGCAGCTTGACCAACGCCGCACCGACATCGCCTGCGCCCAAGATCAGCTGTAAGGCGCTGCGTGGTAAACCGGCTTGATAAAACAAGTTGACCGCGGCATAGGCAATTAAAGACGTTTGCTCCGCCGGTTTGGCGATCACCGCATTACCGGCAGCGAGGGCGGCGGCAATTTGCCCGGTAAAAATAGCCAACGGAAAATTCCACGGCGAAATGCAAAGTGCGGTTCCCCTTGGCGGCGCCAGCCTGCCGCGTTGCTGCAAATCGTCTAACTGAGCGGCGTAATAACGCAGGAAATCAATCGCTTCACGTAATTCGGCAATGGCATTCGGCAAGGTTTTGCCAGCCTCCAAAACCGCCAGTTTCATCAATAAGCCGTGATGTTGCTGATACAAATCCGCCGTTTTACGCAAAATCTCTGCACGCCGTACCGCACTTTGCGTTTGCCATTCGCTCTGTCGGGCGGCGTTGAAAACCGGTTCGAGATAATCGGGGGCGAAAAACGCCACCTCGGCAACCACTTGGTTCAGATCCGCCGGATTGCGCACCGGGTGCGGCGTTAAATGGCAGGCTTCGCTGTCCACCGCCGATAGCGATCTTGCGTTGGCAATCTGCGCTTGATTAAGCGCCTGCTCCAACTTATCCAATTCCAATTCATTGGTGAGATCAAAACCCGACGAGTTGAGCCGATCGGCAAACAGCGCCGACGGCGCACGCACCGCCCTGTTTTCCTCTCCTTGCGAAACGGCGTAATGTTGCCAAGGCGGTGTCATCAATTGTGCCGCCGGTATGCTTTCGTCGACCAATTGGTGCACAAACGAGGAGTTCGCCCCGTTTTCCAGCAAACGGCGCACCAAATACGCCAGCAAGGTTTCGTGCGTGCCGACCGGCGCATAAATCCGAACCAGCCGGTTGAAATCCTGTCGGTTGATCAGTTGGTCGTATAACGTTTCGCCCATGCCGTGCAGACATTGAAATTCATACCGCTTGTCGCGCCCCAATTCGTAAACCGTACACAGCGTTTGCACATTGTGGGTCGCAAACTGCGGATAAACCACATCTTGCGCCGCCAGCAATTTCTGCGCGCAAGCCAAATAGGCAATATCGGTGTGGTTTTTCCGGGTATAAAGCGGAAAGCCGTCCAAGCCGTCGGCTTGCGCCCATTTAATTTCACTGTCCCAATACGCCCCTTTTACCAAACGGATCATTAAATAAGCCGATTTTTCCCTCGCCAGCGCAATCAGATAATCGATCACATAAGGGCAGCGTTTAGAATACGCCTGCACCACAAAACCAATGCCGCGATAACCTTTCAGCTCCGGTTCGTCGAGCAGTTTTTCGACCAGATCCAGTGACAACTCCAGCCGGCTTGCCTCTTCGGCATCGATATTCACGCTGATGTTGTACTGCTTTGCCAACAAGTATAGCCGTTTCAGTTTGGGATAAAGCTCCGCCATCACCCGATCATATTGCGCGCGGCTGTAGCGCGGATGAATCGCCGATAACTTAACCGAAACGCTGTTCGCCCGGTAGATATCGCTATGCGCCTCTTTGCCGACGGTTTCAATCGCGGCTAAGTAGTCTTGGAAATAGCGCTCGGCATCCGCTTGGGTCAGCGCCGCTTCGCCCAACATATCGAAAGAGAAGCCGTATCCTTTCTCCGTACGCTTTTTCGTACGGTTTAACGCCTCTTGGATATTAATGCCGGTGACAAACTGCTCCCCCAGCACTTTCATCGCCTGCACCATCGCCAACCTCATCATCGGCGCAGAAAAACGGGCGAAGCTGCGGGTCAAGGCGCCGGACAACGTTTCCGGATCAAAAGAGCGGCTTAAATTTTTACCGAGCAGCAGCCCGTAACTGGCGGCATTGATGAAAAAAGAGGAGGATTTGCCGATATGCGCGCGCCAATCGCCTTCTTTTAACTTATCGTGAATCAATTCGTCACGGGTTTGATTGTCGGGAATCCGCAGCAAGGCTTCCGCCAGACACATCAACGCTATTCCCTCTTCGTCACCCAACGAAAACTCTTTCATCAGCGCATCTACGCCGTACTCTTTTTTCTTGATATTTCGCACACGGTTGATCAGATCAATGCCGTTTTGCCTGATCCGCTCTTGCTGTTCGGCGCTGAAAACCAAGGTTTTTTGTAACGCAGCGACGGCATCTTTTTCATTAATCCGATAGTGTTTGCTGATATTTTGACGTGACGGGGGGTAATGTTTGGCGAGATGAAATTGCATGGCACAGCCTCTTTGTTAAATAATTATTAAAAATTAGCAAAAAAAACGTTGCTCGCAAATCCCATTATCATCGTTTTGTGAAACCAATCACTGTTTTCTTGATTATTCTATCCTCTGCTGAGATCTAAACTCAAAAGTCTACCTCGGCAGCCACCGCTGAAAAGCCGTGAGCTGTTGCAACGCGTGCCGCCGAGTCGGTTGAAAGCTAACCAATTAACTCTTACACGACAACCCTGTGCGCGGTGTCACCCCGAAGAAATTTTTCGCATTCGGTTTAGTGGCTAACGGGCTGTTTGCTTTGGTCGGGAGTTTGGCGTCCATTTGCCACGCATTCCAACCGCCGTCATACACCATGGTATTCTCCCAACCCGCCATTTGGGTCATAAACCACGGAATGCCTGCCCGCCAGCCGGTGCCGCAATAAAATGCCAAGCTGTCGCCTTTATTGATACCTTGCGTTTCCCATAATGCAAAAATCTCTTTCGGGTTGCGCAATGAGCCGTCGGGATCATAATAATCCGCCACATTGGAGGAATCGGTGCCGGCAAAGCCCCAAACCGCCCCTTCCAGTTCGCCTTTGCCGTCAATGTAATCATAGCCGCTGATCTTGCCTTGATGTTCGTCCCAAGCACGGATACTGACCAATTTCAAACCTTCTTGTTGTTGCTTATCACGGGCTTGTCGGGCGGTATTAATCGTCAGTTGCGGCTTTGCCGGAATGGTTGTGCCGAACTGACTGATCGGCGTCGGGATATTCACGGCGGTATCAATCGGGAACTCATTGTTGATCCACGCATTCACGCCGCCGTTGAGAATTCGCACATCTTCCACCCCCGCCCATTTTAACGCCCACAGCACACGAAACGCGGCAAGTTGGTTTTCCGAATACAGCACCACGGTTTTATCTTTATGAATGCCGTTTTTTAATAAATTGGCTTCAATCACTTGCGGATCGGATAAATTCCACACCGGTCCGTTTTCAATCCAGTCGGTATCAAAATGATACGCTCCGGACACGTGCTGTTTGTAGCCTTGCGCTTGCTCCACCGGGCCCCAAGAAACGTGGAACACCATAATCTCTTTGCCGGAATCGGTTTCCGGTTTTTTGCCGTCTAATGCGTCTTTCAGCCAACCGGCGGAAACGAGCAATTGATAGTTCGGGAAGGATTCGAGCGGCGTTTGCGGATCGTTGGCGTAATTGATGAAATCTTTAAACAACCGCACTTGATAGCCTTTGGCGATAAATTCGGCACTGACGCGCTCCAAATTATCCAAGTTGTCATCATATAAAATAATGGTTTTCTCTTTAGTGATACCTTTGCCGGCGGCGAAACTTTCAAAATAGTCCGGTTGAATTGCGTCCAGCCAATCCACCGTGAATTGCACCGCATTCGGAATATGCCCGCCGCGTACCGCATTCGGGCTTTTGAAACCGTTGTAAAAACTGTCGCCGCGGGTATCCACAATCACAAATTCAGGATTATTTTGCGCTTTTAATACATCGGCTTGTGAAATATCGCTGGCTTTTTGTTCTTTACAGCCCATTAATAACGTTGAAATGATTAAGGTTAACCCGCTGATCTTAAATAAGTGCATAAACGCTCCTAATTTGTTGAATGAATAATGTTTTGTTTGACCGTGTGATAACAATATACTCCCAACATCATCATCAACGCGGCGATCCAAGCCTGCCACGAGAAATACGCCGTTCCCACCACGGCATTTGCCATGGTGCAGCCGCCGGTTAATGCCGCGCCAATCCCCATTAAGATACCGCCCGCCGTGCTTTTGCCAAATTCCGCGGCAGAAAGGGATTTCCACAGTAATTTTTTGCCCTGCCAAGCGGAAAGAAACGCCCCGATCACAATGCCGAAAATCAAATAAGTGCCCCAATTGAGATAGCGTTGCTGCCCCAGCACCACATATTGCACGCTGTTGCCTAACGGAATGCTGAAGCTCAAACCGAATTCACGCCCGGTTTGCGCACTCGACCACCAAGCCGCAATACTGATCAGACCGATTAACAGCGCGGTAAAGTGCGGTGACCAAGGGGCAGAAAACCCGCTAGGGAAAAATGAGGCGGTACGTTTGCTTTTTATCACGGCAATGATCGCCAACGCACTCAACGGCAGAATAAAATACAACGGTGAAATTGCCAGACTTTGCGGCACGGTGACTAATTGGCTTTGCGATTGCAGCATATTTGCCACCCAAAATTTCAACATTCCGGTTTGGGTGGCGGTGGTGGTGAGGGCAAAAATCAGCAACGTGATCCAACCCAGAATACTGCCTTCGCCGCTGCGGTATAAATGCCCTGTCACGCAGCGATTCGCCACGCTCATGCCGACCCCGAACAGAAACGCGCCAAACAAGGTTGCCGTGATCGGCATTGGCGAGCTCGGCAGACGAATCAGCCCTTGTTGTTCCAGTAGAAAAAAACCGATTGCTTGAATGGCGATTAGCAGCAATAACGGTGAAAGTGCGGTAAGATTGCGTTGAAAAACAATATTATGCAGTTGGCGCGACAGGCAAAACTGCCCGCGCTGCAATACGACACCGAGCAACAGCCCGATAAAGAGACCTGATAGCGGCATAGATTAAACCTTAATACTATGACAAAAAAAGAGGTTGTTATTACAACACAAAGTGGCAAACAAGGCTAGATTTTTGTTAGGAGGTTATATGCAAATTCCTGAACTGAATCGGATTAACGAGTTGGCGCGCAAAGCCAAGCAAACCGCACTTTCAAGCGTGGAATTAGCGGAACGTCACGCGTTAAGAAAACGCTATTTACTGGCGATTCGCGGGCAGCTCAATCATGCCCTTGCCACCGTGACGGTGGTTGATCCGCTCGGCAATGACGTAACCCCGCTGAAACTGCGCCAAGCACAACGCAGCGGCATGATGACAAATTAGATAAGGAAGGACAATATGCGTACCATTAACCAAATTTATTCCGCGCCGCGCAAACATTGGGTCGGCGACGGATTTTATGTTTCGCCGCTGTTTTCCCATATGGCGAACGACAAATTCACCAGCCCGTTTTTGATGTTGGATTATGCCATGCCGCAAAGATTCGCACCAAATGAAGCTGATCCGCGCGGCGTGGGCGCACACCCGCACGCCGGTTTTGAAACGGTGACGATTGCATTACAAGGCGAAGTGGAACACCGCGACAGCGCAGGCAACGGCGGCGTGATCGGCACCGGCGATGTGCAATGGATGACTGCCGGACGCGGCATTGTACACCAAGAATTTCACAGCGCACGCTTCAGCCGCGAAGGCGGTATGTTTGAAATGCTGCAATTTTGGGTCAATTTGCCGGCGAAAGACAAAAACGCGCCAGCGGCGTATCAAGCCCTTGCCTCCGCCGATATTCCGGTGGCGGACTTGGCGGACAACGCGGGCAAAGTGCGTGTAATTGCAGGAGATTTCAACAGTAATAAGGGCGCAGCACGCACCTTCACTGAGTTAAATATGTGGGAAATCGATCTTAATACCAACGGCAAAGCCGAGTTCAATCTACCGGCAAGCCATAATCTGATGTTAGTGGCATTGCGCGGCAACCTGTTGATTAATGGTGAAAAAATCGCACGCCCGACGGAGTTGGTCACATTTAACATGGAAGGCGGCGCGATTGAACTGCAAGCGGGCGATGAAGCGGTAAAACTGGTGCTGTTAAGCGGCGTGCCGATTGACGAACCGATCGCCGCCCACGGTCCGTTTGTGATGAACAGCCGTGAAGAGTTAATCGAAAAATTCAATGCGTTTAATCGCGGCGAGTTTGGCGGTTTATAAGATACGCAACGGCAAGTGCGGTCAGGGGGTGTGATCTGACCGCACTTTTACCTGATTTTTTCTCCCAACAATCACAACCCCGACAGTTGTTGATCTTGCGGATACTGTACCGTAAAGATTTTTTTCAGCGTTTGTTTGCTGTTCGGCGCTAAAGTGATTTTTTGTTGATAGCGTCCGTTTTCATCTAAGGTAATACTTTTCGCTGTCGGCTCAAGCAAATTCACCACGATCTCTTTCTCCACCGCTTGCGGAATACGATCGTACACGGTCAGCTCCACTGCTTCGGTGCGGTTATTGTGCAAGGTGTAGGCGGTTTCGATCCGTATCACTTTCGATTTATTGATTAAGCCGCTGTTTTCTTCGGTGCGTTTCACCGGTTCGGCTTTAACGCCGACGGTTTGGTCTTCGCCAATCAATTGCTTGAATTCCTGCCCCGGCAGCAAGGTCGGCAGAGAGCCGAAGCCGATCACATCGCCGTTATAGGCGGTGCGTAAACTGCCCCCTAGCAACGGATAGTCTCGGGTATTTTTACCGCTGACGGTCAACAGAATACTGTCTTGATAATTGGGATAAAACGCATATTCGGCACTGGCGGTTTGTTCCAATTGCGCAATCACCACATTTTGGCTGGCGAGACTGCTGGCGAGCGTAACCGCGCCCGGAATTTCAAAATGGGAAGCCACTACACCGCTTTCCACGGTTGCCTGTTGCGGCGCAGCTGCTACTAATGCCATATCGGCATTTTCCAACATCATACCGCTCCGACTTTCCGCCATTGGCACTGCCGTATTTGCCCGTGGGCGCAACTGCGGTGGTTGGTAAAAATCGATCACCCACGGCTGCAATTCCGGCACTTCGCCGACCTGAATCGGGTTGGCACTGGATAAAATCAGCTTGATATTATGCCAATCCTCATTGCTGCTTTGCTGAATTTTCGCACCGTATTGCAAGTTCAAGCGGTTATCGGCGCTGTGATAATCCAGTTGATATTGCGGGCGCCATGAGGCATTGAAAGTCGTATAGCTCAAGGTCAGCGCTTGTTTACCCGCCGCCGGGACCTGCACTTGCACCCGCACCACGCGCTGCCTCAAACTATTGTCGCCGCCCAAACGCTGATATTCCTGTTGCAGCTGCTCCAGGTTGTGTTGTTGCTGTTGCCGCTTTTCTGTCAGCACGCGCCGTTCCGCGGTTAACTCGCTATACGTGCTGCGGGAAAATTGTTGCAGGCGGTTAAATTCCTCAAATGAAATCGTCGGACTGGTCTTTTCGCCGTTCAAGCGTCCGTGTTGCAGCCATTGCAACATGGTAAATTGATTGTCGATCGCCTCCAATTCATCCTGTATCTGTTTGATTTGGTCGGTTTGGTGACGGATTTGTTGTTGCAGATCGCGTAATTGCCCTGCCGCCTGCTGTTCGCTCCAACGCACTTCATTATCCAATGACAACACGGTCAAGCCCGAACCGCCCGCTGCACTGAACTGTAACGAGCTTTCTTCCAGATTGAACGGCAAATTCTCAAAAACCAATTCATGATTGCCTGCCGCCAATTGCACCTCGCCGCGGCGTTCCACTTTTGCCTGATTTTGATACAAGGTAACTTGCCGAATCTGCGAAGCAATATTTTCCACCGCCGCTGTGGCGGGCGTGGTCCAAAGTGCGGTCGCGGCTGCAATTGCGCCGATTGTGGTTTTATTCATACAAGCCTCTTACTTTAACGACGGTTTAAATTGTTGGTTAAGAAAATCAATCACCCGTTGCATTACCTGCGGTTGCGCCCAATATACGCCGGCATGATCGGCATTTTTCACCACATAACGCTCGGCGGAAACCCCTTTTTCCGCTAACGCTTCAAACAGGATCTGAGTCTGGCTTGGCGAAACCAACACATCCGCATCGCCATGCAGTAATAAAAACGGCGGCGTATTATTGGAAATATGCGTAATCGGATTGGCTTGCGCCGCCAGTTCCGGATTGGCTTTCACCGCCCCGCCCGCCGCAAACGGCGGAATGCCGTTTAACATCAAGGCTTCGGACACGTTATCGCCGTCGTGCAGCGCTTGCACTTCCGCGCTGTAATCGGCGCCGATTTGGGTTAAATCGGACAAGCCGTAAAGATCAATCGCCGCCTGTACCACGCTGCTTTGATCGAGATTCTCGCCGACATCAAACTCACGCTCACCGTTGGTGGTTGCCGCCAACGCAGCGAAATAGCCGCCTGCCGATTCGCCCATAATCGCAATTTTGTCTTTATCAATCCCGAACTCTTCGGCATGGGCGCGCAAATAGCGCACCGCACTTTTCACGTCCAACAGCGGATCGGGAAACTTGCCTTGCGGAATATGGCGGTATTCGATACTCGCCACCACATAACCGGCTTCGGCGATCGCCAAGCGTTGTTGGATATAGTTGGCTTTCGGCGACATCAAAAATCCGCCGCCGGTGACAAACAGCACTGCCGGCAGCGGCTCTTCACTTTGCGGTTTTAGCAGATCCATTTTCAAATTGAGCGGTCGCCCCATGACCAAGGGTTGGGCATAAGTGATATCCTGCCACTCATTCACCAACGGCTTTTCAATCGCCACTTCAATCAGGGTGCTTTGCGGCGGAGCGGGGTTTAGATTCGCCACGCTTCCCAGCGGCAATGCCAGCAACAACGAACCGGTCAATTTCAACAACGCTTTCTTCATTTTTTTCTCCGAAGGATAAACATATCAATAAAACGGCAACTTACTTTACTTTGACCGCACTTTATGCCAAAAGTGCGGTATTTGCCGAGGAAATCACTTACTGCATTATAGTGACCCGTTTGTCTTTCATGCTAGAATTGAGTCACTCTTATTATTTGCACAGCCCGAAAAATCTACACGACACGAGAGCCTATGTTGAAAATTAAAAAATTTTTAATAATGCCGTTTTAGTGGAAAACGAAGACAAGGGCGAAAACGAAGCCGGTTTTATTGCGCTGCACATTTTTAATGCGCACACCGATAACGATAATATGATGGACACCATGCGCAGCACCCAAATTGTGAAAGATATTCTCGCTTTGGTCGGCTACCATTACTGGACGAAAACAGTGTGGACCATGCGCGTTTTGTGACCCATTTGCACTATTTCGCCCAACGCCTGTTCTAGCTGCAAAGTGCGGTCGGCGGCGATGATTTTCTGTATCAACAAACCCGCCAAGCCTATCCGCGCGCCTATCACTGCGTTGAAAAAATCGATCACTATCTGCAGCACCATTTTCAAAAGCGGCATATTGCTCTACCCGGTGATTATCGCCAATACTGAAGATTATCTTGATGTGATTCCCATGCAGGAAACGCACATCGCACAAGGCGAGCCGTTAATCTCGATTGTTTTGAATAAAGCATAAATTGCAACAAAAACCGCACTTGAGGCAAGTGCGGTATAACATAACCTGATACATTTCAACCAAAAGAGGAAAACAAAATGAGTAATTTAAAACCCTTTCCACACGACTTTTTATGGGGCGGTGCGACTGCCGCCAATCAAATTGAAGGCGGTTTCGATGCCGACGGCAAAGGGCTGTCCGGTGCCGATGTGGTGGCGTATGTGCCGAAAGCCGAACGCGGTGCGCACAGCGCCTCAATCGAGATCAGCTCGCAAGCGCTGGCGGATATTTTAAGCGGCAAAAAACAAGCCCGCTTTCCGAAACGCGAGGGAATCGATTTTTATCACCGCTATAAAGAAGACATTGCGCTGTTTGCCGAAATGGGCTTCAAAATGTTGCGGGTTTCGATTCACTGGGCGCGAATTTTCCCCAACGGCTATGACGAACAGCCGAACGAAGCCGGATTACAGTTTTATGACAATCTGTTCGACGAAATGCTCAAACACGGCATTCAACCGATGGTGACGCTTTGCCACTACGAAACGCCGCTGGGTCTGACTGAAAAATACAATGGCTGGGCCGGGCGCGAAGTGATCGGTCACTTCCTGCGTTATACCGAAACCGTGTTTAAACGTTATCAACACAAAGTCAAATATTGGCTGAGCTTCAATGAAATCAATATGATCACCATGCACAGCCCGTTTACCGGCGGCGGGGTGGTGATTGACCGCGTGCCGCAAGCCGAACAGGAAAATGTGAAATATCAGGCGCTGCACCACCAATTTATCGCCAGCAGCCTTGCCACCAAAGCGCTGCACGAGATTATTCCCGACGGCAAAATGGGCTGTATGCTGGCGCGCCTACCGCACTACGCCTACACCGCCGACCCGCAAGACCAACGCTTGGCGCAATGGCTAAACCAACAAAACCTGTATTTCACCGACGTACACGCGCGCGGCGAATACCCGAAATATATGCTGCGCCACTGGGCGGAAAACAATGTGCGTATTCACAAAGAACCGGGCGATGACGCGATTTTAAAACAGTATCCGGTGGATTTTATCTCGTTCAGCTACTACATGTCGCTCACCGCCACCACCCACGACCATGCGGAACGTACCGCCGGCAATCTATTGGGCGGGGTGAAAAACCCGTACCTGCAAGCCTCCGACTGGGGCTGGCAGATCGATCCGGTCGGTTTGCGCATAACCTTAAACGACATGTATGACCGCTATCAAAAACCGCTGTTTATCGTGGAAAACGGCTTGGGCGCATATGATCAGGCGGAAGCCGACGGCAGCATTCACGACGATTACCGTATCGCCTACCACCGCGCCCACATTCAGCAAATGCAGGAAGCGATCAACGACGGCGTCGATCTGCGCGGTTACCTAAGCTGGAGCGCGATTGATTTGGTCAGCATGTCCACCTCGGAAATGTCGAAACGCTACGGTTTTATCTACGTTGACCTCGACGATGACGGCAACGGCAGCAAAGCCCGTTCGCGCAAAGATTCGTTCTTTTGGTATAAAAACGTGATCGCCAGCAACGGCGGGGAACTGTAACTGCAGATAGGAGAAACCGCACTTTGAAGCTGTGATCATCAGATCAAAGTGCGGTTGCGGCTGTCAGGTAGGAATAAAATTATTCTTTATTCTCAATCGGCTTCTTCGCCAGATAGTTATACGCTACCAGCAGTACGAAAATACCGGTAATGGTGGCGGTGATCATGTTCAACGACAAATATTGCGCCATGTAGCCCAACGCAATACCGACAACGCCGAAATCGGTATCGGAGAAGGTGGTGTTGGCAAAGCCGAGTGATCCCAACACCGGCAACAAAAACACCGGCAGGAAGGTGATCAACACCCCGTGGCAAAATGCCCCCAGCATTGCGCCGCGCCGACCACCGGTCGCATTACCGAACACACCCGCCGTTGCGCCGCAGAAGAAGTGCGGTACTACGCCCGGCAGAATCAACACCCAGCTTAATTGCCCCAAAATAAACAGACCGACGATACCGCCCAAGAAACTGAACAAGAAGCCGATTAACACCGCATTCGGCGCATACGGAAAGACAATCGGACAGTCCAGTGCCGGACGGGCATTCGGAACTAATTTTTCCGAAATTCCGGTAAACGCCGGCACGATCTCCGCCAGAATCAAGCGCACGCCTGCCAAGATAATATATACGCCGGCGGCAAAGGTAATGCCTTGAATAATCGCATAAACCAGATAATTTTGTCCGCCGCTCAGGTTTTGTTCGATATACTCGCTACCGGAAGAGAGCGCTAAAATCAGATAGATCACCATCATGGTCAGGGAAATCGAAATCGAGCTGTCGCGCAAGAAGCTGAGGTTTTTCGGTAAATTGATCTCTTCGGTTGACTTCGAGCCTTTCCCCGTGGCTTCGCCGATCGCACCGGACAGCACATAACCGACAGTGCCGAAATGACCGAAACCGACTTCATTGCTGCCGGTAATGCGTTTCATATAACGGTGGGCAATCGCCGGGAAAAATGCCATGATCAAGCCCAAGGTCAATGAGCCGACAAACACCAATTGTACCCCTTCAAAGCCCGCTACGGTTAAAATCACGCCGATCATACACGCCATGTAAAAGGTGTGGTGTCCGGTCAGAAAGATAAATTTCAAGCGGGTGAAACGTGCCACGATAATATTCGCCAACATACCGAACGCCATGATCAACGCGGTTGCCGTGCCATATTTCTCTAGCGCCATCGACACAATCGCTTCATTATTCGGGATGATACCCTGCACATTAAAAGCAAATTCAAACATATTGCCGAGCGGATTCAGCGAGCCAACTAAGACGCCGGCACCGCCGCCCAACACGATAAAGCCCAAAATGGTTTTAATCGTGCCTTTAATCACATCCGGGAAGGCTTTTTTCTGTAACAATAATCCGACCAGTGCAATCACCCCGACCAGAATCGACGGGACTTTCAAAATATCAAGAATGAAAAACAGGATAGCTTCCATCATCAAACTCCTTATCGGTTAAAACTCAGCGATTAAAATACTCGCCTAATTTTTGTTCAAATTCCGCAGCGCTGACGATGTTGGTCACCACCACAATTTTATCCGGCGAAACACTGCTGCTTTCGGCGATATCGCGCGCCATCACAAACACATCCGCTTCATTCGGCGTTACCGACGCCAAATCGGTATGCCCGACTTCAGCCTCAATCCCTAACTTCACCAAGGCTTTCTTGATGTTCATTTCCATCATAAAGCTGCTGCCCAAACCATGTCCGCAGACTGCCATAATTTTCATACTGTTGCTCCTTTCGTTTTAATACCGGTTGTTAAATAAAGTTAATAACGATGTGCTACTGCGGCGATATGTTCGATATCCGCCGCTCCGATTATTTCCTCGACCGCACTTTCATCAGCCAACAATTCGGCGACCGCCGCCAGCATATCCAAATGGGAGGAATTGTCCTTCGCCGCCAATAAAATCACCAGCTTGACCGGATCATTTTCTGATCCGAAATCAATTCCCTGCTTGATCACCAATAGCGAGAGCGCTTGAGCCAACGCCCCGTCTTCCGGCCGGGCGTGCGGCATGGCAATTTGCGGCGCAATCACAAAATAAGGTCCGATTTCCTCATACAGCTGAAAAATACGATCCAGATAACGCGGCTCGATCAGCTGCCCGTCCAACAACGGTTGTGCGCATTGTTTAACCGCCTGTTGCCAGTCGGAAACCGACTCGACCAATTGGATATGCGCAAGGGGAAGATAAGATTTCAGCATAGTTCGTTCTCCAGATGATGACGATATCCAAAGTGTAAACAGCAATGTTAGCGCTATCAATCAAATAAGTCTGATTTTGTGATAGCACTAACGTTTTTAATACAATAAGCTGTTTTCACTGATTTGTTTGTTATACTTTGAATAAAAATCCATAAGGGCAACACATGTCTTCCAGCACACCTCCAACACGAACCCGACGCACCACCGGCAGGGTAACCCTGGCAGATGTTGCCAAACGGGTCGGCGTAGGGCAGATGACGGTATCGCGCGCCTTACGCACACCGGAATTGGTGTCGGACAACTTACGCAATAAAATCGAAAGTGCGGTCAAACAATTGGGTTATATCCCCAATTCCGCCGCCAGAGAGTTGGCATCGGTTTCGTCACGTAACGTGGTTGTGGTCACCTCTTCACTCACCTCAAGCGAAAATTGTCTGATTTTATCCGCTTTGCAACAAAGCCTAAAAATGCAGAATCTTCAATTGGTTATCTTAATCGCCAACGGCACGAGCTGGTTCAAGGAGTTGATCAATAATGCGCCGGCGGCGATTATCTTATTGAACCTTGCTTGTCCGCCAAAAGAGGCGCAATGGATAAAAAACAGTACGATTCCGGTGATTGAAATTGGCGCGATCAAGCCTGCCCCTTTGGGGATTAATATTGGCGTGGACAGCAAAGCGGCAATACAAACTTTAATTACATTTTTAGTGAAAAAAGGTTACCGCAATCTGGGTTTACTTTCCGCCATGCAAGATAGCGCAACCTTTCAGCACTATTTGGAAAGCTGGCAGAGCGCATTATTAAGTCAGCACATCAGCCCGCACTTGGTGCTACATCGTCCGGCTGAGACTACGTTTTCAACAGGTGCCGAATTATTCAATGAAGCCCTATTAGAGTGGGGGCAAATCGACGCCTATGTTTTTCTCTCCGATGAATTGGCATGCGGTGCGCTATGCGAACTTGCCCGCAAGCACATCGCCGTACCATACGATATCGCCATTGTCGGCATGGGCGGTTTGGACATCGGCAACGTGATTCATCCGCGTTTAACCACCATCCAAATTCCTTATGAAAAAATGGGCGAACTCGCCGGCAAAAAACTGCAAACCCTGCTACAACAAGAAAATACCTCACTTTTGCCTGAAATCATCAGTGTACCGATTAAGTTATTAGAGAGGGGGAGTGCTTGATGATTTTTTAGTGTTAGCGCAACTTCTCTTTCACCATCAAAAATATTGATCCATATCACAAATTTCTCACTAAAGTGCCACCCAGATCACAAATCTGTCTATTTTTTAATAAATGGAACCAGTTCCATGATAGTTTTTTACTAGCTAAAATTCTTTTTAGCAAACGCTAAGATGGGCAGAAATCATAATTTAACGGAGTTATTTATGAAAAAAGTATTAATGTTGTTAATGTCAATCGCAATTATCGGGTGTGGAGAAGCAGAGAACACAAACAATAATGGTGATAAACCGATAAAATTGGTTGCCGCACACAACCAAACCAATATAACCAGTCCATACCAAACCGGCATGCTAAAACTGAAAGAGTCCGCCGAACAATCCGGAAAATTTGATATCGAAGTTCATGCCGGAACTATCGGTACGAACGAAAACGAGTTAGTTGAAAAACTCGTCTTGGGCGGTGCAGATATCGTGTTGGTTTCACCGGGATTTATGACTTCTGCCGGTATCGATGAAGTGGATCTGTTTTCTTTACTCTACCTATTCAATAACTATAGTCACTGGGAGAAAGTGGTTGACAGTGATATCGGCAAGAAAATTGCCGATATCATTTATCAAAAATCGGGGAATAAATACTATGTCATCGCCTACTGGACTGCCGGTGTGCGCCATTGGTACGGTAAAAAACCGATTAATACACCTGATGATGCCAAAGGATTAAAAATCAGAACGCAAACCGCTGGTGTAGTGTCCGATTTTTGGACCTCAATCGGGGCGATTCCTACTTCCGTAGCCTGGGCGGAGCTATATCAAGCCTTAGCCAGTAATGTAGTGGACGGTTCTGAAAATGCTTATCCGTATCTTGTACCGATGGAACATCACAAAACCGCTAACGGAAAATATATTTCCGAAACCGCCCATGATTACACAACGCGCCTTTTATTAATGAAGGCAAATGTTTGGGACAGTATGAGTGAAGAGCAAAAAACAATATTAGAAACCGCAATCAAAGAAGCGACACAGGCTGAACGCAATGCTATTTATAGTGAAGAAAATCAGTATAAAGACAAAGCGATTGCAGACGGCGCCGTGATTAACAGCGTGGATACGCAACCGTTCAGTGCCACCGCCCAAACCATTCAAGATCAATGGGCGAAAAAACACGGTATGACAGATACATTACAACAAATCAGAAATACAAAATAAATTCAATTGGTTAAATTGTTAGAATTTATTTTGTTATAACCTTGGATCAGGGGGATATATGCAAAAATTGACTGATTATTTGGAAAAAATACAACTGTGGCTCGGTACACTGCTTTTGGTGATTTTTGTCATCACCACCCTGCTCCAAGTCGGCACTCGCTATTTAGGCATTAGCGCCACATGGACCGAAGAAATCTCGGTTAACGCATTTATCTGGTCTATGTTGCTGGGTGCCGCGGTGATGGCCAAACACAAACAACATTTCAGCTTCACGCTGCTGAACGGCCAGTTTTCACCGCAGAAAAAACCGCTTCTGCTTATTGTACAAGATGTCATTATCATCGTTTTCTGTGCTTTTTGCTTTGTCTACAGTGCAGAAATCACCAGTACTTTCTGGAACTCGCGTTGGATTAGTATTCCAAGTTTAAAACAAGGTTATGTCTGGCTGATCCTGCCGATTACCTTTATCAGTATCGTGATCTATTTAGTTGAAGATATGATTAAACAGATCACCGCACTTAAAAACGGCACGCCGCTATCTGATGATACCGATGACACATTAGGAGAAAAATCATGACGCTATTATTGGTAACAATCCTATTTATCGTGCTGATTCTTATCGGTATTCCAATTGCATTTTCCATTGCAATCGCCGCATTAATCGGTATCGCGACAATCAGCGGCGTGCCGAATACCATGATTCCGATGAAGATGTTTTACGGTTTGAACTCTTATGTGTTGTTGGCCGTACCGCTCTTTGTATTAACCGCCACTATTATGAACCAAGGCAATATTTCAAGAAAACTGATTGATTTTTCCTTAGGGATCGTCGGGCGTTGTCCCGGTGGTTTAGGCCATGCCAATGTGATGGTATCCATGTTGTTTGCCGGTGTAAGCGGTTCTTCACAAGCCGATACCGCCGGTGTAGGAAAAATTTTAATTCCGAATATGCTTGAAAAAGGCTACAGCCGTGAAATGGCGGTGGGGGTGACCGCTGCCTCTTCCACCATCGGCAGCATTATTCCGCCTAGCATCACGATGGTAATCTACGGCGGATTAACCAATACCTCCGTCGGTAAACTGTTTATCGGCGGCATTTTACCCGGTATTGCCATCGGTCTCGGCATGATGTTCTTTATCTATTATGTTGCGGTTCGTAGTGCACTGCCGCGCGAAGCAAAAATGCCGTGGAACGTTTTTCTGCAACTCTTTAAAAACTCGATTCCGGCATTGATCACGCCTCTGATTATTATCGGTGGAATTGTTTTCGGCGTGTTTACACCGACCGAAGCCGCCGCTTTTGCTGCCTTATATGCTTACTTCGTCAGTGCTTATTTCTATAAAACGATTACCTTTCGAGATTTACCGAAAATTTTAATCGAAACCTTAAAATTAAGCTGCTTGTCTTTATTCGCCTTGGCCGCAGCTTCCGCTTTAGGTGAGTTTTTAGGCTATTTCAGAATCAATACCTTAGTTGCCGGTTTCTTCAATGATATCGGCGGCAGCCAATATGTATTTCTATTGCTGATTATTTTATTCTTCCTGTTTATCGGTACTTTTATGGATGCTATCCCTGCGATGGTCTTATTCGTACCAGTAATTTATCCGGTGGCGCAAACAATAGGCGTTGATCCGATACAACTAGGTATTGTCATCATTATTACCCTGTCAGTAGGATTGGTCACACCGCCTTACGGATTGTGTTTATTAATTGCCAGTGTGATTGGTAATCTGCCCATTGACAGATCCTTTAAAGCAGTGATGCCGTATATTACAATTATTTTAATTGTATTGGCTATTGTTATTTTCATGCCGGCCATTTTATTGAATAATGTCTTTTTATAATCATTAGGCATGTATAATATGAAAACAACTTCGAGAAATAAAAAAGCCACGATTAGCGATGTGGCAACCTTGGCAAAAGTAGGAAAAACCAGTGTATCGCGCTATCTGAACGGCGAATTTCATGTGCTGTCGGATAATATGCAAAAGAAGATTGCACAAGCCATCGAAACGCTGAATTACCAACCTAGCCAAATCGCTCGAAGTATGAAACGCGGGCGCACCCGACTGATTGCGCTGATCTTTGCCGACATCAATAATCCCTATTCCATTGATGTCATGCAAGGGATCGAGGCCGCCAGCCGTGAATATGGTTATACCTTGCTTGTTTTTAATACCAATAATCAGTTTGAGCAAGAAAAACAGATTTTACAATTGATGTTCAGCTATCAAGTTGAAGGTGTCATTATCCATGCACTACGCACTCATGACGATAACTTTAAACAATTTTCTCTCCCTATTGTCTCTATCGATCGGCAAATCCATGAGCTGAATTGCGATGTCGTAGGTCTGGATAACGAACAAGCCTCTACGTTAGTGACGGAACATCTCATTCGTAGCGGTTTTGAAGCAATTTTATTTATCACGGAAACGATTAACGATATACAACCGCGCCAAAAACACACTGACACGTTCAAACAAATAATTACGGCAAATCAACACTGTAGTGGCACAGTCGCTGAATTAGTCAGCAGCAAGGATCAACAAAAAATGGATAGCGTCATTACTGAATTTTGTGCCAAAAATCGCGGTATGCGCAAAGCGATTATCTCGGTTAACGGTGCCGTTACACTAAATATCTCGCTTTCTCTAAAACGCTTGAAATTAGAATGGGGCAAAGATATCGGCTTAATCGGTTTTGACGATCCAATTTGGGCCGCGCTGGTCGGCGGCGGAATCACGACGCTGAAGCAACCGACGTTCCAAATAGGTTTTAACGCTTTCGAATTACTCTATCAACGCATGAATGGCGACACTTCGGATTTTCAAAATGTATTCTATCCGGGGGAATTAATCATCAGAGAATCGGCTTAAGCCAAAAGGGAGTTACCGTCTCTTTTTTAACAAGAAATGGTATCGGTTCCAACCAATTAACTGATAGAAAATAAAATTAGAGAAAAATAAAAATCAAGGAATACACATTATGCGCAGAAAAATAATTATAACCACTTCCGCTTATGGAGCCGATTACATCAAAAGCATCGGCGGACAGGGAGAAATTCTCACCGTCATCAAAGCCTCAGGCGCAGATGGGGTTGAAATCCGTCGGGAATTATTTTCAGACGAAGTATTGTCAGAACTCCCCCGACTGGCGAATAAGATCAAACAAGCTCAATTAGCCTGCTTCTATTCGGTTCCTTTTCCATTGTGGATATCACCGGAAAAAATCCATCCGCAGCTGCGGCAATATTTTGCTGAAGCACGGCAACTTAATGCCGACCTTCTCAAATTCTCACTTGGTGATTTTAAGCCTGATACGCCAGCGGTATTAGCCGATACTTTAAAGCAAATTATGGATATGTACCCTGAAATTCAATGTGTCATCGAAAATGATCAAGCCAAAAAGAGCGGTAACTTGAATAGCATGGTCGCGTTTACCCAATGGCTGACAAGACACCATGTGCCGTTGCGACTGGCTTTTGACAGCGGTAATTGGGCATGGGCGGAACAAGATCCGCAACTTGCCGCCCAACAGTTGGCGGCTTATGTCGGCTATATCCATATTAAATCAACCGCACTTGATACCACTGGAAAACGAATAACTGTTCCGCCCAAAAATCAAGAGGATCGCTATTTGCAAATCGTGCAACGATATTTACCGCAAAATGTCGCACGCGGGATTGAGTTTCCGTTAATCGGCGGCGATTTAGTCGCTATATCGCGACACTTTGTCGAACTATTGAGAGGATAACCCTATGTCAAAACAGCCTATTCTAGATGTGATTACCTATGGTGAAGCCATGGCAATGTTTGTCGCGGCTGAAACTGGAAACTTATCTGAAATTACGCATTTCACCAAACGTGTTGCCGGTGCGGAACTCAATGTCGCCACCGGCTTGGCTCGTCTCGGGTTTAAAGTGGCGTGGTTAAGTCGGGTTGGTAATGACTCTTTCGGACAATTTATTTTGCAACAACTGGCTAAAGAAAATATTCACCATGATTGTGTCAGCATTGATCCGCACTATCCGACCGGCTTTCAACTGAAAGCCAAAGCGGAGCAAGGAACTGATCCTGCGGTAGAATATTTTCGCAAAGGCTCGGCAGCCAGCTATCTATCGCTTGCCGATTTCACACCTGCGCCGTTCCTGAATGCCCGTCACCTGCATTTAAGCGGAGTTGCCGCCGCTTTATCCGACAGCAGCTACCGCTTATCATTACATTTGATCGATTTTATGCGAACGGCAGGCAAAACTATCTCTTTTGATCCCAATTTGCGTCCGACACTTTGGAAAAGCGAACAAGAGATGGTAAGAAGTTTAAACCAACTCGCCAGCAAAGCCGACTGGGTACTGCCAGGCATTAAAGAAGGACGTATTTTAACCGGTTTAAGAGCTGCCGAAGCGATTGCCGATTTTTATCTGGAAAAAGGGGTGAAAGCCGTCATTATTAAACTGGGCGAACAAGGGGCTTACTTCAAAGATCATCAGGGAAATCAAGATACGATTCCACCTTGTCCTGTGGAAAAAATTGTTGACACGGTAGGTGCCGGTGACGGTTTTGCAGTAGGAGTAATCAGTGCCTTACTGGAAGGAAAAACATTGATACAGGCCGCTAAACGCGGGAATCGTATCGGCTCTCTTGCCATACAAGTGATTGGCGACAGTGAAGGCTTGCCGACTCGAGAACAGTTGGGCGCTTTTTAATAAATCGAACCGCACTTTAAGGATAAAGCAATGAAAAAAACCGTTATTCTCTATAAAAAAATCCCGAATGAGCAAAAAGCCCGTTTAGCTTCTCACTTTAATCTCATCACTTTTGACGGCATCACAACGGATAACCGCAATAAAGTGATCGCCGCCTTAGCCCAGGCTGACGGTTTAATCGGTGCCAGCGTGCCAATCAAACAAGAACTGCTACAATTTGCACCGAAATTAAAAGCCATTTCAACCATCTCCGTCGGTTATGATCAATTTAATGTCGATGATTTAACCCAGAGAGGTATCCGTTTAATGCACACTCCCAATGTCTTGACTGATACAACCGCCGATACGATTTTCACCTTAATTTTGGCTACCGCGCGCCGCGCAGTAGAGCTGTCAATGCTAGTCCGTACCGGTCAATGGCAACACAGTATCGGTTCCGAGTATTACGGAACGGACGTACATCATAAAACCATCGGTATTCTGGGAATGGGACGGATTGGAAGTGCGGTCGCCAAAAGAGCGTATTGCGGTTTTGACATGAAAGTGTTGTACACTGGCAAGCAAGTAAACGAGCAGGTTGAACGGCAATACCAAGCCGAACGCTGCCCGTTAGATGATTTGTTACGGCGCGCTGATTTTGTCTGTATCACACTGCCACTAGTCCCGACTACGGAAAAATTGATTTCGAAAGAAAAGCTGGCTTTAATGAAGCCGTCTGCCATTTTGATTAACGCTGCACGCGGCAAAATTGTCGATCAACAAGCGCTGATAGTAGCTCTGCAAAGCGGTAGTATTAAAGCTGCTGGACTGGATGTATTTGAGGTTGAGCCGCTGCCGCCCGACTCTCCGTTAATAGCGCTGCAAAATGTCGTTCTCCTGCCACACATCGGTTCAGCTACCAGTGAAACCCGCGATAATATGGCTCGCTGTGCCGTAGATAATTTAATTGCAGCACTCAAATCTGAAAAACCAACCCAAAATTGGGTAAATCCAGCTGTAGGATAATCGGCTAACCGCACTTTAACGATGTATCCAACCTCTTAAATCCGATCCGACGAATGTTAGGCGTACCGCACTTGGCGGTTCGCTAAAAGTATAGTTAATCGGTTCCGGGAGCGCTTTGGCTATCGAATAAGGAAAAATACCGCGCACCTCCGTCTTCACGTCAGAAGAACCGTATTTGACCGTTTCATAGATCAGCGGAATGTTGCCGTTATTGATTACACTGGCATTACGCCAACCGAATTGGTATGGCACGTCAAGTTGCTGTTGATTATCTAATTGATATTGCTGTGGTATAAATAAGGCGTATTCCGTAACTTGGTTATCATCGGTCACCACCAGCAACTGATTTGCCATGCCCCATAACACCGCTGCCAATACCGCCAATCCTAATGCTAAAGTGCGGTTGATTTTGAGTGAATTTTTATAACGACTGAAGCGGAAAACCAATAATGGCAATAAAACCAGTAGAATCAATAGCGCATAAAACAGTTTAATCGGCAGCATTACAAATCCTTTATTTATCTATAATCCGGATAGCAAAAAGGGTGAACATGATGTTCACCCTCTTAGATTATTGCTTAAAAATCAATTATTTGATGATTTTCGCCACAACGCCCGCACCAACGGTACGACCACCTTCGCGAATCGCAAAGCGTAAGCCTTGGTCCATCGCAATCGGGTGAATCAGGCTGACAACCATTTTGATGTTGTCGCCAGGCATTACCATTTCCACGCCTTCCGGTAACTCGATTGTACCGGTTACGTCTGTGGTACGGAAATAGAATTGCGGACGGTAGCCTTTGAAGAACGGAGTATGACGACCGCCTTCATCTTTAGACAATACGTACACTTCTGATTCGAAGTCAGTGTGCGGAGTGATTGAACCCGGTTTCGCCAAGACTTGGCCACGTTCGATTTCTTCACGTTTGGTACCACGCAACAACGCACCGATGTTCTCACCCGCACGACCTTCGTCTAACAGTTTACGGAACATTTCGACACCGGTAACGGTGGTTTTGGTGGTGTCTTTGATACCGACGATTTCAACTTCGTCACCGGTACGTACGATACCGCGCTCAACACGACCGGTAACTACCGTACCACGGCCGGAAATGGAGAACACGTCTTCGATTGGTAACAAGAACGGTTGGTCGATCGCACGCTCCGGCTCAGGGATGTAAGTATCCAAGTGCTCTGCCAATTCGATGATTTTCGCTTCCCACTCAGCGTCGCCTTCCAACGCTTTCAGCGCAGAACCGCGTACGATTGGAGTATCGTCGCCCGGGAAATCGTATTGAGACAGAAGCTCACGCACTTCCATTTCAACCAGTTCCAACAACTCTTCGTCATCAACCATGTCGCATTTGTTTAAGAATACGATGATGTAAGGCACGCCTACTTGGCGACCCAACAGGATGTGTTCACGAGTTTGTGGCATTGGACCGTCAGTTGCCGCAACAACCAAGATCGCGCCGTCCATTTGCGCCGCACCGGTGATCATGTTTTTCACATAGTCGGCGTGTCCCGGGCAGTCAACGTGCGCATAGTGGCGGGTAGGGGTGTCGTATTCAACGTGTGAGGTGTTGATGGTGATACCGCGTGCTTTTTCTTCCGGCGCGTTATCGATTTGATCGAAGGCACGCGCAGCACCGCCGTAGGTTTTCGCCAATACGGTTGTGATTGCAGCGGTTAAGGTTGTTTTACCATGGTCAACGTGGCCGATTGTTCCCACGTTAACGTGCGGTTTTGTACGTTCAAATTTTTCTTTAGACATTTTAGTCCCTCTAAACAAACACGGTTATCGATGGTTCAGTTACCACATTAACCTAATGTAGAAATTGATTTCAACTAAAATGATGGAAGTAATAAGAAAAGAGTGGTGCTGATAGGCAGATTCGAACTGCCGACCTCACCCTTACCAAGGGTGTGCTCTACCAACTGAGCTATATCAGCGCTTGGAGCGGGCAGCGGGAATCGAACCCGCGTCATCAGCTTGGAAGGCTGAGGTAATAGCCATTATACGATGCCCGCGTTCTTATTCATCTACCCCAATCATTTGGTTTTAGAATTTGAAAATGGTGGAGGGAGAAGGATTCGAACCTTCGAAGGCTGAGCCGGCAGATTTACAGTCTGCTCCCTTTGGCCGCTCGGGAATCCCTCCACACGATACTTGTCTAATGGTGCCGACTACCGGAATCGAACTGGTGACCTACTGATTACAAGTCAGTTGCTCTACCTACTGAGCTAAGTCGGCGACGCAAACAAGTGAGGCGTATTATAGGGATATAAATTTCCCTGACAAGTATTTTTTGCAAAAAAATCACAATTTTTCATTGTTCGATTGCTTTTTAAACAAGATGAATAGGATTTAAACCGTTTTCCGCGCCAAAGTGCGGTTTTCCTCATCAATCGCGATATTATCCGGCGGAATTTTCTTTGCCTAAACGTGCCAGTAAACGATCCATTGCGCGGTAACCTAAGGCTTCGCTGATATGCTGCCGTTGAATATTTTCGCAGCTATCGAGATCGGCGATGGTGCGCGATACTTTTAAAATCCGATGATAGGCGCGCACCGATAAGCCCAAACGCAACAACGCATTCTCTAAAAAAGCGGCATCATCACTGCTTAAACGGCAATGTTGATCTAACAGTTTACCGCTGAGGTGCGCATTAATCACGCCGCTGCGTGCCAGCTGTTTTTGCCGTACCGCCACCACCTTAGACCGCACTTGTTCACTGGTTTCACCGCGATCACCTTGTTGTTGCAGGCTGCCGGCGGGCAGCAATGGCACTTCAATTGATAAATCAAAACGATCGAGAAACGGACCGGATAAGCGATTCAGATAACGCATGACTTGCTGCAGCGAAGTGCGGTTATGTACCCCCTGATAATGCCCGGTCGGGCTGGGATTCATCGCCGCAATCAGTTGAAATTTTGCCGGAAACCAAACTTTGGCATTGGCGCGTGAAATAATAATCTCGCCCGATTCCAACGGTTCGCGCAAGGCGTCCAATACTTTGCGCTCAAATTCCGGCAGTTCGTCTAAAAACAGCACACCGTTATGCGCCAATGAAATTTCTCCCGGGCGTGGATTCGAACCACCGCCGACCAGCGCCGCTAACGACGCGCTATGGTGCGGCGTGCGAAACGGACGCTGTCGCCAGGCATAACTGTTCAGACGGGTTTGCACCAAACTGGCAACGGCGGCGGTTTCAATCGCTTCTTGATCGTTCATTTCCGGCAAAAGTGCGGTCAAACGGCTGGCAAGCATGGTTTTGCCTGTGCCCGGCGGCCCTAAAAACAGTAGGTTATGTTGTCCGGCGGCGGCAATGGTTAGGGCTCGTTTGGCGTGTTGCTGCCCGATAATATCGGTTAAGCAACGGTTGGGCGCAGAAAAATCCGGTTTGGGAAAGTCCGTCATCTGCGCCAGCGGTAATTCGTCTTGTCCTTGCAAAAACGCCGCCACCTGCAACAACGATTCGGCAAAATAGGTTTCGTGTTCGCTCAATAAACCCGCTTGCTCGGCGTTTTCATTGGCAATAATCAGCTTGCGCTTCTGTTTTTTGGCTTCAATCACCGCCGGAATCACGCCCTGCGTGCCGCGCAATTCGCCGGTTAATGCCAGTTCGCCCAAAAATTCATATTGTGCCAATTTTTCCGCTGAAATCTGCCCCGACGCCGCCAGCATTCCCAAGGCAATCGCCAGATCGTAGCGTCCGCCCTCTTTCGGCAAATCGGCGGGCGCAAGGTTAATCGTAACCCGTGCCATCGGATACTCAAAGCGCGCATTAATCAGTGCGCTGCGCACCCGATCGCGCGCCTCTTTCACCGCGGTTTCCGGCAAGCCAACCAGCGTTAAACCGGGCTTGCCGCGGCTCATATGCACTTCAATCGTAACCAACGGTGCTTGCACCCCGATACAGGCGCGGCTGTAAACTATCGCTAATGACATTTTTTCTTCCACAGTAAACATAAAAGTGCCGTGAAAATATAAAAAGTGCGGTGGGAAAGGAAGTGGCGGGCAAAATGTTTGCGATCCGGATCGCAAAAATCAAAAATAGCGAATATGCTTTTATTTGTATAATAAAAAACGGTAGCTTAACTGATTAAACTACCGTTTTCATATACTGTTAAGAAATCTGCATTATTCTGCCGCTGCAAAATTCGGCGCAAACCAGCCGTCCAGTTTTGCCGCCAGTTTATCAATGCCGATTTTGTTTAATGCCGAGAAAGCCTCGACTTGAATATCGCCCTGAAACGGCAGGATCGCTTCGCGCACCAGTTTGACTTGTTTGCTGCGCGCGCTTTGGCTGAGTTTGTCGGCTTTGGTCAGCAACAGCAAGAGCGGTAATTGCGAGGCGACCGCCCATTCGATCATCTGTTGATCCAAATCTTTTAACGGGTGGCGGATATCCATTAAGATCACTACGCCGCCCAAACATTCGCGTTTTTGCAGGTATTCGCCCAGCGCCTGTTGCCATTTGATTTTCATCTGTTCCGGCACGGCGGCGTAGCCGTAACCGGGCAAATCGACGATTTTACACTGTTCTTCCACTTCAAACAGGTTGATTAACTGTGTGCGCCCCGGGGTTTTCGAGGTGCGCGCCAGACTTTTTTGGTTGGTCAGGCTGTTAAGTGCGGTCGATTTTCCGGCGTTGGAGCGCCCGGCAAAGGCGATCTCAATGCCCTCGTCTGACGGCATATGGCGGATGTCCGGCGCACTGGTTAAAAAATGGGTTTTATGATAATTCAATTTAATTTCTGACACGCTGTTATTCCTAATGTTGGTGACAAATCACATTGTCTAAAAATGAGTGGATCTTACGGGCGCTGCCCTGTACCAACTCCGTATAATCCTGTGCGCCGTCGGGTATGGTTCGTATGGCATTCGGCTTGATCGGCGCTTGTTTATAATTGAGGGGAAAATCCGAGATCACGCCGAACATACGCGGCTGTCCCTGCGGATTTTGCTGATAAAAAGTCACTGCATGAGCAACGTTCAGCGATTGATTACGCATAAAACGGCGGCAAATGTCCTCGCTGCGCAGCCGATAAACATCGACAAAACCGCCCTGCCCCAATTCATACAGTTCCAACTCACGGATATCATGTCGGATATGCCGACTGAGCGGCTGATCCTGCCGGTTCAACGCCAACAACAGCTTGCGTTCTTCCAGCTGCTGCAACAACAAAGTGCGGTCGCCGATCGTCACCGCAGGCTGCTGGCTGTCTGCCGATGTCGAAAATGTCATCTGCCGGATCTGACCTTGCGGATCAAAAAACGACAAACTGCGGTTCGGGCTGCTGCAAGCCGCTGACAAAACAGCACATATTAAGATAACAATTTGTTTTTTCGGCATATTTTATTTCAGCTTTAACGCCAATCCTCGTTCGCCGTAACGGTTTGCTTCGGCTTGTCCGCGAAAAACACCCCAGTCCAATGACAGCAACACTGCGAAAAACAGCGGTAAAAATTTGCCCAACGCCCACGCCATCATACCTTCGCTATAATTGGCGATAACATAGCACAGCACGGGAAAAATGATGATCGTCACCGCACTTCCACTGCGCCCACGGTCGTGCAAACGTTTCACCACCACGGCCAAAAAGCACCAGCCCACCAGCAACAATAAGGCGGAAGCCAAAAGTGCGGTCGGCGTTTGTTGGAACAGTTGTTGCATTGGCAGCGCATTAGCCAGCAGTAACAATACGGCAAAGCAGATCCCGAATCCTTGCCAAAACCCAACACGGTTTAAACGCCCTTTAAAGGCAAATAACAGTTGCCATAATGACATCCGCCCATATCCTCGTATTTGAGTGAATCAAAGTGCGGTCATTATAAAGGATTTCCGCGGATTTTCGAGGTAATTCGCTTAACGCTGAATTTCAGCCTCCAGATTAGGCATTCGAATCATATAACGCCCGTTGCAATTGACTAATAGAAAGTAAATAAAAACGTTCTCACAACCCGGCTTATCCTCATGCTCATTTTTTACACAATGCAATCTTCGCACAAAAAAAGAGCCGGTTATCGCCGGCTCATCAAAATCATGCTTGCGGCAGCGTGTTAACACTGCGCAAGAAAATCCAATACCTGTGCTTTGGCGATCATCTGTTTCTCACCGCTGTAACGGTTTTTGTATTCCACTTCGCCGTTAAGCAGGTTTTTCTCGCCGATCACAATGGTGTGCGGCACGCCGATTAATTCCATATCGGCAAACATCACGCCCGGGCGCTCTTTGCGGTCGTCAAAAATCACGTCTACGCCTTGCTGCTGCAAAGTGCGGTACAGTTCTTCGGCGTACTGCCGCACCGCTTCCGATTTGTGCATATTCATCGGCACAATCGCCACTTGGAACGGCGCGATTTGTGCCGGCCACATGATCCCGCGTTCGTCGTGGTTTTGTTCAATCGCCGCAGCAACCACACGGCTCACGCCGATACCGTAGCAACCCATGGTCAGCACTTGCGGACGACCGTCTTCGCCCTGCACGGTGGCGTTCATCGCTTGCGAATATTTATCGCCCAGTTGGAAGATATGCCCCACTTCGATACCGCGTTTAATTTGCAGCGTGCCTTTGCCGCACGGGCTTGGGTCGCCCTCGACCACATTGCGCAGATCGGCGACTTGCGCCAGCGGCAGATCGCGCTGCCAGTTAATGCCGAAATAGTGTTTACCGTCGATATTCGCCCCGGCGCCGAAATCGCTCATATTGGCAACGGTGCGGTCAATAATCACCGGAATCGGCAAATTAATCGGTCCTAATGAACCCGCGCCTGCCCCAAGTGCGGCGCGAATTTCCGCCTCGTCGGCAAACACTAACGGGCTGGCGACTTCGGCCAATTTCTCGGCCTTGACTTCGTTCAGTTCATGATCGCCACGCACCATCAACGCCACCAATTTATGACCGCTCTGTTCGCTCGCATGCACAATCAGGGTTTTCACGGTTTTCTCAATCGCTAAACCGAATTGCTCCACTAAGGCGGCAATGGTTTTGCAGTTCGGCGTATCGACTAAACGCAATTCTTCCGTCGGCTCGCCGCGTTCGCCCAGCGCCACCGCTTCGGCCAATTCGATATTGGCGGCATAATCCGATTCGGTGGAAAACACGATATCGTCCTCACCGCTTGCCGCCAACACCTGAAATTCATGGGAGGCACTGCCGCCGATCGAACCGGTGTCCGCCTGTACCGCGCGAAAATCCAGCCCCAAACGGGTGAAAATATTGCTATAGGTTTGATACATCAGGTCATAAGTCTGCTGCAAACTCTCTTGGGTCAGGTGGAAAGAGTAGGCGTCTTTCATCAAAAATTCGCGCGCACGCATCACGCCGAAACGCGGGCGCACTTCGTCACGGAATTTGGTTTGGATTTGATACAGATTGATCGGCAACTGTTTATACGAGGTCAGTTCGCGCCGCACCAAATCGGTGATCACTTCTTCGTGGGTCGGACCTAACACAAAAGGGCGGTCGCCACGGTCGGTGAAACGCAACAGCTCGGGTCCGTATTGTTCCCAACGTTCGGACTCCACCCACAAATCGCCCGGCTGCACCACCGGCATTGACACTTCCAACGCACCACTCTTGTCCATCTCCTCACGCACGATTTTTTCCACCTTACGCAGCACTTTTAAACCGGTCGGGGTCCAAATATACAAGCCCGACGCCAACGGGCGAATCATGCCGGCACGCAGCATTAATTGGTGGCTGACCACTTCCGCATTGTTCGGTGTTTCTTTAAGGGTGGAGAGTAGGTAGTTTGATGTACGCATGAAATTTCCTGTTATTCACTTTTTAATAAAATTGCGCCTATTCTAGCACCGGCGCCGTATATTCAAAACAAAAATAGCCGTGGCAAAACACGACTATTTGTAAACCCGGCAGCAAGTGCGGTCTAAAACCGTTTACTCACTTCCAAATACACCCGGCTTTTATCGTAGCGGTAAAACGCATTGTTGCTGTCCACTTTGGTGTAAGCCCAGGTAATACGCGGGGTGGCGCCCCAAATATGCCAATCGCGGTGCCATAAGCTGGCTTGCGCGCCGTACTCTTTGTTTTTCTGTAATTGATTGAAAATCGGCGTATTTGCCTTGTAACGGCGTACGGCATAATTCAACGCCACACGGCTGGAAATGCCCCACGACCACTCTTGTCCCCAACCGATCCGCGTTCCAATCCGCGTATAAGCGTCGCTTTTATCGCGCGCATTATCACGGTTGTAATCCGCCCCGACAAACCAGTATTGACTGCTGTTTGGCATAAATAACAGCGTATTCGACCATAAATAATTGTTACCGTTTAGGTGCTTACGGCTGACATAACGCTGTTCGCCATATTCAAGTGCGGTTGAAATCTGCCAACGCGGCGCAAGCCAATGGCTGAGATCAAAACGCAGCCCTGAATTTTGGGAAAACTGCTTTAACGAATCGCTGCCCGAAGAACCGCCGCCGTACCAGCGCCGTTCAGTGAACGGCATTAAGCTGATTTCGGTTTGCGCCGTTTGATACCCCAAACCCGCACTGATACGTCCGTTCAATTCATTATATTTTTTGTTATCCCAATAATAACGCCCGTAACCCGATAAGCTGAATTTGGCAAAAAAGCCGTCTTGCAGCGACCATTTTTTATCGGCACTCAGATTATAACTTACCCCCTCCGCCGCCTCCTTTTGCCATGCGCTCCACTCTCCGATCTTTGTGCCGGCTTTCGGGGCATTATTGACATTCGGTTCGTTTAAATAACTCAAGCCGCCTTGGAATGACCATTGATCGCGTTTATTAAGTGCGGTCAAATATTGATTGATATGCGCCAAAAAGTCCGGTGCCAACGGCTCGCTGCGTAGCT
The DNA here is from genome assembly GCF_053570765.1 of Testudinibacter sp. P17/SS/0325. The sequence continues at coordinate 1,212,270 of NZ_CM131635.1, read as the reverse complement.
TTTCAAACTGATCTTTTGCCGCCTCATTATCGTTATTTAAAAACAGACTCTGTGCCAATTGGTAACGCAACGGGATAAGGTTCGGGTTTTGCGCGAACAGTTGGCGGTATAATCGAATCGCTTGCGCATAATCGCCCTCGGCACGCGCCGCCACCGCACTTGCCCAAGTCAGCAAAAACGGATCTTGGCTTGCTTGGCGTTGATACAACGGCAACAGTAACAGCACGCCCTCGGTATGATTCTGCATAACTGCCGGAATCAACGCACGCGTGATCAATTCCGGATATTGCGCCAGTTGTTCTTTGGTCATGCTGACCGATTGTGCCGATTGGTTATCCGGCACTTGCACCTTCGGTTTAGGCAAGTCAGGTTTCGCCACTTGGATCTTCTCGTCCGGCAGATCCATGCGTGACAACTGTTCGGGGGTGACGGTTTCGGCATAGGCAACCGCACTTAAACCGCTTGATAACGCTAACGTCAGCGTGGAAAACATATAAAAAGAACGGTTTTTTTTCATTTTTCTTCTCAACAAATAGGGCTATCTAAATTAGACAGCCCCGATTATAAGCTATTTTTTAACTGACGCTATTTTTATTGCTTCCCGGCGGCAAACACCACCCCCCATTTACCGTTATGCGCCTCACCGGCAATTTCTTTCGCATGCTCACCGAAGAAAGCACCGGTGAGAGGGGCTTTAACCTGATTTTCTCCTATGCCCCACTCTTTTTTATCTTCTTCGTTAAAGTTAATAACCCCGGTTCCGTTAAAAGCGCCGTCGGATATTGTTGAATCGACTATAATCAGTCCGTCATACGACGATCCTTGACTCAATACTTTTTTAGTTATCTCTTTAGTTCTGAAAATTTATTTCATTGCTTTACAAATTTGTCATTGTTCTGTCATAAAAATATGCTAGTATCGCAATCAATTCTCATTTACAGCTCAGTAAATGAGAATCAACAATTGACATGATTGATAATTGAAGAGGATAAATTGATGAAAAAAGTTATGTTGACCGCACTTTGTGCCTTATCCGCCAGTTCATTAACCCAAGCCCATGATCTGTGGGTGTATGCGCAAAATGCCGAACAAGGAAAGCCGTTACTGGCGGTGTTGGGCTACGGCGATAATTTCCCTGCCGGCGATCCGATTCCGGAAAAACGCCTGCACATTTTCCCGCCATTGCAACTGGTTACCCCAAGTAAAACCGAAGCGCTGCAACAGCAGGGAGAAAACTACCACTACGTCAGCCCGCAAGCCTTGAACGCAGGCGAATATAAAATCAGTTCAACCTATCGCCCGACCTTCTGGTCAAAAAATGCCGACGGTTGGAAAATGCAAAGTATGAACGAAGTGCCTGATGCAAATTACTGTGAGCAATCCAGCATGTATGCCACCACCTATTTTAATTTGGATAGCAAAGTGACTGATTTTGCACAAAAACCGGTCGGGTTAGAGCTGGAAATCGTGCCGTTGGTTGATCCAAGCCAAATCAAACCAATGCAAGTAGTGCCGGTGCAAGTGTTGTATAACGGTGAACCGGTGAAAGGCGCAACCATTATCGGCACCACCGACACTCTGACCAAATTGGATTGGGACGCGGTGATGGATCATCGTGAGCCGCAAGCCTTTTCCGGCAAAACCGATAAGAAAGGAATCATGAATTTTATTCCGGCATTACAAGGCAACTGGAAACTGAAAACCAGCCATGAAGCCGAATTCCCGGATCAAAAAGTGTGCCAGAAGAAAAAAATGTATAGTACTTATACTTTCTTAGTCAAATAAGATAGTAAAGTCACGCCAACTAAAACAGCGGCAGAAAAAGATTTCTGCCGCTGTTTCAACCGCACTTTGCTTCCATTACGCCGACTCGAGCAGTTCTTGCACCATCAATTTATTGGCTTCACTGTTGAGCAAAAGTAAATAGTGTTGATGTTGATATTGTCTCAACACAAAATAATTTTTTAGTATCTTGCATTGCAAGGTATATTGCTATATGCTTTAACCATCGGTATTTCAAAATAAGGTTCAGCATGCAAACACAACTACGCAAAGGAGTATTGGAGATGTGCGTACTCGCACTGCTCAAACAACAAGACAGCTATGCCTACGATATGGTGCAAACCCTCGGAAAATACTTACCCATCAGCGAAGGTACGATTTATCCGCTGATGCGCCGTTTGCAAAATCAACAATGGGTCGATACCTACTTGCAAGAATCATCCGAAGGACCTGCGCGTAAATTTTACCGCCTGACAGATTTAGGTAAAACCGAACTTCAATCCATGCAATCCCAATGGCAAGATTTTGCCAATAGTGTGAATCATTTCCTTAACCAAGCGCCAAGCCACACAGGAGATCCATCATGACTAAAATCACTAACCAAAAAGAATTCTTAGCCCAACTGCAACAAGAATTAAAACATCTCTCATCAGTCGAATGTGACGACATACTCAATGATTACCGCAGTCACTTTGCCGAAGGTTTGGCAAACGGGCGTTCCGAGGCGGATATCATTGCAGGACTGGGCGATCCGCACATCATTGCCAAAGAACTCTTGGCAAACCAATACATCGAACAATGGCAACAAAAGAAATCCTTTAAAAACCTATGGTATGTGTTATCGGTCAATGCCAGTTTGGGTCTGGTTAATATTGGTGTTAGCCTGCCTGTATTAATTGGTATGGTCATCACCACCCTATTAAGCGTTGGTTTCGGCATTTTGGCTGTGCTCGGCACCGTTTTCACTCTCGCCTTGCTAAGCCAACAACTTTTTGGCTTTCCGCAGCTCAATGCCTACCATTTGAACACGAGCGGTATCGGTCCAGTGTTGATTGACACCACATCAATCGGCCCTCAACCTCCCAATATCGACATCAAAGGCAAAGACAACCAGGCATTCAAATTAGAACGAGGCAGTGATGGCTCAGTAACCATCTATACCCAGAAGGACGGGGAAACATTCACCATCGAGAAAAAAGCCGATGGTTCTATCGCTAAAATTTACGGTCAAAATAATGAAGGCGAATCAATTCATATTTCAGACATACGCAAACCCGGTTTCTGGTCACAACTATTTATAGGGTTGTTGACTACCTTCGTCGGATTATTCGGTTTTTGGTTAACGCGCCGCGCCATGAATCGTCTGTTGAGTTTTTGGAAAAAACATTTGCAATGGACACAAACCACCCGAAAACAATTTATGCCCTAAGCGTCATCACAAATAAAAAAGCGATAGGGCGAACACCTTATCGCTTCTTTATATTAGTAAAATGAGGCTGAACCAACAGCTTATACCGTTGGTTCCAGCGGCGCCTGCACCATCAGTTCATTAGCCTCGCTGTTCAGCAGCACCAAATAACGCTGATACTGTTTCAACACATCGGCGATCAGCTCTTCCGTGGTCATATATTGCACATCGTAACCAATCCGTCCGTCACCAAAATAGGTCACCGGCTCAAATACCTGTTCATGCTGCATACTCGGCACGCTCTGCTCTTCCTGCATCGAAAGTGCGGTATCGGTGCGCTGAATCATCACCCCGTAAATAAAATCACGCATAACGCCTTTATGGATCACCAATTCGACACTGCGTTGCGGTTCATCCGTTTCGTTGATTTCCACCTGTAGCTGATGTTTATTGACCAATTCGTCACGCAATTGGCTAAACGCCGGTTTGACCACTTGCGCTAAAAATTGTTGAATATCCGCTTCTTGGGTCTGTTTCAAAATCTGTCCCAAGCGTTTTTTCCATTTGTTGCCGCTCCAAAATACGGTAGATTGGTTCAAACGGGTGTTGAAATAATTTTTATCCACCCGCAAGCCTTGCAGCAAACTAAAACACATCAGCACCGTAATCACGGCAAACGGCAACGCCACCACCAGCGTCATCGCCTGCACCGCCCCCAAACCGCCGGAATTGAGCAAACCGATTGAGAGGATAATCATAATCACACCCCACAACACGCTTTGCCACTTCGGCATATCGGCGATTTTACCGTTGGACGCAATATTGTTTAATACAAAGATCCCCGAATCCGCCGAAGTAATAAAGAACAGCGACAGAATCAACAGCGCCAGCAAGCCGCTCAAGGTCGGCAGCGGGAAATAGTCTAAAAAGGCAAACAGCAGGGTTTCCGGCGCCGAGGTCAGCGCACTCAATGCCCCGTTATGCCGGGCATCTTGCAAAATAGCGCTGTCGCCGAAAATCGTAAACCACAACAAATTAAAGGTGGAAGGAATAATCAGCACGCCGAGAATAAACTCACGAATGGTTCTGCCGCGTGAGATTCGGGCGATAAACAAACCGACAAACGGTGCCCACGAGAACCACCACGCCCAATACAACACCGTCCAACCGCTGAACCAGTCGGTGTGCTGCGGATCATAACTAAACGTGCGGAAACTGATTTCGACTAAATTACTCAGGTAATAACCGATATTTTCCGAAAAAACCGATAGCAGATAAATGGTTGAACCACTAAACAGCACGAATAACATCAGCGTCAACGCTAATCCCAAATTGATTTCACTCAGGCGACGCACGCCTTTACCCACGCCGGAAATCGCCGACAGCACCGCAATACTGACCACCACGATAATCACCATCGAGTTACTGAAAAAGCTGTTTTCGCTCAAAATACCCACCGCCTGCAAACCGGCGTTCAGCTGTGACGAGCCGTACCCCAGCGTAGTGATGATCCCGAACAGGGTGGCGATCAGCGCCAAGGCGTCAATAATATGCCCGTACACGCCGTGGATTTTATCGCGTAATAACGGATAGAACGCCGAGCGGATCGACAGCGGCATACGGTAACGGAAACCGAAGTAAGCCAGTGCCAATGCAATCGTGCCGTAAATCGCCCACGGGTGCACCCCCCAATGATAAAAAGTGTATAACATCGCGTCTTTTTGCGGATTATCGGCGGTAATCGGTGCGATTGAATGCATTAACGGCTCCGCCACACCGAAATACATCAAGCCGACGCCCATGCCGGCGGCGAACAACATGGCAATCCAAGATAAAAACGGATATTCCGCTTCCTCATCATCACTGCCCAAGCGAATATCGCCCAAACTGCTCATCGCCAGCAACAGTAAAAACAGGATAAAACAGCTGACCGACAGAATGTAAAACCAGCTGAAATAGTCAAACGCATAATTTTTTGCCGTATTCAACCATTGTTGTATCACTTGCGGAAACGCAATACAGGCGACGGCAATCAGCAATACAAATAAAAAACTTGGAATAAAAACCGGCAAACTGAACGTTGACCGCTTTTTTAATAAAGAAAACAAAATGTTAACCCCTTAGGTAAGATTAAAAACCATTCTTCAATTTTACTTATCAGAATAAAAACCGCACTTATAATAATTTATTGGAATAAATAAATCAAATTTTAATCATAAAAAGGAATAAACGAAGAGAATGACAGATATGAAAAGCATAAAAAACCTGCTTAATTCAGCAGGTTCGTTTTGTGGTGAAATTAATCTTATTTAAGAAAATACTGATACGAATCCGAATCGGTAATATCCTGATAGGCATAACCCAAGGCTTGCAAATGGTGGTTAAACACCTGCTCGGTGGCTTCGCTCAATTGGAAAGCACAGAGAATATCGCCGTAGTCCGCGCCGTGGTTGCGGTAGTGGAACAGGGAAATATTCCATTGCGTACCCAACGTTTGCAGAAATTTGACCAGTGCGCCTTTTTGTTCAGGAAAGACGAAGCTGTAGAGCCGCTCGCGCTGCGAACTGGCGCTGCGGCCGCCGATCATATAGCGGATATGGGTTTTCGCCACCTCATCGTCGGACAGATCTTGCACATCATAGCCGTTAACCCGCAGTTGACTGATAATCTCCTGTTTCTCCGCTTCACCGCCAGTGACCCGCACCCCGACAAAAATACAGGCTTGCTGGTTGTCGGCATAACGGTAGCTAAATTCAGTGACCGCACGATTCCCCAACAAGTGGCAGAATTTCAAGAAACTGCCTTTTTGTTCCGGAATCGTCACCGCCAACAAGGCTTCGTGTTTTTCGCCGATTTCGCAACGTTCCGACACATAGCGCAGACTGTGGAAATTCAAGTTGGCGCCGGACAAAATATTCAGCAGGGTTTCGCCTTGAATTTTATGCAACTTCACGTATTTTTTCAGCCCGGCAAGTGACAGCGCCCCCGACGGCTCGGAAATGGCGCGCACATTTTCAAAAATATCTTTCACTGCGGCACAAATTTCATCACTGTCAACGGTGATCACCTCGTCCAAATATTGTTGGCAGACACGGAACGTTTCGTCGCCAATCCGTTTCACCGCCACCCCGTCGGCAAACAACCCGACCCGATCCAAATCAACCGGTTCACCAGCGGCAAGCGCGGCTTGTAAACAGGCGGAATCTTTCGATTCTACCCCGATCACTTTCACGTTCGGCATTAATTGTTTGATCAGCACCGCTACCCCGGCGGCTAAACCGCCACCGCCGACCGGCACAAAAATGCGATCGATGTGTTGCGATTGTTGAATCAATTCCATTGCCAACGAGCCTTGTCCGGCGATCACCGCAGGGTGATCGAACGGCGGAATAAAAGTCATGTTTTTGCTGTGCGACAGCTCAATCGCCTTGGCTTTGGCTTCGTCAAAATTTGCGCCGTGCAACAGCACTTCGCCGCCGAAACCGCGCACCGCCTCGACTTTGATCGACGGCGTATTTTGCGGCATGACGATCAGTGCCTTCAAGCCCAATTTTTGCGCCGATAACGCCACTCCTTGCGCGTGGTTGCCTGCCGAGGCGGCAATCACCCCGGCGGCTTTTTGCGCCTCGCTCAGACCGGTGATCATCGCGTATGCGCCACGAATTTTGAAGCTGTTCACCGGCTGGCGGTCTTCGCGCTTAATATAAATGTTATTGTCAAAGCGTTGCGACAATTTTTCCATTTTCTGCAACGGCGTCACTTCGACCACATCATAAATGTTCGAGGTCAGCACCGCGCGCAGGTATTCATTGCCGTTCGGTTGTGCGGAAATAGTCATCAGTTCGCTCACTTAGTCCTGTAATTTACTGCGATCACGCACCGCGCCTTTATCGGCACTGGTCGCCAACATCGCATAGGCTTTCAGCGCCAGCGATACTTGGCGTTGGCGGTTTTTCGGTTTCCAGCCCAACTTTTCCTGCTCGGCACGGCGCGCACTTAATACGCTGTCGTCCACCAACAATGCGATTTTACGGTTTGGAATATCAATCGAGATCACATCGCCGTCCTGCACCAAACCGATTGTGCCGCCGTTCGCCGCTTCCGGCGAAACGTGCCCGATCGATAAACCGGATGTGCCGCCGGAAAAACGCCCGTCGGTCAGCAACGCACAGGCTTTGCCCAAGCCCATCGATTTCAGGTAACTGGTCGGGTACAACATTTCTTGCATGCCCGGCCCGCCTTTCGGCCCTTCGTAGCGAATCACCACCACATCACCGGCAACGATTTTGCCGCCCAAAATTGCGGCAACTGCGTCATCTTGGCTTTCAAACACTTTCGCCTTGCCTTGGAATTTCAAGATCGATTCGTCCACGCCTGCGGTTTTGACGATACAGCCGTTTTCCGCCAAATTGCCCGACAACATCGCCAGCCCGCCGTCTTGACTGTAGGCGTTGGCTTTATTGCGGATACAACCGGAAGTGCGGTCGTCATCTACACTGTCCCAACGGCAATCCTGTGAGAAGGCTTGGGTGGTGCGGATTCCGGCTGGGCCGGCGCGGAAGAATGACCGCACTTTTTCATCATCGGTGCGGATAATATCGTAGCGATCTAACTGCTCTAACATAGAGTAGCCCAACACGGTGCGGGTTTGGTTATTCAGCAAGCCGGCACGATCTAACTCGCCCAAAATCCCCATTACGCCGCCGGCACGGTGTACGTCTTCCATGTGATATTTATTGGTGTTCGGTGCGACTTTACTCAGGCACGGCACGATACGCGATAAGCGGTCAATGTCATCCATGCTGAAATCCACTTCCGCTTCCTGCGCCGCCGCCAATAAATGCAACACGGTGTTGGTCGAACCGCCCATGGCAATATCAAGGCTCATGGCGTTGTCAAATGCCGCTTTGGTCGCAATCGAACGCGGCAATACGCTGTCGTCATCTTGTTCGTAGTAGCGTTTGCACAGCTCTAAAATTTGCGTCCCGGCTTGCAGGAACAGCTGTTTCCGATCCGCATGGGTCGCCAAACAGGAACCGTTGCCCGGCAAGCTCAAGCCCAGCGCTTCGGTCAGGCAGTTCATCGAGTTGGCGGTGAACATGCCGGAACACGAGCCGCAAGTCGGGCAGGCGGAACGTTCAATCGCTTCGCTGTCGGCGTCGCTGACATTCGGATCGGCACTTTGAATCATCGCATCGACCAAATCCAATTTAATCAACTGATCGGATAATTTGGTTTTACCGGCTTCCATCGGCCCGCCGGAGACGAAAATCGCCGGAATATTCAGGCGCAATGCCGCCATTAACATGCCCGGGGTGATTTTGTCGCAGTTGGAAATACACACCATCGCATCGGCACAATGGGCATTCACCATATACTCGACCGAATCGGCGATCAGCTCGCGCGACGGCAACGAATACAGCATGCCGCCGTGTCCCATCGCAATGCCGTCATCGACCGCAATGGTGTTGAACTCTTTGGCAATGCCGCCGTGCGCCTCGATTTCGCGCGCCACCAATTGCCCCATGTCTTTCAAATGCACATGACCGGGCACAAATTGGGTAAAGGAATTGACCACCGCAATAATCGGTTTGCCGAAATCCTGATCTTTCACTCCGGTCGCACGCCACAACGCACGCGCCCCTGCCATATTGCGACCTTGGGTGCTGGTCGCGGAACGTAATTTAGGCATTTTGTTTTCCTCTGTTTAATCACTCGATTTTGTATGATTGTAGGGGCGAATGAGATATCCGCCCGAACCGCACTTTGTATTTTTCCGTTGACGTTTAACGCTTATATTGCACTTCGTAAGCAGGCGGATATTTCACCCGCCCCTGCTTTGCCTCACTAATGGCTCGACCGCACTTTTACTTTATAAAACCACAACCGTCTGTACATCAAACAACTTGCTTAACTGGCTGACCAACGCCTCAATCGGGCGCTCGCTGCTGACGCTGAAATTCAAGCTGATTTGTTCGCGGCTTGACGTCATATGTAATTCATTCAGGCGATAACCGCGATGGCGCACCACGCGCAGCACGCGCTCTAAGGTTTCCGGCCGCCATTGGGCTTGTAGGCTTAATTGATATGTTTTCATTTGTTATCCCTTGTTAATTCGAACCGCACTTTGCACTTAAACGCCAATATCTTCGCTGATTTCATCAAGCATAGCTTCGTTGCTTGCGCCCGGCGGCACCAGCGGCCAGACGTTTTCATCGGCATCGATACAGACGTGCAACAAATACGCCCCTTCGCTGTCCAGCAAGCGTTGTAATGCCGCTTGTACTTGATGTCCGTGTTCGATCCGCTCGCCTTGAATGCCGAACGCCGCCGCCAAGGTCACGAAATCCGGATTATCGTCCAAAATCGTTTCGCTGTGGCGCCCCTTGAAAAACAGTGATTGCCACTGGCGCACCATGCCTAACCGTTGGTTATCCAACAGTAAAATTTTAATCGGCAGCTTGCCGCGTTTAATTGAGCCCAGCTCCTGCACGTTCATCATAAACGAACCGTCGCCGCTGACCAAAATCACGCAATCCTGCGGACGGGCTTTTTGTGCGCCGACCGCCGCCGGCAAACCGAAGCCCATGGTGCCGAGACCGGCGGAAGTGAGATAATTTTCCGGCTGATGATGTGCCATGTGCTGCGCCGACCACATTTGGTGCTGTCCGACATCAGTGGTAATCACCGCACTTTGCGGCTTCATTGCCGATAAGGTGTTTAACAATGTCCACGGGTGAATGCTGTCTTGTCCGTCATTACTCGGATAAACAAACGGAAAATCGGTGATTAAGCGTTGAATATCCTGCTGCCAATCGTCGATCGAAAGTGCGGTTGCCAGCACATCAAACGCCTGTGATAAATCGCCGCGCAACACCACGTCCGCCCGGCGTAATTTATTGATTTCCGCCACATCGATATCGGCGTGAATCACTTTGGCGTGCGGGGCAAAACTGTCCAGTTTGCCGGTGACGCGATCATCAAAGCGCGCGCCGAACACCACCAACAAATCACTTTCCTGCACCGCATAATTCGCGGCTTTGGTGCCGTGCATGCCGACCATGCCCATATAATACGGGGTATCGGCAGCAATTGCGCCCAAGCCTTTAATGGTCGAAACCGACGGAATTCGGGTCGCTTGCAAGAAACGGCGCAGTGCCGGAACCGCACTTGCCATGCCGACGCCGCCGCCGATATACAACACCGGACGCTTAGCTTGTTGTAATAAGGTTTTGGCTTGTTGCAGGTTCTGCGCCTGCTGCGCCGGGGCGTTCTCCAGCGGTAACACTATCGGTTGCGCGGCAGTTGGGGCAAATTGCACATCTTTTGGAATATCGACCAACACCGGGCCGGGACGACCGCTTTGTGCCACATGAAACGCTTGCGCCAAAATCAGCGGCAGTTCGTCGATATTTTGCACGATAAAACTCTGTTTGGTACAGGCTAAGGATAAGCCCAACACATCGATTTCCTGAAACGCGTCAGTGCCGATAAACGGGCTTGCCACCTGTCCGGTGATCGCCACAATCGGCACGGAATCCAACAATGCGTCGGCCAAACCGGTGATCAGATTGGTGGCGCCCGGCCCAGAAGTGGCGATACACACCCCGACCTTTTTACCCGCACGGGCATAGCCAATCGCCGCCATCGCCGCCCCTTGTTCATTGCGACAGAGCAGATGATCCAAACCCGAGTCGTAAATCGCATCATACACCGGCATAATCGCCCCGCCGGGATAGCCAAAAATCACATCGACCTGATGCGCCTTCAAACTTTCGGTAACTAATCTCGCTCCGTTCATGTGTCCCTCATACCGCACTTTGCTGTTATTGACTGTGCTATTTTTCGTATAACAAAAAACCCCCACCACATTTGGCGAGGGTTTCACTGATTTACAGCCTGGTTCTGTTGCAAATTAGTCGCACCGCTCGCCGTCGGTGATAATAATCACCGCACTGAGAATAATGCGAATAATAAGGTGGCTAACAAACATCATTGACAAATAAAAACCAAGTTGTGTTAAATTTCTTCGTCCGTGCTTACATAAATACCATATTTTGCTTGCGCTTCAAACTGTTTTTTCATTTTCCGCGTCATTTATTTTGACCGATTTTCACGCTATTTTTTTAAATTTGTGAGCCAGGTTACAGACTTATCAAGCATAATTGCATACAGTAAAACCCAATCCATGTTCGATAACACAAGGAAAAAACATGAAAAAGTGGATAAATAGTGTTGAAAACGTCTTAAGCGAACAAATTTCCGGCTTGATTGGCTCGAATCCGAATCTAAAATTACACCGCGACCCGCTATACGTTTGCCGTGCCGACAGCCCTGTCGCCGGCAAAGTCGCCGTAATTTCCGGTGGCGGCAGCGGTCATGAGCCCATGCACGCCGGTTTTGTCGGCGTCGGTATGCTTGATGGCGCCTGCCCGGGGGAAATCTTCACCTCACCGACACCGGATCAAATTATCGAGTGTGCGACTGCTGTCGATAGCGGTAACGGCGTCTTATTGCTCATTAAAAATTATACCGGCGATGTGCTGAATTTCGAAACCGCCGCCGAAATTTTACACGACAGCGGAATCCAAGTGGCAAGCGTATTAATTGACGATGACGTAGCCGTCAAAGACAGTCTTTATACCGCCGGGCGACGCGGCGTTGCGAATACCGTGTTGATCGAAAAAATTCTCGGCGCCGCTGCCGAACAGGGCTACTCGTTATCCCAACTGGCGGAATTGGGCAGGAGATTAAATAATGCGGGGCATTCGATTGGGGTGGCGCTTGCCGCTTGCACCGTGCCCGCCGCGGGCAAACCCTCTTTCACCCTGGCTGAAAATGAAATGGAATTCGGCGTCGGGATTCATGGCGAACCGGGGATCGAACGCCGTCCGTTCGTTGACTTAAACCAAACCGTTGATCAGATGTTTGCAACCTTAATCGAAAATGGCAACTTCAGCCGCGCCATTCGCCACTGGGAGAGTGAAAGTGCGGTCTGGCAAGAGGTGCAAGAAACAAAATCCGCCTTACAGCGCGGCGATCGAGTGATTGCATTGGTCAATAATTTAGGTGCCGTGCCGCTGTCAGAACTGTACGGCGTGTATCAGCGCTTAAGCCAATGCTGCGAGCGGTTCGGTATTCAAATTGAACGCAATCTCGTCGGTTCTTATTGTACGTCATTAGATATGCAAGGCGTGTCTATCACCCTGTTAAAAGTAGACGACAATTTACTGTCGTTGTGGGACGCACCGGTGAATACCGCCGGCTTGCGCTGGAAAGCATAGTGAGGTCAGGAAGATGTCGTTAACCCAACCCCAAATCCTTCAATGGTTGCAAAACTGTACGGTCTTATTCACTCAACATCGGGATTACCTCACTGAGTTGGATACCGCGATCGGCGATGCCGATCACGGATTAAATATGCAACGAGGCTTCGCCAAAGTCGCGGAAAAACTGCCGGAACTTGCGGAACAAGACATTTCCGGCATTCTCAAAACAACCGGCATGACGCTGCTTTCCAGTGTCGGCGGCGCAAGCGGCCCGCTGTTTGGCACGTTTTTTTTAAAAGCGGCACAAAGTGCGGTCGGCAAAAACGAACTCGATCTAGCTCAGCTGCAACACCTCTTACAAGCGGGCGTGAATGGCATTGTGGCACGAGGGCGAGCCGAAGCCGGCGATAAAACCATGTGCGATGTTTGGCTGCCCGTGCTGCAAACATTGACTGACAGTGTGCAACAGCAACTTCCGTTGCACACAGCCTTGCAACAGGCGCTGAGTTGTGCCGAAAGTGCGGTAGCAGCAACCATTCCGATGAAAGCGAAAAAAGGACGCGCCAGCTACTTAAACGAGCGTAGTATCGGACACCAAGATCCCGGTGCAACTTCAGTCATGTATTTATTACAAGGGCTGCTACAGGCAACGCAGGAGGCATAATGGTTAATTTGGTTTTTGTTTCCCATAGTGCAAAGTTAGCCGAGGGGTTGTATGAACTGGCGCTACAAATGCGTGCCGATAACTGTCAAATTGCCCTTGCCGCCGGTATTGACGATCCGCACAATCCGATTGGTACCGACGCGGTAAAAATTATGCAGGCCATTGAAAGGGTATATAGCCCGGACGGCGTGTTGGTTTTAGTCGATTTGGGCAGTGCCATTTTAAGCACGCAAACCGCACTTGAACTGCTTGAAGCGGAAATGGCGGCTAACGTAACCATCAGTGCCGCGCCGTTAGTAGAAGGGGCAATCGGCGCGGTTGTTGCCGCCTCCGGTGGTGATCCGTTAGCGGCTGTCGAACAGGAGGCTTGCTTAGCCTTAGAAGCCAAATTAGCACAATTAAGTTAATCCTGTGATCTGTGCCGCTTGTTTCACCGGAAGGAATCAAGATAGACTAGCTCTGCTATTCACTATCTGATTGGAACAAGGGGCCTACCATGTCATCTTACACCCAGAAACAACGTTCACTGATTCAACAACTCCGCCATATCGTCGGTGAAAAATATCTGCTGACCGATCCAAACCGCACTTTGCCCTACCGACAAGGCTTTCGCTTCGGCAAAGGCAGTGCGTTGGCGGTTGTCATTCCTGCGTCGTTAATCGAGCAATGGCGGATTTTGCAAGCCTGCGTGAAAGCCGATGTGATTGTCATCACCCAAGCCGCCAACACCGGGCTGACCGGCGGTTCAACCCCCGACGGCAATGAATATGACCGCGATATTGTGATTATCAACACCCTGCGTATCGATCACATTCACGTAATTAATCAAGCGCAACAGGTGATTTGCCTGCCGGGCAGCACCTTATTCAAATTAGAGGAATTATTGGCTCAACATGGACGGGAGGCGCATTCGGTGATCGGTTCGTCTTGTATCGGCGCCTCGGTGCTCGGCGGCGTGTGTAATAACTCCGGCGGTGCGTTGGTGCAGCGCGGTCCGGCTTATACCGAAATGGCGCTGTTTGCCCGACTCGATCAAGATGGCGAATTACATTTAATCAACCATTTGGGCGTTGATCTCGGCACAGATCCGGAGGAAATGCTCGCGCGGCTTGAACATAAACGCTACCAAGAAACGGACATCAAGTGCGGTTCGGAGCAAGGGCATGATCACGATTACTGCCACCATGTGCGCCAAGTCGATGCCGATACCCCCGCGCGCTTTAACGCCGATCCGCGCCGTTTGCACGAAGCCTCCGGTTGCGCCGGGAAATTAATGGTGTTTGCCGTGCGCTTAGATACTTTCCCGTTGGAAAAACAGACCCAAGTGTTTTATATCGGCAGCAACAGCACCGCCGAATTAAATGATATTCGCCGTCATATTCTCAGCCAATTCCAATCCCTGCCGGTATCCGGTGAATATATTCATCGTGAAGCCTTTGATGTTGCCACGATTTACGGCAAAGACACTTTCTGGGCAATTAAAAAGTTAGGCACGAATAACTTGCCGAAGCTGTTCAGCCTAAAAAATAAAGTCGATCGCTTGTGTAGCAAAGTGCGGTTTTTACCGAAGCATATTGCCGATAAAAGTCTGCAGTTATTTAGCAAATTGCTGCCGCAACATTTGCCGAAAAAAATGCGCGAATATCGTGATCAATATGAACATCACCTGATTCTGAAAATGGCGGGTGACGGCATTGCCGAAGCCCATGATTTCTTGCAAGCCTATTTTGCCGAACACAGCGGCAGTTTTTTCGCCTGTAATGCGGAAGAAGCGCAAGCCGCAATGTTGCACCGTTTCGCCGTTGCCGGCGCCGCCGTGCGCTATCGGATTATTCATCAGCAAGAGGTGGAAGACATTGTCGCCCTCGATATTGCTTTACGGCGCAATGATCATGATTGGTTTGAAGTGTTGCCGGAAAAATTAAACCGCCAGTTTATCCATAAACTGTACTACGGACATTTTATGTGCCATGTTTTTCACCAAGATTACATCGCGAAAAAAGGCAGCGATCCGATCGCATTGGAAGAGGAAATGCTGGAATTGCTCGATCAACGTGGCGCACAATATCCGGCGGAACACAATGTCGGGCATTTGTATCATGCTAAACCAGCGTTAAAAAAATTCTATCGCCAGTTAGATCCGACCAACAGTTTTAATCCCGGAATCGGCAAAACTTCTAAATTGAAAAATTGGCAGTAAATGGAAGGCACGGTTTAGACCGCACTTAGGTTTTCATTTTAAGATTAATCGTTTCAGTTTTAGGTGGCATAATAGACAAAAAGGTTGAGCAAAGACGACGGCATAGCTTGCCGCAGGTTGTATCGGGAAATTGGTGTTTAACTAACTTGCGTACTCTGAAAATTGCTGCGCTATGAAAAAGGAAAACGCAGCAATATTTGTTGTTGATAACTCTCGACATTAATCGCAACATTCGCACGCTTAGCGTTCAGCAAATTATGAATTTTCAACCAGAGGAAATAAAACAGCGTGGAGAAAAATGCACTGCCGCCTTGTGTATGCCCCATAGTAAAAGGATCGCAAACCAGCGGTTCAACGTTGTCGGTATTCAAGGTGTATCTTAGATTTTTTTGACGCAAATCACGCACGATTAAATTGTGCATTTGGCTGATATTTTGCACATTGGTGATCTAAAAATCTTTGCCTAAACCAATTAAAGTATCGATGCTGTTGGAATTAATATCCTGCGCCGGAATATATGTAATACCTGTCATGTTACCCATTTTTTAATTGATTGTTATCGTTAGATTCTATCGCATTCAATCGGTTAAAACTGAGGGCGGGATCACGATTTATGATCAGATAAACGCAAAAAACCCTTCGCATGACTGCAAAGGGCTTTTGTTCTCTCTATTCAATAATATCCGGCGGTGTCCTACTCTCACATGGGGAGACCCCACACTACCATCGGCGTTACGGCATTTCACTTCTGAGTTCGGCATGGAATCAGGTGGTGCTACCGCACTATCGCCGCCGGAATAATTCGGCTTGATTGTTTTTGCTTCTTCTTACTTTGTTTTGTTCTCTATTTTTTATTCTTTCAGCGTTTCTTTCGCTGTTATTCCTATTCGGTCACAAGCTAATCTGATTCAAACTCCTCGAGCCCTACTCGAGCTTCTTACTTCGCTCTTTCGTCTCTTGTCTTTTCTTACAACTTTCTCTCGGCTTTTGGGTAAAACCCTTGAGCGTTGTATGGTTAAGCCTCTCGGGCAATTAGTACGGGTTAGCTCAATGTATCACTACACTTACACACCCCGCCTATCTACGTCTTCGTCTTAAACAACCCTTACAGTCTTATAGACTGGGAAAACTCATCTCAAGGCAAGTTTCGTGCTTAGATGCTTTCAGCACTTATCTCTTCCGCACATAGCTACCCCGCAATGCTTCTGGCGAAACAACGGGAACACCAGCGGTGCGTCCACTCCGGTCCTCTCGTACTAGGAGCAGCCCCTTTCAATTTTCCAACGCCCACGGCAGATAGGGACCGAACTGTCTCACGACGTTCTAAACCCAGCTCGCGTACCACTTTAAATGGCGAACAGCCATACCCTTGGGACCTACTTCAGCCCCAGGATGTGATGAGCCGACATCGAGGTGCCAAACACCGCCGTCGATATGAACTCTTGGGCGGTATCAGCCTGTTATCCCCGGAGTACCTTTTATCCGTTGAGCGATGGCCCTTCCATTCAGAACCACCGGATCACTATGACCTGCTTTCGCACCTGCTCGACATGTCCGTCTCGCAGTCAAGCTTGCTTATACCATTGTACTAACCTCACGATGTCCGACCGTGATTAGCAAACCTTCGTACTCCTCCGTTACGCTTTGGGAGGAGACCGCCCCAGTCAAACTACCCACCAGACACTGTCCACGACCGCGTGCCGCAGTCTGTGTTAGAACATCAAACCTTAAAGGGTGGTATTTCAACAACGACTCCATATTAACTGGCGTTAATACTTCTCTGTCTCCCACCTATCCTACACATCAAAATTCAATGTTCAGTGTCAAGCTATAGTAAAGGTTCACGGGGTCTTTCCGTCTAGCCGCGGGTACACCGCATCTTCACGGCGATTTCAATTTCACTGAGTCTCGGGTGGAGACAGCCTGGCCATCATTACGCCATTCGTGCAGGTCGGAACTTACCCGACAAGGAATTTCGCTACCTTAGGACCGTTATAGTTACGGCCGCCGTTTACTGGGGCTTCGATCAAATGCTCTCACATCATCAATTAACCTTCCAGCACCGGGCAGGCGTCACACCCTATACGTCCACTTTCGTGTTTGCAGAGTGCTGTGTTTTTAATAAACAGTTGCAGCCAGCTGGTCACTTCGACTGACTTCACCTCTATCCGTTAAGGACTTCAATTACCGTCAGCGCACCTTCTCCCGAAGTTACGGTGCTATTTTGCCTAGTTCCTTCACCCGAGTTCTCTCAAGCGCCTGAGTATTCTCTACCTGACCACCTGTGTCGGTTTTCAGTACGGTTTATGATAAGATAAGCTTAGCGGCTTTTCCTGGAAGTGTGGTATCGGTTACTTCGACTCCGTGGAGTCTCCCCGTCACGCCTCTGATTTAGATGACCGGATTTGCCTAATCATCCATCCTACACGCTTGGACCGGGACTTCCGTCACCCGGATAACCTAACCTGCTCCGTCCCCACATCGCTCTTATCACAAGTACGGGAATATTAACCCGTTTCCCATCGACTACGCTCTTCAGCCTCGCCTTAGGGGCCGACTCACCCTGCCCCGATTAACGTTGGACAGGAACCCTTGGTCTTCCGGCGAGGGGGTTTTTCACCCCCTTTATCGTTACTTATGTCAGCATTCGCACTTGTGATACGTCCAGCAGCCCTCTCGAGCCACCTTCTTCCGCTTACACAACGCTCCCCTACCCAATCAGATGACAGACTTCAGACGTCAGGTTTCGGTGTTTTACCAAAACCTTGTAACATCTTCGCAATTTCTTCGTATTCATTACGCCATCTTTGCCAATCTTGTCCATCTGCATATTTCAAGTCATAACAGTATCTTAACCAAACTCGCATTTCATCAGCACTGCCTATTGCCATGCTAAGAAATCGATTTAAATCCGCTTTAGTACGTTGCCTTGCAAAACCTTCGGCTAAATTTGCACAAATGCTTTTGCTTGCCCGTCTAACTTGGTCTCCTAACGCATATTGCTCTATCTTAGGAAAATCCAAGCTCGCTTGATGAATTTCCAACGACACTTTATAAGCGCGTTGAAACACCTTCAAATCTTCAAACTTGATTGCCATACTGTCTCCTGACATCTGAAATCTGTCATCTGAATGCCGCAGCTTCGGTGCTATGTTTTAGCCCCGTTACATCTTCCGCGCAGGCCGACTCGACTAGTGAGCTATTACGCTTTCTTTAAATGATGGCTGCTTCTAAGCCAACATCCTAGCTGTCTAAGCCTTCCCACTTCGTTTCCCACTTAACATAGACTTTGGGACCTTAGCTGGCGGTCTGGGTTGTTTCCCTCTTCACGACGAACGTTAGCACCCGCCGTGTGTCTCCTAGATAGTACTCTTCGGTATTCGCAGTTTGCATCGGGTTGGTAAGTCGGGATGACCCCCTAGCCGAAACAGTGCTCTACCCCCGAAGGTATTCATCTAAGGCTCTACCTAAATAGATTTCGGGGAGAACCAGCTATCTCCCGGTTTGATTGGCCTTTCACCCCCAGCCACAAGTCATCCGCTACTTTTTCAACAGTAGTCGGTTCGGTCCTCCAGTTAGTGTTACCCAACCTTCAACCTGCCCATGGCTAGATCACCGGGTTTCGGGTCTATATCGTGCAACTCTTCGCCCAGTTAAGACTCGGTTTCCCTTCGGCTCCCCTATTCGGTTAACCTCGCTACACAATATAAGTCGCTGACCCATTATACAAAAGGTACGCAGTCACCCTATCCTCAAGCATACTGCTTTCGGATTGCCGTTTTACTTCGTAAAACGCCCCTTTCACACGCCGATTAATCATCAGTTTCCTGATTGATTTTGGGGTTGACCGTTTTGCTTCGCAAAACGTTAACCGCATTTCAACGTTTTCTATACCACTCTCAATACACTTGAGTGATAGGGCTCCCACTGCTTGTACGTACAGGGTTTCAGGTTCTATTTCACTCCCTTCACCAGGGTTCTTTTCGCCTTTCCCTCACGGTACTGGTTCACTATCGGTCAGTCAGGAGTATTTAGCCTTGGAGGATGGTCCCCCCATCTTCAAACAGGATTTCTCGTGTCCCGCCCTACTTGCTGTTAGCTTAGTACCGTAACTGTGCCTTCGGATACGGGATTATCACCCTCTGCGATTGAGCTTCCCAACTCATTCTCCTAACTCACTTACTATCACTAACGGCTTCTCCGTGTTCGCTCGCCGCTACTTACGGAATCTCAATTGATTTCTTTTCCTCGGGGTACTGAGATGTTTCAGTTCTCCCGGTTCGCCTTGTTAACCTATGGATTCAGTTAACAATAGTAGATTCTTCATCTACTGGGTTTCCCCATTCGGATATCGTGGAGTATTAACGCTTCTTATCAACTCCTCCACGCTTTTCGCAGATTAGCACGTCCTTCTTCGCCTCTGACTGCCTAGGCATCCACCCTGCACGCTTAGTCACTTAACCATACAACCTCAAGAATTTTCAGACCGCACTTTCATTTCAACTAACCACTTTCGTGCCCGTTTCGTTCAGTCCGCTTTCCATTCCCAAAGCCGTCTTCCATTGACTCGTGCGTAAGTTTCCCTACGCTGACCTGCTCAGTGCCTTTTCTCACCAAACAAGCCCAATTCGATTCTCGATTGCTCGATTTTCGAATACTCAGCTCTTACGTCCTCTCGAACGCTTGAGTTCTCTTCAGTTTTTAGCTTGTGTCCAAATTTTTAAAGAACAAATCGGTTTTCACCGATACGATTCAAAAATATCGTGTTATGGCGTCCCCACGGGGATTCGAACCCCGGTTACCGCCGTGAAAGGGCGATGTCCTAGGCCTCTAGACGATGGGGACCGCGACCATAACACGTTATTCTCAAATCTATCAAACAATCTGTGTGAACACCTATACAAAATCATCAGTCATATATAAGGAGGTGATCCAACCGCAGGTTCCCCTACGGTTACCTTGTTACGACTTCACCCCAGTCATGAATCATACCGTGGTAAACGCCCCCCTTCCGGTTAAGCTATCTACTTCTGGTACAACCCACTCCCATGGTGTGACGGGCGGTGTGTACAAGGCCCGGGAACGTATTCACCGCAACATTCTGATTTGCGATTACTAGCGATTCCGACTTCATGGAGTCGAGTTGCAGACTCCAATCCGGACTACGACGCACTTTAAGAGATTCGCTTAAGCTCGCACTCTCGCCTCCCTCTGTATACGCCATTGTAGCACGTGTGTAGCCCTACTCGTAAGGGCCATGATGACTTGACGTCATCCCCACCTTCCTCCGGTTTGTCACCGGCAGTCTCCTTTGAGTTCCCATCTTTACATGCTGGCAACAAAGGATAAGGGTTGCGCTCGTTGCGGGACTTAACCCAACATTTCACAACACGAGCTGACGACAGCCATGCAGCACCTGTCTCTAAGTTCCCGAAGGCACAAGCTCATCTCTGAGCTCTTCTTAGGATGTCAAGAGTAGGTAAGGTTCTTCGCGTTGCATCGAATTAAACCACATGCTCCACCGCTTGTGCGGGCCCCCGTCAATTCATTTGAGTTTTAACCTTGCGGCCGTACTCCCCAGGCGGTCGATTTAACGCGTTAGCTTCGAGAGCCACCCATACAGGCAACCCCCAAATCGACATCGTTTACAGCGTGGACTACCAGGGTATCTAATCCTGTTTGCTCCCCACGCTTTCGCACATGAGCGTCAGTCTTTGTCCAAGGGGCCGCCTTCGCCTCCGGTATTCCTCCACATCTCTACGCATTTCACCGCTACACGTGGAATTCTACCCCTCTCTACAAAACTCTAGATAAACAGTATGAAATGCTGTTCCCAAGTTAAGCTCGGGGATTTCACATCTCACTTATCTATCCGCCTGCGTGCCCTTTACGCCCAGTTATTCCGATTAACGCTCGCACCCTCCGTATTACCGCGGCTGCTGGCACGGAGTTAGCCGGTGCTTCTTCTGTGACTAACGTCAATTGCTCTGTCTATTAAACAAAACACCTTCCTCATCACCGAAAGAACTTTACAACCCGAAGGCCTTCTTCATTCACGCGGCATGGCTGCGTCAGGGTTCCCCCCATTGCGCAATATTCCCCACTGCTGCCTCCCGTAGGAGTCTGGGCCGTGTCTCAGTCCCAGTGTGACTGGTCATCCTCTCAGACCAGTTAGAGATCGACGGCTTGGTGAGCCTTTACCTCACCAACTACCTAATCTCACTTGGGCTCATCTTATGGCGGGCGGCTCGAAAGTCCCACCCTTTAGTCCTAAGACATTACGCGGTATTAGCTACAGTTTCCCGTAGTTATCCCCCTCCATAAGCCAGATTCCCAAGCATTACTCACCCGTCCGCCGCTCGTCGGCAAGAGAGCAAGCTCTCCCCCGTTACCGCTCGACTTGCATGTGTTAAGCCTGCCGCCAGCGTTCAATCTGAGCCATGATCAAACTCTTCAATTCAAGTTCAATCGCTCAACGAATCTCTGACTATAATGTTGAAACCACAAAAGTTTCAATTATGAATTTACTATCAGCACTCATTAAGACTTTAGTTTTTTAAATCTTTAAATTACCAATGCCTTGCACAAGTGCCCACACAGATTGTCTGATATATTGTTAAAGAACAGTCACAATCGTCAGCTTCAAACAGCTGCGTCGTTGTGAGGTGCGCATTATAGACATTCCATAATGCTTTGCAAGGGCTTTTTCTCACTTTTTTGCAATTTATCTTTTGATTGTTCTTTTTTTATACTAAGCATGATTATATTCAAAAAAATTCTGCGTATTTGAAAATATTACCAAGCCTAACCGCAGCCCGTTCATGGGTTGTGTAACCGTCAATATACAATGATTAATGAAATAGGATAAAGGTACCAAATAAAACCGTCAGTAAAGCCAATACCATCGGCACTGCCGTTCTTTTAATGATATCGAACGGCGATACATTAGCCACGCCAGACACAGCCACAATAACCGCAGTAATCGGCGATACGCTACGGGCAATACCAGCAACCAATTGCATTGGGAGTAACATCAACACCGAAGGCACACCGATTGAAGAAGCCACTTTAGGCGCTAATGCAGCAAACGCAAAAAATGGGGCATTCCCCGATCCCATTACCACTGCTGAAAGGGCGATAATCCCCACCATCACTGCCGTCATTGTAAATACGCCAAAGCCCGAATTTTGTGCGCCTGAAATAATAGTATCAATAGCTCCAACCGCAGTTAAGCCCTTAGCGAAAGTTTCCCCTGCGACAATCAATGTGATCACAACCGCAAATTGCTTACCCATTCCGTCAAAAAACACCTGAACATTCGCAAATACCGTTTTCATGTCCCGCTTTCTGATTAATTCAAAAAACATCGCCGTAAACAAACTGATCAACATTGCCGTTACTACATTCATTTTTATCCCAGCAAAGACTAATTTGCTAAATGTTAAAATTAAAAAGAGCGGTAATAGGGGTAAAAGAATATACACAAATGGTGGAATGTCATCCATTGTTACATTCTTCTCAGTAACCTCTTTTTGTTCGGATGCGTCCCCTACCGCTGACTGACGTTTATCAAACCATTTCTGCATAAAAATATGCGCGCCGGCAATCACTAACATCGTTATCACCGCAACCGGAATTTGATAATTGACAAAATAAGCCGCGATATCCACTCCCGCTGTTTTGGAGGCTAAGACTGCATTACCCGAAGCTGGTCCCAAATCAAGACATGCCGTTGTACCAATCACCGCCGTAGCACCTTCCCTACTCACTCCTAAACTGACTAAGATTGGAAATAATGTAATCATTAACAATAATCCCAATCCTGAAGCACTTGGAATAAAAATATTGAGTAATTGCCCAATGATATAAGCAAATCCTAACATCACATAAGGGGCTTTAATTTTTTTTAAGGGTTTTATCGCTGCATTAACTAGGGTTTTACTCGCTCCGATATGATCCATATACCGCGCAAAGCCACCAACCGCCATAATCATCAAGCCCAAATCGGCCGCCCTGGAACTAAAAACCGTTTTGATGAATTCAAAGATATCAAAACCGACCCAACCGGTTGATTTATCTGCGGGTAAAATTTCTCCCAAACCGAATAAAATCGCAAAGCACATGAGAATTATCCCACCGCACATTAAGACAACTTGTGCTTTGTATTTTTTGACAATGAGATAACCAACCCCGACCGTCACAATAAGTGCAAGGATTAAACCAAACATAATTTACGCCTCCTGCTTATTTGATAAACAAAACTTAACCGTTTCATATAACAGTGTCGTACGAGGAATAATTGAGTCCAGCTCTAAGTACTCTTCCGAACTGTGATGCTTACCGCCAACCATTCCCATTCCATCAATAGTCGGCACACCTAAAGCCGCAAAGAAATTCCCATCAGAAGCGCCTCCGGTAGAAACCCACCCAGCCTCAATACCCAGTTTTTGTTTAATTTTGTCAACCTCACGGCAAAATACCAAACTTTCGTCGGTTTTAGCCCAGGGTGGGCGTGTTATCCCACCTTTGATATTAATCCGCACGCCATCTTCGGTGATTACATTGTGTAATGTTTGAATGAAGCCGTCTAATCTTTCAGCTTCTTCCGAAAGCGTAAAACGACAATCTACTTGGATTTTGACATACGCCGGAATAGTATTCGGTGTTGTCCCACCTTCAATAGTCCCTATATTTAATGCAGTTCCTTTTTCAGGTGCCACTTGCTCAAGTAAGATCTGACAAATTTTAATGCAAGCATTGATTGCATTAGCGCCAGCCTCCGGATTTACCGCCGCATGCGCTTCTTTCCCAAAAAACTCGATAATGTATCTAGCAACACCACGGCGTTCATTAACCAGGCTTCCGTTTGCCCTAGCCGCTTCTAATACAATGGCATAACGGGATTTAGCGGCAAATTTTTCTAATAATGGTCTGGAATAAATAGAGCTGATTTCTTCATCCGGATTAAAAATGACACAGATATTGCTATCACCGATTTCATTCTTTTCAGATAGCGTTTTACAAACATAATAGGATTGAATTAGCCCTTGTTTCATATCACAAACACCCGGACCATATGCCCTTTTTCCATCTTGACTGAATGGCCAGGTTGCTAACGTCCCCCGTTTGAACACGGTATCCATATGTCCTGATAGCAATACATCAAAATGATCGGCTTTGCGATTCATACAAATTAGTGCCGAACCTACTGCGGGATCTAAGGGGTGCTCTTCTACTAACCAATTTAACGCTTGGAATTTTTCACGTAGAAATTTAACAATGTCTGCTTTTCCTTGTGGATCATAACTATAAGACTCAATATTAACGATATCTTTTAAATCTTCGATAAAAATATTTCGTTCGACAATAGACATAGCAATCTCCTCATGATGTACGTTATACAACTAAGTTTACATAAAACACCTTGCCGTACAAAAAATAGACAAACATGACGATAAAGAACATAACCTTATGTGTCAAGATGAAAGAGATATTTAATATTTTTAATATATTAATTTGTGATAAAGATCTTTGATTTGCATATTGCATTAATCTATCAATCCGCATAACCCTATAGGTTATGCGGATTGCATGCATATTTGAACATTTTCTTCCGAAATAAAATAGGAATAAACTAGCCTTTCTCCGCTCTCATCCCCTCTTTACGCAAACATAAATTAAGTTTCTCCAATGCCTGCTTTTTTTGCTCTGCCGTCAATAACGAAACCGGTATATTTTTCAGTGCCGCCACTAAGCTCCAATAGAATCCCTGCGTAATAGGAAGTCCTATTTTCTTCATACGGATGTAAGCCATTTCAGCGCCGACCTCACGCAATTGACGTACACTAGTAATGTTGACTTTGCGTAATAATCGTTCATGTTTAAGCTCTAAATTAAATAAGTCTTTCGGACGTTTTTTTTGAGATAATTGAGATTCAAGTTTCGACTGCTGAACTTGTTCAATCGAATGACACAAAATTGATTTATACAATTTATCATTTTGTGTAATTTCAACGGGCAAACAATAATAAAACGACAGTGATAACGCATTATTTCCCTTACGATTTGAGCAAGTCATGGCACCTTCCCGCTCTAAAAATGCAGCTAAACGTCCCTCCGCACGCAAATAAAAAACACCACTTTGCGCAATGCCAAACATATGATTATCCTTATAAAAACCATAACCCGAGAATAAACTCTCTACAGTAATGTTCCCAATTAAACGATTTAGCTTCTCTTTTGTTAAAGACACATATGATTTTGTATTACTCATAAATAAAGTCACTCCATAATCTAATCAAGGTTAATCATCATGAGACACATTAATTTACATTTTAAAATAATGCATGAAGAAAAATGGTTTTTTGTGATCTGTATTCCTAAATTATTTTTAAAACTGGGATCTGCCGTTCAAAAAACAATCGACTCGATTATTTTTTAATCTGCAATTCGCTTCTCTATTCATTGTTTTTTCTTCAAAACTCAAGTAGCATCACTACATGAACTCATAACCTATTCTGGAATAAAGACACATGGCACTAAAAGAGATTTTAACCTTCGTTTCCGACGAACAAAAAGTAGCGGCAGAAGCATTTCTGATCAATTTTAATGCGGAGCGAAGAGAGATGATGACAACCCGTTACAATGCATTAAACCGCTATGCCCGAACAAATCAAATTGTCTTCTTAGGGGATTCAATTACCGAAGAATTTCCAATTAACGAAATGCTGCCGGAGATGACTATTTACAACCGTGGCATTAGTGGTAATGATACTTATGATGTTCTCAAACGCTTACCGGAACATATCTATCCACTACAACCGAAAAAACTTTTTCTGTTAATTGGCGTCAATGATCTAGCAAAATATCCGAATGATCCCCCGCAACAGGTCAGCGAGCGAGTCTCGCAAATTCTTACGTTACTCAAACAGCACTTGCCGCAATGCCAATGCTACTTACTTTCGGTGTTGCCGGTAAACAAATCCCATTCAGCTAAAATTGATCAAGTGATGTTAAGCTTAAGTGATAACCAACGGATTAAAGCGTTAAACAGCCACTTACAAAAAGTAGCGCAAACACACCAAGTGCGGTATCTGGATCTGCACCATCGGTTTTTAAATACTAACGATGAGTTGGAATTGGATTACACCCGCGAAGGATTGCACTTAACCTTAACAGGCTATCAAATCTACTTACAAGCGCTGTTGCCTTATTTGCAAAATTAACCAGTGGAATCGACGAAATGACGACAGAAAAAGAAAAAATGTTGGCAGGGCTGATTTATGACGCCAATAACGATGCCAATCTGATTGCGGAACGGAAAATTTGCAAAGAGCGCTGTTACGATTATAACCAACTACGCCCATCTGCCACTGAAGAGCAACAAACACTGATTCGAACGCTGTTTGGAAAAACCAAAACCCAATTTAGCATCACCGCACCATTTTGGTGTGACTATGGCTATAACATTGAAATCGGTGAAAACTTCTATGCCAACCATAACTTAGTTATTCTGGACGGAGCAAAAGTTACCTTTGGCGATAATGTATTTATCGCACCAGATTGTGGCTTCTATACTGCCGGACACCCGCTTGATGTAGAACGCCGTAATCAAGGACTAGAGTATGCTTATCCGATCACCATCGGTAACAATGTTTGGTTTGGCGGCGGCGTAAAAGTTATGCCCGGCGTCACAATTGGCAATAATGTCGTCATCGCCGCAGGCAGCGTTGTCACCCGCAATATTCCGGATAATGTGCTTGCCGCAGGAGTGCCTTGTCGGGTAATTCGAGAAATTAATGGGAAGGATAAAGCATGAGGTTAATATATTGTTACTATTGGTAATTTTTGTATGGTCATTAATATAGGAAGAACATAGGCATAGTAGACCAAATTGTTGGTAATCATAAAACCAGCTCATTGTTACCAACTCTTTTTATTTAAAAAATCATTTATAAACATTATCTTATGGCTTTTTGTTAATCCATGATGAGCGGATAATTTTCGCTTAAGTTCACTAAATAACCCTTCTAATCTATTTGTTGTATTTTCTATATTTAATTCAGGATACTTCTCAAAGGTAAATAAAAATCTTTATGTCTAATTAAACTTGCATAAGCAGTCCGTACACCACGATGTTTATAAGGGTATTTTCCTTTTTTATCAGGATTATCTGAGCGCTCATTTAAGAATAGTTTATATTTAAAATACTAATATAATGCTTGAGATAAGCGTATTTTTACGGCTTGTTTTGAGGGTTTTAATCACTATTTTTAACGCTTTTCCCGCCGATGATTTTGGCTTGCGCGTTAATTTCCTTATCACTATTGCTACTTGATGAAATTGACACATTTGAATCGGTGCGTTTAAACTATCTTTCAATAATCCACGCTTGCCATCACAAGTAATCGCTTGAATATAAAACCCTTTCTCTCTAAGTTCATTAATGGCTAATCGGTAGTACAACACTTTTTCTGTCGTCACAATTCGATGGTAAACCACCTTTCCGGTTATGCTGTCCATTAAAACAAGTACACCAAAATCATGACCGAAAAATGTGGTATCCATGAGAATATTCAAATGTTTATTAATGGGTAAATTTAGCTGTGTTTTAGGTGCTTTTAATATATGTCTCTGAATAGTTCTTAGAGAACAATGATATTTATCGGCAAGTTGTTTATAAGTCTGTTTTCCAAGCGTGTAATCAAGCTAAATTTTATTTGTTCTGATTTTTTCGGACTGTCCTAGATAACTAAAATTTTCCAGGATAGTGCTTATTAGAAAAAATCGATTAAGTTAGTATAAACAGAGCCGTTTAATTGAGTTATTTGTTGCAGGCGCAATAGTGCGTCTTGCAGCTCAATTAGTCGGCATAAATAAAAACATAGCCGTATAATGGGTTAAAATGGAAAAATGGAAATAGGGCAATTATCTAGGGCAGTCACAAAGTTAATATTAGGTTGGTTCTAAATCATCTGTGTAATGGCTAACCTCGATGACAGCAAATACGAGAACATCAACAATTTCTAAACCACCTGTGTGATGGCTAACGCGTTAAAAACATTCTTTTCTGCCCTATGAAATTTCTAAACCATCTGTGCGATGGCTAACTCCTCTCGCTCTTTGGTATCAAATTCAAAATATTTCTAAACCATCTGTGCGATGGCTAACTACATATCTAAATACACCCCACATACATATCTTTTCTAAACCATCTGTGCGATGGCTAACTAGTGTGGGGAATTAATCGAGTCCCACCCGACTTTCTAAACCATCTGTGCGATGGCTAACACTTTTTAGTGATAGTACTATCATCTTCTTTTTTTCTAAACCATCTGTGCGATGGCTAACCGATTTTAAAACGGCTTTTATCTGCACCCCAAAAGTTGGACTGCAAAACCAACTGACTAAGGTGCAGATTTTTATGACTAAATATACCCAAACATTTAAACAACACACAGTTGATTATTACTTTCAACATGCGGGCTCAGATGGCTTGCGAGTCAAACATACTGCCCGAAAATTTACCGTCGAAGAAAAGCTTCAAGCCGTCAAATTAGCCCGACAAGGGCTGTTCTCCCTTGAACACATCGCCTTAACCTTGGGTATCTCAGGAGGCACTGTTATTTCTAAATGGTTGCAACGTTTCAAACAATTTGGCATAAATGGACTGATTGATAAGCCCAAAGGACGACCAGCCGTGAATAAACCGAATAAATCGAAAAAACACGTTAAGCCATTAACGCCGTTAAAACAATTAGAACAAGAAAATCTGCGTTTGCGTGCGGAGAATGCCATCTTAAAAAAGTCGATGGAGTTATCCCTGAAAGACGAAGCCGAAAGGCAGAAATTGTTAAAGCCTTAAGCGGTGATTTTCCGCTTAATTTATTATTAGATATCATTAAGTTAGCCCGAAGCACTTATTTTTACCATCAACAACCGAAGACAGATAAAGAGGCCGATTTAAAAGCGGAAATCCGTCAAATTAAACGAGAGAATCCGCAGTATGGCTATCGCCGAGTGACATTGGCACTCGGTACGGTCAATCACAAAAAGGTGCAACGTTTGATTCAGATGATGGGCTTACAGGTGAAAGGGAGGAAAAAACGGAAATATTGTTCTTACAGAGGCGAAGTGGGTCGAATTGCTGATAATCTGTTAGTACGTCATTTTACGGCGGAAAATGCTTACGAGAAATTAGTGACTGATGTGACGGAATTCAAAGCAAAAGACGGCAATAAAGTGTATTTATCGCCAATGTTAGATTTATTTAACAATGAGGTGATTGCTTATCAACTTGGTCGTCGTCCAAACAGGGCGCCGGTTGAGCAGATGTTGCGACAAGCCGTGAATAAGCTCCCGAAGGAGGCAACGCCGATATTACATTCAGACCAAGGCCGGCAGTATCAAATGCCGTCTTATCGCAATATATTGGCAGATAATCAGATTCAAATCAGTATGTCGAGAAAGGGAAATTGTTTGGATAATGGCGCAATGGAAAGTTTTTTCGGCAGGCTGAAGACAGAATGTTTTTATGTTCGGCAATTTGATACGGCAGATGACATTGAGCAGGCGGTTCATCAATATATTGAGTATTACAATACTGAACGAATTCAAGTAAGATTAAAAGGATTAAGCCCGATACAATATCGAACTCAATCCGTTCATTAAGCAGTCCAACTTTTTGGGTCAGATCAAATTTTAGATTAATAAAATTGATTTAAATAGCACTACTGAGAAGAGGGCAACAGCGAAATTCACCATCTCATTTCAATACACACTTTCATAGGCAAGAATCTTCGTCCTATTATAAAATTTCATTATAATTCAGCGTTTCAATTCACACTTTCGTGAAGGAGCGACACACTTTTCCGTAGACGCGAAAATGTTTTCTCTGTGTTTCAACTCGTACTTCAATAAAGGCTCGACAAATTCAAGGATGGCGCGGAGTGTATAATAAAGCGTTTCAACTCACAGCGGCGTATGAGCCGCTGGCACCTCCGCCCGTTGATAATGGGTCGAATACAGGGTTTCAACTCACAGCGACGTATGAGCCGCTGGACAATCTGTGATTGACAGTCGTCAAAATGTGCTGTTTCAACTCACAGCGGCGTATGAGCCGCTGGGTCATTGCCGTTTTCATCTGCACGCTGATTGGCTGTTTCAACTCACAGCGGCGTATGAGCCGCTGGAAGTCCACCCCAATTTTAAGCCGTCAGTAGTATAGTTTCAACTCACAGCGGCGTATGAGCCGCTGGTTGCCGTCCTGGTAGCTGACTTTGCCCAAGACCGGTTTCAACTCACAGCGGCGTATGAGCCGCTGGCGGATCTGTAACATTGTTGGTAGTCCGCTGCGGAGGTTTCAACTCACAGCGGCGTATGAGCCGCTGGAAGCATGATTAAAATCATCAAAAATAATATTGATGTTTCAACTCACAGCGGCGTATGAGCCGCTGGATGTTGAACAAAGCCGTTTATACGGGTAAGGTTGAGTTTCAACTCACAGCGGCGTATGAGCCGCTGGTTAAAATCGGTAGGAATACGGTGATAACGCGTGAGTTTCAACTCACAGCGGCGTATGAGCCGCTGGATATACCTTTTACAGCAACGGCGGCGCAGACATTGTTTCAACTCACAGCGGCGTATGAGCCGCTGGGTATCATGTTTGATACCAAAGTTCGGGTGTTACAGTTTCAACTCACAGCGGCGTATGAGCCGCTGGTTTATGCCTAGCAAACACATAGATGATCTAACGTGGTTTCAACTCACAGCGGCGTATGAGCCGCTGGAAGACACCAATATAGCCATCATCTGATTTATATGGTTTCAACTCACAGCGGCGTATGAGCCGCTGGAAAGAGTGTTCGTTGTGGCAAGTGCTAGAGCGAGTTTCAACTCACAGCGGCGTATGAGCCGCTGGTGGGCTTTCCAGACGCGATCGAGTATGACGATTTGTTTCAACTCACAGCGGCGTATGAGCCGCTGGCTTTGCAGCTTATGCCTATCCACTGCCGATAACCGTTTCAACTCACAGCGGCGTATGAGCCGCTGGTCTATGCGCCGAGCGTGCCGAACCTGTCCGGCGTGTTTCAACTCACAGCGGCGTATGAGCCGCTGGATGTGTTGAAATCAATAACGCAGGATTAAAAATGTTTCAACTCACAGCGGCGTATGAGCCGCTGGAATTGATTTGAGAGCTAAGATTATTGATCGCTTAGTTTCAACTCACAGCGGCGTATGAGCCGCTGGGGCTTTGGTCAATAATAACGGGTGGCACAGCGGCCGTTTCAACTCACAGCGGCGTATGAGCCGCTGGGCAATGGCAGCAACAGATTACAGTTCGATTACCGGTTTCAACTCACAGCGGCGTATGAGCCGCTGGATAACAAGGGTAATTTGAGGCTTGAGCCAGGGCGTTTCAACTCACAGCGGCGTATGAGCCGCTGGTTGTTAAGTTTTGGAAACAAAACAAAGCGGTGCTTGTTTCAACTCACAGCGGCGTATGAGCCGCTGGATTTTTCATGTTGTTCTCCTAAAAATAAAAAAGGGTTTCAACTCACAGCGGCGTATGAGCCGCTGGAGAAATTGACCGCTATTATGCAACCTTGTTGCATGTTTCAACTCACAGCGGCGTATGAGCCGCTGGGGAGCAGTTAGGCAAGTTAATTGTTGTGAAAGATGTTTCAACTCACAGCGGCGTATGAGCCGCTGGGCACAGTTGAGCGCACAACAATTTCACCCCTGCGGTTTCAACTCACAGCGGCGTATGAGCCGCTGGGCACTCAACACCGCCTCGCTCGCCGCCTCATGCTGTTTCAACTCACAGCGGCGTATGAGCCGCTGGGAAGCTGTGTTGGCGTTTAAGACCAGCGACAATGTGTTTCAACTCACAGCGGCGTATGAGCCGCTGGTGGTTCAGGTAATAGTGACGGGGATGGAGATGGTGTTTCAACTCACAGCGGCGTATGAGCCGCTGGATGGGGCAATTATTAAACGCCTGGATATCACAACGTTTCAACTCACAGCGGCGTATGAGCCGCTGGTTCTAACCTCGCCGTTAATTAATGTGTCAGCTATCGTTTCAACTCACAGCGGCGTATGAGCCGCTGGATTTTTGTAAAACTGAAATAATCTATCTGCCTTTGTTTCAACTCACAGCGGCGTATGAGCCGCTGGGTCATAGACGTAGCTTTGTTTAGTGATTTTAGGCTGTTTCAACTCACAGCGGCGTATGAGCCGCTGGCTACGCAGCGAGCAAGTGCGGTCAAATGCGATTGTTTCAACTCACAGCGGCGTATGAGCCGCTGGATGGCAGTCCCAGTAATGCGGTGGATTGGCTTACGTTTCAACTCACAGCGGCGTATGAGCCGCTGGAAACTGGACAAGAAATTAATTTTGCGGTGGGCTTGTTTCAACTCACAGCGGCGTATGAGCCGCTGGTGTCTGAGCGCCAAGAGCGCAAGAATACCATGGAGTTTCAACTCACAGCGGCGTATGAGCCGCTGGTTCGGTCAGCTTTAAAAGCCGGATAGTCTCGAGGTTTCAACTCACAGCGGCGTATGAGCCGCTGGCTAAAGGTAAATTCCCAAATGGTGTTGATTTAATGTTTCAACTCACAGCGGCGTATGAGCCGCTGGATATTATTAAATAGTTCTCCACCGCCTAATAATGGGTTTCAACTCACAGCGGCGTATGAGCCGCTGGGTGCCGGGCGACATAAAACTACAGCTGATCGAACGTTTCAACTCACAGCGGCGTATGAGCCGCTGGGACGATCAAAACGGAATATCATCGTCGAAATTCGTTTCAACTCACAGCGGCGTATGAGCCGCTGGATTATGAATAATAGTTACTTTTTTCCTAACAGTTGTTTCAACTCACAGCGGCGTATGAGCCGCTGGATATTTGGATTAATTTGGGGATTGCTTGCAATCAGTTTCAACTCACAGCGGCGTATGAGCCGCTGGGTCTCGATGAAGTTTGGCGGATATTTCCGAATGAGTTTCAACTCACAGCGGCGTATGAGCCGCTGAAAGGATTTTTTAGATCCATGATTAAATCTCCGTGTTTCAACTCACAGCGGCGTATGAGCCGCTGGGATAAGATACCACCGGTTTTATCGCCCATATCGTGTTTCAACTCACAGCGGCGTATGAGCCGCTGGCCGTAACGCCTTTAGCCAGTAGCGCAAAAACAGGGGTTTCAACTCACAGCGGCGTATGAGCCGCTGGTTAACTAGTTAAAAATAAAGGTTATTGGGGTAGCGTTTCAACTCACAGCGGCGTATGAGCCGCTGGCTAAGTGTCCACATACAAATCTAAGTGTCCACATACGTTTCAACTCACAGCGGCGTATGAGCCGCTGGGCGAGCGCTCTCCAGTTCGAGGCGCACACGTGTGTTTCAACTCACAGCGGCGTATGAGCCGCTGGCACTGCCGTTAAACACTTTCATCGCAAGGGAGCTGTTTCAACTCACAGCGGCGTATGAGCCGCTGGCGGTTCAAGTGATTCGGGTTCAGGGGGTATTAGTGTTTCAACTCACAGCGGCGTATGAGCCGCTGGTGGCGACTGAATAAGCCGTTTCTGACTGTCCCATGTTTCAACTCACAGCGGCGTATGAGCCGCTGGTTTCCGCAAAGCTCAAGGTTCATTTTGGTAGCGGCGTTTCAACTCACAGCGGCGTATGAGCCGCTGGCTGCTTCATTTTCTATCCCTAGCGACATTGCCGCTTGTTTCAACTCACAGCGGCGTATGAGCCGCTGGGGAATATCAGGAAGCCGCTCCCATACACCATCAGTTTCAACTCACAGCGGCGTATGAGCCGCTGGAATCGGGGTGAGCTTATTTTTCATCGCTAAAACGGTTTCAACTCACAGCGGCGTATGAGCCGCTGGCAAGTTAAAATATCTAACCTATTTTCATGATGAGGTTTCAACTCACAGCGGCGTATGAGCCGCTGGACCCTACTTTAAAATGTATTAAATATTAATATGTTATATATTTATATTCGCTTACACCTAAAATAAAAAGAGTAATCAGACTATATCATAATCTAAAATTAATTTCATTTATCCAAATTGTTAAAGAAATCAAGCGTCGCCAATCTCCCCGCATTTCCATGAGAACAACAGGTTAGCGCGCTACACAATCAGTGTATCTTTGAATATATCTACCGCAGCTTTTGCGCCGTGGTGTTCCACTTTGCGTCGCCATTTGCTGCCCAGGTGGTAAAAGCGCAGGCTGTCGGTTTCGGGTTGATAGGTGGCGAGCAACTTGGCTTTCAGGCGCACCCATTGGTCGGGGGCGATGTCGCATTCGAATACCGAATATTGCACGCGCACGCCGTAGTCTAGGCACAGTTTGGCAATCCGCCGCAGGCGCGCTTGGCCTTCGGGGTCTTCCAGCGAAATATCATAGGTAATCAGCATCAGCATGGGCTACCTCATCAAAAACGGCGGATATTCGGCCAAATCGCCGCGCAGATGGCGTGCCAGCAGCATGGCCTGAATATAGGGCAGCAAGCCGATTTCCACCTCTTCCTGCAAATACGGATGAATGATTTTTTCCTGCTTTTTGGCTTGCAGGCTTTGAAACAACAGCTTGCGCGCATCCACCTTGATATTCACCGCCCCGCTGGCTTCCGTCTCAAAATCCTGTAGGCGGATTTGACCGCGGTTAATCAGGCTCAACACCATTCTGTCCACCCACCAAGCGCGGAATTCTTCCAAAATATCTTGCGCCAAACTGTCGCGCCCAGGCCGATCAGCGTGCAAAAAGCCCACTTGCGGATCCAGCCCCACGCTTTGCAGCGCGCCGCTAATATCCTTGCCCAATACACTGTACAGAAAAGACAGCAAGGCATTGACCGGATCGCGCGGCGGGCGGCGGTTGCGGCCGTTAAACACAAAACCGCACTTTTGCGTCAGCAAATGCTGAAACACGCCGAAATAGCGCGAAGCCGCATCGCCCTCAATGCCGCGAATCTGCTCCAGATTATCCGCCCGTTGTAATTGCGCCAAACTGAAATTCAAGGCACGAATGGCCGTCTGAATCTCATCGTGTTCGCCATGATTACGCTGCCTGCGCTGCAACACCCGCTTCAACGACTGGATTTTCGCCGCAATGATATTACGCGCAATTGGTACAGGATTATGTTCCGACACCTTGTACTGCGCCCGCCGCAACAACACATTGCCGCTCTGCCGCCCCTGCAAACGCCCGAGATAACGCCCGTTTTCGGTAAAAAACGCCAAATTGACATTATTTTCCCCGCAAAACCCCATCAAAAACGGCGACACCAACACATTACCGAAACAGAAAATATGCGCAATCGAATGCACAGGCAATTGCAACAACTTCTGCCGCTCGCCTTCAACGGTTTTTTCAATCAGCAAGGTTTCCCGCTCTTTATGCAAGTAAGTACCTTGGGTGGTGATGTAGAGGGTGTTTTGGAGTTTGCGCATGATTATTTTTAATTTCTCAATTAATTTTTTAATCTGACGTACATATGCTCCTGCATTCCTTCCGCATTTTGACGCATTTCATATTCAAAAATATCAGGATGCTTTTTTATTAAATCGGTCAATTTTTTACAACCAAAATTTCGCGGATCAAAATCAGTCTGCAAGAGCTTCCAAGTCGAGCCAAAAGAAGCAGCCGTAACCCATTCACTATCAGATTGTTCAAATATTTTTTGAATAATATCCATTGGTAGAGCAGTATGGTGAACATGGCTACTGCTTATTTTGGCTTTAGCGGTATCAGTAACTGCTATGGCTTGAGATGGTTTACTTTCTATTGCCAATTCTTCTTTTTCTTTATCAATAGTAGGCGGCAATAAATTTTCCACATAGATAAATTGACTACACGCATTGCGAAAAGCTTCGGGCGTTTGCTTTTTGCCAAACCCATAAACGGTTACCCCCTCCTCCTTTAAGCGGATTGCCAATGCAGTAAAATCACTATCGCTAGATACAATACAAAATCCGTCAAACCGCTCTTTATAGAGTAAATCCATCGCATCAATAATCATAAGACCATCAGTTGCATTCTTGCCTGTAGTATATGCAAATTGCTGCATTGGTTTAATCGCAAATTCATTAATAACTTGCTTCCACTTTCCATTATCAGCTACAAAGTTCCCATAAATCCGTTTAACCGTGGCTTCGCCAAATTTGGTTACCTCTTCTAATATTGCTTTAATGCTATTTGCCGAAGCATTATCTTTATCAATCAAAACAGCAAGATAGGCTGACTTTTCTTCCACTACATTAAAACTGGTTTTGTACTTAGACATTTTCACCCTTAAATTATTAATCATTTTTACCGTAATCAAACAACCCCGCCACATACTCCCCCGACCTATCCTTTTTCAACAAAGAAGGCTGGCACAGCTCCAACAACGAACACGCTTTGCAATGTTTGCCATACACAGGCTGCGGGGTTGCACCACTTTCCAGCAGCGACCGCACTTTGGCAATCACCGCCAATGTTTCTTGCCTGAGGCCGTCTGAAAACAAGACCGGTTCGCGATGGCGGGTTTGCTGATACCACAACGCGCCCTCCTCCACCGTTTTGCCGGTCATTTCTTCCAAACACAAAGCCTGCGCGCAAAGCTGGATTTCGTCCCAATGCTCAGATTTGGGCTTGCCGCGTTTGTATTCCACCGGTTTCAGACGACCTGTTGCCAGCTCGTGTTCGACCATATCGAGAATACCGCTCAAGCCCAAATTTTCAGCCGATACGTGCACGCTACGTTCAAAGCGAATGCCTTTGCGTGTTTCGGGTTCGCCCGAATCCACCCGCTCATGCAACGCCCTACCCTGTGCGGTAAGAAAATTCTCCGCCCACGCTTGCTCGTTGTGTATCAACGCACATTGGCGCGGACAAAAGGCATAGTGTTGCAGGGCGGAGAGGGGGATTGGGCGCATGGTTAGAAGCCGTTAATCTCTTTGGGTTCTAATCCTTTCAAATTATTCAGCACATAGCTGCCGTCGGCATTCACGCTCAGGCTGCCGTGTACTTTGGCGGATGAATATTGACCGGATTTGCAGTTGTGCTCCCACCAAATCAGCTTCAATACCTGCATACTGCCTTCGGGACGGGCGGAAGAGGCATCGCCTTCAAACAATTTGCTCAGCACGGCTTTGATTTTTTCGGCATCGGTATCGCTGAAGCCGGTGCGCTCCGCCAATTGCGGCGACATTGCGCCATAGGCAACATAAATGCCTTTGTCGATACGGTGTTTCATGCCCATAGTGTCGGAGCCGCGTTTGCTGCCATCACCTTCGCCGCTCACGCTTTTGGTAATCTGGGTGCTGGTAACGATGACCGGCTCAATGCTGAAAGCCGATTGAATAGTAACCGGACCACGCACGGCGATGGAGACACCCGAAGCATCATCACTTTTACCAAAGGCGAACACTTGCCCGAAGCTGCGCACGTCCAGCCATTTTTCACAGGCTTTTTTGGCGGTTTCGTCTTTGTTGGCTTTTTTCGGATTAAAGGCATCTGCCCCTAAGCCAATGTCTTTGTCCTTGGCACGATTGGCGAGGCTGGTCATGCCATCGGTTTTCTTTTCATCCGATTGCACGAAAATAGCTTCCCCACTATCTTGCAAACGGTCGCGGATTTTTCGTTTCAGGCACACGTCGGTCATTTCGCCGATACCTGAAAAATCCACACGCGGGCGGTTGCCGTTTAAGGGGTCGCCGTTGGGATTGGCATTTTGTACGCCGATAATCAGGGCGAAGTCGATTTTTTTAGTTAAGCTCATTGGGTTTTCCTTTGAATGTTGGTTATTTATTCGCTTGCTTCGGTTTTCTTTTGCTTGGCTTCGATGGCTTTTTCAATGTCACGCTTGATCTCCATTTTTTGGCAATGATAGCCAAGCAGAAATTCGCCGCTTAATTTGCTGTCGGACACAAAATCTTCGGGCTTGAACAAATCCATGATTTCGCCGATGGCTTGTTTGCCGGTATCTTTTTGACGGCTGCGCAAGCGGTCTTGGTAAGGGGCGAGCGCCAACTCGATATTTCGCCAAGTAGCAAACGGATGTTCTGCAAAGCGCTGCATATAACGCTCGGCGGTGGTTGCACGCTTTTCTTCTGCCAGATACAAGGCGTAAGATTCGATATTTTCGGCAATCGCCAACAGCCTGCCGTATAAATAATCGCGTGATGTATTTTCTTTATCTAAAGCCATAGAGTAGTTTCTCCGTTGTGATGAATCGTGATGACGGGCGAGATAGCCCCGATATAAGCTACAGGCTACACCGATATTGCGTTCCCATTCCCAATGCTCATAACCATTGGGAGTACAGGCCGTCTGAAAGCTCTGTTGCACCAAATCCTTGGGTATCGGCACATTTCGTCCGCCGGCGATGACGGGCAACAAACGGGCGTAAAGTTGCTTTTTGAGCTTGCCGTCTTTATCCGATACTTTGCCGTAAATTGCTTCATAAATCGCATAAGGCGCAGGCGGAATCATCGGCCAAATGGTTTGTTTGCTTTTCTTTTTGCCGTCTTGCGTTTCACGCGAATAGCGTTGATACCAAGAGAAATCATCGACCCAAGCATCCAAATTGGCAAAATAATTTTCAGGTAAAAATTCCTGATAATAGGTTAGTGCCATGCGACCGGGGGTGGCGGAATCCAGCATTAATAAAGAAATCTGTTCGTGTTCGCTTAATTGGGCTTGCAGACCGTGCAGTTTCTTTTTAATCAACTCGGCTGCTGTTTTACCGATATTGGCCGACCAATCTCGCTGGTTGATGCTTTCAGACGGCCTATTGCTTTCATCGCCTGCTTCTACAATTGCTAAATCATCATCGTCAGCATCAAGATAGTCGTAATTGTCTTGCAAGGGAGACGGTACGGTTTCGCCGCTGATTGCCCAAGCGACGGTGACTTGTTCGCCATTGCGGATTCCTTGGTTTCCGATTAGCCAGCGCAAGGCACTATGGGCTTTGGCCGATACTTCCGATGCGATGCTTGCAGCTTCTTCAGCCGTTTCAAATCGGCCACGGAAGGTATAGCCGCCTTTATCATTGGATGAAATCAACTTTGCCTTATCACCGGTATGACGCAGCTTGGCAGGATGCATGGTTGATATGACCGCCTCTTCACCTTGTATCAGACAAAATCCCTTAGTTGCTTCACTCGCCGCAAGATAATCAATCCATGACTGCTGAATGGCTTTGTCTGTCCACGTTTCACTTTGTACATCTCCAGCAAGCTCAACCCGCCAACACACCAAAGCGGAACCATAATCTTGATTTTTGGGCAAGGTTGCAAAAATGGGGGGAGCATCCTCACCCTGCCAAGAATTTAATACATGGCCGTCTGAATCCAGTTGAAACACACCCGCTCGAATCAAGTCAGCCATGACCTGACCTTTGGCAACATAATGCAAAACAGACCGCACTTTCGAATGGGCATACGGTGAATCACACCATGCTTGCAATTGCTGCAAATAACCATCGAAATAGGCCTTTTTATCACCACCGAAATCCGCATAATCTTTGGCAACATATTGGATTTTATCGGCAAAGGGATGCGGCGCTTCACCACTGGTTCTGTTTTCCGAAGATTCAGTTACCGGAAGCAAAACAGTCGTCTTTGGCGGCATAACCCTGGCCGTCTGAAAACTCCCCTCGCCATCCACTACAATTTCAATATGGGCAGTTTGCAAGGTGTGGGCAACTGGCGTAAGCGGATTATCTGCACTATCCATTTTTGCCGAAATCACATCATACGTCCGATAAAGTTTCTGCATCCAGCTCATAAACCCAGCTCCTTCGCTTCATCTTCCACCGCCTTAAGGTTTTCACCACGACCAAAGGATTTTTCAGGCTGCATTTTGCGGATAAAACGGGTTTTCAGACGGCCTGTATCATCCACGCGCGGAAATTCAATCACGCCGTTTTGCATATTCGCCCGCCAAAACCGACTGATCAGCTCATGATTTCCCGTTTCTTCCGGATAGCCGAAGCTGTGGAACATCAAGCCGAAATCCAAATTCGGCACTTCATCGTAAAATCCTTTACCTTCGCCAAATTCGCACGGCTCGACATAGCCTTGGCAATCCCGCGTTCCCAAGAAAATATCCTGTCTGCCACCGCGATTGATCATCCGTTCGGCAATAGCGAGATGTTTGGCGGGAATGCGGTCTTCAACCAAATTCGGCTGGTGCATATTCCATTCAAAATGGGCTTCTACCTGATATTCCACATCCTGCAAAAAGGTATAAATCGCCAAGGTATTGCCGCCGTCCCAATTCAGCGGCTTGGTGGATTTGCTCTGGGTTTGAATCGGCTTCATCACCCGAATGCGGTCGATATGCCAGATCAATGTCGGTTTCCAATATACGCTCCGGACGATGCCTTTTATCGCTTCATAAGTCGGCACTTGGTAGCTGAATTTTTCCCCGCCGATTTTGGTCACCGGGTCGGTAAACAAAGCCTGCCGCCCCCATACGCGAAAACTGATTTTATTTTTCATAATTCTCCTATGCACTCAAAAATTCCATCGGTGCGACTTCGTCAACCGCCAAGCCGTATTCTTGACTGTAATACCGCTCTTTCAAATAGTAAATACCCGTATCCGCAATTGGATAAATCGCCTCTTCTTTGATTAACTTCTCCCAAATATTGGGAAACACATTCACACTGAATCTTTGGGCTTTTGACAATAAATGATAAAACCGCTTGGGTGCATACTCGCCGCACAATTGGGCAATCAGCTCCTTGCCCTCACCATAAGGCACAATCACCGCCCGAGTGGGCGCATCAATTGCTTGGAATGCCCGCCCCGCACTTTTGAACGACTGCATCAGCAAGGGATACTGTTTGTTTTGTTTGCGTTTGTCGTTTTTGGCGGCATAAACGTTGTGACCGTTGTCGCCCAGCCAATCCAACAGGCTACCTGAAGTGCTGTTTTTAAGCGGGTACACCATTTCGCCGCTGCGTTGGTAAAAATAATATTGAAAATAACGTTCCATCGCACCGGGCTGCAAAATATCCTGCCCTGTAAAATCTCGAAACACCCGTCCTGCCTGCTGCTGCCCCTTCTCAATATCAGGCAGCAGATCTTTGAGATTATTCGGCTCTTGCAGATTCAGCACCCAAACCTTGCCTTTTCCC
Source organism: Testudinibacter sp. P17/SS/0325 (assembly GCF_053570765.1). The sequence continues at coordinate 1,170,807 of NZ_CM131635.1, read as the reverse complement.
TCTGCTTCACCATGCCGATTACAACGTCCCGCTGCTTGGGCGATGCTGTCTAATCCGCCCAAAGCGCGAATCACGCACGCCATTGATATGTCCACGCCGGCCTCAATGAGCTGGGTGCTGACACACAGCACGGGCAATTTGGCTTGCAGGCGTTGCTTCATTTTTTCAAACAAATCCTTGCGGTGCGTGGCGCATTGGTTGGTACTCAGATGAAACAAGGCTTCAGACGGCACATTATGCCGTTGGCAATATTGATAAAGCTCGGCCGCCCATTTTTTGGTATTGACGATAAACAGGCAGCTTGAAGCCGTCTGAAACTGTCCCAGTAAAAATGCCCCCGCATCATCCACTGACCAGCCGCCCGCTTTTTCATTCAGACAAACCTCCACGCGCGATAAATCAGCAAACAGTCGGGCGATATCATCGTGTTCCCCCATGATTTCCGCATTGTCCGCCAGCTTTAACAAACCGTTTACCAGCACCTTGTTTCGGTCTTCTTCCGGAAATTTATCCAAGCCGGATTCGGCCAATAAAGGTTGAGTGGCAGTACACAAGATAGCACTGCTTTTGCCGAATCGGGTTAGCCAGTTGAGCGTGTTGCAAAACATATGTACGCATTTCACCGGTAAAGTCTGGATTTCATCAAAAATCAGCACGCTTCGAGTCATCGGGTGGATATGCCGCGCACCTCGTGTGCCGCCACCAAACCAAGCGTCCAAAAATTGCACCATGGTGGTGAACACAATCGGCTTGTCCCAATTTTCAGCAAGCAGTTTGTTTTGCCAGCTTTGCTTTTCAGGATCGAGATTGGAATGGTGTTCCAGCACCCAATCATCGCCCAAGATTTCACGGACAGTTTGGGCGTTTTGATCGATGATGGAGGTGTAAGGGATAATATAGATAATGCGGTCTAATTGGTGCTTTTGCGCGTGATGCAAAGCATGGCGGAGACTTGCCAAGGTTTTACCGCCGCCGGTTGGCACGGTCAGCGTGTAAATACCTTGCGGGTCATTTGCCCTATCCAGGCAAGCATTGGAAATTCGTTGACGGATTTCATCAATCGGATAACGGGGCTTGAATGCTGCAAGGTGAGTTTCTAATTTATCAATCGCTGGTTGCCAATCGGTTTGCTTTTGCAAACTTCGTAAGATTTTACGGTTGTCATCTTCAAAATCGGCACTATTGATACGGTCGGCATCAATCAGACAGCTAAACAAAAAACGGGTGAAACAGCCCAGATAGAATTCTTTCACCTTGTCGCTGGCTTCAGGTAAGCGCAGCAGGTCTTTTAGCGGTGTCACTATCTGTTTGAGCAAGGCTGTGTCCGCCAAGGTTTGCGCCTGCTGCATGACCGCAGAATCCGCATTTTGCTCGCATTCGCTCAAATGGGTTAAAGCGTCATCTTTATCAAACCGCTTTTGCCAAACCACGTTACCTTCGGCATCCAGGCAATCAATCAAACCCGCGCCATGATGCGAAGCGATGCACAGCCCCAATAGCTGCCCGCACAACTCTCCCTGACCTTGTGTACCAAATTTTTTCAATTCGCGATAAACCCACTGCGCCCCTGCCGTGGAGTGATCAACCTTGCTGCCGTTTGGTGTGCTTTCCTCATCGTCTAAATCGGGATTGACTAGCCCTGTTACATCATGAATATACTTTTGAAATTTCAGAGAATATTTACCGAAGTCATGCATCAGTCCCAACAATTCTCCTGCCAAATCCAGCCCCAGCTTCGCAGCCAGCATTTTGGCAATCGCCGCAGTTTCAAACAGATGGGTTTCCACCGATTGCTTGGTGCTGTCTGATTTACGGACATGGGCAATGTATTGTGTTTTCAAAGTTTTCTCCTCATGATTATTTCGCCCCAAAACTAACAGAGAACCTTGTACTATAAAAAAGCCCCGCCGCCATTTATCCATATTCTGGACATGACTTTGCAGGGCTGGTTTTCAGCCGAGTGGGCATAGTATTGAGAAAATCGCTTATTTTTCATGAATAAGTCTACCATTCGCAAAAGTTATTCTGAATTTACACTCCGATATATCCGATGTCTATGAGTATTTTCTATAATTGCTTGCTATATCACACTATTTCGGTTGGACTTCCTCATACAACCATTGCGCCACTTGTTTGGCATAATAGGTCAAAATACCGTCTGCGCCGGCGCGTTTGAAGCAGAGTAAGGCTTCCATAATCGCCGGTTTTTCCGCCAGCCAGCCGTTTTGGATTGCGGCTTGGAGCATAGCGTATTCGCCGGAAACTTGGTAGGCGAAAGTCGGGACGCCGAAGTGGTGTTTCACGCGGTAAACCAAATCCAAATACGGCATGCCCGGTTTGACCATCACCATATCCGCCCCCTCTTGCAGGTCTAACGCCACTTCTTGCAAGCCCTCGTTGCTGTTTGCCGGATCAAGTTGGTAGGTTTTCTTATTGCCGCCTTTCAAGTTGCTACTGGAGCCGACCGCGTCGCGGAATGGTCCGTAGAAACCGGAGGCATATTTGGCGGAATACGCCATAATCTGGGTGTTTACAAAGCCGTTTTGTTCAAGTGCGGTGCGGATTGCGCCGATCCGCCCGTCCATCATATCGCTTGGGGCGACAATGTCCGCACCGGCAGCAGCGTGCGACAAGGCTTGTTTGACTAAAATCTCGCTGGTGGTATCGTTGAGCACATAACCTTGCTCGTCGATAATGCCGTCTTGTCCGTGTGTAGTGTAAGGATCGAGCGCGACATCAGTCAGCACACCCAGTTCAGGATAAGCGGCTTTCAAGGCGCTAACCGCACTTTGCACCAAGCCGTTCGGGTTATAGGCTTCTTCTGCCAACAACGATTTTTTACCCTGTTCAATCACCGGAAACAGGGCGATCACCGGTACACCGTATTTCACCAATAACCCGGCTTCGATCAGCAATTGATCCAAGGTTAAACGCTCCACGCCCGGCATTGACGGCACCGCTTCGCGCTGATTTTCGCCCTGCATGATAAACACCGGATAAATCAAATCATCGGCAGTCAGCCTATTTTCCGCGACTAGCCGACGGCTGAAATCATGGCGGCGCAAACGGCGCATACGGTTAGCCGGGAAACGAGCAAAAATTTGTTGAGTCATAATCTTGTCCTCTCTTTAACGCAATAAGACGCCAACGGCGTCTTTAATTCGGAATCTTTATCTGATTAAGAGTCTGCGGCGGCTTCATCTTCTTCCCGCGGTTTATAAAAACGGGAGAACACCAAACCGACTTCAAACAGTAACCACATCGGAATTGCCAGCAATGTTTGTGAAAACACATCCGGCGGGGTTAAAAACATCCCAGCCACGAATGCCGCGACGATAATATAAGGGCGTTTTTTACGCAGATCGTCCGCTGTCGTCACGCCGCTCCAACAAAGTAAAATAATCGCAATCGGCACTTCGAAGCAAATGCCGAATGCCAAGAAAATGGTAAGCACAAAATCCAGATAGCTGCTGATATCGGTGGCGATTTGCACTCCTTCCGGTGCGGTTTTGGTTAAAAAACCAAACACCAGCGGGAACACCACATAATAAGCGAAGGCAACGCCGACATAAAACAGTAAGGTGCTGGAAACCAACAACGGATAAACCAAGCGTTTTTCATGTTTGTACAGCGCAGGGGCGACAAACGCCCAAGCTTGATATAACAGGTACGGCACGGAAAGGAAAATCGCCACCACGCCGGTCAATTTTAACGGCGTGAAAAACGGCGCCACCACGCCGGTGGAGATCATGCTGGCGCCTTGCGGCAACTGTTCAATCAGCGGTAACGCGATAATCCGATAAATATCATTGGCAAAAAACACTAACGCGCAAAAGACGATTAAAATACAAACGATGGATTTTAACAGACGATTGCGTAATTCAATTAAATGGCTGATTAACGGTTGTGAGTCTTCAACTGACGACATACTACATTATCCTCACCGCGTTGACTAAGCGGACGCTTTGTCGGGTTGTGCCGTAGGTTCGGCGGTTGCTTCTGACTGATCAAGTTGTAACGGTGCGGCTTCCGCCTGTTGCGGATCAAGCTGTGCTTCACCCGCTTCGGCAAGTTCCGCCTGTTCATCGGCACTCAAGCTGTCTTCAATCCGTTTAACACCGTCTTGCAACTCTTTATTCAGACTATTCAGATTGCTTTGCTGCTCCTGCACATCCCGTTCCATTTTTTGTGCGGATTCTTTCAAATCCTGAATACTTTTAGCCAATTCCGGTGAAAGATCGCCCAAATTCAATTTTTCCGCTTTTTTAATGCTTTCTTGCAATTCATGCAATTTCAGTTCTTGGCTTAATTCATTCTGAACATTGGTGGCAATGCCGCGAATGGTTCTAATCCAGCCGACAACCGTTCTGATCGCCACGGGCAAACGCTGCGGCCCCAATACCACCAACCCGACGATAAAAATTAAAACCAGTTCGGAAAAACCAATATCAAACACGATTTATGCCTGCTCTTTATCTTTGACAGTTTGTTTTTCTGCTGTTTTTTCAGCTGAATTTTCTAATGATTGCTGAAATTCGGCATCTTTCTCTTTGGCATCGTCGTCTTTAATGGCTTTTTTAAAGCCTTTCACCGATTCACCCAGATCCGAGCCTAATGTCTTCAGTTTTTTGGTTCCGAATAACAGGACTACGATTAATACGATAATGGCAAGTTGCCAAACGCTGATACCCATAAAATCACCTCATGATATGAAAAATAGCGCCGAAACGGCTAAATTCCGATTGTTTAAATACTATTGTTAAAATAATGCGTTATGCTACTTGAAAAACTTTAAACTATTGATAGCTTAGCGTCAATCTGCAAATTCATTTTGGATCAAATTTTCATTAATCCCTTTTTATCAAGCCGTAAAGCCAGATTATAACCGCACTTAGTAGTAAGCACGAACTAAAAAATAGCGGTAAATGTTCAAATTGCAAAAGTGTTGTGACGAATATCACACTCCCAACCAACGCACTGTACCAATGGCGGCGCTGATGTCGTTGGTTTTTATACAAAGTGCGGTTTAATTCGCCAAGCTGACGACCAATCTCTTTTTGCTGTTGCAGCGCATGATACAACGTTTCCGGCATTTCGGCAAAATGTTCGCGGAAATACGGCAAGCGCTCTTTAATCCCGCGATAAACCGATTTGAAGCCGATCTGATCATCCAACCAATTTTGTAAAAACGGTTTGGCGGTTTGCCACAGATCCAGCTGCGGGTAGATCTGCCTGCCCAAGCCTTCGATATACAATAAGGTTTTTTGCAACAACACCAACTGCGGCTGCACTTCCATATTGAAGCGGCGCGCAGTATTGAACAGGTTTAACAACACATGCCCGAAGGAGATTTCACTCAGCGGCTTGGCGAAGATCGGATCACAAACGGTGCGAATCGCCTGTTCGAACTCTTGCACATTGGTATCTTCCGGCACCCAACCGGAGTCGACGTGCAATTGCGCCACCCGTTGATAATCGCGATTGAAAAAGGCGAGAAAATTTTCCGCCAGATAGCGTTTATCTTCACGGTTAAGTGAACCGACAATGCCGCAGTCAATGCCGATATATTGCGGATCTTCAGGATGTTCGGGATTAACAAAAATATTGCCCGGGTGCATATCGGCATGGAAAAAACTGTCGCGGAACACTTGGGTGAAAAACACCTGCACGCCACGCTCCGCCAGCAATTTCATATTGGTGCCGTTGGCTTCCAACGCAGCGATATCCGACACTTGAATGCCGTAAATCCGCTCCATCACAATCAGATTTTTGTAGCAGAAATCACTATACATTTCCGGCACATACAGCAGCGGGCTGTTTTCAAAATTGCGCCGTAATTGGATTGCATTTGCCATTTCACGGCGTAAATCCAACTCATCAAGAATGGTTTTTTCATATTCGCGCACCACTTCCACCGGACGCAAGCGCCGCCCTTCGCTCGATAGGCGCGGAATCCAACCTGCCAAGCGATACATCAGGCTAATATCCGCTTTAATGTCCTTTTCGATATTCGGGCGAATCACTTTCAGCACCACTTCACGTCCGGCAAAAGGCATATTGGAATTAAAACGGGCGGTGTGTACCTGTGCGATCGAGGCGGAAGCCAATGCGGTTTCATCAAACTCGACGAACCATTTTTCCAGTTTACCGCCAAGTGCGGTTTCAATCTGTTGGCGCGCTAACTTGCCCGAAAATGGTTCGACTTGATCCTGCAATAATGCCAATTCGTCGGCAATACTGTCGGGAAACAGATCACGCCGGGTAGACAACATTTGCCCCAATTTTATCCAAACCGGTCCCAATTCTTGCAATGCCAAACGCAAGCGCAAACCAAAAATTTTATCCTGATGGCGGTTTTTCAACCAAAACAGCAAGTTACGGCCGCAACGAATCGGGCGGGTGAACGCGTTTTTCGGTAAGGATTCATCCAAGCCGTATTGCAAAATCACTTGAATAATGCGGTAGAAACGCAAGACCGATTTCATCACTTTTCCATTCCTAGTTTATCCAGCAGTTGTTGGAACTTCTGTTCAAGCCGATCACTTTGCCGTGAAAGATCACTCACTTGTTGTTGAAAATCAGCCACTGCCAACATCGGCGCGGTCAAACGCCACTCCTCACTCAGCCGCTCGCCCCAATGTCGGTTTGCGTTTTGTTGTTTGCGTTGGAAGAATGCCAGCCCTTGTTTCGCCAATTGTGTCATATTGTACGCAAGCACATCGCCCACATACGGCGCCAGCAATTCCGCCGGATCTTTTTCGACAACATCCAATAATCCGAGAAAATCTTGCAGCACTTGCAAATCGCCATGCAGCACAATGGATTTATCGTTAATATACCGGGTTAATTCCGACTTTTTCGGCATTTTTAACAGCGTTTTCGCCGAGGTTTGCACAGTACAATCGGCTTCGCCTTCATATTGGTGCAACACATCAATTTGCTGTGCCGAAAACACGAAATAGCAGTTCATTTCCGGTTGGCGTAATTGTATTGCCAAGATTTTACCGTTAAGTTTACGTAAGTGCGGTTGGCCATTTTCCGTGCGCTTGAGCAAATGCAAAAGTGCGGTTTCCAACGCGGAACTCGCCCATTGCGGCAACATCAATTGTGTTTTAAGCTGTTCCCAATTCGGCAACATACTCACCCCTCCGCTAAAACTTATAGCCACGATGTAACGCGACGATTCCGGCACTGAGATTATAGTAATCCACGTTTTCTAACCCCGCTTCACTCATCATCTGTTTGAGCGCGTTCTGATCAGGGTGCATACGGATCGATTCCGCCAAATAACGGTAACTTTCGCCGTCATTCACCACCACTTCGCCGACTTTCGGCAAAATGTTAAACGAGTAGAAGTGATATAGCTTGCTTAACGGATCGAGGATCGGCTTGGAAAATTCCAACACCAGTAAGCGGCCGCCCGGTTTCAGCACGCGGTACATCGACCGCAAAGCTTTTTCTTTGTCGGTGACATTGCGCAAACCGAAACTGATGATAATGCAGTCGAAAGTATTATCGGCAAACGGCAAGGCTTCGGCATTCGCCTGCACATATTCCACGTTGCCGACCACGCCCAAATTGCGCAATTTCTCGCGTCCGACTTGTAACATCGAGTCGTTAATATCCGCCAACACCACTTGCCCCGCCGCGCCGACAATGCGTGAAAATTTGGCGCTGAAATCCCCTGTGCCACCGGCAAGATCCAGCACTTTTTGCCCTTTGCGCACGCCGCTGCAATCAATGGTAAAACGCTTCCACACCCGGTGTACGCCGAACGACAATAAATCGTTCATCAAATCATATTTGCCCGCCACCGAATGAAACACATTGGCGACCAATTTTTGCTTGTCTGCTTTGGCAACGGTTTTAAAACCGAAATGGGTGGTTTGCGCCGGCTCGTGCTGCTCCGACACTTCGGTATTAGGGGAAATTCGTTCGCTCATGATCGTATCTTTTAGGGTTAACATCGTGGAAATTTTGCTTACTTTATCATAAAAGTGCGGTCAACAACCGCACTTCTGTTTTTATCTTAAAGCGAATTGATAAAAATCACCAAAATAATCAGTGGAATAATATATTTCACATAGTTAAACCAAATACCGGTCAACAACTTACTGCCGCCCAACTCTTTTTTCGCTTCGTCTTTCAGCACAAAACCGACAAAAATGGCACTGCCAAGTGCGGTCAGGATAAACAACACGTTGCCGCTGACATAATCAAAGGTATCGAAAATACTTAACCCCATGATTTTGACTTCTTGCCATTGGTTGTCCCCCAGTACCGACGGAATATTGCCCAAAATAAAAATGCCGCCCAAAGTCAGCGCGATTGCGGATTTACGGCTTAAACGGGTCTTTTCCTGCAATACAGTGATCAGCACTTCATAAATGGTAAGTGAAGTGGTTAATGCCGCAATAATCAGCAAACTAAAAAAGATGGTGGCGAATACCGAGCCTGCCCACATATGCGAAAACACAATCGGTAGGCTTTGGAACACTAAGGTCGGACCGGAATTCGGCGGCACGTTAAAGGTGAACAACGACGGGAAAATCATAAACCCGGCCGCCAAGGCGATTAAGGTATTCATCACTGCGGTAATCGTGGCGGTTTTCACCAGATTTTCTTTTTTATCCAAATAACTAGATAACGTAATCAACACGCCGAAGCCCAAACTCAAGGCAAAAAACACCTGCCCTAATACAAACACAAACAGCTCTCTGGTGATTTTGGAAAAATCCGGAATCAAATAAAAGGAAATGCCTTCCCATGCCCCGGGCAAGGTCACATTACGCACAATCATGACTAGCAGGAAAATAAATAAAATCGGCATTAAATAGGTCACCGAACGTTCGATCCCGTCCATAATGCCTTTGGCAAGAATAATGTAATTCACTAATACGAAAAGTGCGGTATACAGCAAAATCGTTAAGGGGCTGTTTTGGATATGATCGCTGAAAAATGCCGAGGTGGTTTCAATCGTCACTGGCGCGGAGAGATCCAACGCACCGGACAGCAAACTGCCGATATAAGTCAGCACCCAACCGCCGAGCACCATATAATACGCCAAGATCCCGAATGCACCGAGCAAGCCCATATAGCCCAAGATTTTCCACGCTTTGTGGATTTTTTTACCGTTGGCTTCACCGGCAAACGAATCGACCGAGTTTTTTTGCATTCGTCTGCCGATGACATTCTCCACCAAAATCATCGGAATACCGATTACGATCATCGCAATGCAAAACAGCAGCACATAGGCTCCGCCGCCGTTCTCACCGACTAAATAAGGAAAGCGCCAAGTAGCGCCGAAACCAACCGTCGCCCCTGCCACCGTTAGCACATAGGTTAATTGGCTAGACCAAGATTGTCGTTTTGTTGTTGTATTTGTTGTCATAATTCCTCGGGTTTAAACAGACAAAAATATCTCTTGCCCGTCCGTGAGCAAGAGATATTAAAAATTACATTCATTAAATTAAGATTTAAGCGGAATATCCGCCAAAAGTGCGGTCAACAGCTGCCAATACGTTGCCACCGCCGGAATATGCACTTTTTCATCCGGTGAATGGGCGTTACGGATGGTCGGTCCGATTGAGACCATATCCACATGCGGATAATGTTTTTTGAACAAACCGCATTCCAAGCCGGCATGGATCACCTGAATCAGCGGCTCTTCGCCTAAGATTCGGCGGTAATGCTGCTGCGTGATCGGTAAAATCGCCGACTGCGGGTTCGGCTCCCAACCCGGGTAATCATGACTGAACTCGACTTCAGCGCCGGCAAGATTGACAATTGAATCTAAAGTGGAACAGATTGCATGCTTGCCGCTTTCAATCAACGAGCGAATCAAAATCGTGATTTTCAGCTGCTGTTGCGCCACATTTAACACCCCGATACTGAGTGAAGTTTCCACCACGCCTTTCACCACATCACTATTGCGGATCACACCGTTTGGCAAGGCGTTTAACAGATCGATTGTGCGATCAGTCGCCACTTCGGTTAACACCTGCGGTGCAACCTCTGCCTGCTCTAAACGCAAACTCAAGTGCGGTTCGCTTAATGCCAGCTCAGCTTGTAATTCCTGCTGCAAATCGGCAACCGCACTTTGCAAGCGTTCATCGCTGCCGTCAAACGCCAACAGGGCCGAAGCCTCGCGCGGAATCGCATTACGCACCGAACCGCCGTTAATATCTGCCAATTGGAAATCGACATGGGCTTGTAATTGCGCCAACACCCGCGCCAATAACTTAATCGCATTACCGCGTCCGGTATGAATATCTGCGCCGGAATGCCCGCCTTTCAAACCCTTCAATACCAGTTTCGCGCTATTTGGCAATGTATTGGCTTGCCACTCCAGATCCAAACGCAGATCGGCATCAATCCCGCCGGCGCAACCGATATAAATCTGCCCGTTTTCTTCGGTGTCGGTATTAATCAAAATCTCGCTTTGCAGCCAGTTCGGTTGTAAACCGTTGGCACCGACCATGCCGCTCTCTTCGGTCATGGTCAGCAACACTTCTAAATCCGGGTGCGCCAAGTCCCGGCTTTCCAACACCGCCAATGCCGAAGCCAAACCAATGCCGTTATCGGCGCCGAGCGTCGTATTTTCCGCCGTCACCCACTCGCCGTCGATATACGCTTTGATCGGATCAGTGCTGAAATCATGCACCGTGCCTTCATTTTTCTGCGGCACCATATCCAAGTGCGCTTGCAACGCCACTTTTCGGCAGTTTTCCATGCCGGCTGTCGCGGGTTTGCGAATCAGAATATTGCCGACCGCATCGCGTTCGACCCATAATTGCTGCTGTTTTGCCCAAGCCACGATATGCTCGGCAAGTTGCTGTTCTTGGTAAGACGGATGCGGAATATCACAAATTTGTTGAAACCACTGCCATAACAGTGTTGGTTGCAGCTGTTTAATTGATTGCATAATCAGTCCTCTATAAAAAGTCAAAATAGCCGATTGAGAGTCTCTATCGCCATCCTGTTCATCGCGACAGAAACCTCGTTAAAATCCGCAAAAAATCGGGATTAATCATAGCATGAAATCCCTTTTCAGGTTATCCTATCGCAATTTTTTAAATCAGGCTTGCCTACAAAGCCAACAATTTTTCCTAGATCACACAAAAGGGTTCAATTATGAGCGAAAAATATATTGTCACTTGGGATATGTTCCATATGCATGCCCGCAAACTGGCTGAGCGTTTAATGCCGGCTTCCCGTTGGAAAGGCATTATTGCCGTCAGTCGCGGCGGTTTGTTTCCAAGTGCGGTGATCGCACGTGAATTGGGCTTACGCCACGTAGAAACCGTGTGTATCGCCAGCTACGATCACGATCAGCAAAACGAATTAAAAGTGCTGCACGCCGCACAAGGCGACGGCGAAGGCTTTATCGTGATCGACGATTTGGTCGACACCGGCAACACCGCCCGCGCAATCCGTCAAATGTATCCGAAAGCCCACTTCGTCACCGTATTCGCCAAACCGTCCGGCGCACCGCTAGTCGATGAATATGTGGTGGATATTCCGCAAGCCACTTGGATCGAACAGCCGTGGGATATGGGGATTACCTTTGTACCGCCGCTTTCCAGAAAATAATGGCAGAATATTGAATTGAAAAACGCCTGATAGCGAATGTTATCGGGTGTTTTACTCTTTGATGATTAATAAAACACAAAGTAGAGGCTGATGACAACGCCTCTTTCTCTAATAATTTCCCTCCCTCCGTATGCGGAGGGAAGTGTCCGAAGGACGGAGGGAGACATAAAGAATGTTAAAAATGAATATGTTGCATTTTCATATTCCCCCTCCCTCCCCATTTTTCTTACCAAAAACGGTACTCCCTCCGCACGCGGAGGGAGAGAAGTAAGTTTGTTAGCAATCTGGGGCGGATATCTAATCCGCCCCTGCTTTTAGCATCCAAACCGTCTGTTTTTTATCACGAAAACCGAGTCCGAATTAACGGGTGCTGGTGCTGGTCGTAGTGCGGCTGGCGCGTTTACGATCCACTTCGGTCAGTAATTTCTTACGGATACGGATAGAAACCGGGGTGACTTCAACCAACTCGTCATCGTCGATGAATTCCAATGCTTGTTCTAAGGTGTAACGCACCGGCGGCACTAACACCACCGCGTCGTCTTTACCCGAAGCGCGCATATTGGTCAATTTTTTACCTTGCAAACAGTTGACGGTCAAATCGTTGCCACGGCTGTGAATGCCGATCACTTGCCCCTCGTAGACTTCAGTACCGTGATCGATCATTAATTTACCACGCTCTTGCAAGCTGAATAACGCATACGCCAAGGCTTTGCCGGTGGCGTTGGAAATCAATACGCCGTTGATCCGTTGTCCGATTTCGCCCGCTTTGACATCGTCGTAATGGCTGAAGCTGGAGTAGAGCAAGCCGGTGCCGGAGGTCATGGTCATAAATTCGTTACGGAAACCGATTAAGCCGCGGCTTGGAATGATGTATTCCAAACGGGTGCGTCCTTTGCCGTCGGGCACCATGTCGCGCACTTCGCCTTTGCGGATCCCCAACGCTTCCATCACCGAACCTTGATGTTGTTCTTCAATATCGATCGTCACTTGCTCGAACGGCTCTTGTTTGCGCCCGTCGATTTCACGGAAGATCACTTTCGGACGGGAAACCGCCAATTCATAACCTTCACGGCGCATATTTTCGATTAATACCGACAAATGCAATTCGCCACGGCCGGAAACACGGAACGCGTCCGGATCTTCCGTTTCTTCCACGCGCAATGCCACGTTATGTACCAATTCTTTGTTCAAACGCTCTAAGATTTGGCGCGACGTGACGAATTTGCCCTCTTTGCCGCAGAACGGCGAGGTATTGACACAGAAGAACATGGTCACGGTCGGCTCGTCCACGCTTAACGCCGGCAACGCTTCCACGCTGCTGACATCACAAATGGTGTCGGAAATATTCAGCTCGCCCAAACCGGTGATCGCAATAATATCCCCTGCGCTGGCGATATCGGCTTCGTAACGTTGTAAACCTAAATGCCCCAACACTTGTCCGACTTTGCCGTTGCGGGTTTTGCCTTCGCTGTCGATAACCGTCACTTGTTGGTTTGGTTTGACCGCACCGCGTTTGATCCGTCCGATACCGATCACGCCGACATAGTTGTTGTAATCCAGTTGCGAAATCTGCATTTGGAACGGTTTGTCGCTTTCCACTTTCGGCGGCTCAACGTATTTCACCACCGCTTCAAACAGCGGCGTCATGTCTTCGGCTAAATCTTTGTGTTCCACCCCGGCAACACCGTTTAAGGCGGAAGCATAAATAATCGGGAAGTCTAACTGTTCGTCGGTTGCCCCCAAGTTCACGAAGAGATCGAACACTTGATCCACCACCCAATCAGGGCGCGCGCCCGGGCGATCCACTTTATTGATCACCACGATCGGTTTCAAGCCGTGGGCAAAGGCTTTTTGCGTCACAAAACGGGTTTGCGGCATTGGGCCGTCAAAGGCATCAACCAACAACAGCACCGAATCCACCATCGACAACACGCGTTCTACCTCACCGCCGAAATCGGCGTGTCCCGGGGTGTCCACGATATTAATGCGGTACTCATTCCAGTTGATCGCCGTATTTTTAGCTAAAATGGTAATGCCACGCTCTTTTTCCAGATCGTTGGAATCCATTACGCGCTCATCGCCGTCACCGCGCGCGCTTTCCAGCGTGCCGGATTGTTGTAACAGTTTATCAACCAAGGTGGTTTTGCCGTGGTCGACGTGCGCAATAATCGCAATATTGCGAAGCTTGCTGATATCTAACTCATTATTCATAATTGAAAATTCTTCGTTTTAGTGAAAAGAAATACGGGTTCCAAAAAACCGTCAATGCGGTGGCTTTGAGATAACATTCATTGGAAGGTGGCGAATTATAACGTTTTTCAAACAAAACGGCTATAAAATAATGAAAAGCGAATAAAATAGTCATTTGAATACGGCATTTAACCAATCGGCAAAAAAAGCCGTTGATTTTTTATTTTTATGGATTATATTTTGGTTACGTTTCAAACAAACCGACTGATTATTATATTTTTTCACGTTACCCTATAGAGGATTTTAGTTATGTCTCAGGCTGCTATCGCCAATGTATTTAAACTGATTGAGGAACACGGCGTCAAATTCGTGGATTTGCGCTTCACCGATATCAAAGGAACTGAACAACACATTTCCATCCCCAAAAGTGCGGTAGATGAAGATTTTTTCGAAGACGGCAAAATGTTTGACGGCTCGTCGATGGCAGGCTGGAAAACGATCAATAAATCCGACATGGTATTAATGCCGATTGCGGAAAGCGCGATTATCGATCCGTTTTTTGCGATTCCGACCTTAAGCATTCGTTGTGACGTCTTCGAGCCGACCACCATGCAAGGCTACGAGCGCGATCCGCGTTCCATTGCGCTGCGTGCCGAGGAATATTTGAAAGCCTCCGGCATTGCCGACACGGTTTTAGTCGGACCTGAACCGGAATTTTTCCTGTTTGACGACGTGCGTTTCCAAGTCGGTATGGGGGCGAGTTCGTTTGCGATTGACGACGAAGAAGCCGCATGGAACAGCAACACCGAATACGAAGGCGGCAACAGCGGCTATCGCCCGGCGGTGAAAGGCGGCTATTTCCCGGTGCCACCGGTCGATTCGTCGCAAGATATCCGCTCCGAAATGTGCTTGTTAATGGAAGAATTCGGCTTAGTGGTTGAAGCGCACCACCATGAAGTGGCGACTGCCGGTCAAAATGAAATCGCTTGCCGCTTCAACACCTTAACCTTAAAGGCGGACGAAACCCAAATTTATAAATATGTGGTGCGCAACGTGGCGCACGAACACGGTAAAACCGCCTGCTTTATGCCGAAACCGCTGTTCGGCGACAACGGCTCGGGCATGCACGTGCACATTTCCTTAAGCAAAGACGGCGTGAACCTGTTCTCAGGCGACAAATACGCCAACTTATCCGAAACCGCACTTCACTTTATCGCCGGGGTGGTGAAACATGCCAAAGCGTTGAATGCGTTCACCAACCCAAGCACCAACTCCTATAAACGTTTGGTGCCGGGGTATGAAGCGCCGGTGCTGTTAGCGTATTCGGCAAGCAACCGCTCTGCCTCGATTCGCATTCCGACGGTCAACAGCCCGAAAGCGCGCCGTATCGAAGTGCGCTTCCCGGATCCGTGCGCCAATCCGTATTTAGCGTTTTCCGCAATCTTAATGGCGGGCTTGGACGGCGTCATCAACAAGTTAAATCCGGGCGACGCGATGGATAAAAACTTGTACGACTTGCCACCGGAAGAACTGAAACAAGTGCCGCACGTTGCCGGCTCGTTGGACGAAGCATTGAATGCGTTGCAAGAAGACCACGATTTCTTAACCCGCGGCGGCGTGTTCAGCCACGATTTCATCGCGGCTTATGTCGAATTGAAATCGAAAGACGTACAACGTTTAAGAATGTTGCCACACCCGGCTGAATTTGAAATGTATTACGCGATGTAAGTTGATTTTAAATCGTCGGATTTAAAATAAGGGCGTATGTTAATGCGCCCTTTTGTCGTAATATTGACACAATTCCCTTCTCCCTTGATGGGAGAAGGTGTCCGATAGGACGGATGAGGGTGAACCTTCCCTCATCCTGATTTTAGCGTCTGAACGACGCTAAAACCTGTCCTTCTCCCACAAGGGGAGAAGGAATTCTTAAAATTTATACTATACCGCCATTTAAACAAGAGAACCGCCATGCCCTTTTTCGACACCCACACCCATTTTGATTATCTGCTTCACCAGCGCCAACAATCCGCAGCCGAAGGCGTGGCGGAGACAAGGGCGGCCGGGGTGGAAAAAATCTTGATTGCGGCGGTGACGGCGGAACAATTCGACGGCCTGACCGCACTTTGCACCCAAGCCCCGGCACAACTGTGCTACGGTTTGGGCTTACATCCGTTATATATCCAGCAACATCAAGAGGCTGATTTAGAGCGGCTCAAAGTGCGGTTGCAAGCCAAACCGCACTTATGTAAAGCCGTGGCGGAAGTCGGTTTGGAGCGCGCGATCGAAGCGTTGATTACCCCTGAAATGTGGCAAAAGCAGAGCCATTTTTTGGAAAGCCAACTCTATTTTGCACGTGAGTTTAACCTGCCGATCAGCCTGCATTCGCGCCGCAGCCACGATCAGCTGTATACCTTTTTGAAACGGATTTCACTGCCGAAAAAAGGCGTGGTGCACGGTTTTGCCGGCAGTTATCATCAAGCCAAACGTTTTGTCGATCTCGGCTATTTTATCGGCGTAGGCGGCACAATCACCTACCAGCGCGCCAATAAAACCCGTGAGGCGATCCGTCGATTGCCGTTAGACTGCTTAGTGTTAGAAACCGACAGCCCGGATATGCCGCTGTTCGGTTATCAAGGCGAACCCAATCGCCCGGCACGCTTGCCGTTGGTCTTGCAAGCCTTAAGCGAATTGCGTAGCGAATCCGCCCAACAAATCGAACAAACAATCTGGCAAAACAGCCGCGCGCTGTTTGATTTTTAACGCTATCTTGCAGATCGCTGGCTTAGCGTAGTTCGTTAATCAGCTCCGGTTTGCGGTGTAGCAAATCAAGTAGCGTTTTGGCTGCACCACTTGGATTGCGCAACCCTTGCTCCCATGAACGCAGGGTGTTGAGCGAAATTCCCAGTTTTTCGGCAAATTTAGGCTGAGATAACTGCATTTTATTTCGCGTGGCTACAATTGGCGACACAGCAATTTTGGTGATCCGTGCGCTACTATAGTCACCATTTTTCATGTCGGTGAGAGTCTCGTGCAAATCCTTGGCATATTCCGCCATGTCCGGATCATCTTCAATAATCGCAGTGACAATTTGATCTACATTCCAATTTTGGGTTTTTTCCTGAATTTTTTGATAAATCTTATCCATGTCTAACTCCTTTTTAATTGCTTAATATCTTGCGGTGAGAGATTTGCTTTTTCATTTTTCGGGTAAATATCGATCATGACAATGACACCGTCTTCGAGCAAATTAAAATAAATCACTCTTGCTCCACCTCGTTTACCTTTACCGCTAGCCTGCCAACGCACCTTGCGCATACCGTCCGAATGAGGGATAACATCACCGCTCAAAGGATATTGAGAAATATAACTAAAAAATTCAAGCCGCTCATCTTCTGTCCAAATCGCTTTCACTTTATGCTGAAATTGAGGACGTTCGATAATAGTATACATTATGTCTCCTTAGTTCAAATGTATTATATATCTTACTTTGTAATAGTTAAAATAAAACATTTGATCGCCAGAGAAGAAAAAACAGCAACTCAAAATATAAACAAGTGCCAAAGTGCGGTTAGTGTTTTATTTTTATCGGTGTTATGATTCCGGTATGACATTTACCACTACATGAGCAGCTATGCGAATTCCACGAATTTATCACCCCGAACCGTTGACCGCACTTAGTCATTGCGAATTAAGCGACGAGGCAGTCAACCACGTTGCCCGCGTGTTACGCATGACCGTCGGGCAACAACTTGAATTATTTGACGGCAGCAACCATATTTATCCTGCTACGATTAATCAAATAAGCAAAAAATCGGTCAACGTGCGGTTGGCGGCGGCGATTAAAGATGATCGCGAGTCCAATCTGACGATTCATTTGGGGCAAGTGATTTCGCGCGGCGACCGTATGGAATTCACCATTCAAAAATCGGTCGAGTTGGGCGTGAATGTGATCACGCCGCTGTGGTCGGAACGTTGCGGCGTGAAGCTGGACAGCGAGCGCACGGAGAAAAAAATTCAGCAATGGCAGAAAATTGCGATTGCCGCTTGCGAACAATGCGGGCGCAATCGGATTCCCGAAATTCGCCCGCTGATGAAACTGACGGATTGGTGTGCAGAAGAAACGGATATGCTAAAACTGAATTTACACCCGCGCGCCGACGTCGGCATTCGTCAATTAAAAAATATTCCCGCAACCGGTGTACGCTTGTTAATCGGCTCGGAAGGCGGTTTATCACCAACGGAAATCGCAATGACGGAGCAACGGCAATTTCAATCGGTACTACTCGGCAAACGCGTATTGCGCACCGAAACCGCAGCTTTGGCGGCAATTACCGCCCTGCAAGTCTGTTTCGGTGATTTATAAGGAAAAAAGCATGATTAAACTCGGCATTGTGATGGATCCGATTCAGTCCATCAATATCAAAAAAGATTCCAGTTTCGCGATGTTGGAACAGGCGCAAGCGCGCGGTTATCAACTGTATTACATGGAAATGAACGACTTGTTTTTAGACAAAGGTGTCGCCAAAGCACGTATGCGCCGGCTGGAAGTGCGTTATGACTACAACGACTGGTTTGGCTTTTTAAGCGAAGAAACCCTGGAACTGGCGGCGTTGGACGTGATTTTAATGCGCAAAGATCCGCCGTTCGACACCGAATTTATCTATGCCACTTACATGTTAGAGCGGGCGGAAGAACAAGGCTGCTTAATCGTGAATAAACCGCAAAGCCTGCGTGACTGCAACGAAAAACTCTATACCGCGTGGTTCGCCGAATTAACGCCCGAAACCTTGGTGACGCGCGATACGGCACGAATCAAAGCCTTTCATCGGCAACACGGCGATATTATTTTAAAACCGTTGGACGGCATGGGCGGCAGCTCGGTTTTCCGTGTTAAACAAGATGATCCGAACTTATCGGTGATTATTGAAACGTTAACCGGTTTAGGTAAACATTACTGCATGGCGCAAACCTACATTCCGAAAATCGTCAACGGTGATAAACGGATTCTGGTGGTAGACGGCGAGCCCGTGCCTTACTGCTTGGCACGGATTCCGCAAAAAGGCGAAACGCGCGGCAATCTGGCGGCAGGCGGCAGCGGTGAAGCCCGTCCGCTCAACGGACATGATTGGGCGATCGCCAAAGCGGTTGC
The DNA here is from genome assembly GCF_053570765.1 of Testudinibacter sp. P17/SS/0325. Next base: position 1,151,876 of record NZ_CM131635.1, on the reverse strand, counting down.
GCCGTACTTAAAACAAAAAGGGCTGATTTTTGTCGGCTTAGATGTAATCGGCGATAAACTGACCGAAATCAATGTCACCAGTCCGACTTGCATTCGTGAAATCGAAACGGCATTTCCGCAAATCTCGATTACTTCAATGTTAATGAATGCGATTGAACGCCGCTTACAGGCAAAAGAAACAGAGGAAAGGAGAGGATAATGATGAAATTACAAGACCATTTTCTGTTGGCAATGCCGGGCATGGATGACCCGTTTTTTAAAAATTCACTGATTTATATTTGTGAACACAATGACGAAGGCTCGATGGGGATCATGTTAACTCGCGCAACCGATATCAGCGTGCCGGAAATCGTTGCCAAGCTGAATTTTTTAATTGCTGATCAGCGTGAATACCGCCGTGACGATGTGGTATTAATCGGCGGACCGGTCGGCGTCGAACGCGGTTTTATTCTGCACACCAAATGTATTCCGCCGTTTCAACACAGCTTTGCGGTGTCGGATGAGGTTTGGCTGACCACTTCGGCGGACATACTGCAAACCGTCGGGCGTGCCAATGCGCCGGAAAAATATCTGGTGGCACTCGGCTGTTGCACTTGGCAGCCGCAGCAATTGGAACGGGAAATTGCCGATAATGCCTGGTTGGTGTTGGAATCAAATGAACATTTGCTGTTTGATGTGCCTTATGATCATCGCTGGTTGGAAGCGAACCGCACTTTGGGTTTCGAGCCGACCTATTTAACCACGCACGCAGGGCACGCCTAATGGGATTTACCGCACTTGCCTTCGATTTTGGCGTAAAAAGTATCGGTTGTGCCGTCGGGCAAAGTATCACCGGCACGGCACAAGCCTTGAACGCGTTTAAAGCCAACGACGGCGTCCCTGACTGGGCGCTGATTGAAAAATGCCTGCAAGAGTGGCAACCGAAAATCGTGATTGTCGGCTTGCCGCTGAATATGGATGGCACCGAGCAAGACATCACCCAACGGGCGCGCAAATTTTCGCAACGCATTCACGGACGCTTCGGGGTACAAGTCGAATTGCACGATGAGCGCCTCAGCACCGTCGAAGCGCGCGCCGAAATCTTCGCCCGCCGCGGTTTTAAAGCCTTGGAAAAAGGCAAGATCGACTCAATCTCCGCCTGTATTATTCTGGAAAGCTGGTTTGAAACCCAGCCGTTATAACCTCATTCATTCGTTATAATTAACGATAAAAAACCACAACATTCGCACGTTGTGGTTTTATTTTGGCTTTTGCAAGCGCGTCGATTACATATTATCCACAATGTCCTGTGCAAATTCGGAACATTTGCGCAAGGTCGCACCGTCCATCAAACGCTCGAAATCGTAGGTCACGGTTTTGTTGGAAATCGCTTTTTCCATGCCGCTCACCACCAGATCCGCCGCTTCGATCCAGCCTAAATGGCGCAACATCATTTCGCCGCTCAAAATCAATGAACCCGGATTGACTTTGTCCTGCCCGGCGTATTTCGGCGCAGTGCCGTGGGTCGCTTCAAAAATCGCGCATTCGTCGCCGATATTCGCGCCGGGCGCAATGCCGATTCCGCCCACTTGCGCTGCCAACGCGTCAGAAATATAGTCACCGTTCAGGTTCATGGTGGCGATCACATCATACTCTTTCGGGCGTAACAAAATTTGTTGCAGGAATGCGTCGGCAATCACGTCATTGACGGTGATGGTTTTACCGCTCTTCGGATTTTTGAAGCTCATCCACGGGCCGCCGTCCAATAGTTCCGCACCAAACTCTTTTTGCGCGACTTCATAGCCCCAATTTTTGAATGCGCCTTCGGTGAATTTCATGATATTGCCTTTGTGCACCAGCGTCACCACATCACGATCATTATCAATCGCATATTGGATTGCGGCGCGGACTAAGCGTTGCGTACCGGCTTTCGAGGTCGGTTTAATCCCGATTCCGCAATCCTCGGTAAAACGGATTTTGTTGACGCCCATTTCTTTGATCAGAAATTCGATCACTTTTTCTGCGTCCGGCGTGCCGGCTTGCCATTCTACCCCGGCATAAATGTCTTCCGAGTTTTCACGGAAAATCACCATGTCGGTGTATTCCGGGTGTTTCAACGGGCTCGGCGTGCCTTCATAATAGCGCACCGGGCGCAAGCAGATATACAGATCCAACAGTTGGCGCAACGCCACGTTGAGGGAACGGATACCACCGCCGATTGGCGTGGTTAAAGGGCCTTTAATTGCCACGCGGTATTCCTTGATCAGATCCAAGGTTTCTTGCGGCAACCACTCGTTTTCGCCGTATATTTTGGTGGATTTTTCACCGGTATACACTTCCATCCACTCGATTTTACGCTGTCCGTTATAGGCTTTTGCCACCGCGGCATCCAACACCAAACGCATTGCCGGCGTGACATCCACCCCGATCCCGTCGCCCTCGATAAACGGAATAATCGGATTATTCGGCACATTCAACCGACCATTTTCTAACGTAATTTTAGCACCTTGATTCGGGACAACGACTTTACTTTGCATATTTGCTCCTTTTCCGTTTTGGGTTGTATAAAGTCCACAGACTCTAAAAAAATATACTCTCGTTAAGCATTAGGATAGTATAGTTTTTCGCTGAGGATTTCTTTTATTCATATCACACTTTCACAATTTTTTTAATAATTTTTTAACATTATGCGCAAACCTAAGACAAGCAACCGCACTTTTCGCCATTCATCGCCCCGCTCAATACAGCGAACCGCACTTTTGCACGCAAAACGCAGCAAAACCATCAACCTTGAAGACACCATCATTGTACTCTTGAATAAGCCGTTTGATGTGCTGACCCAATTCAGCGATGAGCAACAACGCGCCACCTTGAAAAACTACATTCCGCGTGCCGAAGTCTATCCGGTCGGGCGCTTGGATCGCGACAGCGAAGGTTTGCTACTGCTCACCAATAATGGACAATTGCAACACCGTCTGACCGATCCGAAATTTAAAACGGTGAAAACCTATTGGGCGCAAGTGGAAGGCGTTCCCGATGAAACCGCACTTGCCGCGCTGCGTAGCGGCGTCATCTTAAATGATGGCAAAACCTTACCGGCTAAAGTGCGGTTAATCCCTGAACCGGCTGATTTGTGGCAACGCAATCCACCGATTCGCACGCGTAAAAATATCCCGACCGCTTGGCTGGAAATCCAAATCCACGAAGGGCGTAACCGCCAAGTGCGACGTATGACCGCCCATATCGGCTTCCCCACCTTGCGCTTAATCCGTGCCGCAACCGCCGGATTGACTTTACAAGGATTAGCCAACGGCGAATACCGCACTTTGAGTTTAGAGGATAAAGTGCGGTTGATGACGTTGGTGGGATTAAATTCGTAAATAAAAGAGATAAAAAAATCCGAGCCAAGGCTCGGATTTTTTACTTTTGTGCATTAACTAAGATTAACGGAACGGCGCGTTCAACGGCACTTCCGCATCCGGTTCGTGAGTAATGCGGTTGCGCAGATCACGGCGGATCACCTCGATAGTCCAGAACCAGAAGATGTGCCCGACTAACTCGGAAATGTGTTCGTACAGAGGCCACTCGGAAACCGGCGGGGTTAAGCCCAACATCGGGAAAGTGATGTAATGCACGGCAATATTCGCCAGAATACCGGCGCCGATACCTTGCCAGAATTTGATTTTCGGGAAGCGCTCGGCAACGATACAGTAACCGATCGCGAACACCAATGAGAAAATCATATGGGTGACGCCAATCCAGTTAAATGCGTGATCGGCAAAGGTAAACGCGGCTTCGGTCGGATCAATACCGATATAATCGCGCAGGAAAACGTGTGGCGGATTCAAAAACGCACGCGAACAAACGTCCAATGCCTGTGACGGATCTTTACACGCGGCGGCGAACAGATCTAACGGACTGCGCGGTGGGAACGGGTGCTCGGCGCCCCATTTTACGAAAGCAGAAATAATCCCGGCGATAATCCCGATAAATACCGCTAAGCCATAACGGCGGCGTGCCGGATCAGTTTGTTCAAACAACCCTATTGACATGATGTGATAACTCCTAAATATAGTACAGGCTAAGCCTACTTTTATTATTACGTGCCAAAGTAATAACGTTTTTTCTCTTTTTATTGCTATTCAAGACTCCAAATGAATAAAATAAAAAACAAAAAATCCCTGAGCATTCCACTCAGGGATCAAATTATACTTACTTTTAGGTATAAATTAAATATCAATTTATGTATGGTTATTTCTTATTACACATCAATTCCGTCAAAGAGTGCGGTGCTGAGGTAACGTTCAGAGGCTGAAGGCAGAATCACCACCACTAATTTGTCGGTAAATTCCGGCAATTTGGCGATTCTGTCCGCCGCCGCAACCGCAGCACCGGAAGAAATGCCGCCCAGAATGCCCTCTTCCGCCAGCAAACGGCGCGCGGTCGCAATCGCAGTATCGCTGTCCACCGTTTCCACCCGGTCAATTAAGGACAAGTCCAAATTTTTCGGAATAAACCCGGCACCAATGCCTTGAATTTTATGCGGACCCGGCTTGACCTCTTCGCCGTTGCGGGTTTGGGTGATCACCGGCGATTCGGCGGGCTCAACCGCAATCGAGGTGATCGCTTTGCCAAAATCCTGTTTGATCGCACGGCTGACACCGGTAATCGTACCACCGGTGCCGACGCCGGCAACCAATACATCGACTTTACCTGCGGTATCATTCCAAATTTCAGGACCGGTGGTTTGTTGGTGAATTGCCGGGTTTGCCGGGTTTTCAAACTGTTTTAAAATGATATAGCGGTTCGGATCGGAAGCCGCAATTTCTTCGGCTTTGGCAATCGCGCCTTTCATGCCTTTGGCGCCTTCGGTCAACACCAAGTTGACCCCCAAACCTTTCAACAGCCGTTTACGCTCCAAGCTCATGGTTTCCGGCATGGTTAGGGTGATTTTATAACCGCGTGCCGCCGCGACATAGGCTAACGCGATTCCGGTGTTGCCGCTGGTCGCATCGACAATTTCTTTGTCTTTGGTCAGGGTGCCGTCTTTTTCCGCCTGCCACACCATATTGGCACCGATACGGCATTTTACGCTGAAACTCGGGTTGCGTGATTCGATCTTCGCCAACACATTGCCGTTATTGCCAAAATGTTTTAAACGGACTAACGGCGTGTTGCCAATGGTTTGTGAATTATCTGCAAAAATTGTCATAGTAACCTCTTGTTGTCATCGATATATGGGTCGCTTTTGAAGCCATGAGCAGAGCATAATCGCTTTTCTAATAAAACAATAATGGTTTGTTGTTATACGTTATAACCTATGGTTATTTCATCTTACGGAATTAAATCGGTCGGTGTGCGGGTTGCCACCTCGGTGCGGCCACTTGTCCGGCGGAAATCCGCATTCGACACCACCCGGTAATGCTCGACCCAAAGTGCGGTCGCGCCGCACACCGCCACCGGAATAATAATAAAATTCAGAAACGGAATAAAGGTACAGATCGAGACCAAGCCGCCGAATGTCAGGTTTAGGCTGCGTTTTTCCGCCAGTTGGTAGCGCATTTGCTTAAACGGGATTTTATGATTGTCAAACGGATAATCACCATATTGAATCGCCGCCATCCAAGCACCGTATAAGAAAAACAGCGGCGGAACCAAGGTTTGCCCGATACCCGGCACGAAGCTGAGAATAAATAAGCCGATAAATTTCGGAAAGGAATAGGCAAATTTTTGCCACTCGCGCAATAAAATACGCGGCGTATCTTTTGCCAAATCCAACATGCCCATGTCATCCAGCGCTTGTCCGGTCAGCATCCGTTCCACTTTCTCCGCCAAAATGCCATTGAACGGCGCGGCGATAAAGCCGGCAAGCAGATTGAAAATAAAGAAAAAAACCAACAACACCGTGACAATCGCCAAAGCATAAATAATATAACCCAGCCAGTCGAGCCACGCCGGCACAAAACTGACCGTCCACGCCGCCAAGCTGCCGATTTGCCCTAACATCACCCAAAACACCAACACTAACAGCACAATATTGATTAAAATCGGCATGATGACAAAACGGCGTAATCCCGGTTGGGTGATCAAATGCCAGCCGCGTAAGAAATATTCCAAACCTTGTTTGAATTCGGATTGATACATGTTTCCTTCCCTTATTCAGTTAACTGTCGCCCACTATAAGTGACTGTCTGGGCGAAAGCAAATAGAAACAAAGCGCAACAGCCCCTACCCTGTTACGGAAAAAATATGATAAGCTACCAAAACCGATCTCTGGTTGTGGTTGTGGGCGTTATTGGTTTCATTCGATGTTCGCCAGTGTGTATGTACCCTGAACAACGTTAAAAAAGAATAGGTTCATAATGGATTCACATATTATTTTAATCATTCTCATCGTACTTATTTTGGTGATTCTCGTCGCTCACGGACTGTGGTCGAGCCGTCGGGAAAAATCACAACTGTTTAAATCCGCGAACACCTTCACCTACGATTCCCGCACCGAAGGGCAGGATCTGCCGGATCGCCATCCGCAAGCCGCGAATGCCGGCGAGCATGGCTATACCACGCCGGAAACAAGCACCACGGCAGCCAACACCGAGTATTCGACACAAGCGGCATACGAAGCACCGCAGCAAGCCAGACAGGAAACAGCACAAGCGCCGGTTTCGGTTGAACAGGCGGTCAGCAAGATTCGGATTACCTTGCCGCAAGCAACGCAAGCGGTTGCAAGTGCGGTTGCGACAACACAAAGCAGCAACGCCGAATCGCTTTCCCGTTCTTCGCTGCTGAATCGCACCATTGCCGACTTAGAACAAGAAATCGACAGCGAAGAAGGCATTAACACCTCCTCCACGATTTTGCGCGAAGAACTGGCGAAGATGACACAGCAAAATAAAATCAACATTACCGAACCGATTGTCGATACTGCGCCAATCAATCCGACCAGTGCCGCCGAAAGCGTGCGTGCCCGGTTGAATCCGCAACCGGTTGCTGTGCCAAACGAAGCCGTTGCGGGCGAAACAAGCCATGCAGAACAACCTCAAGAAGCCGCACCGGCAGCGCCTGTCGCTGAAAAACCCGCCCGCTTAATACTGTATGTGGTTGCCCCCGGCGCCCAAGGTTTCCAAGGCACGCAAGTGGTACAATCGCTGGAAAGCCTCGGCTTCCTGTTCGGGCAGCACCAACTGTATCACCGCCATCTTGATTTGGACGGCAATTCGCCGATTCTGTTCAGTGCCGCCAATATGATGAATCCGGGGATTTTTGATTTGGATAACCTTGCCGATTTCCGCACCGCCGGTTTAGTCTTATTTATGCACCTGCCGTCACCGGGCAGCGATTTGGCAAACTTCCGCTTATTATTACGCGCCGCGCAAACATTGGCGCAACAATTGGGCGGACAAGTACTCAACGACAAGCGCCAACCGTTTGACGAAAGCTCAAAAAATCACTACTTGAGTTTGATTAATTGATCACTTAGGTATAACCGCCACATATCAACCGCACTTTTCGTTAAAAGTGCGGTCTTTATTTAGATATAACAACACCATGAATACACAAACCGTTTCCGAGCAAATTGAACAACTTCGTCGACAACTCCGTCAACATGAATACCTTTATCATGTGTTGGATCAACCGCAAATTCCCGACGGCGAATATGATCGCTTAATGAATCAACTGAAACAGTTGGAAGCGGATCATCCCGAATTGATCACTGCCGATTCGCCGACACAACGGGTCGGGGCGAAGCCGCTAGCCGGCTTTCGCCAGATTACCCATGAACTGCCAATGCTCTCGCTGGATAACGCCTTTTCCGACGACGATTTTTTTGCCTTCACTAAGCGGATTCAAGAGCGATTGGGCAATTCAGATGAACTCACCTTTTGTTGTGAGCCGAAGCTGGACGGTTTAGCCGTCAGTATTTTGTATGTCAACGGCGTACTAAGCCAAGCCTCAACCCGTGGCGACGGCACCACCGGCGAAGATATTACCAATAACATCCGCACCATCCGCAATATTCCATTACAGTTGTTAACGGCACATCCGCCGGCGCGTCTGGAAGTGCGCGGCGAAGTATTTATGCCGCATGCGGCATTTGAACGCCTGAACCAAGATTCGTTGCAACACGGGCAAAAAACCTTTGCCAATCCGCGCAATGCCGCTGCCGGCTCATTGCGTCAGCTGGATCCGAAAATCACCCGTCAACGCCAGTTAAGTTTAAACGCGTACAGTATCGGCATTTCCGAAGGGGTGCAATTACCTGCTACTCATTACGAACGCCTGCAATGGCTGCAATCTATCGGGCTGCCGATTAATAAGGAAATCCGCCTGTGCCGAGGCGAAGCCGAAGTATTGCAATATTACCAACAAATGGGCGCAAAACGTGAGCAACTGGGTTACGACATTGACGGCACGGTATTGAAAGTCAATGAGATTGCGCTGCAAACACAGCTCGGCTTTGTTGCCCGCGCGCCACGCTGGGCGATTGCCTATAAGTTTCCTGCACAGGAACAATTAACCGTGCTGAACAGCGTGGAATTTCAGGTCGGGCGCACCGGCGCGATTACGCCGGTGGCAAAACTCGAGCCCGTCTTTGTCGCCGGCGTCACCGTCAGCAATGCCACCCTGCATAACGGTGATGAAATCGCACGTCTCGGGATCGCGATTGGCGATACCGTGATTATCCGCCGCGCCGGGGATGTGATTCCGCAAATTACCGGCGTTTTATTAGCGCGCCGTCCTGCCAATGCACAGCCGATTCACTTCCCGCAGCACTGCCCGGTGTGCGGCTCGGCGATCGTGCGGATTGACGGCGAAGCGGTGGCACGTTGCACCGGCGGTTTATTCTGCGACGCACAGCGCAAAGAAGCCTTGAAACATTTTGTCTCGCGCAAAGCGTTGGACATTGACGGTGTGGGCGACAAACTGATCGAACAATTAGTTGATCGCGAATTGCTGCACACCCCTGCCGATCTGTTCCGTCTGGATAAAATCACGCTTATGCGTTTGGAACGTATGGGCGAGAAATCGGCACAAAATGCGCTGAACAGCCTGGAAAAAGCGAAAAAAACCACGCTGGCACGGTTTATTTTCGCCCTCGGCATTCGCGATGTCGGCGAAGCCACCGCACAAAATCTCGCCAACCATTTTAAAACGTTAGAGGCAATCCGCGTTGCTGATCAAGAACAGTTAAAAGCAGTGCAGGATGTCGGCGACGTAGTGGCAATGCGGATTTACCTGTTCTGGCAAGAAGCGCACAATGTCAGCGTGGTCGAAGATTTGCTGGCACAAGGCGTGCATTGGGACGCCATCGAAGAAAAAGAGATTGGCGATAACCCGTTGAAGGGTAAAAATGTGGTACTCACCGGCACCTTAACCCAAATGAACCGCGATCAGGCAAAAGCCTATTTGCAACAGCTCGGCTGCAAAGTCAGCGGCAGCGTTTCCTCGAAAACCGATTACCTGATCGCCGGCGAAAAAGCCGGTTCCAAACTGAGCAAAGCGCAAGAATTGGGGGTTCGGGTGTTATCGGAAGCGGAATTTTCGGCGTTAGTGAGTTGAGGAATCAATCATCCCGCCAAAATCTGCGCCAACGGCACATCCCAATGTTCAACCGGCAGTTGTTCAACTTGTTGGCATTGGTGTGCCAAGCCGACCGGAATAAAGCGTTTCCGTTGCCAATGTTGCAAAGTGCGGTCATAGAAACCGCCGCCCATGCCTAAACGGTTACCCTGTCGATCAAACGCCACCAACGGCGTAAATACCATATCCAATTCGGATTGCGGCACCAGTGCGGTAATATCCAAGTGCGGTTCCGGGATGGCAAACGCGTTTGCTTTTAGTCGGGTATCCGGCTGATAGCGGAAAAACAGTAAATGTCCGCTGACAAACGGGTGCAAACGCGGCAAACACACCGTTTTTCCTTGCTGCCATAGCCTTTCAATCAAAAGTGCGGTCGAGATTTCGCCGTTACAAGCGAGATACAAGGCAATGGTTTGCGCCCCGCGCTGTTCAATCAATGCCAACGCTTGTCGGCAAATACGCCGTTCTGCCTGTTGTTGCTGTTCTTGGCTGAGCTGCGAACGTTGCTGACGCATGTGTCGGCGCAAGGCTTGGCGTTGTTCGGCGATCGACGGTGGGGATGTTGTCATAAGTGCGGTCTTGTCATCTGTACAATGTTATCTGTGCAATGTTGTCATCTGTGCGTTGACAGGTTGCGTCAAATCATTCGGCCGATTTGACGAAAGAAAGGAACCCGGAGTGCCGTTGCGAATAATCGGTCCTTGAACCCTACGGTTCAAGGGAGCCAGTCATACCGTCTTCAGGCTTCTCGATCGAGCCGAGCTTGCACACCGACAGTGGGGGACCGACTCTAAAAGTTTAAAGTATCGGCTCAGGGACTTAATCCGCTGACGCACACCCCAGGAAATTTATTATTTAAATACTAGCCTAATTCAACAAAAAGTACCAGTGTTACAACGTGATAATGTGTCCGCCCGCACATTTTTGCGACTATTCGGCGAATATTTACCATCTACAAACGCGTTGTTGCCAATACATCGCTCAAAGAGGCGTCAAGTTGTTGAATCCGTGTAAGCAGACCGTCTTGTTGTACGCTTTTTTGTTTTTCCTGCTGTAATTCAAAAGTCAAATTCAGCGCCACAATCGACAGAATGCGGTCCAGTTGCAAAATACCGGTGCGTTCTTTTAATTCGCCGACCCGCTGTTCCAGCTGAACAGCCGCCGCCCGCAACGCCTCTTGTTGTTCTTCCGGACAATTTAATCGTAAAACCTGACCAAAAATATGGAGTTCGATATTTTTAGACATCTGCTGACCCCGTGATTCATCTATCGTCTATTTTCTAAAAAGTAACGATTATTATGCCACAGTCTGCGATTTTCACCATAGACAAAGATTGTTTTATTGGTCGTCATTAGCTTTGAATGCTAAAATAAAACGTAAATTAACGGGGAAACAATTATGACAACCACAAGCTTAACCTATCAACAACTCGACCAATTATTGCAATCATACCAAATCGGCATGAATGCCGCCGAATTACACGGCTTCCTCAGCGGCATATCCTGTGGCGGATTGCAAGACGACAGCTGGAAAACCTTGGTATATCAATTCACCAACAACGGAAATGCCTATCCCACCGCCTTATTACACAAAGTCGAAGCCTTGCGGGATGAGATCAGCGCCCAACTCGGCGAAGAAAACAGTTTTTCATTTGAGCTTCTGTTAGATGAAAGCGATCTATTCCGTCATGCCGATTCATTGTCCGAATGGGTCAGCCATTTCTTATTGGGCACCGCACTGGCACAACCGCACTTGGATCAACTGGACGAAGAGATCGTTGAAGCCCTACACGATCTGAATGATATTGCCAATCTCGGCTATGATGAAAAGGATCTGCCGGAAGAATTAGACAGTGCCCTGACCGAAATCAGCGAATATGTGCGTGCGGTCGCGCTCTTTTTCTATACGGAATTTACCCATCAAAAAACAGCAATCGAAAAACAATCCCCGACATTACACTAAAAGTGCGGTAACAATATGGACTTAACTTATCTAGCCGAACTGCCGCCGAGCGAATTTTTGCAACGCCGTCAACGTTTAGTGGCGCAATTGCCTGACAACAGCGCCTTGCTTGTGTTTGCGGCACAGGAAAAACAGCGTAACGCCGATAGCCATTATCCGTTCCGCCAAGACAGTTATTTTTGGTATCTGACCGGTTTCAACGAGCCGGATTCGGTGCTGTTATTACGCAAACAAAACGGCAAAAGCGAAAGTGCGGTTTTCCTGCGCCCGTCTGATCCGTTGCTGGAAACCTGGAACGGACGGCGTTTGGGCGTGGAACGTGCGCCGACCGCACTTAATGTCGATTCTGCTTATTCGATTGAAAGCTTACAAACGGAACTGCCTAAATTACTCAACGGACTAACCGCACTTTATCACGCCGACGATCTGCAACCTTGGGGCGATGACGCGGTGAAACACAGCCTGCGTTATGCGCGCGAACATCAACGCCAAGGCTTGCGCGCACCGCTCCAACAGATTGACTGGCGACCGTTGCTCGACGAAATGCGCCTGTTTAAATCGGAACACGAAGTGGCGTTATTGCAGCAAGCCGGGCAAATTTCCGCTTTGGCACACCTGCGCGCGCTGCAACAACTGCGTCCGAATCGCTACGAATACGAATTGGAAAGCGAAATCCTACACGAGTTTAACCGTCACGGCGCACGTTTTGCTTCCTATAACAGTATTATCGCCGGTGGCGAAAACGCCTGTATTTTGCACTACACCGAAAACAATCAACTGCTGCAAGACGGCGATTTGGTGCTGATCGATGCCGGTTGTGAATTTGCGCTGTATGCCGGCGATATTACCCGCACTTTTCCGGTCAACGGGCAATTCAGCCCGGCGCAACGGGCGGTGTATGAGATTGTGCTACAGGCGCAAAAACGCGCGCTTGAGCTGTTAGTGCCGGGAGCAAGCATTTATGCGGTCAATCAAGAAGTGCTGAAAATCAAAGTCGCCGGCTTGGCCAACCTGGGCATTTTGCACGGCGAAGTCGAGGAATTAATCGAACAAAAAGCCTACCTGCCGTTTTATATGCACGGTTTGGGGCATTGGCTCGGTTTGGACGTGCATGATGTCGGTGATTACGGCGAAAACCGCAACCGCACCTTAGAGGCCGGCATGGTTTTGACCGTCGAACCGGGGCTGTATTTAAGCCGCAACAGCCAGATTCCGGCGCAATATCAAGGTATCGGCGTGCGGATTGAAGATAATATTCTAATCACCGAATACGGCAACAAAGTGCTGACCAGTGCCGTGCCGAAAGAGATCGATGAAATCGAAATTTTAATGCAAAAAGAGACGCAATAAAAATAGGGGAAATCGCAATGCAAGCACAACAGTATGATGTGGTGATCGTCGGCGGCGCAATGAGCGGCTGTTGTCTTGCCTTGGCGTTGGCGCAAGGCTTGCCTGAATTACGCCTTGCGATTATCGAAAAAAATCCGCCGCAAGCCGCCAATCGACATCAACAAAAGTGCGGTTTTGACGCGCGCAGTATCGCGCTGTCCCATGGCAGTTGCCAAACACTGCAACAAATCCGTGTTGATACGAATACGAGTCTATGGCAAAACATCGCCCCGTTGGCGGAAGATATCCGGCAAATTCATATCTCCGATTGCGGACATGCCGGTTTGGTCGATCTGTCGGCGCAAGAACTCAATCTCAGCCGTTTAGGCGCGGTGGTTGAACTGTCGGCAGTCGGCGCAGTGTTGTTAAAAGCAATCGCACAACAAGCGAATATCGACTATCTCGCCCCCTGCACCGTGACGCAGATTGAACGTTCGACAGAAAAAGTCAACTTACGTTTAAGCAATCACCAACACCTTGAAACCCCACTTTTAATCGCCGCCGACGGCACACAGTCGGCAGTTGCCAAACAGTGCGGTATTCAGTATCAGATCTTAAACGACTATCAGCAAAGTGCGGTCATCGCCAATGTCAAAAGCACGCAAGCCCATCACGGACGTGCCTTTGAGCGCTTCACCGCACAAGGACCGCTCGCCCTGTTACCGCTGAAAAACGATCGGCTATCGCTGGTATGGTGCCTCAAACAGGCGGATGATGTAATGGTATTGGATGATCAGGCATTTCTGCAACGCCTGCAACGGCAATTCGGCTGGCGCTTGGGGCGGTTTGAACAAGTCGGCAAACGCGTGGCGTATCCATTGGCGTTACAGCAAGCCGAGCGTGCAATTCATCACCGTTTGGCAGTAATCGGCAATGCGGCGCAAACCTTGCACCCGATTGCCGGACAGGGCTTTAATTTGGGCTTGCGTGATGTGGCGGATCTCGCCAAGGTGCTGATTGAAGCGGCACGGCAAGGGCAGGATTTGGGCGAAAGTGCGGTTTTGCAAAGGTATCGGCAACGGCGACAAGCGGATCAGCATAACATCATCAATTTGACCGACGGCTTAGTCAATACCTTCGCCAATGACTTGCTGCCAATGCAAATCGGGCGTAATTTGGGTTTATTGGGCTTGTCGCACAGCCTCGCTCTGCGACAACAATTTATTAAACCGACATTGGGTTGGGTGTAGTTTATATTTCAAGCACAACCGCTTAGGTTACAAAACACGGAGCGATAGACCTTATATGAAAAGTACGGATATTATCATTATCGGCGGCGGCATGGTCGGCTTGGCGGTTGCGGCGGCACTCGCCGACAGTCCGTGTCACATCACGCTTGTGGAAGCCCATCCGCCGACGGAACAATCGATTGGCGAAATCGGCAATCGGGTCAGCGCACTCACCCTCTCCACGCAGAAAATGTTGCAACAATTCGGGGTATGGCAAGCGTTAAAGCAAGGGCGCAGTTGTGCTTATCAACACATGGAAGTATGGGAAAAAGACAGCTTTGCCAAAATCGGTTTCGATTGCCGTTCGCTCGGCTTGGATCAACTGGGCTATATCGTCGAAAACAGCCTGATTCGTTATCAACTTTGGCAAAAAGTCGCACAGCAAGCCAATGTGGAAATCATCAGCGCCAAACCGAAAAGTGCGGTTTGTCATGCGCAATGTGCGGTGCTGACCCTCGATGACGGCGCATTGCTGATGGCGAAACTGTTGGTCGGTGCGGACGGTGCGAATTCTTGGCTGCGGCAACAAGCGGATATTCCGCTGAATTTCCGTGATTACGGACACCACGCGTTGGTCTGCAATGTGGAAACCGCCGAACCGCACTTGCACACTGCGCGCCAAATTTTCAGCGCTGACAGCATTTTGGCATTTTTACCGTTACAGCAACCGCACTTGTGTTCGATTGTCTGGTCACAACCGCCTGAGCTGGCGGCACAGCACCTGAAGATGGACGACGAGGCATTTAATAAAGCGCTTAACATTGCCTTTGATAACCGCTTAGGCTTGTGCCGCGTGGTCGGCAAACGCCAAACCATTCCGCTCACCGCCCGCTATGCGCGCGACTTTGTCAAACAGCGGATTGCCTTGGTCGGCGATGCCGCCCATACCATTCACCCCCTCGCCGGTCTCGGAGTGAATCTCGGTTTTATGGACGCGATGGCATTGGCGCAAGAAATTGAAAAAAATCTGCTACACGGCATGGACATCGGCGAACTGCGCCACTTGCGCCACTATGAACGCTGGCGCAAAAGCGAAGCGGTCAAAATGCTCGCCGCCATGCAGGGCTTTAAATCGCTGTTTAACGACCCTAATCCGCTGAAGAAACTGGTGCGCGGTATCGGCATGAATCTGACCGACCACCTGCCGCTGATCAAAGATCGCCTAATGGCGCAAGCGTTAGGCTTAGAAGGCGATCTGCCGCAAAAAATCAAACAAATGCCGAATGATGTGTTGATTTTTAGTTGAAGGAATATTGAATGCCTGTCATATTACGCTTTAAAGGATATAAATTTTTCTTTTATTCTAATGAGGGAAATCCAAGATAACCTGCACATATTCATGTCAGAAATGCTGAATCGGAGGCTAAGTTTTGGTTAGAGCCACAAATATCATTGGCTCAAAATGACGGATTTAGCGCAAAAGAACTCAAAGAATTATCCCAATGTATTCATGAAAATTCACTTATATTACTGGAGGCATGGAATGGCTATTTCGGCTAAAAATATCAAATTTGACGATGACACTATGTGGGTTGAATTGAGTGATGCCAGAACAATTGGCGTGCCTTTAGTCTGGTTTCCTAAATTACTGAATGCGGATAAATCGGAACTCAAAAACTACGAACTCAGTAAACGCGGCATTCACTGGGAACAACTTGATGAAGATATTTCAGTTGAAGGACTGCTTGCCGGATGTGGGGATTTAACCCATAACTACCACCACGTTGCTTAAATCAATTTTTCAATCTCCAAAAAATGCGGTTTTCCTATCAAGAAAACCGCACTTTGTATTCGATTCGAACGGAATTTAACGTTAGATAATCGCGTAAGCCAAGGTGTAACCGACAAAACAAGCTGTTACCACCCCGATAATCCCCGGAATCATAAAGCTGTGGTTGAAGTAGTATTTGCCGATTTTGGTGGTGCCGGTTACGTCGAAGTTCACGGTGGCGATGTCTGACGGATAATTCGGGATAAAGAAGTAGCCGTAGGTTGCCGGTAATAAACCGATAAGCAACGGTGCCGGCAAGCCGATGGCAAGACCGACCGGCAACATCATACGTCCGGTTGCCGCTTGGCTGTTGATCACCACCGAAACCGCAAACAACGCGAAAGCAAAGGTCCACGGATAGGCTTCCACCATTTCGGTCACGCCGGCTTTAAATGACGGCATTGCATATTGGAAGTACGTATCGCTCATCCACGCAATCCCGAAGATGGCTATCATCGCCACCATGCCGGATTTAAACACCACCCCGTTCGGCACGGTTTGCGGATTGGTTTTGGTTGAGATCAGGATAATACCGCCGAACGCCAACATCATCATCTGAATGATAATCCCCATGGAAATCGCTTTTTTACCTTCGCCGATGGTTCTGACTTCAGGGAAGATCGCCACTACCACAATAATTGCCAATGCCAAGATAAACAGTAAAACGGCGTTACGGGCAGAACTTGGCAACACTTCGTTTAACGTGGTGCTGGTGGTATTGGCAATGCGATCGCTCCACACCGGATCTTTTAAACGGCGTTGATATTCCGGATCGTCTTTCAACTCTTTACCGCGACGCAAGCTGTACAATGACATCATGATCACCCCGGCTAAGGTTGCCGGAATAGTCACGGCGACAATGCTCAATAAAGTCACGTGTTCATAACCCGGTAATTCGACGATTTGGGTCAAATAGTAAACCACCGCCGCAGAAATCGGGCTGCCGGTAATCCCTAATTGAGAAGCGACCGAAGCTGCCGCCATCGGGCGTTCCGGACGAATGCCGTTTTTCAGCGAAACGTCACCGATAATCGGCATAATGGTGTACACCGCGTGTCCGGTTCCCAACATCAAGGTCATGATGTAAGTCACCAGCGGTCCCAAGAATGTCACCATTTTCGGATTACGGCGCAAGATTTTTTCCGCGATTTGCAGCATATATTTTAAACCGCCCGCCGCTTCCAAAATCGCAGCGCAGGTGACCACTGCAATAATGATCAGCATAACGTCAATCGGGGGCGAAGACGGCGGCATACGCAGCACAAACACTTCGATCAACAAACCAATCCCGGAAACCACCCCTAAACCAACCCCGCCGAAGCGGCTACCGATATAGAGCATGATTAAGAGAAATAAAAACTCCAAATACAGCATATATTTTCCTTTGTAAAAAAATGAATAATCGGAGAATATGATACGAAATCCCGATTCGCAAACAAGTGTAAAAGAGTGAAGTTTTGATTTAGCTCACTATTTTTAAGTAGAAGATACATCTTGATTGCAGAATATCTCCATTCTAATAACATTTGGCTAACGAGCACAGAAAAAAACGGAAAACATTGCTGTTTTCCGTTTTAAAAATACATGCCGAAGTTATCAGAACATCATTGTCGAATAAGGTCTTCAAACATTTCCGTTAAACGTTCATCAGCCTTCTGAAGATTTTGTTGAATACGGTACAACCAAGCTTCATGCGCTTGTAAATTCGCCGTTACCTTCTTAGAAATTCGCTGAACTTCTGATGGATTTGTGCCGCCCAATGTCAAATAACTCTCGATCATATTTGCCGGATCCAAGTGTTTAAAAAACGCCTCTTTCGAAAGTGGGAATTCCATTTTTTCTTTCGCCATCTCCAACATAACATCGTCAAAAATAGCGACCGCCGCGTCAAACGGCAACTGTTTAGGCGCTAATTGGTGCTGTCTGCCGTATTTCGTCAATCTCGAAGCAAATTCATGTGCGATTTTAAAGGGTATTCCGGCTTGACGTTGGAGGGAATTGGCAAGCTCTGTGGTTGTCGAATAATCCGCATTCACTTGCGCTAAAGCAGCCTCTTTATCCACCGTTAAGCCGTCTAAAATGGCATTAACGTCTTTTAACATTAAGCAAGCCCGCTCTAATGTTTCCGAGATTTCCGCATTTTTATAATCTGTTAAGCCCGAATTCACATTATGTGAAGAGATACAGGAGCGAAATGCGTCCCCTGTCACTTGACTCGCCAGCAACCGCACTTTATCTAATGACGAAGGATTGCGTTTTTGCGGCATTAATGTACTCGGGCTGTTCAGCGATTCGGTTTCCAGTAGCAACCATGGGCGAGTATGGTGGAATTGAATATGGAGATCCTGAATGAACGTGCCGATTGATAACGCAACCAAGGAGGAAATATAAGCCGCTTCGACCCCGACATCAATCAGTGATAGTTGTGCGGCATCAAACGCATTTTCAACATAACCTTCAAAGCCTAAAAAATCAGCGAGTGAAGCCCGATTAATCGGAAAACTCGATGTTGCCAATGCCGCCGCACCTAGCGGACATTTATTCAATCGTACAAAATAGCTACAGAGTCTATCTGTCGAACGCGCAAGCGTTGCCTCATAACCTAAAAACAGATGCCCTAAGGTTACCGGCTGCGCCTGTACACCATAAGTATAAGACGGCACAATAGTATCCGCGTTATTATCCGCTATTTTCACCAAGCGCTTTCTGGTTTCTAAAGATAAATAATAGAGGTAAAGGAATCGATCGCGTACTAATAAGCGGTGAATTGTCGCGAGCATATCTTGCCAGCTTCGCCCGACATGAATCATCGAGCCTTCCAACCCGGTTAATTCGAATAACATCGGTTGAATTTCATGATAATCATTCGGACGCCGAGAACTGTTCGATAAGCGTTGAATTGCGGAAGCAACCTTTTGCGCAACCTCTTTCGTTATGATTCCTTCCTGCAAGGTCATTAACACAGACGCTTTTTCAATCTGATTAATCCAGTAAAAAGTATCATGGTTAAACATGGTTAACACTCCTTTTTCTGCTTATAAGTGATAGATGAAATGGAACATGCCATTATTCGGAATAACGATTTTTCAGCCAAGCTAAAATCATAATATGCTTTTCCCAAAGGAAAGGAAAGGAAAATATGCTTTAAATATCACCCAATCGCTGTATTTATAGCTATTTTTCCAGCAAAAATAAAAAACGGAGCAATCAAGCTCCGTTCTTTATAAAATGAAAATAATTATAGAATATCCAACAATTCCACTTCAAAGATCAAGGTACTGAACGGTGGAATCGAAGCGCCTGCGCCGCGTTCGCCGTAAGCCAAGTGCTGAGGAATGGTTAAGCGCCATTTCGAACCGATCGGCATCATAGATAAAGCTTCAACCCAGCCGCTGATCACACCGCTGACCGGGAATTCCGCCGGTTGTCCGCGTTGCACCGAGCTGTCAAACACCGTGCCGTCAATCAGGCTGCCGGTGTAATGCACCCGCACTTTGTCTTGGCGGCTTGGCACTGCGCCGTTGCCTTCGACCAACACTTCATATTGCAAGCCGCTTTCGGTTTCTTTCACGCCCGCCATTTTTTTATTTTCGGCTAAGAATTCATTACCAGCCTGTTCGATTTCTTTGAATTGCGCCCGTTGTAATTCTTCCGCTTGCTGTTGCATTTGTTGTAACGCCGCACTCACCGCTTGCAGATCAACCGCCGGTGCATTTTGTTGCAGCGCGTCGTAAATGCCTTTGGCAACCGCTTCGACACTGATATGTAAACCGCTTTGCAACAGTTGTTGTCCCATTTGTAAACCGATACCGTAGCTGCCTTGTTGTTCGGTGCTGTCCAGTTGTACCGCTGCAAAAAATTGTTCGCTCATTGTGTTGTTTTCCTTTTGTTAGTCAAAGTAGTTTAAATTACAGCTTGCGTGGTCTGCGACGGCGTAGCCACAGACATCGCGGCGCCCATTTGTACCGCACTTCCGGCTTGTAATTCGGTTAAAAAATCCAGTTTGTCCGCTTGGAACAGGTTAATCACGGTCGAACCCAAACGGAATGCGCCCATTTCCTCGCCTTTTTTCAACCGAACCGCACTTTGCCCTTCGCTTGGATATTCCCAGCTTTGGATTTTGCCTGCGCGCGGCGGATTGATAATCCCGGCCCACAGCGTGCTGATACTGGCGGTGATGGTTGCGCCGACCAAAATCTGCACCATCGCCCCGAACGGGGTATCAAAATAGCAGATCACGCGCTCGTTGCGCGCAAACAGGTTCGGAATATGCCGCGCCAAAAACGGATTGACCGAAAACAGATCGCCCGGCACGTACACCATTTTGCGCAACACACCGTCACACGGCATATGCACGCGGTGATAATCACGCGGTGACAAATAAGTGGTGATGAATTTGCCGTTTTCAAATAACGGCACTAATGTTTCGTCCTGCGCCAACAAATCGGTTAAGCTGAAAAAATGCCCTTTGGCTTGGAATAATTGCCCGTTGACGATCTCGCCCAATTCGCTGATTCGCCCGTCCGCCGGCAAGCAAACCGCACTTGGGTTGCCGTCAATCGGGCGCGCGTCGGCTTTTAAGCGGCGGATAAAAAATTCGTTAAACGAAGCATATTGCTTCGGCTCGGATTTTTCCGCTTCCTGTAAGTTAATCTTATACTTGGCACTAAACGCCTTGATCGCCAAGTGGGTCACGCTCCCCCACTGTTTTTCGGCAAACCAGCCCGCCAAACGGGTCAGGGCAAATTGCGGCACTAAATATTGAAATGCCACTTTCAAATGTTGCCAATAGCGGTTTTGTGAAACTTGAGTTGTCATAAATTAAACCCTTTTATAATGACATCATGAATAAGCGAAGCAGTATAGCAAGTTTGCGCACGAAGCTAAAGTTAAGTGCGTTAATCAAAATTCAGCAAGTGCGGTCCGAAGGCTGAAAAAAACTTGGCAAAAAATGCATAATTCCTTTTGACTATTTTGGTCTGTACAGTTAATATGCGCACCCTATGCAAAAGGTTAAACTTCCCCTGACTGTCGATCCGGTCAAAGACGCTCAACGTCGGTTGGACTATGTAGGTTACTACGCACCAAACCAGTTAGAACGCTTGCAGGCTTCGGTAAGTCGTGTGCTGAATAATGCACAAGTTAGATTGTCGTTCTCAGTTGATCCGCAACGATTGGTGGTGATGAAAGGTCACGCAACGGTTGAGGTGGAGTTGATTTGTCAACGTTGCGATAAACCTTTTACGATGACATTGGACAGTGAATTTTGCTACAGTCCGGTGTCTAATATGGATCAAGCAGAGCTGTTACCTGAAATTTATGAGCCGATTGAATTTAATGAATTCGGCGAAATCGATTTACGCGACGTAGTGGAAGATGAATTAATGCTTTCCTTGCCGCTGGTGGCAATGCACGATCCTGAACACTGTGAAGTGTCCGTGGCTGAACAGGTCTTTGGCGAATTGCCTGCGGAAGCAGAAAAACCAAACCCGTTCGCTGTATTAGCTAATTTAAAGCGAAAATAATTTAGGAGTATGGCCAATGGCTGTTCAACAAAATAAAAAATCTCGTTCACGTCGTGATATGCGTCGTTCTCACGATGCGTTGACTACCGCTGCAGTTTCTGTTGATAAAGAAACCGGTAAAACCCATTTGCGTCACCATGTAACCGCCGACGGTTACTACCGTGGCCGTAAAGTGATCAATAAGTAATTTCAGATTACTGTTGTCTCCTTTGAGGTAAGCAATTGAATCGTCTAACCCTGGCGTTAGATGTAATGGGCGGGGACTTTGGTCCCCGTATTACTATCCCGGCAAGCCTGCAAGCGTTGGAACATGATCCAATGCTCGATATTCTGCTGTTCGGCGACAGCCAGCTTATTTCCCCTTATCTTGCGAATATTCCCCAGTCTCTGCGCCAACGCATTCGCGTACATCATTGCGATCGCGTGATTAAAAACGAGCAAGGGCTTTCCCATGCACTACGCCATAGCAAAGGCAGCTCAATGCGCCTTGCGATTGAAGCGGTGCGTGACAAACAAGCGCAAGCCTGCGTTAGCGGCGGCGATACCGCGGTATTAATGGGATTGGCAAAAGTGTTATTGCAACCGCTTGCCGGCATTCAGCGCCCGGCACTGGTTTCGAACATTCCGACGATCGACGGCAAGCAAAGTATTATGTTGGATTTGGGTGCCAATATCGATTGCTCGGCTGAAACCTTAATGCAATTCGCACAAATGGGCGCGATTTTCGCCGAAAACAGTTTTAATCTGGTTTATCCGCGCGTTGCATTGTTGAATATCGGCATTGAAGAGTTGAAAGGGCTAAGACATATCCGCGACGCCGCCGATTTGATTCAACGGCAAACCCAACTGAATTATATCGGCTATATCGAAGGCAACCATCTATTGAACGGCTATGCCGATGTAATTGTTTGCGATGGTTTTGCCGGCAATATTGCGTTAAAAACCTTAGAAGGCACGGCAAAAAATCTGTTTGCCTTAATCAAAAACGGCGGCAATACCCGCCCGTCGTGGGCAAAGACCGCACTTAAAAAGTTATTGTTGCCGTGCAGTAAATATCTGCTGAAAAAATATTTCAAGCAGTTCAGCCAGTTTAATCCGGATAAATATAACGGCGCCTCCCTGCTGGGCTTAACCTCGGTCGTGGTCAAAAGCCACGGCAGCGCCAATCAAGCTGCGTTTTTATATGCCATTCAGCAGGCGGCATGGCAAGTGCGCTCGGAGATTCCGGCAAAAATCGCCGCCGGGTTAAATCGCACGCTTTAATTGGTTTAAACGAAAAGAACAATAATATTCACACATCATGAGATGATTATGTTTAGTAAAATTCTAGCTACCGGCAGTTATTTACCGGCAAAAATCAGAACCAATGCCGATTTAGAAAAAATGGTGGATACCTCCGACGAGTGGATCACCACCCGTTCCGGCATTAAAGAACGCCGTATTGCCAGCGAAGAAGAAAGCGTGGCTACCATGGGATTTGCCGCGGCACAACAATGTTTTGCCGCCGCACGGCTCGACCCGAACGAAATTGATTTGGTTTTAGTCGCGACCACCAGCAGCTCGCACGCTTACCCCAGTGCGGCTTGTCAAATTCAGGGGCTGCTGAATATCGACGATGCAATCGCATTTGATGTGGCGGCAGCCTGTAGCGGCTTTATTTACGCATTAAGCGTCGCCGATCAATTTATCCGCAGCGGCAAGGTGAAAAAAGCGTTGGTGATCGGTTCGGATGTTAATTCACGCAACCTCGACGAACAGGACCGCAGCACCGTGATTTTATTCGGCGACGGTGCCGGCGCGGTGATTTTAGAGGCAAGCGAACAGCAAGGCATTATTTCCACCCATTTGCATTCCAGTGCGGACAAAGGCGATATGCTGATTCTGCCGAAAGCAGAGCGCGGCACGCAACAATCCGGCTTTATCCAAATGCAAGGCAATGAAACCTTTAAACTGGCGGTGCGAGAATTGTCAAATGTGGTGGAAGAAACCTTACAAGCCAATAACTTAGATAAAAAAGCGATTGATTGGTTGGTTCCGCACCAAGCCAATTTACGCATTATCGCGGCGACGGCAAAAAAATTAGACATGGATCTGTCGCAAGTAGTGATCACTTTGGATCGCTACGGCAATACCAGTGCCGCCACCATTCCGGTCGCATTGGACGAAGCGGTGCGCGACGGACGGATTCAGCGCGGACAGTTATTGTTATTAGAAGCCTTTGGCGGCGGTTGGACTTGGGGATCGGCGTTGGTCCGTTTTTAACCAAACCGCACTTTGGCTTAACTTTCAATTAGGTAGTAAAAGCAGGTAGAAACAAATGAAAAAATTTGCAATGGTTTTTCCCGGACAAGGCTCGCAAGCCATCGGCATGTTAGCCGATTTAGCGGCTCAATTCCCGGTAGTAGAAGAAACCTTTAAACAAGCTTCCGCAGCGCTCGGTTATGATTTATGGCAGTTAGTGCAACAGGGCGAAGCAGAAGAACTGAACCAAACCTGGCGCACCCAACCGGCGCTATTAGCGGCGTCAGTGGCGATTTACCGCACTTGGCAACAACAATACCCCGAACTGACACCGCAAGTGATGGCCGGACACAGTTTAGGCGAGTTTTCCGCCTTAGTTTGCGCCGGCGTATTGGATTTCCAAGAAGCGATTAAACTGGTCGAACTGCGCGGCCGCTTAATGCAAAAAGCCGTTCCGGCGGGCACCGGGGCGATGTATGCGATTATCGGCTTAGATAACCAGCCGATCATTGACGCTTGCGCCCAAGCCGCACAAGGCGAAGTCGTTTCCGCCGTCAATTTCAATTCGCCGGGACAAGTGGTCATTGCCGGTAACAAAGACGCGGTAGAACGTGCAGCGGCGTTGTGCAAAGAAGCCGGTGCCAAACGGGCATTGCCGTTAGCGGTGAGCGTGCCGTCCCATTGCGCCTTGATGAAACCTGCCGCCGATCAACTGGCGGTGGCGTTGGAATCCGTTACCTTTAAACAACCGACCGTTGCGGTGATTAATAACGTTGATGTCAAACAAGAAAAAGGCGCGGACGAAATCCGCAATGCGTTAGTGCGCCAGCTATATAATCCGGTACGCTGGACCGAAAGCGTGGAAAAAATGGCGGCTGCCGGCGTTCAAATTCTGCTTGAAATCGGACCGAATAAAGTCTTAACCGGCTTAACCAAACGTATTAACAAAGAGTTGGACGCACACGCCGTCAATGACACCGCGTCGTTAAGTGCGGTTGCAGCACTGATTCAAGATTAATCTGACTATTCAAAAAAGGAGAACCTATGCAAGGTAAAATCGCATTAGTAACCGGTGCCAGCCGCGGCATCGGCAAAGCCATCGCAGAAGAATTGGCCGCCAAAGGCGCAACCGTGATCGGCACCGCCACCAGCGAAGCCGGGGCACAAGCCATTTCTGCTTATTTGGGCGAAAACGGCAAGGGATTGGTGCTGAATGTCGCCGACACCGCCTCAATCGATCAAACCTTGGCGCAAATCAAAGCCGAATTCGGCGAGATTGATATTTTGGTCAATAATGCCGGCATTACCCGTGACAACCTGTTAATGCGCATGAAAGAAGAAGAATGGAACGATATTATCGATACCAACCTGACCTCCATTTTCCACCTGTCAAAAGCCATGCTGCGCAGCATGATGAAAAAACGCTACGGGCGTATCATCAATATCGGCTCGGTGGTCGGCTCTTCCGGCAATCCGGGACAAACCAACTACTGTGCGGCTAAGGCCGGTGTAATCGGTTTCTCCAAAGCCTTGGCGCAAGAAGTCGCCTCGCGCGGTATCACCGTCAATGTGGTGGCGCCGGGCTTTATTGCCACCGATATGACCCATGCGCTCACCGAAGAACAAAAACAGAGTATTTTAGTCAATGTGCCTGCCGGCAAACTGGGCGAAGCGAAAGATATTGCCAAAGCGGTGGCTTTCCTTGCTTCGGAAGATGCGGGTTATGTGACCGGCACCACATTGCATGTTAACGGCGGACTTTACATGAACTGATCCGATTGGCGTGCGTCTATTTCATTTTGCGCTGTAGCAAAATCGGACAAATGAAGATAAATGCATGACAACGCCTCTCGGTTAATGGTAAAATCTGCGACGGTATACAATCTTGGTTATAGACTTTCCCAAGAAACAAGAATATAGCCAAATTTTGTCATAGTATGTGTTGCCTTAAGCAAAGCCTTGTTGATGGATCAACATCTGTTACGGTTATTGCCGTCGTTTAAACAATACATACCTTATTCACCTCTCGCTGTGGCGAAATTTAAAACATAGGAAATTTAAAAATGAGTATTGAAGAACGCGTAAAAAAAATCATTGTTGAACAATTAGGCGTTAAAGAAGACGAAGTAAAATCCGAAGCTTCATTCGTTGAAGATTTGGGTGCTGACTCTTTAGATACAGTTGAACTGGTAATGGCTTTGGAAGAAGAATTCGACATCGAAATTCCTGACGAAGAAGCTGAAAAAATCACAACTGTTCAGTCTGCAATTGATTACGTTCAAAATAATCAATAATCTTCTGGATTTAGGCGGTTCTCAGACCGCCTAAATTTTGTCAGTCAGTTATACAAATTCTATTTTCAACCTCCCACTCGGAGCATATTCATGTCAAAACGTCGCGTCGTTGTAACAGGCTTAGGAATGTTATCACCGCTTGGTAATGATGTTAATTCAACCTGGCAAAACTTGTTGGCAGGCAAGAGCGGAATCAATCTGATCGAAAATTTCGATACATCAAACCACACCACCAAATTTGCCGGTCAAGTCAAAAACTTCAACAGCGAAGAATATATCTCGCGCAAAGATACCAAAAAAATGGATTTGTTTATCCAATACGGTATCGCTGCCGGTATGCAAGCCATTCAAGATTCCGGCTTGGAAGTTACCGAACAAAATGCCCAACGTATCGGGGTGGCTATCGGCTCCGGTATCGGCGGGCTGGGTTTAATCGAAGAGAACCATACTGCTCTGATTGCGGGCGGTCCGCGTAAAGTCAGCCCGTTCTTTGTGCCGTCCACCATTGTTAATATGATTGCCGGACACCTATCAATCAATTATAAATTACACGGTCCGAATATCACCATCGCCACCGCTTGCACCACCGGGGTGCACAATATCGGTCATGCGGCACGTATTATTGCTTACGGCGATGCCGATGTGATGATCGCCGGCGGTGCGGAAAAAGCCAGCACTTCGTTAGGTATTGCCGGTTTCGGCGCGGCGCGCGCATTATCCACCCGCAACGATAATCCGCAAGCGGCAAGCCGCCCTTGGGACGTGGATCGCGACGGTTTTGTGCTGGGCGACGGTGCGGGGGTGATGGTGTTGGAAGAATACGAACACGCCAAAGCCCGCGGGGCGAAAATCTATGCGGAACTGGTCGGTTTCGGCATGAGCGGCGACGGCTATCATATGACTTCGCCGCCGGAAGACGGCGCAGGTGCCGCCTTGGCGATGAGCAATGCGGTGCGTGACGCACAAATCGAACCGCAACAAGTGGGCTATGTCAATGCACACGGCACGTCAACCCCGGCAGGCGATGTTGCCGAAGCGACGGCGATCAGCAGCGTATTTGCGGCAAACAAAGACCGCATTTTGGTCAGCTCCACCAAGTCGATGACCGGGCACTTATTGGGTGCGGCCGGTGCGGTGGAAGCGATTTTCACCGTATTAGCCCTGCGCGATCAAATCGTGCCGCCTACCATCAACTTAGACAATCAAGATCCGAATGTCACCTTGGATCTCGTGCCGAATACCGCGCGCAAAGCCGAATTGGACTATGCGTTATGTAATTCCTTCGGTTTCGGCGGCACCAACGGCTCGCTGATTTTCAAAAAAATCTAATTGCCTGAGCCGAATCAACTCTAAAGTGCGGTTTCCCAACCGCACTTTTGCTTTCTTATGCCGAGATTTTTTGGATACTTCCCTTCCGCATAAGCCGCTTAAAAATAATCCAAATAATCCTTGTACCGCACTTCGAATCCCGCTATAATTTTGCGCCTTACAGTCACATTCCATTTTCGTTCCTTGCTTCCGCAGATTGGTGACTGGTCTATCGTCGGAGGCTGATTAACCCGTAAGGAGCAGCAGTAATGCGTCACTACGAAATCGTTTTTATGGTTCATCCGGACCAAAGCGAACAAGTACCAGGCATGATCGAGCGCTACACCGGTTCTGTTAAAGAAGCAGGTGGTCAGATTCATCGCCTAGAAGATTGGGGCCGTCGTCAATTGGCTTACCCAATCAACAAACTACATAAAGCACACTATGTGCTAATGAATGTAGAAGCACCGCAAGAAGTAATCGACGAGCTAGAAACTACTTTCCGTTACAACGACGCCGTTCTGCGTAACGCAATTATGCGCACTAAGCACGCCGTAACAGAAGCGTCCCCAATGGTGAAAGCGAAAGACGAACGTCGCGCTTCCGCTGAAGTTGAAAACAACGATTATGAGGATGCTGAAGAGTAATTTAACGATTGAAAATCGTCTCTCGCTG
This sequence comes from Testudinibacter sp. P17/SS/0325, assembly GCF_053570765.1. The sequence goes on along the minus strand of NZ_CM131635.1, from coordinate 1,123,920 downwards.
ACAGGAAATGTGATTTCCCACCCGAGACGAAGCAAAAGCCCGAGTGGCATTGAGCACTGCCGGTTTATGTTGGAACACCGTTCGCAACAAACCGAAGTCGGCTTAGCCCGACAAGCATGGTGCGCTATCGCAGTATCACTCAGTGGCGATCAATTAATTAAACAAACTCAAAGCATTACGGTCGGCAGCAACCTTTTTGTGGCAGGTTTTATCACCACCCACAAAAGTGCTAACGGACTCAATCAGTTAGTGTTGCACGCCGAGCATATCGAATTTATAGATTAGGAGACTAGCCCCATGGCACGTTATTTCCGTCGTCGTAAGTTCTGCCGTTTTACAGCGGAAAACGTAGTTGAAATCGATTACAAAGATATCGCCACGTTAAAGAACTACATTACAGAGAGCGGCAAAATTGTTCCAAGCCGTATTACCGGTACTCGTGCGAAGTACCAACGTCAATTGGCACGCGCAATCAAACGCGCCCGCTACTTAGCGTTGTTACCGTACACTGACAACCATCAGTAATTAAGAGAGGATACGGTAATGCAAATTATTCTTTTAGATAAAATTGTTCACTTGGGTAACGTTGGTGACCAAGTGAATGTTAAAGCCGGTTTCGCACGTAACTTCTTAATCCCGCAAGGGAAAGCGGTTATGGCAACCAAAGCGAACATCGAACTTTTCGAAGCACGTCGTGCTGAATTGGAAGAAAAAGTCGCCAAAGAATTGGTTGCGGCTTTAGATCGCGCAGAGCGTCTGGAAGCCCTCGGTTCTGTGACCATCACTTCTAAAGCCGGTGACGAAGGCCGCCTGTTCGGTTCTATCACCACGCGCGATGTAGCAGACGCGGTTACTGCGGCTGGCGTTAAAATTGAAAAAAGCGAAGTGCGTTTGTCAGAAGGTCCATTGCGTACCACTGGCGAACACGAAGTTCGTTTCCAATTACACGGTGAAGTATTCGCTTCATTAAATGTGATTGTTGTTGCTGAATAATTCGGTTTATTCTAAGACAAAGCCTAAAAACCCGATCTTGCATCGGGTTTTTTGTTGCTTGCTATTGATACAAACCGCACTTTGCATAATCAAAAGTGCGGTATGGCTTGCTTAAACTGCTGTTGCGACTATGCGTTTTTTCACTAACAGCGCACGAATATGGTCATAGCTCCAGTTATAAATAATGGTATAAATCAGAATAAAAATCGTCAGCCCCAAATCCATAATAAAGGCTTGATAAAAACTGATTTGCAGTAAATACGCCACCAGCGGAATGGTACACAGCAATAAACCGCCTTCAAATAAAATGGCATGCAGCAACCGCACTTTGGCGCTGCGTAACACTTTTTCACCGGTAAATACCCGGTCAAAGCCCCAGTTAAACACAAAATTCCACACCATTGCCATCAAAGAAATCGCAATAACCGTGCTCGACAGCGCGCCGACCTGATGTTGGGTAAACAGCAATAACAGCCCGACCGAAAACAGCACCGCAAACACTTCGAATAAGACGGCATGAAAAAGACGTTCGATAAAAGACATTTTTCTTCCTTGATTGTAAATTAAGATTGAAATTGTTCAATCTGACCTTATTTCATTGTAACAATGAACATATCATTAATTCAAAAGGTATTCAAATGAACCCGAAATACGCCCCTCTTTTTCAACCTTACACCCTGAATAACGGCGTGGAAATCAAAAATCGTCTGACCGTTGCGCCAATGACCCACTACGCCGCCAATCCTGACGGCAGCGCCAGTGCAGAAGAACTCGCCTTTTTACAAGATCGCGCGCAAGATTTCGGACTGTTTATCACCGCCGCCACCCTCGTTTCGGCAGAAGGCAAAGCCTTTCCCGGACAGCCGCATGCCATCTCCAACTCCGATTTAGCCAGTTTAAAAACCGTGGCACAGACCATTCAAACACAGGGCGCGAAAGCGATTTTGCAAATTCATCACGGTGGTCAATTAACAATCAAAGATCTGATTGGCACGGCGGATGTGGTTGCGCCGTCGGCAAATCCGGAACGCCAAGCCCGTGCGTTGAGCGAACAGGAAATCGAAGCCTTAATCCGCGCGTTTGCCAATGCTGCCGATCTTGCGATTCAAGCCGGTTTTGACGGAGTGGAAATTCACGGTGCGAATAACTATTTGATCCAACAATTTTTCTCGGCGGCAACCAACCGTCGCCAAGATCAATGGGGCGGCTCGTTAGCAAACCGTTTGCGTTTCCCGCTGGCAGTGGTCGACGCGGTGAATGCGGTCAAAGTGCGGTCTGGACGCAATGATTTTATCGTCGGCTACCGCTTCTCGCCGGAAGAACCGGGCGAAAACGGCTTAACCATGCAAGACACCTTTGCACTCATTGACGCATTGTTAGAAAAACCGCTGCAATATCTGCACGTTTCGCTGTGGGATTTCTACAAAAAAGCCCGCCGCGGCGCAGACAGCACCTTGACGCGTATGCAGTTGCTGCACCAGCACATCAACGGCAGAATGCCGTTGATCGGCGTCGGTTGCCTGTTCAGCGCCGACCAAATCCTCGCCGCCTACCAAACCGGCTGGGCGGAATTTATCGCCGTCGGCAAAGCGGTGATGATGAACCCGGATTTGGCAACCCTGATCGCCACCGGACGCGAAGCGGAAATTATCACTGAGATCGATCCGAATAAAGCCGATCACTACCGCATTCCAAGCAATTTATGGGCGCAGAATATGCAGCATTTAGCCTATTTGCCGCCGGTCAAAGGCAATCCGGAATGGAAGTCGGTGGATATTTAAGTCATAATAATCATTAGTCATAGAGGATCGCTTAAGATCTTCTATGACTCCGTTATAACTGCCGCTGATACTCATGCAAACTAATCGTAGTATCATACAAACCGATTCGTTCACTACTGTGTTTTTCAATGCCGGCATAGCTCAAACTGGAATCTTCATAGCGTTTAAATTTATACACCGCATCATTCATCATGCCGCTGTTAAAGAGATTTAAACTGACCAATAAATTGAAATCTTTTTGAGTTAAGCCGGTCACTTTGTGAAATAATTCAGGTTCAAGTTGAGTGATAACATCACGCAAAGTATATTCACGATAATCGGTTAAATACATAAAAATCGGAATGCGAGTGGCAAATTTAATCAATTTTTCTTGTACTTGCTTGCGTAAACTGCGTTCTTGTTTCTCATCATCGTTTAATTGTTTTTTCTCTTCTTTGCTGAGATCACGCTCATTGGCGTCTTGCTTGGTCTTTTTCACACTGTCGGATTTATTGATAATGGTTTCAATATCTTGATTAAGCGAACGGAAACCTTCAATGCTCATTAGTGCTGCCATGGCTTCTTCATTTGCCCAGAGTTTTTTTAGCGTATCGTTATCCACATTCACCAATAATGCACTTTCCCAACGCCGAGCAAGCAAAGTTGCCGTTGTGCCGCTCATCGCCATATCTAAAATTCCAGCGGCATCAATCGGACGCATTGAACTACCATCATAAGCCAGTACAGGCAAGAACTGGATAAATTCCGCCACTTTCTTCTCAGGGTTCTTATCATCTGTATTTAAACGCACACAATAATCTGCTAATTGGCGTAAAGCTCGGTCAGGGGCAAAATCAAAGACATAGCAATCTTCTTTAACGATACATTCATTATTCGGATCGTTCGGGTTATGCCCACGTAACACCCACGGGGTTTGCACACGGAAAGCCGCTTGGAAATAGGTTTCAGGCGAAGTGAGATTACGCAACATAAAAATCCCTGTCCACGGGGCGACCGATACGCCTGTGGTTAATTTCCCGCACGACAGGGTAATGGATTTCGATTTCAACGGTTTACGCATTGCGGTTTTCACCGGAATTAACGCTTCTGCTCCCATGCCAGCTTCGGGACCGGCTGCGACAATAATGTCGTAATCCTGATAGAACGTATTTTGCCGTTGTTGCAATAAATTTCGCATTGCATAACAAGCCGAAACACTGGGTAAAAACCAAAAGGTATGCAATAAATTCGCCAATAAGCGACTATCGCCAAACGGCATTGGCGGTTTTTCAGCACCGAGTTTGAGGTTATCAATGGTGGTGGAACGCAGCTGTCCACGAATCAAATCCAACCATTTCTGCACTTCGTTTTCGTATTTGAATTTCGCTGTATCGTCCAATCCTGTTGCGGCAAAAAATTGGTTCAAGTCGAATTCATTAAATTCCCCTTTCAAGGCAACTTCTCTAATATCATCAGGTAGTTGATAAGTCATCATAATCATTCGAGGCAAGGCTAAATAAGGATTATTTTCCCCTTGCCAAGTGTTTTTTTCACGCTGTTCATCGGAATATGTCCAGTTGTAAATTTGATCTTCAATAAATTCACCCGAATTAATTGCCCGAAATGGTGTTCCTGATAAATACAAATAATGATCGGTGGTAATCGGCAAAATATCTTCATCAAAATAGTCGGGCATATCCATTTCCATTTCGGAGGCTTCCGCTTGCCATTGTTTTTGTGAACTCTGTTCTTCAGGCTCAAATAAACCTTTGGATTTATCACGCCACGCACCGTAGTGATATTCGTCAAAAATAATGCAATCCCAGTTGATGGTATGCACCCACTCATTTTTGAGCTTAATCCCTCCTGCTTTATTTTTGCCGAGAAAATCTTGGAAAGAACCAAAGCAAATTTGTGGAAAATCCGCTCCTGCTTGCCATTCATCTTGGTTGGTGACAAATTTCCACCCAACAAAATCAAGATGATTTTGCACATCTTCTTGCCACGCATTTTGCACCGCAGGTTTAAAGGTTAGCACTAATACCCGTTTCCAGCCCATCTGTTTAGCTAATTGATAAGCGGCAAACGTTTTACCAAAACGCATTTTAGCATTCCATAAGAAGTGCGGTGTTTTTCCAAGATTATTTTTATCTTTTTGAAATTGTTTGAAATAATTTACCGTTTTTGCTACCGCACTTTGCTGCTCCGGTCGCATGGCGAAGTCAAAAATACGCTGTTCACGATTAGCAGTGCCTGTTTTAATTTCTAGCAACGCTGCTTTAATTTGCTCAAGCGAACATTCAAACCATTCGCCTTCAAGTGGTCGAATACCTTGCTTTTTTAGCAAATTGTGCACATCAAAATCTTTGAACATTGAACCATCATTGCGGATAGCAATTTCATCTAATTCAATTTTCCAGCTTTGGCTTGGCAGTCTAACAGGGTATTGCTCTTGCACACGCTCAAGCACGTTGCGTTCCGTGTAGCCAATTTTTAGGCAATTGGGATAACGGCTGTCGGAATAGGCATAAATTTTGGGGGTGCGAAGTGGGATTAGTAAATTACTCATTGAGGGATCCGTTAAATATAAGGGGATATGTAGGGGCAGATTGTATCCGCCCCTACAAAAGAAATTAAAAATATCTTTAAAATTCAAGTGATTAAGCTTTAAAGTTTAGGAAAAATCAGATTATTCCCACCCTTTATAGAATTAATCTTTTTCTATTTTTTCTTGGATTTTTCTAATTTCATCTTCATCCAAAACACAGCCCGTGTCAGGATCTATTATTGGCTCATATTCATAATTACATTCTGAGTTTGTGCAAATATTACCAAACATGGAATGCTCTCCACATTCTTCGCAGTCTTCAAAAAAATCTTCTACACCTTGCCGTATATCAGAATGACTTATTCCAAAAGCTTGATAAAAATCCAATTCTTTTTCACAATGATGGCATTTAGTTCTTAATTTTGGATAAATACCTGATATGTATTCAATTAAATCTGAACCACAAAATTCACACATTTTTGAAAGAGATTTATCTATTGCAATATTTTCAAAGCTCAATTCACATTGCGTTTTGATAGCCTGATAAAGATCATCTTTTGAAATCATAATAAACTCCTTAAATTACTCCATGGGTCTAACCATACTTTCAATATAGTTAATTTCAGTTTGGGTTAATTGATATTTCTCATAAAGTTCTTGATCTGTCCACGGTTTTGAGAAGTCTTGGACTGGGACAAGTTCGTAGGTCTGGCGAGTTGTGTGCTGTGTATTCTTTTTTAAGGTCAGCATAAAATGGAAAAAACGGGTATTGATGTAACTCATTACATTTTCGCAAACTTCTTTGTTTTCAAAAGGTCCGAACACTAAATAGGTTTCCGTACAAGCTGAACCTTTTTCAGCATAGATTGGTTTAACCCAGTCAGTTTTGCTATCACCCGAACCAACCGCATAAGGAGCAATAACTTTATGTTCATCAATCCATTGACGATTAATAGGAATATCTGTGATTTTAATATACCCAACACCTTTATTTTGATACAATTTCACATTATAAAATTCATCTTTATAAGGCTCATTTCTGCCTTTAAAATTGGTTGGTAATCCAAATGGTTTTCTTGAACTAATACGTTTATTAAAACTGGGTTCATTATATTTTGCAATTTTTCGTAAAATTTTTACCGCTTGGTTATAACGGATAAATATATCTAATTGTTCTTCTTTTAAGGGGCGTGTCATGCTAGAAATAATATTATCCCCTTCGTGCGTCACCACAAAGCAATCTTCATTTGCTTGATTTTTCCATAGGAAATAGCAAACACCGCCTTTAATATCAACGCCAGAAAAGCAATCCGATGAATTAGGAAAATCATGTAATTCAATTAGTTGGCGATCTGCCAGCATCGCATCTCTAAATTTATCCAGCCCTTTACCACCAGTGTACCAACGTGCAGGAATAATCATTACAATATGATTGGGATTTAATTTTTTAGCTTGCTCTACAAATTTTTGGTAAATAGGCATTGCACTTGCAGAGAAGCCACCATCACTCAACTGATACGGCGGATTGCCGATAATGACATCAAATTTCATAGGAAGATTTTTATTTATTTCGTGAATAGGTAAATGAATAAAAGAATAAGCGTGGCTTTCTAAATTTTTGCCACGATCATACACAGCTTGACTTGCCCCACAGTGTTCACACTTGCCATCTACCCAAGTATGTTGCAATGGCTGATAGAAAATATTGCCTTGTTCATCAGAAAACACATCGCAAATCGCATATTCACCGTTCGCTTCACGGCTACAATAAAGGCTACGGCGAGCAAGTAACGCTGTCAGTTCCGTTAAACCCAGCCCGAAAATCTGCTTGGTAAAAATATGGTTAATGCGTTGCTGTAAATCAGGTATTTTCGGTTCTAAACCTTTCAGCAATCGCTTGGTAATTTCACGCAGAAAAACACCCGATTTAGTAGCAGGATCAAGAAAAGTGCGGTGCGGATCGGAAAAATAGTCTTGCGGCAATAGATCCAACATCGCATTTGCCACTTCCGGCGGCGTAAACACTTCATCGTTCGACAAATTCGCCAAACAAGAGAGCACATCAGGATTATGGTTAATGGACAGGTTTTGCATGTTTAATATCCAGAAAATAGCAACTAAAATATTCTTGAATTGAACGATACGGCTCACCATTGGCACTTTGTGCTTTGCCTTGTTGTTCTATCAATTCCTGATAAATCCAGTCATGCCGTTTTAACGACCATTTACGTGGAAATGACACTTTCGACCATTCCGAAAAATGCAGAAATTCATCATGCTCTGCATTTTTCATAGTTAAAGCATTACCGTGCAAAATATTGAGCGATAAAATAAATTCCGCCACTTCAAGCACTTCAATCTGGGTTTGCTCTGCAAACAGGCGTTCATATTGCTGTTGAAAATAATTTAGCAAGCGTTTACGACAGGCGATGACGTTATCTTGCAGTAGCTCAATGCCATACAAACAAGCCAAGGCAAATACCGCATTAAATTCGTATTCACGTTGCGAGCTATGGTAGATTTTCTCTACTACTGCCAATTTACGAGCCAAAATCTCAATCAAAAAGTTACCATCGCCACAAGCTGGCTCTAAATAACGTGAATCATCACGTTTTTCTGTGTCATCTTTCATCAAGTCCAACATCGCTTTGACTTCTTGTCGCCGAGTAAAGACTTCGCCGTGATCGGCTACTCGTTTTTTGGATTTGATTTGTTGAATCATGTTTTTATAACTTTTCCAGCAACTTTTAATGAAACTAATCTTAATAGTTACATAACTTTCAATCAAGTTATAAAAAATTTTTAGCAAAAGATAAACTTAAACGCTATGAATGAATCAATAAAATTTGCGGAAAATTTGAAGCGAATTGTGACCGCAAAAGGATATAAACCAACGGCTGCTGTGATTGAACGGGAGCTGAATTTACGCTATTACGGTAAACCAATAGGTCAAGCTGCTGTAGCAAAATGGCTGCGTGGCGATGGTTTACCTACATTAGAACGACTGAAAACATTAATTGAATGGCTTGAGGTTGATGCAACAGAATTGGTATCTAATGAAATCGCTTACAAAATCAATAAAACAAATCTCAAACCCACCATCACCAAGCAACTTTGGGAGCTTGCTGAAAGTTACGATGATGAGTGGATCGTAAAAACCTTTTTAAATTTACCACAAGCGCAAAAGAAAACCGTGCGTGAAGTGATTGTGGCAATGCACAAAGCCTATCGCACTGATAAATAACTATTCATCTTAAATACACTTTTTGCTTGCTTGCATTCCCCCGCCCCAAGTGTCAAACTGAGCATATCCCCCATAACAACAATAAAAACAACAAAAAAGGAGACATTATGTCAAAAGATCCGAATTATCAGGCGGAAGCGGAGAAATATGAAAATCCGATACCGAGCCGTGAGTTTATTTTACAGACCATTCGCGAACACAACGCACCGATGAAACGGCAGGATATTCTGACCGCACTTCATATCAGTGATGAAGAACAGGTCGAAGGCATGCGCCGCCGTTTGCGCGCGATGGAAAACGACGGGCAGTTGGTATTTACCAAACGCCAATGTTATGCGCTGCCGGAAAAATTGTCGTTGCTGAAAGGCACGGTGATCGGACATCGCGACGGTTACGGTTTTTTACAGGTCGAAGGCTCGGTCGGCGGCAAAAAAGAGGACGATTGGTTTATTCCCAACGGACAAATGCAGCGGGTCATGCACGGCGATTATGTGCTGGCGCAACCGAACGGCTTTGATCGGCGTGGACGGCAGGAAGTGCGGATCGTGCGTATTCTGGAGAGCCGTAAAAAACAGATTGTCGGTCGTTTTTTCATGGAGTCGGGCATTGCCTTTGTGGTGCCGGACGACAGTCGTATCAACCACGATATCCTGATTCCGAACGAACACCGCATGGGCGCGCGCATGGGGCAAGTGGTGGTGGTCGAGCTGCAACCACGCACCCGCAACCATAATCCGGTCGGGATTATCACCGAAATTTTGGGCGATAACATGGCGCCCGGTATGGAGGTGGAAATCGCACTGCGCAACCACGATATTCCGCATATCTTCCCCGAAAGCGTGTTAAAGCAGATTAGCGGCTTACAAGAAGAAGTCGGCGAAGAAGCGAAGCAAGGGCGGGTTGATCTGCGGGATTTGCCGCTGGTCACCATTGACGGCGAAGACGCGCGCGATTTTGATGATGCGGTTTATGCGCGCAAAAACGGCGACAGCGGCTGGAAACTGTGGGTGGCGATTGCCGATGTCAGTTATTATGTGCGCCTGAAAACCGCACTTGATGCCGAGGCGCGCAATCGCGGCACCTCGGTTTACTTCCCGAATCGGGTTGTGCCGATGTTGCCGGAAGTGCTGTCGAACGGACTCTGTTCGTTAAATCCGCAAGTGGATCGGTTGTGTATGGTCTGCGAAATGGATATTTCCAAAAAAGGCAAAATGACCGGCTACAAATTCTACGAAGCGGTCATGAACTCCCACGCCCGTTTGACCTACACCAAAGTATGGCGGATTTTAGAGGGCGACGAGGAACTGCGCCAACGCTATGCCCTGCTGGTACCGCACTTGGAAGAGTTGTACAACTTGTTCAACGTGTTGCACGACGCGCGCCAAAAACGCGGTGCGATCGATTTCGAAACCATCGAAACCCAATTTATTTTTAATCCGCAAGGGCGAATCGAACGGATCGAGCCGGTGGTGCGCAATGACGCGCATAAGATCATCGAAGAGTGTATGATCCAAGCCAATATTGCCGCGGCGACTTTTGTCGAAAAAGCGCAAGAACCTGCACTGTTCCGCATTCACGCCGGACCGGGCGAAGAAAAACTGATGGGCTTCCGCAGTTTCCTCAACGAGTGCGGTTTAACCCTTGGCGGCGGTTTGAAACCAACCCCGGCGGATTATGCCGAATTGATGAAACAGGTGAAAGAACGTCCTGATCACGAGCTGATTCAAACCATGTTGTTGCGCTCGCTCAGTCAGGCGGTCTATTCCGCCGACAATATCGGGCATTTCGGTTTGGCATTGGATAACTATGCCCATTTCACCTCGCCAATCCGCCGTTATCCTGATTTGAGCCTGCACCGCGCGATTAAATATTTGATCGCCAAAGCGCAAGGCAGCACAAAACGCAGCACCCACGGCGGCGGTTTTCATTACACCTTAGACGAAATCGACTTGCTCGGCGAGCACTGCTCCACCACCGAACGCCGCGCCGACGATGCTACGCGCGAAGTCGCCGACTGGCTGAAATGCGAATATATGCAGGATCACGTCGGCGAAGAGTTCGACGGCATAATCTCCAGCGTCACCGGTTTCGGCTTGTTCGTGCGCCTGAACGACTTCTTTATCGACGGCTTGGTACATATCTCCACCCTTGATAACGACTACTACCAATTCGACAGCGCGAGGCAACGCTTAATCGGCGAAAACAGCGGCATGTATTACCGTATCGGCGACAAAGTGCGGATCAAAGTCAGCGCCGTCAGTCTGGAACAGAAGCAGATCGATTTCGCGATGGTATCCAGCGAACGCAAACCGCTGCGCGAAGGCAAAACCGCCAAAGACCGCGCCAAGAAAAACGTGCGCTATGCCGAAAGTTTGGAAAAACGCCTGCGCGACGGCAAAAGCGGCAAAGCCAATCCGCAACGTGCCGAGAAAAAGAAACCGTCGCGCAAAAGCGGCGCGTTTAGTAAAGCTAAAAAACGCAAGTAAACCCAAAATATTGAGCCAATTTTTAACAGGAAAAATTGGCTCAATCCAACCAAATCTGACAGATATACGCCTTGAAATAACGCATCATTAGACTCTTTAATTTTATTTATAGAATTAATAACCCCTCCAATATTTTAGGATATTCCAATAAATAATTTCAACAACACAAGCAAACTTACAATTAATTTTCAAAAAAATGTGAGCGCAATCACAACATAATATAATTTGATGTGATATTTATTTAAAAATCCATTCTAAATAGTTTTTAAATAATCAGAAACCAACAAGGTTAATCATGTATTTATTTCTAATAAAAAAAACAAAACAATTTTTCCATTGGCTTGGATGGGGTTATAGTATTTTTTTCTTTTTAACTATATCAACTGCCTCTTACTTCTCTTTACCAATTTTAATTTTAAATGACTATAAAATTAATCACCTATATTATTTTGATATTTCTGCAACAGTTAGCAAGCAAGAAATAAATGGAAAATTAAATAACCATCTCACACTCCGAAGAGTAAGTAACAAATGTTACAAACCTTATTGTGGATTGCCTAAAGAAGGCGAATATAAACTTTCAAAAATAGCGTTTATTAATATAAATGGAATGTCATATATACATTTCATTTGCATAAATAGCGATGTATGTTTTTATAATATAAGCGAGTCTTTTATCCAGATGAAAAAATATACCGCACATAAAAATGCAAAAACCATCTTTTGGGGTGTAATACTTGTAAATATCGTTATGATCATTGAATTTTTTACAAAAGATTATTGGCGAAAAAGAAAAAATAGCAAGTTATAACTGAAAATTCGTTATAGTTTTAATAGCTCAATGCATATTATATCAATTTCCATTAATAAATGAAATGAATCAAAAATAACCTAGGAGCAATATGCTTATCTACATCATCAAAAAAATAAAAGAATTCTTCTTATGGCTTACTATTTCTGAACGCATACTACTTATTTTTATATTAATCCAACTGTATTTTATGACCATTCCTTTTTTAGTTTTCAATGATTATAACATAGGCTATAAATCGTACTCAAACGTTTCAACTCAGATAACAGAAAAAGAAATCAATGGCAGATTAAATAACCACAAGACTATTCGGCAAATAAATAATAAATGCCATATAAATTATTGTGGACTTCCCGTAGAAGGAAGATATTTATTATCTTCGATAACCTTTATAAAAATAAATACAGCCGAATACATTTATTCAATATGCACCGAACAAAATAAATGCCTTTATAATATAGATGAAAGTTTTATTGAGCAAGAAAAAAATGATATAAATCGGAATGCGAAAATTACATTATTCGGTTCTCTTCTTGGTGGTATTTTTATAGCTGTTAAACATATCTTACAACATAGAAGAAGACTAAGCCGCAAGAAATAATATCAGTATTTTCAATATGGTAAGGGAGCTATTATTTTTTAAGGAGTTAAATAATGATTAAGATGATGATTGCTAAATTTGGTGCAGATATTGGTACTATTGATGGAGTTGTAGAAACTAGTTCCATGAGCACATCTTGTAATGGTAAAAATATGGCTTGGAGTGCTGGACTTTCCAGTTCGGCAACAGCTGCCAGCTTTGCTAGTGGTTTTCCCAATCATTTAGGCAATGTAGGCGGTAGCATATCAGCCATTTCAACAGCAATAAATGTGGGCATCAATAAACAGATAACCGCCAGCGATACTTTCACAATTTTAGCTGGTGTTGCCGGCGCATTTGGATTGGGTGTGCCGGCACTTATTTTTGCAGTTGGAGGCTTAGCAGTAACGCTCTATGATAATGCTAACCATCGCGATGCCAATGGCTGTGTTAAACCACCATCTATACCATTAGGCGATCTAATTTCTCCATCCGACGATAATCCAAATACCGATAGAGGAAAAAATACGCCGCTAAGTTGTCCCCTGATTATTGATATGGATAAAAATGGTGTTAAAACAATTTCAATAACTAAAAATACTTTTTTTGATCTAGATAATAACCTCTTTGCAGAAAATACAGGCTGGATAGATAAAGGCGATGCGTTTTTAGTTTGGGATCGTAATGGTAATGGCACTATTGATTCAGGTCATGAATTATTTGGCAATCATACTGTATTAAAAGATGGTAATAAAGCAAATAACGGATTTCTTGCACTAACTGAACTGGATAGCAATCATAATAATATCTTTGATGAAAAAGATGAGGCTTGGTTCACACTTCAACTATGGTTTGATCATAATCAAAATGGTATTGCTGAAGAGGGGGAATTAATCAAACTATCTGAATCCGGTATTAAAAGTATTGACTTATCATATATAGATATCGCTCAAATAGATGAAAGTGGCAATATACATAAACAGCAATCTCAAGTGATTTGGGAAGATGATAGCACTTCAGATATCACAGATATTTGGTTCAATGTAAATACAGCCAAATCTTATTATAAAGAAAAAATTGAGATTAATAATCACATAAAAGAAATGCCGAATATTATTGCTTTTGGCAACTTACTAAACTTACATGAAGCTATTGCAAAGAACCCTAATTTAATCTATGTTATTCAAGAGTACATAGAGGCATCTCCCTCACAGAAAAAAGAACTAATTAATCATCTTATATATGAATGGGCTGGCGTTAGTCATATTGAAGAGAGTAGTCGAGGAGATTTTATTAATGCAAAAAAATTACACACCTTAGAAATATTAACAGGCGAAGCATTTAAACAACAAGGAAGAAATTCAAACCCTAATAAAACAGCATCTACTTTTTTAGAAAATGAATTCAATAAATTCTCCAACTATGTTTATGCACAATTAGAATCAAAGACAAGCTATAAAGACTTATTTAATATCACGCACTTCAATATTAATGCTAGTGGCGAGTTAGAATTTAACTGGGATAAACTAAATTCCGAAATCATTCTACTCGCCAATGATAATAAATTCCAAGAAGCCAGAGAAATTCTATTAATCTCTAAGAACTTAGGTAGTTATAATAATGATTATTTAAAAATAATTAATACAAACCTAACACAGCTTGCAGAGAAAAACAAAATCATTTCTTATATTCTTAATACTGATATAACATTGGGAAAAGATCTATTAATAGGTACAGATAAAAAAGACTTTCTTGTCGGTAGCGTTGATAATGATATGTTAGAAGCAAAAGATGGTGATGATTTTTTATTTGGCGGTGCTGGCAATGATATCTTAAATGGTGATTTAGGCTCTGATACTTATATTTTTAGTAAAGGACACGGTCAAGATATTATTAAAGAAAACCATTTCTGGATGAGGCTCAATGAAAAAGACACAATTCACTTCACCAATATCAATTACAGTGATGTGAAGTTCCGCCAAATCGACAATGACCTTATATTATTCGGTTATAATCAAAATGACTCCATCACTATTAAACAATTTTATGCCGATGAAAAATACCAAGTCGAAAATTTTCAATTTTTAGACCGTTTTTTAAGCCTGAAAGAAATCTTGACCAAAGGCATCGTCATGAGTGGCACTGATAAAGATGATATCACTCATAAAAAGGATGGAAGTACTGTGGAGGATAATACTAAGATAAATCATGATCCAATCAATGTTGAATATCCTAATAATGCTTTAACCAGCGCTAAAGCGCATAACATATTAAATGAGAATATTGGGATAGATGCTTATATATAGAAAATCCTATTTTACTTTGTATCTTCAACTAAAAGCCGATTACAGATATCGGCTTTTATGCTATTTTAGAAATAGTCATAAGCAAAAAATGGGAAAAACATGAGCGAAAATATTTACGGAATCCATGCGGTTTCCTCTTTTTTAAACACCGCACCGGAGCGGGTGATTGAAGTTTTTGTGCTGAAAGGGCGCGAGGATAAACGCCTTCAACCGCTGTTAAATCAACTACATGCGTTAGGTATTGCGGTGCAGCAGATGAACCGGCAAACGCTGGATAAAAAAGCCGACAGTGAGGTACACCAAGGCATTATTGCACGGGTACAACCGGCAAAAGAGTTAAATGAAAACGATCTGGACGCGATTTTAAACGGCAAAAACGCGCCGTTTTTATTGGTGTTGGACGGTGTCACCGATCCGCATAATCTGGGGGCGTGTTTGCGTACCGCCGACGCCGCAGGGGTGGACGCGGTGATTGTGCCGAAAGACAAATCGGCGCAACTGACCTCGACCGCGCGCAAAGTGGCGTGCGGTGCGGCGGAAACCATGCCGTTGATTCGGGTGACCAACCTTGCCCGCACCTTGCGCGATCTGCAGCGTAATCACAATATCTGGGTGGTCGGCACCGCCGGCGAAGCAACCGAAACGCTGTATCAAACCAAACTCGACGGCGCAATTGCATTGGTGATGGGCGCAGAAGGCGAAGGCATGCGCCGCCTCACGCGCGAACATTGCGATCAATTAATCAGCATTCCGATGGCAGGCAGCGTTTCATCACTGAATGTGTCTGTGGCGACCGGTGTTTGCCTGTTTGAAATTGTGCGCCAGCGGATAAAGTAAGCCCGGCTATATTTCCCTTCTCCCTTGATGGGAGAAGGTGCCCGAAGAGTGGATGAGGGTGAAATAAAGCAAATTTGTACTCCCCCCTCATCCTGAGTTTAGCTTCTGAACGAAGCTAAAATCTGTCCTTCTCCCACAAGGGGCGAAGGAATTATAAAAATTTCGTATCTCAACCTACCGTTTTAAAAGGAAAAAAAATGAAATACCGTGTCGTTGCATTTGACTTAGATGGAACACTGCTTAACAGTCAAGGCGAAATTTTAGCGAGCAGCATTGAAGCAATCAATGTCGCACGGGCTAAGGGTGTCAAAGTCGTTCTGGTGACCGGGCGCCACCATACCGCGGTGAAACCGTATTATCACCAGTTACAACTGGATACGCCGATTATCTGTTGCAACGGCACTTACATTTATGATGTTGCCAGCGACAGCACGCCGATAGCAAATCCATTCACTTGGCAACAGGCACGCAAGGTGATCGAGACCGCCGAACAATTAGGCATTCACCTGCTGATGTACACCCGTGATCAAATGACCTTCACCGAATTTAATCCGCATATGCGCAAATTTTCCCAATGGGTGGCGCAATGCCCGGAAAATGTACGCCCGAATTTACAGCAAATCAGCAGTTTTTACGCGCCGCTGGCTAATCAGCAAGCGATTTGGAAATTTGTGATCAGCCACCCTGATCGTGCATTAATGGAAAGTGCAGTTGCGCAATTGCCAAGCGAGCAGTTCAGCTGCGAATGGTCGTGGCTCGATCGGGTCGATGTCGCCAACAACGGCAACAGCAAAGGCGGACGGCTGCTGGAGCTGTTAAAAAGCTGGAATGTCGATCCGCAGCAGGTGATCGCCTTCGGCGACAACCATAATGACATCAGCATGCTGACCGCGGTCGGCTTGGGCGTGGCGATGGGCAATGCGGAAGCCGATGTCAAAACACAGGCGAAATTGATCACCACCGACCATGATCAAAACGGCATTCAACAAGTTTTGGCAAAATATTTATAACATTTTTATCGGTTAAGGTTTTTTTAAGAACTCTTTGTTTTAATACACTCAACAAAGCGTTACAAACAAGCACCGAAGTGCTGACGCCTTGTCAACATTTGATGAAAATTAAACTCGGAAAGCAACTATTATGAAAAAATTAACCTTAACCTCAGCCCTTTTATTAGCCGTCAGCGGCGCTGCATTAGCCGCTACACAAAGTGCCGGCGGCACGCAACCGACTTTTGGCGGCGAGTGCGTTATGCAAAAATATGACTGTAAACGCAGCGACAAATTCCAACGCGGCGGATTCGTCGGTGAGCAGGCGGCGGTAACCAAAGTCGTCGATATTAAAAACCTGAAAGATGATGCCCGAGTGGTATTGGAAGGGGTCATCGAGCAACAGGTCGGCAAAGACGATTACGTGTTTAAAGATGACAGCGGCAGCATAGAAGTGGAAATCGAGCGTCGTGCTTGGGCAGGACAGGAAGTAACCCCGACTGATAAAGTGAAATTGTTCGGCGAAGTGGATAAATCTTGGAACAAGGTTGAAGTCGAAATTCACCGTGTGATTAAACTATAATAATCCATAACCCCAACCGCACTTTGGCTAAAGTGCGGTTTCTCCATAGCAAAAATAGATAAACTGGACGGTTTTTATGCGTATCTTGTTAATCGAAGATGATCCGCTGATTGGCGACGGTTTGAAAATCGGGCTGACTAAATTCAATTACAGCGTGGATTGGTTTCAAGACGGCAAAACCGGCTTTGAAGCGTTAAACAGCGCGCCTTATGACGCGGTGGTGCTGGATTTAACCCTGCCGAAAATGGACGGTATGGATATTTTGCAGCAGTGGCGCAAACAAAACCAAGCTGTACCGGTGCTGATTTTGACCGCACGCGACAGCCTGGAGCAGCGAGTCTCCGGTTTGAAACAGGGCGCGGACGATTATCTGTGCAAACCTTTTGCCCTGAGCGAAGTCGCGGCACGCTTGGAAGCGCTGATCCGCCGCCGTCACGGCAACCTGAATCCGGTCATCACCCACGGCAACCTCAGCTTCGAACCCGAGGCCAGAGTGGTTAAAATCGACGGGCGGGCGATTAACCTGACGACCCGTGAATTTAAACTGTTGGCACTGTTTTTGTCCAATAAAGAACGGGTGTTGCCGCGTGCGCTGATCGAAGAAAAACTGCATAGCTGGGACGATGAAATCAGCAGCAATGCGCTGGAAGTGCATATCCACAACCTGCGTAAAAAACTCGGCAACCACGTTATCCGCACGGTGCACGGCGTAGGTTACACTTTAGGCAAAGTCGATGAGAATTAACAGTTTACGCTTACGTTTAATTATTATCCTTTCGCTCGCCTCATTATTGCTTTGGGTCGTTGCCGGCGGCATTGCCTGGGTCAAAGCCAAAGACGAAACCGACAACGTGTTTGACGCACAACAAATTTTATTCGCCCAACGGTTAGCCACCTCCAATTTACGTCAAATTTTAATGCAACAGCATAGCGGCAAAATACAAGACAGTTTCAAACCGCCTCGCCATGCGCGCAAAAAAATACTGGATGATGATGCGCTTGCGTTCGCTATTTTCACCCGCCAAGGCGAACGGATTTTATCCGACGGACAAAACGGCGATGAAATTGCTTTTTTGCCGGTACGCGGTTTTGCCAAGCAGCAGATTGATGATGAGGCTTGGCGAGTGTTCTGGCTACCTGCCGGCAATGGCGAACTGATGATTGCCGTCGGGCAGGAAATGGAATACCGCAATGATATTGTCAGCGATATGGTGTTCAGCCAGTTGCTGGTTTGGCTTGCCGGTTTGCCGATTTTGCTTGCCTTAATCGTGTTTGTGGTCAGCCGTGAACTGGCGCCGTTGAAGCGTTTGCGCCGGCAGCTTGCCAAGCGTTCGCCGGAAGATAACAGCGACTTATCGATCCCTCAGCTGCCATCAGAAATCCAACCGCTGGTGAACAGCCTAAATCATTTTTTTCAAAAAACATCCGGCACCTTATTGCGTGAACGCCGCTTCACCTCCGATGCCGCCCATGAACTGCGTAGTCCGCTGACCGCACTTCGGGTGCAAACCGAGATCGCACAACTCGCCGGTGATGACAGCGCAATGCGCAACCAAGCGCTAGGCAATCTGACCAATGGCATTGATCGCGCCACGCAACTGATTGAGCAGCTGCTCACCCTGTCGCGTTTGGATTCGGTGGTGGAATTGGATAATTTGGAACTGATTAAATGGCAGGATCTGATTGAATCCTTGCTTGGCGAGCGCTCTTTCGCCGCCGGTAAAAAGCGGATCGAACTGGCTTTCGAACAGCAAGGCACTCCGGCAGAGCAGCTGGGGCAACCATTATTAATCTCCTTAATGCTGCGTAACTTAATTGATAACGCCATTCACTATTGCCCGCACGGCAGCCGAGTCTGCGTCAGTTTATATACCGACCGCGTCGTCGTGAGCGATAACGGCAACGGAGTCGAACCCGAAGATTTAGAAAAACTGGGACAACGCTTTTACCGCCCTGCCGGGCAAAACGAAAAAGGCAGCGGCTTGGGCTTATCCATTGTTAATCGGATCGCCGAATTACACCATTATTCGGTAAAATACCGTAACGGCGTGCCAAAAGGCTTCCAAAGCGAGATCCGATTCTAATAATCCTAAATAGGTATTTGACATCGTTTCTAAAAATCGGTATTAATGGAATTGAAACGTCGTGAATCCTTGTTTCGCTCTCACTCGAACCAAATGGAGGGGTTATGCCTAAAAAACTACGCAAAAATCTGGGAACACCCGACCGCATTATTCGAATTGTATTGGGGATTACCTTATGTATCCTAAGTGCGCTCAAGATTATCGGCCCGTGGGGCTATCTCGGCGTATTGCTGACCATTAGCGGGCTGCTGAGTTATTGCTTGATTTATAAATGGTTAGGCATTTCCACCTGTGTCAATAATTGCGAAATTGATTTTGATGATGAGCATACCTGATATTTCAATCGCGTCGCTAACCGCACTTGGCAGCAAGTGCGGTTTTTTGTTTCGGCGTTTTATAACCGTTTTGCCGCCTGCATGCCCAACCACATAAAGCCGACAAATAAAAAGGCTTGGCTGTGCAACGAAGTCAGTTGCACCAATGCCGGTGCCGGGCAAATCCCGACCATACCCCAGCCAATCCCGAACAAGATTGCCCCGATAATCAGACGCTTGTCCAACCGCTTGTTTTTAGGCAACTCCAACGCCTGCCCGCAAACGCTGCTACTGCGCGTTTTGCTATACAAAAACAGTGGTACGGTCACGGATAATGCCCCCAGCATTACCCATAACAAATCCATCCGCCACTGTCCGAAAATATCCAAAAAGCCTTGCACCACCGTCGGATTGGTCATCTGCGACAAGATCAGCCCTAAACCAAAAATAAAGCCGCTGAATACTGCGATTCCGACAATCATTTAGCCACCCCATACATGATGTAAAATTGCCACCGTTGCCATTGCCGACGACATGAAAAGTGCGGTCGCCAAGATAGAACGCGGCGAAAAACGCGCCATGCCGCAAATGCCGTGTCCGCTGGTGCAGCCTGAACCGAGCCCCGTGCCGAATCCGACTAAAAACGCCGCAAGCGCCAGCCACCACCAAGCATAGCCCTGTGGATTGAGTGTGCCCAAGTCCCAGCCGAAAAGTGCGGTTGCGGCAAAACCACTTAATAAAACGCCGCCGACAAAACCCCAACGCCAACTTTCGCCACGGACAAAGCTCAAACGCGACACAATCCCGCTGACCCCGGCAATTCTGCCAATGCCAATCCATAGCAGCGCCACTGCCAGCCCGATCACCACCCCGCCTAAATACGCATGCATTTTAGTTTTCCTTTTGACAAAAAAATTGATACATCAACTCCAATACGGCTTTCACCCGCTGATCGGATACGTGATAGTAGTGGTAACGCCCTTGTTTGCGCACGTCTACCAAGCCCTCGTTGCGCAACACCGTCAATTGTTGCGACAATGTCGGCTGCAAAATACCCAGCTGTTGTTCCAACTCGCCTACGGCATATTCGCGCTGGCTTAAAGCGCACAACAACAGTAAACGATCTTGATTCGCCAATGCCTGCAAAAAAGCTTTTGCCTGCTCGGCAGCTTGTTTCATCTCCGCTATATCCATGTTCACCTCATGCAATATCAATTAATATTATATAATAATATATTATATTTTTTTGATTGTCTATTCCTTTTTGCCGGCATAAAAAAACACGCCGAAGCGTGCTCAGATTGCTGACAAATTTACTTCCCTCCGCGGGCGAAGGAGTAGAGGGAGGGTAATATTAAAATGCAACACATTCATTTTTAAAATGATTTATGCCTCCCTCCGTCCTTCGGACACCTCCCTCCGTATACGGAGGGAGGGAAATGATTCGAGAAAGAGACTTTGCCATCAGCCTGAGCACGCCGAAGCGTGCTGATTATGCTGAGAACATGATTAGCGCAAAAACGCCGGAATATTTTTCTCATACTCCGCAATTTTGTCTTCATGCTGCAAGGTCAGACCGATGTTATCCAAGCCTTCCAATAGGCAGTGGCGACGGAATTCGTCCAGCTCAAAGTGGTAAACTTTTTCGCCGACGGTAACGGTTTTCGCCACTAAATCCACAGCAATTTGCTTGCCCTCATTTGCCCACACCCATTGGAAAATCTCTTCCACTTCGTCTTCGCTCAAACGGATTGGCAGCATATGGTTGTTGAGGCTGTTGTTATAGAAAATATCGGCGAAACTGGGGGCGATCATCACTTTAAAGCCGTAGTCCGCCAACGCCCAAGGCGCGTGTTCACGCGACGAGCCGCAACCTAAGTTTTTGCGCGCCAGTAAAATGGTTGCGCCTTGATATTGCGGATAATTCAACACGAATTCCGGATTCGGTTGGGTGCCGTCCACGTCCAGATAACGCCATTCGTGGAATAGATGTTTGCCGAAACCGACACGGGTAATCGCTTGTAAAAATTGTTTCGGAATAATTGCGTCGGTGTCCACATTGGCGGCATCCAGTGGAACGACTAAACCTGAAAGTTGTTTAAAACCTGCCATTGCGAACTCCTTAATTTAATGAAACTTGACGAATATCGACGAATTTGCCGAACACTGCCGCCGCCGCTGCCATTGCCGGGCTGACCAAATGGGTGCGTCCGTTGCGTCCTTGACGCCCTTCAAAGTTGCGGTTGCTGGTGGAGGCGCAACGTTCCCATTCGCCCAAACGGTCATCGTTCATGCCTAAGCACATCGAGCAGCCCGGATTACGCCACTCTGCGCCGGCTTCGATAAAGATTTTATCCAAGCCTTCTTGTTCCGCCTGCTCTTTGACTAAACCGGAACCGGGCACGACCAACACGCGTTTAACGTTATCCGCCACTTTACGCCCTTTCATCACCGCCGCCGCCGCGCGCAGATCTTCGATACGCGAGTTGGTGCAAGAGCCGATAAACACTTGATCCACTTCAACCTCGGTTAAATCGGTATTGGCGGCTAAGCCGATATACTCCAACGCTTTTTCCGCTGAGGCACGTACTACGCTGTCGCTCATTTCCTCTGGATTAGGCACTAATTGATCGATGCCGATCACCTGTCCCGGATTGGTGCCCCAAGTGACTTGCGGCGCAATGTCTTTGGCTTCCAGCACCACAACCGTATCAAACTCTGCGCCGTCGTCGGTTTTTAAGGTTTTCCAATATGCTACGGCGTCGTCCCAATCTTTGCCTTGCGGCGCATGCGGGCGGCCTTTTAAGTAGGCAAAGGTGGTTTCGTCAGGGGCGATTAATCCGGCTTTTGCGCCCAATTCAATCGCCATATTGCACACCGTCATACGCCCTTCCATTGACAAATCGCGGATTGCCTCACCGCAAAATTCGACCACGTGCCCGGTGCCGCCTGCCATGGTGGTTTTGCCGATAATCGCTAATACGATATCTTTGGCGGTGATTCCTGCGCCGACTTTGCCGCGCACTTCGATTTTCATGCTTTTGGCGCGGGCTTGTTTGAGGGTTTGGGTGGCGAGTACGTGTTCCACTTCCGACGTACCGATCCCGAATGCCAACGCCCCGAATGCGCCGTGGGTTGCGGTGTGCGAGTCGCCGCAAACAATGGTCATACCGGGCAAGGTCAAACCCTGTTCAGGCCCCATCACATGCACGATTCCTTGCTGTTTGCTGTCCATATCAAACAGCGAAATACCGGTGGCTTTGCAGTTTTTATCCAATTCCAACACCTGAATCCGTGCCTGCCCTTCCAGTTTATTCACATCGCGTTCTTGGGTGGAAATGCTGTGATCCATAGTGCCGAAAGTTTTGCCCACTTGGCGCACGTGGCGGTTTGCCACGCGCAAGCCGTCAAAGGCTTGCGGGCTGGTGACTTCGTGGATCAGATGGCGGTTGATGTACAAAATCGGGGTTTCGCCGTCCGCTTCATACACCACGTGCGAGTCAAACAGTTTTTCATATAAGGTTTTTTTCATTGTGCTATCCGTAAATATGTAATCGGTAAATTCGTGAGTTTTAATTAAATCGCCGCCGCAATCAAATCGCCCATTTCGGAGGTTGAAACCGGTTGATTGTTATCGGCTAAATCGCCGGTACGGTGTCCGTCAGCCAATACTTTCTGTACCGCACTTTCAATCGCTTGCGCCGCCTCTTCCAAGTTAAAGCTGTAACGCAACATCATTGCCGCCGATAAAATCTGTGCAATCGGGTTAGCAATATTTTTGCCTGCGATGTCGGGGGCAGAACCGCCGCGGTTCGTATAAACCGAAACCTTGTTCGTTCATACTGGCGGACGGCAACATGCCCATCGAGCCGGTGATCATCGCACATTCATCGGAAATAATATCGCCGAAAATATTCGAGCACAGCAGCACATCGAAGAACGACGGCTGTTTGATCATCTGCATGGTCGCATTATCGATATAAATATGATCCAAGCGCACTTCAGGGTAATCTTTCGCCACGTCATTCACCACTTCGCGCCACAAGACCGAACTGGTCAGCACATTGGCTTTATCCACCGACGTGACGTGTTTAGTGCGTTTAAGTGCGGTTTCAAATGCAATGCGCGCAATGCGTTCGATTTCATAGCGGTGATAGACTTCGGTGTCATAGGCTTTTTCCATTGCGCCTTCGCCTTCGCGTCCTTTCGGTTGCCCGAAATAGATCCCGCCGGTCAATTCGCGCACCACCACCATATCAAAACCGGTTGCGGCAATGTCGGCACGCAACGGACAGAACTTTTCCAAGCCTTTGTATAGCGTCGCCGGGCGCAAATTACAGAACAACGCAAAGTGTTTTCTTAATGGCAATAACGCACCGCGCTCCGGTTGTTCTGCCGGCGGCAAACTTTCCCATTTCGGACCGCCAACCGAACCGAACAGAATCGCGTCCGCGGCTTCGCAGCCCTGCAACGTCACGTCGGGCAACGCCTTACCGTGGTTATCGATCCCGGCACCGCCGACATCAAAATGGTTGTAGTTCAACTTAAACCGAAATTTTGGCTGCACCGCATCTAACACTTTGATTGCTTGCGCCATAATTTCAGGGCCGATCCCGTCGCCGGCCAGCACTGCTACGTTGTATGTTTGCATTTTTTCTTCCTCTGTTTTTATTTTTTCGTTCCCTTCTCCCCTTGTGGGAGAAGGACAGATTTGACCGTCGTTCAGACGCTTAAATCAGGATGAGGGGAATATTCGCTTACATCACCCTCATCCGCCCTGCGGGCACCTTCTCCCATTAAGGGAGAAGGGAATTGTTCAGTCTTATTTCTTGGCTTTCAAATCCGCCACTTTATGCGCGCGATAAATCGCATTAATCGCATGGATCAACGCCAAGGCGGACGATTCGATAATATCCGTCGCCAAGCCGACGCCGTGGAATTTGCGCCCTTTGTGTTCGACCACAATATCCACCTGCCCCAACGCCTCCGCGCCTTCGCCTTTGGCGGTTAAGTTATAGTGCGACATGGTTAATTCCAAGCCGGTTAATGCCAAAATGGCATTATAAGTCGCATCGACCGGGCCATTGCCGCCGGTGGAAACCGTGCTTAACTTCTCGCCGTCCAATTCGATTTGCACGAATGACGTCGCCGGGAAATCGCTGACCGAGTGCGCCGAGATCTTGTCTAAACGCAGACGATCTTCGTCCCCTTGCTGCATATCGATAAACGCCAGCGCTTCCAAATCATAGTCGAACACTTGCCCTTTCTTGTCCGCCAGTTTTAGGAAAGCGTCATACAATTTATCCAAATCGTAATCTGCTTCGGCATAGCCCATATCCGCCATATGCCCTTTCACCGCCGCCCGTCCTGAGCGCGCGGTTAAGTTCAATTTCTCTTTTTTCAAGCCGATCGATTCCGGCGACATGATTTCGTAGGTATTTTTATTTTTTAACATACCGTCTTGGTGAATGCCCGATGAATGCGCAAAGGCATTTTTACCGACAATCGCCTTGTTCGGCTGAATCGGCATATTGCACAGCTGGCTCACCATTTGGCTGACACGGTGGATTTCCTGGGTGTTAATGCGGGTATCCACCTTAAACATATCCTGACGGGTTTTAATCGCCATCACCACTTCTTCAAGTGCGGTATTGCCGGCGCGCTCGCCAATGCCGTTAATGGTACATTCAATCTGACGCGCCCCGTTCAGCACCGCGGTCAACGAGTTGGCGGTCGCCATGCCCAAATCGTTATGGCAATGCACCGACACAATCGCTTTATCAATATTCGGTACGCGGTTCATCACCTGATGAATGATATTACCGTATTCGGTCGGCAAGCAGAAACCGACGGTATCGGGAATATTCACCGTGGTTGCGCCGGCATGAATCGCCGCTTCCACAATACGGCAAATATTATCAATCCCGGTACGCCCGGCATCTTCACAAGAAAATTCCACGTCATTGGTGTAATTTCTGGCGCGTTTCACCGCGCGCACCGCCCGTTCAACCACATCGTCAAAGGTGCTTTTCAGCTTTGCTTCCACGTGCAAGGCGGAACTGGCGATAAAAGTGTGAATGCGAAAACGCTCGGCCTCTTTTAAGGCTTCGTACACCGCGTCAATATCGCGATCCACCGCACGCGACAGCCCGCACACCACCGAGTTTTTAATATGCTGCCCGATGGTACGCACCGATTCAAAATCACCGGAAGACGAAACCGGGAAGCCCACTTCCATCACGTCCACGCCCAAACGTTCCAAGGCTAGGGCAATTTGCAACTTCTCTTTCACCGTCAAACTGGCACTCAACGCCTGCTCGCCGTCACGCAAGGTGGTATCAAAAATAATCACGTTATCACTCATCACATTTTCCTTATGTTGATATTGCCCAAAGTGCGGTTTATAAATGCAAAAAACCCGCAACGTTGTGCGGGTTTAAAATTCGTGTGAATTGCAATTTGCCAATCATCTTCCACAGTCGAGCCGCACAATCAGTTTGCGAGCAAGAGTAGGAGAGAGAAAGTAGCAAATGGGAAATTCATCGTTTATATCCAAATTAAATTAATGTGCGCTCAGCACAGAATGACGGCTATTTTTACTTGCCAACCGCACTTTGTCAATCAATTAAATAATATTTTCTACTAAAAATCAGAATCAAACCGCCATTAAAATTATATAAAAATCCATTTTTAAAATAAAAATCAAAATAAAATTTCAAAAAACTGAAAAATAACAGATTTAATCTAGTTTTAAACGACCATTTACAGGATAGCAAACTTTTTAAGCAATTGTACCCTTGCACAGGAAGCGACGATAGAATCGTAATATGATTTTTCATATAGCGTAAATGCGTGATAACACCTCGCCGTTAAAATAAGCCAAACAGCTCGATTTATTCGCTGTTTGGCTTTTTATTTTCATTGAAATCAAGCAATTAAATTTAATTCCGTTCCCCAAACCGCACTTTGGCTATTTTATTTATTTGACAAAATTAACCTCCGTTTGATTTATATCAATGAGCCTAAATCCCTTTTCACTAAGATAAACAAATTAAATAACTATAAATGATTAATTCTTAAAGGGTATTTTATGAGTGTGAAAGGTTGGAGTAAAAGGAAAATCGTTTTATTCGGCGGATTGTGTTTGCTGTCGGGGGCGTTGGCATTGTGGCTTACCCAAGGGGTTTTCCACCAAACCAATTCGACCGAATTTTGTGTCAGTTGCCACTCAATGAGCGTGGCGAAAGAAGAGTGGGAAGGCAGCGTGCATTTCGCTAACCGCAAGGGAATCCGCGCCGAATGCGCCGATTGCCATGTGCCGCCGGACAGTTGGCATTATGTCAAAGCCAAAGTGATGGCGCTGAAAGATGTGTGGGGCGAGATCACCGGCAAAATCCCCGATGCGGAGGCCTATGAAGCGCACCGTTTGGAAATGGCGCAAACGGTGTGGAAAAACATGAAAGAACAAGACTCCTCAACCTGCCGCACGTGCCACAAAACCGACGCTTGGATTTTAGGCGAACAATCCGAACAGGCGCAAACCATGCACAAACTGGCTGACGAAACCAAGCAGACCTGTATCGACTGCCATAAAGGCTTGGTGCATTTTATGCCGGATGTGCCGACCGACGCGAGCGCGGCAAGTGGCGAATTAAGCAAGCATGGCGGCGATTTCAGCCGTGCCGATACCGCACTTTATGCCTTGGCGATCTCCCCCGCCAAAACCGCAAACGGCGAAATCCGCTTAATGCCGTTTGCCAAGCTAAGCGAATGGAAACAAGAGGGCGATACCGTCCATGCCGTAGTGAGCGGCTGGCAACAAGCCGGCGCAGAAAATCTGCTGTATCAACAAATGGGCAAGCGCATTCTTGTCGGGGTGTTGGATGATAATGCCAAAACCGATGTCAGCGTGCTCAACAGCGTACACGATACGGTGACGAATTCCGATTGGCGGCAAGTCAAGCTCACGCTTTCCCTGCCTAAAACGGCGCTGACAGCCAATCTGGACGCGCTCAATGCTTATGGCAAAAGCTTGGATCAAACCCATTGCAGCACTTGTCACGCGACGATTCCGGCGGATCACTACACCGCCAATCAGTGGGTCGGGGTGATTAATTCGATGAAAGACCGCACTTCGATGAGCGAAGCGGAAGTGCGCGCAGTAACGATTTATTTGCAACGCTTGGCGAAAGATATGCCGTCAACGGCAACGTCTAACGCCCATTAATGTTATCTATTACGCCCATCATCATAGGAGAGGCAACATGAGTCATACGAAAAAAATTAATAACAGCCGTCGTTCATTTCTGAAAAACACCTCGTTAGGTTCGGTCGGGCTTGCTGCAAGCGGCGGTATCGGCGGCAACCTATTGCTATCGAATAAAGCGGCGGCGGCAGAAAGCAGCACGGTGATGTCCGCCGCGCACTGGGGTCCGATTGGTATTGTGGTTGAAGACGGCAAAGTGGTGAAATCCGGACCGGCAATTGAGCCAACCATCGCCAATGAATTGCAAACCGTGGTCGCCGAACAAGTCCATAGCGATGTGCGGGTGAAATACCCGATGGTACGCAAAGGCTATTTGGAAAATCCGGGCAAAAGCGACACCACTTTGCGCGGGCACGATGAATGGGTGCGCGTTTCCTGGGAAAAAGCCTTGGAATTAGTCCATAACGGGCTAAAACAGGTACGCGATACCCAAGGCCCGTCCGGCGTATTTGCCGGTTCTTACGGTTGGTATAGCTCCGGCGCCCTGCATGCCAGCCGCACGTTATTACACCGTTATATGAACCTGACCGGCGGTTTTGTCGGCACCAAGGGGGATTACTCCACCGGCGCGGCGCAAGTGATTATGCCGCATGTGTTGGGCACGATTGAAGTCTATGAACAGCAAACCAGCTGGGAAGTGATTCTGCAACATTCCGAGATTGTCGTCTTATGGTCGGCAAACCCGATGACGACCCTGCGTAATGCCTGGACGTCAACCGATCAGCAAGGCACGGATTATTTCAAAAAACTGAAAGAAAGCGGTAAACGGGTGATCTGTATCGATCCGGTACGCAGTGAAACCTGTGACTATCTGGGCGCAGAATGGATTCCGATTAATACGGCAACCGACGTGCCGTTAATGCTGGCAATGGCACACAGCTTGATTAGCGCGGACAAACAAGATAATGATTTCCTGAAAAAGTACACCGTCGGTTATGATAAATTTGAAGCCTATGTACTCGGTAAAGGGGAAGACGGCGTGGTGAAAGACGCAACTTGGGCAAGCCAAATTTGTGGCGTACCCGCCGAGACAATTAAACAACTGGCGTTAGATTTTGCCGGCAAGCGCACCATGTTAATGGGCGGCTGGGGCATGCAACGCCAACGCCACGGCGAACAAACGCACTGGACATTAGTCACCTTAGCTTCCATGTTGGGGCAAATCGGCTTGCCGGGCGGTGGCTTCGGCTTGAGCTATCACTATGCCAACGGCGGCGTGCCAACCGCAACCGGCGCGATTTTAGGCGCGATTTCCGCCAATACTTCAGGCGAAAGCGGCGGGCAAACCTGGCTGGACGAAACCAGCAAACTCAGTTTTCCACTGGCGCGCATTTCCGACGCCCTGCTCAATCCGGGCAAGGTCATTCAATATAACGGCACTGAAATCACCTATCCCGATCTCAAGCTGATTTATTGGGCGGGCGGCAATCCGTTTACCCACCATCAAGACACCAACACCTTAATCAAAGCGTGGCAAAAACCGGATACGGTGATTGTGAATGAAATCTATTGGACGCCGACCGCACGCATGGCGGATATCGTATTACCGGTGACCACCTCGTTTGAGCGTAACGATCTGACCATGAGCGGCGATTATTCGATGTTGAATATCTTCCCGATGAAACAAGCGCTCGAACCGCAATTCGAAGCGAAAAGCGATTACGACATTTTCGCCGCCCTCGCCAAACTAGCCGGCGTGGAAGAGAAATTTACCGAAGGCAAATCGGAAATGGATTGGCTGAAAGGCTTCTATCAAACCGCTTATGACGCCGCCCGCAAAAATCGCGTCGTCATGCCGCGCTTTGAACAATTTTGGGAGGCGAATAAGCCAATCACCTTCAAAATCGGCGATAAAGCCAAACAATGGGTGCGTTATGCCGAATTCCGCGCCGATCCGTTACTTAATCCACTCGGAACGCCGTCAGGCAAAATCGAAATTTATTCCGATACCGTTGCCAAAATGGGCTACGACGACTGCAAAGGACACCCAAGCTGGCTCGTGCCGGAAGAGTACGCCGGCAACACCACTGCCGAAGCACCGTTGGCGTTGGTTACGCCACATCCATACTACCGCTTGCACAGTCAGTTGTGTTTCTCAACCGCACTTCGCGAAAAATACACCGTGAACGGACGCGAGCCGCTGTTGATCCACCCGGACGACGCACAAGCGCGCGGCATTGCCGACGGCGATGTGGTGCGTTTGTTTAACCGACGCGGACAAGTGCTTGCCGGCGCTGTCATTACGGACGGCGTGATCAAAGGTACGGTTGCCTTGCACGAAGGGGCGTGGTACGACCCTGCCGATTTAGGCACGGCAGAAAAACCGCTGTGCAAATTCGGCAATCCGAATGTGCTGACCATGGACATCGGCACATCTAAATTGGCACAAGGCAACTCGCCGAACACCGCGATTTTGCAAGTGGAAAAATACAGCGCCGACCTTCCGCCGGTGAGCGTATTCAGCGAACCGAAATACAGCAACGCGTAATATTGCGACCTTGATCCATTAACAAAAAAACCGCACTTTGCCTATCCAAAAGCAAAGTGCGGTATTGTTGAAAGGAAAAGCGTTTTCTTATTCTACGGTAACCGCTTTCGCCAAGTTGCGCGGTTGATCTACGTCAGTGCCTTTGATTAAGGCGACGTGATATGCCAGCAACTGCATGGGTACGGTGTAGAAAATCGGTGCCACCACTTCATCGACTTGCGGCATGGTGATGATTTTCATGTCCGGAGTCGAACTGAAACCGGCGTTTTCATCGGCAAACACATACAACTGCCCGCCGCGCGCGCGCACCTCTTCAATGTTGGATTTCAGTTTTTCCAGCAATTCATTGTTCGGGGCAACCACCACCACCGGCATATCGGCGTCAATTAAGGCTAACGGACCGTGTTTCAACTCCCCGGCGGCATAGGCTTCGGCGTGGATATAAGAAATTTCTTTCAGTTTCAACGCGGCTTCCATCGCAATCGGATAGTATTCGCCACGCCCTAAGAACAGGGTGTGGTGTTTTTCGGCAAAGTCTTCCGACAATTTTTCAATCGCGCCGTCAAAGGCTAACGCTTGTTCGATTTTTGCCGGCAGGCTCTGTAGCGATTTGATGATTTCACGCTCTTTTTCGGCAGGGATATTGCCGTTTAACTTACCAATCGCCAGCACCAACAACAACATGGTCGCTAATTGGGTGGTGAAGGCTTTGGTCGAAGCCACGCCGATTTCCACCCCGGCACGGGTCATAAACGCCAAGTCGGATTCGCGCACTAAAGATGAGCCTGATACGTTACAAATCGTCATCGCCGACATATAGCCTTTTTCTTTGGCAAGGCGCAATGCCGCCAAGGTATCCGCCGTTTCGCCGGATTGGGAAAGCGTTAATAACAGGCTGTTCGGACGGGTGACGAATTTACGGTAGCGGAATTCGGAGGCGATTTCCACATCGCAACTCACGCCTGCCAACGCTTCGAACCAATAACGCGCCGCCATCCCGGAATTGTAGGACGTACCGCACGCCACGATTTGCACGTGTTCCACTTTTTCCAAAATTTCACGCGCACCGTTGCCGATACTTTCGATAATCACGCTGTCATTGGCTATCCGCCCTTCCAAGGTGTTCACAATCGCGCTCGGTTGCTCGAAGATCTCTTTCTGCATAAAGTGGCGATATTTGCCTTTTTCCGCCGCGTCATTTTCCAGATTGGATTCGTGTACCTGACGTTCGACTTTTTCACCGTCACGGCTATAAATATCAATCTTGCGACGGCTGATTTCGGCAATATCGCCCTCTTCCAAGAAGATAAAACGGCGGGTGACGCTTAACAACGCCAGTTGGTCGGAGGCTAAGAAATTTTCGCCCAAGCCCAAGCCGATCACCAACGGACTGCCGGAGCGTGCCGCAATCAGGTGTTCCGGCTGTTCACGGTGCAACACCACCATGCCATAAGCCCCGGTCAGCTGTTGCACGCTTTTTTGCACCGCTTCCAACAAACTGGCCGAAGTGCGGTTTTCCCACGCCACCAAATGCGCGATCACTTCGGTATCGGTTTGCGAAGTGAAGGCATAACCGCGCGCTTGTAAGATTTCACGCAGCTCTTCGTGGTTTTCGATAATGCCGTTATGCACCACGGTAATATCGCCCGAGACGTGCGGGTGCGCATTGGCTTCCGACGGTTCGCCATGGGTCGCCCAACGGGTGTGCGCAATGCCTGTGCCGCCGATTAACGGCTGTTTTGCCACGGCGTCGTCCAACGCTTTCACTTTGCCTAAGCAGCGCACACGTTGTAAATTATGCCGCTCATCCACCACCGCGACCCCGGCAGAATCATAACCGCGGTATTCCAAGCGGTGTAAACCCTCGATTAAAATTTCCGCCACATCACGTTGGGCAACTGCCCCGACGATTCCACACATCGTTTTTTCCTCTATTTAGTCATAAAAAAATAATAAAAAATCAGTTTGCCGCAATTAATCAGCCGCTATCCGTTTACCAGCACGACGTCCACATTCTGCCGTTCGATTTGTTTGATGATCTCGGCACTTATGCCATTATCAGTCACCAACACATCAATTTGCTCCCAACTTAACTCCAAATTCGGCATTTTGCGGCCGATTTTTTGCGACTCGACCATCACCACCACTTCACGTGCGGTCTCCGCCATCACCCGGCTCAAACCGACCAATTCGTTAAAGGTGGTCGTGCCGCGCGTTAAATCAATGCCGTCCGCACCGATAAACAGTTGGTCAAAATCATAAGAACGCAATACCTGCTCGGCAACCTGCCCCTGAAACGATTCGGAGCGGATATCCCAAGTGCCGCC
Source organism: Testudinibacter sp. P17/SS/0325 (assembly GCF_053570765.1). The sequence goes on along the minus strand of NZ_CM131635.1, from coordinate 1,091,304 downwards.
GGTCATCAACAAGGTCGGCTCGTTTTCCAGTTCAGTCAGTTGATTGGCAACCGCCAACGAATTGGTCATCACCACCAAACCCTGTTTCGGATTCAGCTGTTTGATTAACGCCGCGGTGGTGCTGCCGGAATCAATGATAATCCGGTTATGGTCACGAATGCGATCGGCGGCGGCTTGGGCAATTGCCAGCTTGGCTTGGGAAAACGGCTCATCGTGTTCATCCGATAAAATCTCACTCGGCATTAATACCGCCCCGCCATAACGACGCAACAGCAAGCCGCTGCCTTCAAGTGCGGTCAGATCCTTACGAATCGTCACTTCCGAAGTATTAAAATGCTGCACCAGCCGCTCGACCGACACCTCGCCCTGCTGCTGCAACAGTTGCATAATCAAGTGACGGCGTTGCGTGCTATTTCGCTTTGACACAATATCTTTCCAAACGGTTACATTAAGTTTCGGTTCGGAATTATATAGGGATAAATACGCGAGTGCAACCTTATTTCGCCCATCAAGCCATCAATTGGAGCAATAAGTAAGGAAAAGAGGCGGGTTAAAATTCAGACATAAAAAAACCCCTGTAAACTTACAGAGGTTCTTCAATTCGGGACTATCGGTGATTATTTGATAGCATCTTTCAGTGCTTTACCGGAAACAAACGCAGGCACTTTAGCCGCTGCAATTTGGATTTCCTGTCCGGTTTGCGGATTACGGCCGGTACGGGCTTGGCGTTGGTTTACTTTGAAAGTACCGAAGCCGATTAATTGAACCGGATCGCCAGCCTTCAAGCTGTCAGTAATCGCTGTTAAAGTCGCTTCTAAAGCCGCTTTAGCTTGTTTCTTGTTTAACTCTGCAGCAGATGCAATTGCATCAATTAATTCTGCTTTATTCATAAGATAGTACCCCTTGTTATTGGTGTTTAAGTTAAGCTTTTGTATGGATTGAATATCTGGATATTCTTGGTGCAATAGCTGTCTAAAAACAGTATGGTAAGATTAATCTAAGTTGCTTGAGATTGAAAGCCATAAATCACTAAAATTTGTGAAAAATCACACTTATTGTTCAATTTTTATGCCGATATTGCTAATTCCCTCTTCCCTCAATTCGTTTTTCAGGCTTAACAACAGTTCGACATCGCGTTCTTCCGCTTCATTCAGGGTGCGGTAAATCAGCCACTGCACGTCCAACTCCTGTTGAATGTCGTCCGCTTGCTTCAATGCCTGCTCGTTCAAAGTGCGGTCCTGCTCGGTTTCCAACAACGCCGCAACGGTTTGCAACGAGAGTTTGCTGACCAAAATCGCCTGCTCCAAGCTCGAGCCGGAAATAATGGCGTGCAGGGTGTGCGATAAACCTTCGCAGGCGTCCGCCGCCGGGAACACACCGTAAAAATCATATTGATTCACATCGGGGATAATCGCCTCCAATTTCTCCAATTGCGATTCGAAATTGATTTTCGCCCCTTTCACCGTCAGGTATTCCCACACCAAATTGAGGATATTGTGATACACCTTGCTGTCCTGCCCTTTGCCTTGCATGTGGCAGAACAGTTGAAAATTAGGATACATGCGCTCGCACAGGCACAGCATAAAAGCCAAATGCTGCCAGGTTTCGAAATGCTCTAAGCGTTTTTGGATTGGATTGCGCATGGGTTATTTCTCCGTAGCATGGAAAGGTTGTGAGAAACGGTGTACTGCATCGACCAGATAAGCCGGACTTTGCTGCGGTACGTCTTGATGAATGCCGTGTCCCAGATTGAAAACGTGTCCGCTGCCTTGCCCGAAGTCACTCAAAATCTGCCGCACTTCCTGTTCGATCCGCGTTTTATCGGCATATAGCACGCTCGGATCCATATTGCCCTGCAATGCGACTTTATGTCCGACCCGTGCGCGCGCCTGCGCCAAATCTACCGTCCAATCCAAACCGAGCGCGTCACAGCCGGTTTCCGCCATCGCTTCCAGCCACAACCCGCCGCCTTTGGTGAACAAGGTGATCGGCACACGACGCCCACGGTACTCGCGGATTAAGCCGTCCACGATTTTGTGCATATATTGCAACGAGAAATCACGGTAATCGCGGTGCGCCAACACGCCGCCCCAGGTGTCAAACAGCATTACCGCTTGCGCGCCGGCTTTAATTTGGGCATTAAGATATAAAATCACGCTGTCCGCCAATTTATCTAATAATTGATGTAGCAAGTGCGGTTCGGCATACAGCATTTTTTTGATTTTGGTGAAGGCTTTGCTGCTGCCGCCTTCGACCATATAGGTTGCCAAGGTCCATGGGCTGCCGGAAAAGCCGATCAGCGGCACGCTGCCGTCAAGTGCGGTATGAATGGTGCGCACCGCGTTCATCACATATTGCAACTCCTGCTCCGGATCGGGAATCGGCAGATTGGTAACATCGCGTTGGTTTTCAATTGGGTTGGCAAATTTCGGGCCTTCGCCTGCGCCAAAGCTCAAACCTAAGCCCATCGCGTCGGGAATCGTGAGAATATCGGAAAACAGAATCGCCGCGTCCAACTCATAACGGCGCAACGGTTGTAACGTCACTTCACAGGCGAGCTCCTGATTGCGACACAGCGCCATAAAGTCCCCGGCCTGCGCACGGGTGGCTTTATATTCCGGTAAATAGCGTCCTGCCTGGCGCATCATCCAAATCGGAGTCATATCGACCGGTTGGCGCAATAACGCACGCAAATAACGATCATTTTTTAATTCAGTCATGGGTTTTCCTTATTGTTGTTCTTAGTTATTCTTTTGCTGCGCTTCAGCAGCACAAATCCGTTGGGTCAGTTCAATCAGTTTACGCGCAATCGTGCCCACCGGCGGCAAGTGCGGTAACTCGGCATTATAGCGAAACCAACGTGCGTCATTCAGTTCTTCCGGCTGAATGCAAATCTCGCCGCCGGCATAATCCGCCAAAAAGCCGAGCATTAATGAATTAGGGAATGACCACGGTTGGCTGCCGATATAACGTAGATTTTTAATTTTCAAACCGCTCTCTTCAAACACTTCACGTTCGACGGTCTGTTCTAAGGTTTCGCCTACTTCCACAAAACCGGCAAGAGTGGTGTAAATTTTTTCTTCACGGTGGCGCACATGGTTCGCCAGTAGAATCGAGTCGCCGTTGCGCACCGCCACGATAATCGACGGTGCGATCATCGGGTAAGTGCGGTGCTGGCAAAGGGTACACTCCACCGCCCATTCCTGCGGAGTCAGCGCCACGGTTTTGCCGCCGCACACGCCGCAAAAACGGTGGGTTTTCCAAAAATAATTGAGCGCTACGCCGCGATTGAGCAAATTAAAAATTCGTTCCGGCAATACCAATTGATCGCGCAGAGAAAAATAGTCGCGGGTATCGTCAAACTCCTGCACCAACCACAACGGCAGATCACGATATTCGCCGATCACCATGCCCCGTTGTTCGGTTAAAGCAAGCGTTTGCGCCGTGCCGTGCGGCAATTCGCCTTGTTGTAAATAAATGCGGCTGCCTTTAGTGAGTAACCAATAACCGAAATCATGGGATTGTAGCTGTTGCATGATCGCTCCGCCTGATAAAAATTGATGTCATTATAAAGCATTATTAGCCGTAACGCATAAAAAAACCCAAAGTGCGGTTCGGCACTTCGGGTCTTGTTCATCGGATAATCACGCGATTATTCAAATTCAGCCATGTTCAGCATTTCGGCTAGGTTTGCCGTTGCTTCGTCGGCATCGAATTTGCTGTCGATCTCCTCCAACGGTACATTTGCGGCTTTAGCGGCACCTTTGCCGTTATGACGGTTTTGGTGATACATATAACCCGTACCCGCCGGAATCAGACGACCGACGATCACGTTCTCTTTCAGACCGCGCAACTCGTCGCGTTTACCGGCGACCGCCGCTTCGGTCAAGACGCGGGTCGTTTCTTGGAACGACGCCGCTGAAATGAAGGATTCGGTTGCCAATGACGCTTTGGTGATACCCAGCAATTCGCGTTCGAATTCCACCGGCGGTTTGCCTTCGGCCGCACGCTGACGGTTAACGATTTTCACGCGCGCCACTTCGACCTGCTCCCCTTCGAGGAATTCGGAGTCATGCGCTTGGGTGATAATCCCTTTACGCAACATTTGACGCACGATGACTTCGATGTGCTTATCGTTAATTTTTACCCCTTGTAAACGGTAAACTTCCTGCACTTCGTTGACGATATAATCGGTTACCGCATGGATACCACGCAGACGCAGAATGTCGTGCGGTGTTTCCGCCCCTTCGGAGATGATATCGCCACGGGAAACCAATTCGCCCTCGAATACGTTCAGCTGACGCCATTTCGGGATCATTTCTTCGTATACTTCCCCTTCGCTCGGGGTAATCAACAAGCGGCGTTTGCCTTTGGTCTCTTTACCGAACGACACGATACCGGAAATTTCCGCCATAATCGCAGGCTCTTTCGGTTTACGCGCTTCGAACAAGTCGGCAACGCGCGGCAAACCACCGGTGATATCTTTCGTTCCGGCGGATTCTTGCGGAATACGCGCCAACGGTTCACCGATACTGATTTCCGCATTGTCGTCCAAAGTTACAATCGCCTTACCCGGCAAGAAGTATTGTGCCGGCACGTCTGTACCCGCGATTAATACCGGATTACCTTTGGCGTCAACGATACGCAACGCCGGACGCAAATCTTTACCTGCGGTCGCACGTTCACCTACATCTTGCACCACCACGGAAGACAAGCCTGTCAATTCATCGGTTTGGCGGGTTACGGTGATACCGTCGATAATATCAACGAATTCCACTTTCCCCTCTACCTCTGAGATAACCGGCATGGTATGCGGATCCCAGTTGGCGATGATTTCACCGGCATTCACGTCGTTACCGTCGTTTTTGCTTAAGATCGCACCGTAAGGCACTTTATAGTTCTCTTTGGTACGACCAAACGCATCGATCACCGTCAATTCGGTATTACGCGAGGTAATCACCAATTTGCCGTCTTTGTTGGTCACGAATTTCGCATTGGCTAAACGAATGCTACCGTTGTTTTTGATCTGAATGCTGGATTCGGATGCCGCTCTGGATGCCGCCCCCCCGATGTGGAACGTACGCATGGTTAACTGTGTACCCGGTTCACCGATAGATTGCGCCGCAATAACCCCGACGGCTTCACCGTTATTGATGATGTGTCCGCGCGCCAAGTCACGTCCGTAACATTTGGCACACACGCCGAAATCGGTGCTACAGGTTACCACTGACCGCACTTTAATGCTGTCAACCGAGTTCGCGTCGATCACATCACACAGTTTCTCGTCAATCAAGGTGTTACGCGCGATTAAAACTTCGTCCGTACCCGGAATTAAGACATCTTCCGCCACCACGCGTCCCAATACGCGATCACGCAAGGCTTCTTTCACATCACCACCCTCGATTAACGGGGTCATGACGATACCTTCTTCCGTGCCGCAATCGTCTTCGACGATCACCAAGTCTTGCGCCACGTCAACCAAACGACGGGTCAAGTAACCGGAGTTCGCGGTTTTAAGTGCGGTATCCGCCAAACCTTTACGCGCCCCGTGGGTAGAAATAAAGTACTGTAATACGTTCAAACCTTCGCGGAAGTTTGCGGTAATCGGCGTTTCGATAATCGAACCGTCCGGACGCGCCATCAAACCACGCATACCGGCAAGCTGACGAATCTGCGCCGCAGAACCCCGCGCCCCAGAATCCGCCATCATAAAGATACTGTTGAAGGAGGCTTGTTTTTCCAATTCGCCGTCACGGTTCACCACTTCTTCGGTCGACAAGTTTTCCATCATCGCCTTGGCAACACGCTCATTCGCCGCCGCCCAAATATCGATTACTTTATTGTAACGCTCGCCGGCGGTAACCAAACCTGATTGGAACTGCTCTTGAATCTCTTCAACTTCGCTTTCCGCCGCAGAGATGATCTCATTTTTCTGTTCCGGGATCACCATATCGTCAATACCGACCGACGCTCCCGAACGTGCCGCATAGGCAAAACCGGTGTACATGATTTGGTCGGCAAAGATCACGCTGGATTTCATGCCCAACAAACGGTAACAGGCGTTGATTAAACGCGAAATCGCTTTCTTGCCCAATGTTTGGTTGAACAGCTCAAACGGCATGCCTTTCGGCGCAATCATCCACAGGATCGCACGTCCGATAGTGGTGTCCGTCAGCGTCGTGACCGCTTCAAACTCATTACTGGACGATTTCACATATTCGGTGATCCGCACTTTAACCCGCGCGTGCAGCTCCGCTTGCCCGGTGCGATAGGCTTTCTCTGCTTCCAATGGATTTTGCAGGTACATGCCTTCGCCTTTGGCATTCACTTTTTCGCGGGTCATGTAGTACAGCCCCAACACCACGTCTTGCGACGGAACAATGATCGGCTCACCGTTCGCAGGTGATAAGATATTGTTGGTGGACATCATCAACGCGCGCGCTTCCAATTGCGCTTCCAACGTTAATGGCACGTGTACCGCCATTTGGTCTCCGTCGAAGTCGGCGTTAAACGCTGCACACACCAACGGGTGTAACTGGATCGCTTTACCTTCGATCAACAACGGTTCGAACGCTTGAATCCCCAAACGGTGCAAGGTCGGCGCACGGTTCAATAAGATCGGGTGTTCGCGGATAACATCGGCTAAGATGTCCCAAACAATCGCGTCTTCACGCTCAACCATTTTCTTCGCCGCTTTAATCGTCGAGGCATAACCTTGGCTTTCTAATTTGGCATAGATAAACGGACGGAACAGTTCCAACGCCATTTTTTTCGGCAGACCGCATTGGTGCAAGTGCAGGTATGGACCGACGGTAATCACCGAACGGCCGGAGTAATCCACACGTTTACCCAACAGGTTTTGACGGAAACGCCCTTGTTTGCCTTTAATCATGTCGGCAAGGGATTTCAGCGCACGTTTGTTTGAACCGGTGATCGCACGACCGCGGCGACCGTTATCTAACAATGCGTCAACAGATTCTTGCAGCATTCGTTTTTCGTTGCGCACGATAATATCCGGCGCAACCAAATCCAACAGGCGTTTTAAACGGTTGTTACGGTTGATCACGCGGCGATACAAATCGTTCAAGTCGGAAGTGGCAAAACGCCCGCCGTCCAACGGCACTAACGGACGCAGATCCGGCGGTAATACCGGCAATACGGTCAGCACCATCCACTCCGGATTGTTGCCGGATTGGATAAAGGCTTCCAACAGTTTCAACCGTTTGGTGATTTTTTTACGTTTGGTTTCGGAACTGGTTTCTTGCAACTCTTCACGCAGGGTTTCGCACTCGTGCGCCAAATTCATTTGTTGCAATAAATGTTGGATCGCTTCCGCCCCCATTTTGGCTTCGAATTCGTCCGCCCAACGGTCTTCCGCGTCCATAAACTGTTCTTCGGTCAATAATTGACCGCGTTCCAAATCGGTCATGCCCGGTTCGGTTACGATATAGCTTTCGAAATACAGCACGCGCTCGATATCACGCAACGGCATATCTAACAATAAACCGATACGGGACGGCAGCGATTTTAAGAACCAGATGTGTGCCACCGGCGAGGCTAACTCGATGTGCCCCATACGCTCACGGCGTACTTTGGTTTGCGTCACTTCCACACCGCACTTTTCACAGATCACACCGCGATGTTTTAAGCGTTTGTATTTGCCGCACAAGCATTCGTAGTCTTTGACCGGTCCGAAAATGCGTGCGCAGAATAAACCGTCACGTTCCGGTTTAAACGTACGGTAGTTAATGGTTTCCGGCTTTTTCACCTCACCGAACGACCATGAACGGATCATGTCGGGAGAAGCCAGCCCAATTTTAATCACATCAAAATCTTCTGATGATTTTGTTTGTGCTTTCAAAAACTTAACTAAGTCTTTCACAGATTTGCTCCTGTCGGAGTTAAACTTAATTCAAGTGCGGTCTGACCGCACTTGAGCATACTTTCTAGCGTTACGGCTATCGCTTATTGGTTTTCGTCCAAGTCAATGTTGATACCCAAAGAGCGGATCTCTTTCAGCAAGACATTGAAGGATTCCGGCATACCCGGTTCCATTTGGTGCGCGCCGTCCACAATGTTTTTATACATTTTGGTACGACCGTTCACATCATCGGATTTCACGGTCAGCATTTCTTGCAGGGTATAAGCGGCACCGTAAGCCTCAAGTGCCCATACTTCCATCTCCCCGAAACGTTGTCCCCCGAACTGGGCTTTACCACCCAACGGTTGCTGGGTAACCAAGCTGTACGAACCGGTTGAACGGGCGTGCATTTTGTCGTCAACTAAGTGGTTCAATTTCAGCATATACATATAGCCGACAGTAACCGGACGTTCGAATTTCTCACCGGTACGGCCATCAAACAAGGTGATCTGACCGGAGGTCGGCAGATCCGCCAATTGCAACAAGCCTTTGATTTCGCTTTCGTGCGCACCGTCAAATACCGGTGTCGCCAACGGCATACCTTTGCGCAGGTTTTGCGCCAAGCGAATCACTTCGTCATCGCTGAAAGTGGCTAAATCCACTTGTTGTGACGCGTCGCCCAAGTCATAGGCGCGTTGGATATAGTCACGCAATTTGGCAACCGACTGCTGTTGTTTGATCATCGCATTGATCTTGTCGCCGATTCCTTTCGCCGCTAACCCTAAGTGGGTTTCCAAAATCTGACCGATGTTCATCCGCGACGGTACGCCCAACGGGTTCAACACGATATCAACCGGCTGTCCGTTTTCATCATACGGCATATCTTCAACCGGGTTAATTTTCGAGATAACCCCTTTGTTACCGTGACGACCCGCCATTTTATCACCCGGCTGGATTTGACGTTTCACCGCCAAATAGACTTTCACGATTTTCAGCACGCCCGGTGCCAAATCGTCGCCTTGAATGATTTTATTGCGCTTGATTTCCAGTTTGCGTTCAAATTCTTTGCGCAACTCTTCGTGCTGTTCTGCCAACTGTTCCAATTGGTTCTGTTGGTTTTCGTCCGCCAGCGATTGCGCTAACCATTGGGTCCGCGTTTGTTTATCCAACTGCTTCTCATCGAAACCGTTATTTAACAACAGATTACGCACACGGGTGAACAGACCGGCTTCCAAGATTTCCAGCTCTTCCACCAAGTCTTTCTTGGCTTGTTTCAACTGCATTTCTTCGATTTCAAGCGCGCGTTTGTCTTTTTCCACGCCATCACGGGTGAAGACTTGCACGTCGATCACCGTACCGGAAACGCTGTTCGGCACACGCAAAGAAGAATCTTTCACATCAGACGCTTTCTCGCCGAAGATCGCACGCAACAATTTTTCTTCCGGCGTTAATTGGGTTTCACCTTTCGGGGTGACTTTACCCACCAGAATGTCGCCGCCTTTCACTTCCGCACCGATATACACAATGCCAGATTCGTCCAGTTTGCTCAGTGCCGCTTCACCGACGTTAGGAATATCGGCGGTAATTTCTTCCGCACCTAACTTGGTATCACGCGCAACCGCAGTCAATTCTTGAATGTGAATGGTGGTGAAACGATCTTCTTGCACCACGCGCTCGGAGACTAACATCGAATCTTCGAAGTTATAACCGTTCCATGGCATAAACGCCACGCGCATATTTTGACCTAACGCCAACTCCCCTAAATCGGTTGATGGGCCGTCCGCCAACACTTCACCGCGCTCAATCGGCTCGCCCAGAGCAATACAAGGCACTTGGTTGATACAGGTGTTTTGGTTAGAACGGGTGTATTTGGTCAGGTTATAAATATCAATCCCGGCTTCGCCCGGCACGGTTTCGTCTTCATTGACTTTAATCACAATGCGTGACGCGTCAATGTATTGCACATAACCCCCGCGTTTGGCAACCACGGTTACCCCAGAGTCCACCGCCACCGCTTTCTCGATACCGGTTCCGACTAACGGTTTATCGGCACGCAAAGTCGGCACGGCTTGCCGTTGCATGTTCGCCCCCATCAAGGCACGGTTAGCATCGTCGTGTTCCAAGAACGGAATCAATGCCGCTGCGACAGACACCACTTGTTGGGTGGAGATATCCATATAGTGAATTTCATCGGCTTTATATAAACCGGACTCACCGTGTTCCCCACGACAGGTCACAAAGGTGTCGGTAAAGCGTGAATTTTCATCTAAGTTGGAGTTCGCCTGAGCAATCACATATTTGCCTTCTTCAATCGCTGACAAATATTCGATCTCTTCCGTCACTTGCCCGTTGACCACTTTACGGTACGGGGTTTCCAAGAAGCCGTAGTCGTTAGTCCGTGCATACACCGATAATGAGTTGATCAAACCGATGTTCGGACCTTCAGGGGTTTCAATCGGACAAACACGGCCATAGTGAGTGGCGTGAACGTCACGCACCTCAAAGCCGGCACGCTCACGGGTCAAGCCGCCCGGCCCTAACGCAGAAATACGGCGTTTGTGGGTCACTTCCGACAATGGGTTGTTCTGATCCATAAATTGCGACAACTGGGAAGAGCCGAAGAACTCCTTCACCGCGGCGGAAATCGGCTTGGCGTTAATCAGGTCTTGCGGCGTTACACCGTCCAAGTCGCCCAATGACAAACGCTCTCTGACCGCTCTTTCCACACGCACCAAACCGATACGGAATTGGTTTTCTGCCATTTCACCGACCGAACGGATACGACGGTTGCCCAAGTGGTCGATATCATCGACTTCACCGCGACCGTTACGGATCTCAATCAGTTTTTTCATCACCATCACAATGTCGTCATTGCTCAGGATACCGCTGCCTTCCCCTTCGGGAATATTCAAAGAGCGGTTGAACTTCATACGACCGACCGCAGACAAATCATAGCGGTCACTGGAAAAGAACAGATTATCAAATAACGATTCCGCCGCTTCTTTGGTCGGTGGTTCGCCCGGGCGCATCATGCGGTAGATTTCAACCAACGCACTCAAACGATCATAAGACGGATCGACACGCAAGGTTTCAGAAATATACGGACCGTGATCTAAGTCGTTAGTGAACAGCACTTCGATGGTTTTGTAACCGGCTTGGCTCAACTTCGCCAGCATTTCCAAGCTGATTTCACTGTTGGCACTGCAAATCACTTCGCCACTCTCAAGATCGATATAATCTTTTGCAACGATTTTGCCGACAATGTATTCGGTCGGAACAACCACTTGAGAGATATTGTCTTTTTCTAATTGGCGGATATGACGCGCGGTGATACGACGGCCGCGTTCGACATAGACCGTGCCGTTGGCTTCGATGTCAAAACTGGCGGTTTCACCACGCAAACGCTCCGGCACGAGTTCCATCATCAGTTTGTTGTCTTCAATTGAGAAATTCACTTTCTCAAAGAACAGTGCCAAAATTTCTTCGGTGGTGTAGTTCAACGCGCGCAGAATAATGGTCGCCGGCAATTTACGGCGGCGGTCGATACGCGCAAACAGGTTATCTTTCGGATCAAATTCAAAATCCAACCACGAACCACGGTAAGGGATAATGCGTGCGTTATACAGCACTTTACCGGAAGAGTGGGTTTTGCCTTTGTCGCTGTCGAAGAATACGCCCGGACTACGGTGTAATTGCGATACGATAACACGCTCAGTACCATTGATCACAAAAGTCCCGTTATCGGTCATCAATGGGATCTCACCCATATAGACATCATTTTCTTTGATGTCTTTTACCGTACCCGGCGCAGCGTCGCGATCGTAGCTGACTAAACGCAGTTTCACTCTTAACGGCGCAGAATAAGTTGTCCCACGGATTTGACATTCACGCACATCAAATACTGGTTCACCTAACTTATAGCTCACATACTGCAACTCGGTGCTACCGTTATTGCTGACAATCGGAAACACGGAACGAAACGCAGCTTCCAGACCTTGCTGGCCTTCCGGATCTTGCTGAATAAATTTATCGAAAGAATCGATTTGGATTGTTAATAAATAAGGTACATTTAAAACTTGTTGGCGTTTGCCAAAGTTTTTACGAATACGTTTTTTCTCGGTATAGGAGTAAACCATAGGGTTCCTCTGCTCGCTGATCGGTGACCCAAAATTCGCGCACACTTGCGATCAAATTAACAAGGTGGCAATGCTATCGATACCGTTTGTTGGTACCGCACTTTCACTTTTTTGCCGGATTAACGGCAAAACTTCTGGTGCAGGCTCGATAAAATCAATAATCACTATTTTATCAAGCAGTTATAGAAATAAAAAAACGGCATATTTACTTCTATTTTTTAAAGGCACAAAATGGCTAGCAGTCTAAACCACTAGCCATTCGCCTTTAAACAGGCTATAAACTAAATAAAATTAATTATTTAAGTTCAACAGAAGCGCCTGCTTCTTCTAATGCTTTTTTCAGTTCTTCAGCTTCAGCTTTAGAAATGCCTTCTTTCAGAGCAGCCGGTGCAGATTCAACTAAGTCTTTCGCTTCTTTCAAGCCTAAACCGGTTGCACCACGCACTGCTTTGATAACAGCAACTTTGTTAGCACCGGCCGCAGTTAAGATAACGTCGAATTCAGTTTTCTCTTCTGCCGCTTCTGCCGGACCTGCTGCTACCGCTACAGCCGCTGCTGCTGCAGAAACACCGAATTTTTCTTCCATTGCAGAAATTAATTCTACGATTTCAGTTACAGTTTTAGAAGCAATCGCTTCAATGATTTGTTCGTTAGTTAATGACATAACAATCAATTCCTAAAGTAAATAAATTAAACGAGGTAAGAAACGCAATTAAGCGGCTTCTTGTAATTTGTCGCGTAACGCCGCAAGAGTGCGAGCAAGTTTGCCTGCTGCAGCTTCTTTCATAGTACCCATCAAACGTGCGATTGCTTCGTCGTAAGTCGGCAATGTTGCTAAGAATTCAACATCTTGGATTTTACCTTCGAAAGCAGCACCTTTGATTTCAAACTTATCGTTCGCTTTTGCGAAATCTTTGAACAAACGTGCAGCTGCACCCGGATGTTCATTAGAAAAAGCGATAAGTGTCGGACCGGTCATCACGTCTTTTAAACACTCGTAGTCAGTGCCTTCTACCGCGCGACGTAATAAAGTATTACGCACAACACGCATATTAACACCGGCTTCACGCGCGGTTTTACGCAATTCAGTCATTTTATCTACAGTTACACCGCGAGAATCCGCGATCACTGCCGATAGGGCACCTTTGGCTGCTTCGTTTACTTCAGCAACAATTGCTTGTTTGTCTTGAAGATTTAATGCCATTGGCTTATAGCTCCTGAATACACTCCGGTTTCCCGGATTTAAATTCCCCGATATGCAAGCACATCAGGACGTTCTTCGGTGCGCAGAAGCAGAAAATTTCCATCATTCTGTTCACCATCTACGCAGGATAATTAAGAAATTACCTGAGTTCCCCCCACAGCAACTTCCCCTGCGGTCTTGGATGGGGCTTGAATAAGGTCAAGCACCAACCAGAAGTTTCCGTCTAAAATACAAACGGAAAATAAGGGGAGGATTATATATATAATCCGTTCCCCTGTAAAGTTTTTATTAGTTCAAGCTGGTTTGATCGATAGTCACGCCTGCGCCCATCGTGGTGGACAAGCTCACTTTCTTGATAAACACGCCTTTAGACGAGGCTGGTTTCGCTTTGACTAATGCCGCCAATAAGGCTTCCAAGTTTTCTTTGATTTGTGCAGTTTCAAAACTGACTTTACCGATAGTGGTATGGATAATACCATTTTTGTCATTACGGTAACGAACCTGACCGGATTTGGCATTTTTAACCGCTTCCGCCACGTTAGGGGTCACCGTGCCCACTTTCGGGTTTGGCATTAAACCGCGCGGACCTAGGATTTGACCTAATTGACCCACAACACGCATTGCATCCGGAGAAGCAATAACCACGTCGAAGTTCATTTCGCCTTTCTTGACTAATTCGGCCAAGTCGTCCATACCGACTAAATCTGCACCGGCTTCTTTCGCCGCGTCTGCATTTGCACCTTGAGTGAATACGGCAACGCGCACTTCACGGCCGGTACCGTGTGGTAACACGGTTGCGCCACGCACGTTTTGATCGGATTTACGTGCTTCGATACCTAAGTTTACGGCAACATCAACGCTTTCAACGAATTTTGCCGTTGCCAATTCTTTTAACAATGCAACCGCTTCGTTGATTTCGTATGCTTTAGTTGAATCGACTTTCTCTTGGATCGCTTTCATGCGTTTGGTAAGTTTAGCCATCTGATTAGTCCTCCACTACCAAGCCCATTGAACGAGCGGTACCTTCAATAGATTTCATTTTGGTTTCGATACTCGCACCGGTCATGTCTGCTGCTTTTGTTTCAGCGATTTCTTGGATTTGTTGACGAGTCACTTTACCTACTTTCTCTTTGTTTGGTTTACCTGAACCAGACTTAACGCCAGCGGCTTTTTTCAGCAATACTGCTGCCGGTGGCGTTTTGGTGATAAAGGTGAAAGAGCGGTCTGCATAAACCGTAATAACCACAGGAATCGGTAAGCCTTTTTCTAAGCTGTCTGTACGCGCGTTGAACGCTTTACAGAATTCCATGATGTTCACACCTTGCTGACCTAACGCAGGACCAACCGGTGGGCTTGGGTTTGCCATACCAGCCGCAACTTGCAGCTTAACGTAGGCTTGTACTTTCTTTGCCATTTTAGTTTCCTCTTGGTGGGTATAACGCAAGTTTCCTTGCTTCCCTGTTTAATAAAGTGCGGTATTCTAATCAAACACCGCCTACTTTTCAAGCATTTTAAAACTAAAATACTTGAGAAATTCTGAATACGTTTGGCTGAATTAAACCGCTTTTTCCACTTGACGGAATTCCAACTCGACCGGGGTAGCACGTCCGAAAATCGATACCGAAACTTTTAAGCGGCTCTTGTCGTAATCCACTTCTTCCACCGTACCGTTGAAGTCCATAAACGGCCCTTCGGTAACACGCACTTCTTCGCCCGGTTGGAATAGTGTTTTCGGTTTCGGTTTGTCACCATCTTGTTGCAAGCGGTTCAGGATCGTATCCGCTTCACGATTTGAAATCGGCGCCGGTTTATCCGGTGTACCGCCGATAAAGCCCATTACACGCGGCACGCTGCGTACTAAATGCCAGGTTTCGTCGTTCATTTCCATCTGGACTAACACATAGCCCGGGAAGAATTTACGTTCGCTTTTACGACGTTTACCGGCAACATTTTCAACCACTTCTTCGGTCGGCACTAACACTTCGCCGAATTGATCTTCCATCTTATGCTGTTTGATATATTCGATTAACGTTTTCGCGACACGACCTTCAAAGCCGGAAAAAGCCTGTAGCACATACCAACGTTTTTTAGGTGCAGTATTCTCACTCATAAATTAAAATCTCAAGTTGGTTAAAAACGAAATCACGGCAATAATAAGGGAGTCAAATCCCCACAACACTAATGAGGCAACCACTGTTACGCCAAATACGATTAACGTTGTTTGGGTGGCTTCAGACCGTTTAGGCCATACGATTTTTCTTAATTCGCCGCGGGACTCTTTGAAATAAGCAACTGCTTTTTTACCTTGGTTGGTGATTGCCGCCAATCCTAGTGCTGCCGCCATTAAAATCACCATCGCCACAACACGAATTGCCAACGCAAATTGATCGGCAAAGTAGGTGTTGCCGACAGCTGCAACAATAATCAACAAGACAGCCAAAATCCAAAGCAGATTGTTAGTTGCTTTACTTTTGCCCTCATGACTTTCAATAAGTTGTTGTTTTTTAATATTTTCTAAACTCATGCTTTTTATCTATCCGACTCAGTGAATAACGGTATAATTTTGAACGAGCGATTGTAGCATTTTCTTTGTGGATTGGGTAGTTGGATTATCGGCAAAAGCGATAATTTCTTGGCTTATTGCGCGTGGACAGATCGAAAAAAGGCACTCGAAAGTGCCTTTTTGCTCGTTTGTGCTTGCAAACATCAATTATTTGATGATTTTCGCCACAACGCCCGCACCAACGGTACGACCACCTTCGCGAATCGCAAAGCGTAAGCCTTGGTCCATCGCAATCGGGTGAATCAGGCTGACAACCATTTTGATGTTGTCGCCAGGCATAACCATTTCCACGCCTTCCGGTAACTCGATTGTACCGGTTACGTCTGTGGTACGGAAATAGAATTGCGGACGGTAGCCTTTGAAGAACGGAGTATGACGACCGCCTTCATCTTTAGACAATACGTACACTTCTGATTCGAAGTCAGTGTGCGGAGTGATTGAACCCGGTTTCGCCAAGACTTGGCCACGTTCGATTTCTTCACGTTTGGTACCACGCAACAACGCACCGATGTTCTCACCCGCACGACCTTCGTCTAACAGTTTACGGAACATTTCAACACCGGTAACGGTGGTTTTGGTGGTGTCTTTGATACCGACGATTTCAACTTCGTCACCGGTACGTACGATACCGCGCTCAACACGACCGGTAACTACCGTACCACGGCCGGAAATGGAGAACACGTCTTCGATTGGTAACAAGAACGGTTGGTCGATCGCACGCTCCGGCTCAGGGATGTAAGTATCCAAGTGCTCTGCCAATTCGATGATTTTCGCTTCCCACTCAGCGTCGCCTTCCAACGCTTTCAGCGCAGAACCGCGTACGATTGGGGTATCGTCGCCCGGGAAATCGTATTGAGACAGAAGCTCACGCACTTCCATTTCAACCAGTTCCAACAACTCTTCGTCATCAACCATGTCGCATTTGTTTAAGAATACGATGATGTAAGGCACGCCTACTTGGCGACCCAACAGGATGTGTTCACGAGTTTGTGGCATTGGACCGTCAGTTGCCGCAACAACCAAGATCGCGCCGTCCATTTGCGCCGCACCGGTGATCATGTTTTTCACATAGTCAGCGTGTCCCGGGCAGTCAACGTGCGCATAGTGGCGGGTAGGGGTGTCGTATTCAACGTGTGAGGTGTTGATGGTGATACCACGTGCTTTTTCTTCCGGCGCGTTATCGATTTGATCGAATGCACGCGCGGCACCGCCGTAGGTTTTTGCCAATACGGTTGTGATTGCAGCGGTTAAAGTTGTTTTACCATGGTCAACGTGGCCGATTGTTCCCACGTTAACGTGCGGTTTTGTACGTTCAAATTTTTCTTTAGACACGATTAAGTTTCCTTATCTGAATTCTACAAGCCTTACGGCTTGTAGATTTGTTTAACAATATTACTTCGCTTTGCGTGCTTCAATTACAGCATTTGCCACGCTGGTCGGTGCTTCGGCATACTTCAATGGTTCCATTGAGTAAGACGCACGACCTTGGGTTTGCGAACGAAGGTCTGTTGCATAACCAAACATCTCTGAAAGTGGAACTTCAGCATTGATTTTGACAACAAATTCATTACTTTCTTGACCGTTCACTAACGCACGACGACGGCTCAAGTCACCGATTACATCACCCACATAATCCGGTGGTGTTTCAACTTCAACTTTCATGATTGGCTCAAGCAATACCGGTTTTGCTTTCATATAACCGGACTTGAACGCCAAAGAGGCAGCCAATTTAAACGCCAACTCAGAGGAGTCAACATCATGATAAGAACCGAAGTGTAAACGGACACCCAGATCAACGACAGGATAACCTGCCAACGGACCGGATTTCAATTGTTCTTGAATACCTTTATCAACCGCAGGGATATATTCGCCAGGGATTACACCGCCTTTGATTTCATTCACGAACTCATAACCAGGACCTTCCGGCTCCAATGGATACAGGTCAATCACCACGTGACCGTATTGACCACGACCACCGGATTGTTTCGCGTGTTTACCTTCAACATCTTTAACGGTCTCGCGAATTGTTTCACGGTAAGATACTTGTGGTTTGCCGATGTTTGCTTCGACTTTAAATTCACGACGCATACGGTCAACCAAGATATCCAAGTGTAATTCACCCATACCGGAGATGATGGTTTCACCCGACTCTTCATCAGTGTGAACACGGAATGACGGATCTTCTTGTGCCAAACGACCTAAAGCGATACCCATTTTTTCTTGGTCAGCTTTGGTTTTCGGTTCAACCGCAACAGAGATTACCGGCTCTGGGAATTCCATACGCTCAAGAATAATCGGCGCATTTTGGTCACATAAAGAATCACCGGTACCCACATCCTTCAAACCGATAGCCGCAGCGATATCGCCCGCGCGAACTTCTTTGATCTCTTCACGTTTGTTCGCGTGCATCTGTACGATACGACCGAAACGCTCACGTTTTTGTTTCACGGAGTTGATTACGGTATCGCCGGAGTTGATTACACCGGAATACACACGGAAGAAGGTCAGGTTACCCACGAACGGGTCAGTTGCAATTTTAAATGCCAAAGCAGAGAACGGCTCGTCATCAGACGGGTGGCGCTCACCTTCGGTGTCATCTAAGTTGATACCTTTGATCGCAGGAACGTCTGTCGGCGCCGGTAAATATTCGATTACCGCATCTAACATCGCTTGCACACCTTTGTTTTTGAACGCAGAACCACAAGTTACCAAGATGATTTCATTGTTCAGCGCACGTTGACGCAGACCGCTTTTGATTTCTTCTTCGGTCAGCTCTTCGCCGCCCAAATATTTTTCCATCAACTCTTCAGAGGCTTCCGCCGCAGCTTCGATTAGGTTTTGTTGCCATTCTTCGGCTTCTGCCAGCAATTCAGCCGGAATATCTTCGTAAGTGAACGTCATACCTTGATCGGCTTCATTCCAGTTGATCGCTTTCATTTTGACTAAGTCGATCACGCCTTTGAAGTTGTCTTCAGCGCCTACCGGCAGCTGTAAAGGCACGGCATTACCGCCTAAACGTGCTTTGATTTGCTCAACCACACGCAGGAAATTGGCACCGGTACGGTCCATTTTATTTACGAACGCGATACGCGGAACTTTATATTTGTTTGCTTGGCGCCATACTGTTTCAGACTGAGGTTGTACGCCGCCTACCGCGCAATACACCATTACCGCACCGTCAAGTACACGCATAGAACGCTCTACTTCGATAGTGAAGTCAACGTGTCCCGGGGTGTCGATAACATTAATACGGTGTTGAGGGAATTGGTTTGACATTCCGCTCCAGAATGCTGTTGTTGCAGCGGAAGTGATGGTAATACCACGCTCTTGTTCTTGCTCCATCCAGTCCATGGTTGCTGCACCGTCATGTACTTCACCGATTTTGTGACTTACACCGGTATAGAACAGGATACGTTCGCTGGTGGTTGTTTTACCCGCATCGATATGAGCACTGATACCGATATTACGATAACGCTCAATTGGAGTTGTTCTAGCCACGATTATTTCCTCTCGTTAGGCGTTGAAAAAGAATTTTGTATGTAACAGGCTTGAAAAACTCAAGCCTGTTGTCCGTATGATCAATAACGTCGGATTACCAACGGAAGTGAGCAAACGCTTTGTTAGCTTCGGCCATACGGTGAACGTCTTCACGTTTCTTAACCGCTGCGCCTTTGTTGTCTGCCGCATCGGATAATTCGTTGGCTAAACGTAATGCCATTGATTTATCACCGCGTTTGCGAGCTGCATCGACGATCCAGCGCATACCTAAGGCATTACGACGTACCGGGCGCACTTCAACCGGCACTTGATAAGTTGAACCGCCAACGCGACGAGATTTAACCTCTACGGTTGGACGCACGTTTTCCAATGCGATTTCAAAGGCTTCCAAATGATCTTTACCGGTACGCTCGGCTAATGTATCCAGCGCATTGTAAACGATTTTTTCAGCGATAGACTTTTTACCGTCTACCATTAATACATTGATGAATTTTGCAAGTAGTTCTGATCCGAATTTAGGATCTGGAAGGATCTTGCGTTGACCAATTACACGACGACGTGGCATGGCATTTCTCCGTTTTTTTCTTCAGGTTACCCAAAACTCGTTGACTGGAGTTATGGTTTATATTGTTTGTTTAAGCTAAATATTAACGTTTGGCCTTACTTAACGGAGATCCATTAAGCTTTAGGTCTCTTAACGCCGTATTTAGAACGCGCTTGTTTACGATCTTTAACGCCTGCGCAGTCTAATGCGCCGCGAACGGTGTGGTAACGCACACCCGGTAAGTCTTTAACACGACCACCGCGGATAAGCACAACGCTGTGCTCTTGAAGGTTGTGCCCTTCGCCGCCGATGTATGAGGTTACTTCGTAACCATTGGTTAAACGAATACGGCATACTTTACGTAATGCAGAGTTCGGTTTTTTAGGTGTAGTTGTGTACACACGGGTACACACGCCACGTTTCTGCGGGCAAGCCTCTAATGCAGGAACGTTGCTTTTTACAACCTTTTTAACACGCGGTTTGCGTACTAGCTGGTTGATAGTTGCCATTAAAAAAGCTCCAGTTTATTAATATTATTCATAAAGAATGTAAAAGTTAATTCCACCCAATAATAGAATGGACGCAGAATTTTAGACCTTAGGGGGGAGAAAGTCAAGGATTAGCGCACGATCGGCTGATCATTTTCTGCACACGATCTAAACCGTACGGCCAAACCGCACTTTGCCTGCTTTTGGGATGTTTAACGTGCCAGTTGCGGAAAATAGCGTTCGGTCAGACTGACCCATTCGGGCAAACTTAAACTGTAAACCGTCAAGTGCGGTGCGAACTGCGTTATATCCAAATTACGCGCGGCTAAATCCTGTTGCAGCACATAAATAGCCGCGCGACAGCCGTGCAACTGCTCGGCGTATTTGCTTAACGCCCATACGCCGTCTTGCCAAAACAGCAACGCATCGGCGGCGGTTGCCGCTTGGGCGTATTGCCCTAACAACTGCGAATCATAATTGGTTTGCGAAAAAGTATAAAGCATTGGAGTTAATCCTACATTAATTAAAACGTCAGCACTTTTTCTGCCGTTGCCAGTTTTTGCAGCAATTGTTCAAGCGGTAAAACTTGTGTTGTGATAAGGCTATGTTCACTGCTTAAATTCAGCCGTTGCCACGCTTGTTGTGCCGAATAGCGCTGTTCGATCTCATACAAATCCAACAACTTAAATGCGCTCAAGTGGTCTTTTTGTAACAGCAAGTGCGGTTGTTGCGGCAATAAATTCAGCACGCCGTCTTCGATAAAAAAAACGCCAATGTCTGTTTCAGCAACAAAGGCGCTTGCCGCCAACAATGCGTCCAAGCCTTCACGGCTGGCGGAAGAAGCAAAGGGGGCTTGAGTAAACACCACTGCCAGTTTCATAACGTAATCACCCTGTCGGCTTCCAGTACCGCACGGCTAAATTCGCCCAGCCCGGCGATTTCAAACCCGTCGGCCAAATTATTCTGCATGCCGTCAACCGCACTTTGCGGCGCAACCACGCCACGTCGCTGTGCCGCCGCCACGCACAGATTCAACCGCACTTGCTGTTGTTTTGCCAAGGCTTGCCATTGTGCCAACAGATTGGGTTCGTCATTTGCCGGATAGCTGAAAGCATTGCCGTTAGACACGCCCTCTCGGTAAAAAAAGATTTGGCTTAATTGATGTCCGGCCGCCAGCAGCGCTTGCGCCAGTTGTAAGGCTAGGGCCGAGCCTTGTCCGCCGTATAGCGGTTGCGTGACTTGTAACACGTAGCGCATTACAGCTCCGTTTCGTCCTGTTTAATTTGACGGATATACAGATAAACCGTGTGGCGCGAAATATCCAATCGTTCTGCCACTTGATGAATCGCGTCTTTAATATCAAAAATACCTTTTTCATACAGTGAGATGACGATTTGTTTATTTTTGCTGTTATTCGCCACGCTGACATCCGCGTTAATTTCCTCAATGGTATATTCCACCGTCTGCGCCACCAAATCTTCTACCGAATTGGCAAAATTGACCGCCGAGGATAATTCTTGCTGGGTATCGGTCGGCACAAAGGTTTGCAGCACCTGTGACAACGGCGCATCCAGATTTATATTGATACACAACAGCCCGATAATCCGTTTGTCTGCATTGCGGATGGCAATCGTCACCGACTTCATCAATACATTGCCCTTCGAACGGGTGAAATAAGGTTTGGACACATTGTCGGTCTGCATGTGGTGCAACGAACTGAGCGCCAAATCGGTGATCGGTGAGCCGACTTTGCGATTGGTGTTGTGTCCGTTGGCAATAAAAATCGCCGAACGCTGTAGATCTTCCAATGAGTGCAACACGATTTCACAATGCGAGCCAATCAATGCCGCCAAGCCGTCAACCACGGCACGGTAAGATTGTAAAATTGCCTGATCTTGTTCTGTAAAAGGTCGAGTATCCTGTACCATATCAAATTGTGGATTTAAATAACGCAGTGAAAACGACAAGACTACCGCACTTTACGGTAGTCTTGCAAATAATGGCTTATTGTTTTGCCGCTTTAGTCACGTCCAACAATTCAATGTCGAAGACTAAAGTCGAATTTGGCGGGATATTGCCGGTCGCGTGGCTGCCATAACCCAATTCCGCCGGAATGACCAGCTCAATTTTGCCGCCTTTTTTGATCAACGGAATCCCTTCGATCCAGCCGGGAATCAATTGGTTCAATTGAAATTCAATCGGCTCGCCGCGTTTCACCGAACTGTCGAACACTTCGCCATTAATCAGCTTGCCTTCATAATGGACTTTGACGGTGTCTGTCGGTTCAACGGTATCCCCTTCGCCGGCTTTCTCAATACGGTATAACAATCCGGATTTGGTGCTTTTCACGCCGTCTTTCGCGGCAAATTCCTTACGGAACGCTTCGCCTTTGTCTGCGTTTTCTTTTGCCGCTTGCGCTTCTTTTTCCGCAACCACTGCGCCCAGTTCTTGATCCAATTTACGCAATTGTTGTTCCAATTGCTGATCATTCAACTTGCTTTTGCCTTCTAAAGTCTGTTTTAAACCTTCGATAATTTGAGCCTGGTCATACGCAATCAGCTCTTTTTGCGAATCAACGACTTGTTGAATATTTTTTCCCATTAATACGCCGAGCGCATAAGATGAATCTTCAACGAATTTCGGCTCTTTTAAGGTTTCGCCGGCTGCCAAGGCAGAGGCGGAAACCGCACTTGCGATGAATAATGCGACTACCGATAATTTCTTTTTCAATAACATCTTGGTTTTCCCCTTTTAGTCTGGAGTGGTTAGATAAATCATCCTATACTATATATTCGTTGCCGAATAGGTTAAAGTACATTCTTTCCGTATATAAGGTCAATTTTTATAAAAATCAATATGCCGTCACTGAATAAATTACAACAACAACTTGCCGAACTGGAAGTCAAACTGACCTTTCAAGAAGGCACTATCGAAGATTTGAATCAAGCGCTGATCGAGCAACAATTCATTATCGACCGTTTACAACAGCAAGTGCGGTTATTAGCCAGAAAACTGACCGACTTGCAACCGTCGAATATCGCCTCGCAAGCGGAAGAAACCCCGCCGCCGCATTATTAGACAGGCTGCGGCACTTTCTCTTCGACGATTTTCACCGCCCCTTTGGCAATCATTCTTAACTGTAAAATCAAGCGCTGTTTTAAGGCTTCCCGTTCTTTATTATTCATATCCAGCGCGTGCGAGCCGGCGGTAAACACAATCGTCACCATTCCTTCCGCTTGTACATACGCCAAATAGCGCGAATCGCTGTCCTGTACCACGATATATTCGGTCAGCTCGGCGACAAAATGTTGAATTTCACGCGCTGCGGCGGTACGAAATTCTTGTGACGTACCAGAACTTTCGCGCAGCAGCAAACGGAACATATTCGGGCGTTCATCAATAAATTCAAAAAAGGTTTCCACGGAAATCACAATCACGCTGCCGCCGCGTTCGATTCGCTTGCGCGCCTGCCGCATTAGCTGGCGCAAAATCAAACCGGCTTCGTCCACCATGGTTAAACCGAGCTCGTCCATATCGCGAAAATGACGGTAAAACGACGTCGGCGCAATCCCGGCTTCGCGCGCCACTTCACGCAGACTGAGGTTGGAAAAACTTTTTTCCGCGCTCAACTGATTAAACGCGGCATCAATCAACGCCCGTCGGGTTTTTTCTTTTTGTTGCGCTCGAACGCCTGCCATCGTTAAATTCCTATTGCTTATTCGGATAATCGCGGCGCAACCGCACTTTGAATGATTTTCGCAATTCGCTCATAACGGGTGCGCAGCGGCGAGCCGGGACGATAGGCTAAAATCACACTGCGATACGGTTCAGGATCGCTAAACGGAATATATTCCACCCCTTGGCGGCTGCCTTCGTTAATAATCGCCAACTTCGGCATTAAAGTCACGCCGGTATTGGCGGCAACCATATTGCGCAGCGTTTCCAAACTGGTCGCTTGGAAATGGTTATTTTCACGCGCCCCGGCCGTAAAACAATAATCCAACGTCTGTTCCCGCAAACAGTGCCCGTCATCCAACATTAAAATTTCTTGATCTTTCAATATGCTTAACGGTAAATCCACCGCACTTGCCCACGGATGTTTCGGCGAAACCGCCAATAACATTTTTTCTTTAAACATCGGCACTTCGATAAAGTTACCCGTTTCCGGCACCTGTGCCAAAATCGCACAATCCAACTGCCCCATTTCCAATTTTTCCAGCAGCGTTTGGGTTTGCGCTTCGTATAAATAGAGTTCTAAATCGGGAAAATCCTGCTCTAACATTGGCAACATGCATGGTAACAGGTAAGGTCCTAAGGTTGGGATCACGCCAATATGCAGCGGTCCGCTCATTTCCTTGCCTTGATTACTTGCCATTTCGCGGAAGATTTGCACTTCGAGCAAAATTTTACGCGCCTGCTCCACCAATAACAGCCCGGATTGGGTGAACAATACTTTGCGGCTGGTACGCTCCAACAGTAAAATGCCCAGTTCATCTTCCAATTTACGGATCTGTCCGCTTAATGTCGGCTGGCTGACGTGACAAGCGTCAGCCGCTTTGCGAAAATGTTTATGTTCCGACAACGCCACCAAATATTCCAAATCCCGGATATTCACAATAAGCCTCTACGATTGATTCATCTGATAAAAAATGTGAGTTATTATAATCCATTCCTGTGCATTCCCCGTCAACTTTTTACGCAAAATAAGCCCAAAATCGCGCTTATTCGTTATTTATGCGACAAAATCGACAGGAAATCGCGCTAATCCTCGCCGTAACGCTGACAATTCGTGCCAACAATGATAGGATTAATCACTCTTTCAGCAACCGAACATGATGAAAATGAAAAAAATAATCCGTATTGCGACCCGTCAAAGTCCGCTTGCCTTATGGCAAGCCAACTTTATCCAATCCCGTTTACAGCATTTGTATCCCGCCCTGACGATTGAATTGATTCCGATGGTCACTAAAGGCGATATCATCTTGGATACGCCGTTGGCAAAAATCGGCGGGAAAGGTTTATTCGTCAAAGAATTAGAACTGGCGCTACTGGAAAACCGTGCGGATTTGGCAGTACACTCCATGAAAGACGTGCCGATGGAATTCCCGCCAGGATTAGGCTTGAGCGTGATTTGCGAACGGGAAGATCCGCGTGACGCCTTTGTCTCCAACCGCTATACCGCACTTGAGGATCTGCCGCCAAGTGCGGTGGTCGGCACCTCCAGTCTGCGCCGACAAGCGCAACTGCAAGCCCTGCGCCCCGATTTACGGATTAAATCGCTGCGCGGCAATGTCGGCACCCGCTTAAGCAAATTGGATAACGGCGATTATGATGCGATTATTCTGGCGGCTTCCGGTTTAAAACGTTTAGGCTTGAACGAGCGAATCCGCTCGCTGATTCCGGCGAATCAATCGTTGCCCGCCGCCGGACAAGGTGCGTTGGGGATTGAAACCCGCATTGACGATGACCACATCAACCAGCTGTTACAGCCGTTACAACATTTGCCAACCCACTATTGCGTCACGGCAGAACGCGCGATGAACCGCCGTTTACAAGGCGGCTGCCAAGTGCCGATTGCCGGTTTCGCCCAAATTCAGGAAGCGCAGCTATTTCTAAAAGCCTTGGTTGCCAAGCCTGACGGCAGCACGATTTTACGCGCCGAAGGTAAGCGTCCGATCGCCGAAGCCGAACAGCTGGGCATTGAAATCGCCGAGCAATTATTGGCGCAAGGCGCCGGCGAGATTTTAAACGCGATTTATCACGCTTGAGGAGGAGATCCGATGGCGGTTTTAGTTACTCGCCCCGAACCGAATGGCGAAGCCTTATGCCAATTGCTAAACCAGCAGGGATTCGCAACCTTGTACGCCCCCATGTTCGGCATTGAAAAAGGAGCGGATCTCAACCGTCTGCCACAGCAATTGCAGAACCTGCAAAGCGGGGACTATGTCTTTGCCGTCTCAAAAAACGCCATCCGGTATGCCGATCAAGTGTTGCGTAATGTCGGCTTGCATTGGCGCAGCGATTTGCATCACTTCGCCGTCGGGCGCCGCAGCGCCGAATATCTGAGCAGCATGATAGAAAGTGCGGTGCATTATCCCTATCCGGAAGAAAACAGCGAAGGCTTGCTCACCCTGCCATTAATGCAACACTTAACCGATAAACAACTTCTTATCCTGCGCGGCAACGGTGGACGGGATCTACTGCGGCGGCAGGCAAGTGCACGCGGCGCAAAAGTTGAAATATTGGAATGTTATCAACGAATCGCCAAAGAATATGATAATATTCAACAGATTAGCATTTGGAAACGCGCCGGAATCAACACGATTGTGGTCACCAGTAACGAAATTTTGCGCTATTTAGTGGAATTTGTACCAAAAAATGACCATAATTGGTTGACTCAATGTCATTTGATTACGATTAGTCCGCGTATTACCCGATTGGCACAAGACTGTGGCTGGCAAAATATTACCCAGACCAACCGTGCGGATAATGCTTCGATTTTGGAAGCGCTATTGTCATTGAAACACGAATTGAACGAGCAAAGGTAGGATAAACATGAGTGAAAAACAAACGCTTGACAACCATGCAGACTCAAAGCAACATTCCGCGGCGGAACAAAGTGCGGTTTCGTTAGATACAACTGCGACTGAAACGGTTTCCGAAGCCAAAGAAAAGCAAAGTTCATCGGCAACCGACTCGGCTAAAACCACCAAAACGGCAAGCAATGCTAAAAAAGCGGCGGTTAAACCTGTAACGAAACCCGAAAGCAAACAACCGACGGACGATGAAAAAACCACATCCGCCGCACGTGAAAAACCACACTCTGCGACCACGGCAACGCCACCGACTAAATCCGGCGGCAAAGGCTTGTCCTTATTTGCCATCCTGATTGCGTTAGGCGTCGGTGCCGGCGGCTATTTTTGGGGCAACCAGCAACTCAGCGCATTGCAACAGCAAGTCGGTACGCTTTCAGCCGAATTGGCAAAATTACAAGCACAACCCAGCACAAGTGCGGTTCAACCAGTAATGCAAGACAATAGCGAAGCGGTCAAAACCGCTTTGCAAAGCCAGTTTGCCGAATTACAAACCGCGCAAGCAAATGCGCGACAACAAACCCAGCGTGAAATTCAACAGCTGAGCGCCGCTCTGGATCTGCAAAAAACGGAAAACAGCGAACTGCGTAACCAATTAAATAAATTAAGTTTTAACAATAAGACGGAAGCGAACGATTGGCTGATGTCGGAAGCCGATTTCCTTCTGACCAATGCCCAGCGGAAATTAGTGTTAGATAACGACATCGACACCGTCGTATTGCTGCTACAGGAAGCCAACCAAACCCTGCAACAAGTTTCGACCTCACAAGCCTTATCGATCCGTACGGCGATCAGTAATGATTTGGCGCAATTACAAACGGTGAACGATGTTGATCAAGATCTGATTATGTCGCAACTCAGCTTGTTGGTATCGCAAGTGGACAATTTGAAAGTCTTGGCACTGAATCCGGCAAATAAAGCCAACACGGAAGTGAGCGATTCGATTGACGATTGGCAACAAAATTTAGAAAAGAGCGCCTCCTCGTTCCTTTCCCACTTTATCCAAGTACGGAAAAAAGATCCGAATCGTCCCGAATTCTTAGCGCCGGATCAAGATATCTTCTTGAAAGAAAATATCCGTCTCAGCTTGCAAGTGGCGTTGATAGCCGTGCCGCGCCAACAAAACGAAGTGTATAAACAATCGTTAAATTCGGTTGCCAGCTGGATTCGCAGTTACTTTGACACCGACGATTTCTCGGTTCAACAGTTCCTGCAACAAGTGGATCAACTGAAAGAGCAATCCATTTATGTCAATGCGCCGCAGCAATTAAGCGCATGGCAGGCAATCGGCACCGTTTTGAACCGCGATTACCGCACATTAGGACAGTTTTCCAACACAAAAGCACAGGAAAAAAGTGCGGCGGAAAGCCCGAAAAAGGTAACGGATAGCACGCCTGAGCCGGCTGTTAATACGGAAGAGGACGGAGATAAGAAAGCGCAATCGCCGGCTGAAAGCGAACAGACGAATACCCCTGCCGCAACCACTCGGCAGGAAAGTCGTGCGAATGAAACCGCAGGCGACACAGCGGCGGCAAATGACCACAGCCCATCCGCGCCGGAAAACGAAGCGGCACCGTCTGTCCCAGCCGCGCCGGCTCAAGAAACCTCAGCACAATAATAGGAGCAACCGCTATGTTTAAAGTTCTCTTTTTAATGCTGATTTTGCTGGCAGGCTTGGTTGCCGGACCTTATCTTTCCGGCAAACAAGGCTATGTGTTGATTTCGACCGCCAATCATGACATCGAAATGACCATTCCGACCTTGGTGATTTTGTTTGTATTGTCTCTGGCAGCGGTCTATCTGATCCAAGCGGCAATTTCCCGCTTCTGTAGTCTGAACAAAAGCACCTACGGCTGGTTTTCCCGCCGCAAACGCCTGAAAGCGGAAAAACAAACCCTTGCCGGTTTGATCAAAATGGACGAAGGCGACTACGCCAAAGCGGAAAAATTGATCGGCAAAAATGCCAAACACGCCACCGAACCGGTGCTCAATTTCATCAAAGCGGCGGAAGCGGCACAGCAAAAAGGCGATGAGTTCAGCGCCAATAAATACCTGATTGAAGCGACCAAACTTGCCGGTAACGATAATTTGGTAGTCGAATTGTCACGCACCCGTATCCTGCTGCAACAAGGCAAACTGTCCGCCGCCCGTAGCTCAATCGACAGCCTACTGCTGCTCGCTCCGTATAATCCCGAAGTCTTGCGTTTGGCAGTGGATATTTACCTGCAATCCAAAGCTTACGCCTCATTGGATGAGTTATTCGGTCGGGTGGAAAATAAATTGAATTACAGCCGTGAAAAACTGCTGCAATTACGCCATCAAATCGAGGACGGCTTACAGGATGAAAAATTGAACGAGGAAGGCGTTGACGGGCTGTTGGCTTGGTGGCAAGAACAAAGCCGTAAACGTCACAATGATATCTATGCCAAAACCGGGATGATAACACGCTTGATTGCGGCGAATGATCATGAATCCGCTTACGAATTGGCACTGGAAACCGTGAAAAAAGTCGAAAGCAAAACCGAACGCTTGGCGCTGTTGCAGCAGCTACCGCACTTGCAATTTACCAGTGACAATAAGCTGGTTAAGATACTGGAAAAACAACTCGCCGCCAGCAATGACGAAGAACTCAAACTCGCTTATAACCGCGCCTTAGGTTACTTGGTATTGCACAAAAACGAGTTTCAACAAGCCAAAAGATACCTTGATAAGGTGTTGCAACACCCTCTGACGGCAAAAGCGGAGGACTATACCGTTGCCGCTTATGCTTATGAACAGCTAGGCGACAGTATCGAGGCGCAACGCATTCGCGAAAAGGGCTTCCAACAATTGATTCGAACCAAACAGCCTGCGGCAATCACACAAGCCTAATCCTATTCAGCCCCGTCCACAGCGGGGCCGATTTTTATCACCTCAGCAGTAGCGCTTGATTCCCCCTTCCACGCCGTTCGGACTAAACAACACTTGCCATAATTGAATATCTCTGGCGCGGAAAGCGCCGGCACAACAATTCAGATAGTAAGTAAACATGCGCTTGAAGCGCTCATCATACTTTCCGCTCGCTGCCAATGATGGCCATGCCCGGCAGAAATTCTCGTACCATGCCATTAACGTCTTGTCATAATCACTGCCGAAATTATGCCAATCCTCCATAATCAAATGTCGCTCTGCGGCTTGCGCAATCTGTTGTACCGACGGCAAATTGCCATTCGGAAAAATATATTTATTAATCCAGCCGTCAACTTTATTCGACGTGATATTCGAACCGATCGTATGTAACAAAAAAATGCCGTCCTGCTTTAATGCACGGGCGACAATCTTAAAATAGTCCGCATGATTTTTAGGCCCGACGTGTTCAAACATTCCCACCGAGACCACCCGATCATACTGCCGTTGTATATCGCGATAATCCTGCAACAAAATCTCCACATCCAGCCCTCGGCAACGCTGTTGTGCCAGAATTTGCTGCTGCTTTGAAATCGTGACGCCGGTCACCTTAACGCCATAGTGCTCCGCGGCATACTTTGCCAAGCCACCCCAGCCGCAGCCGATATCCAGCAGGGTCATTCCGGCTTTTAAGCCTAATTTTTCACAAATCATGCGCAACTTAGCCGCTTGTGCCTGCTCTAAATCCGCGGCATTCGCCCAATAGCCGCAGGAATATTGCATATTGCCGTCTAACATCTTTTCAAAAAGATCATTGCCTAAATCATAATGTTCACGCCCTACAATCCAAGCCCGCCGGCGTGACTGCATATTCGTGCCGCGCATTAACAGGGCATGAATCACATCCGGAATACTGGCAGGCAGTACACGATCAGCGTGGCTACGTAATAATTGATAAAAAAACTGATCAAGCCGCTCACAATGCCACCACCCGTCCATATAACTTTCCCCCAGTCCGATGGAGCCAAATTGAACCACCCTGGCATAAGTCTGGGGATTATCGATCTGAATATCATAGGGCTGGGAACCATTCGCCGTGATCCCGGCGTGTTCTAAAATACGGCTAACAATCTGTTTACTACGATCTTGACGTCTCATGCTCACTTCCTTATCGACTGGCTGGGTAAAAGAGATCTTATGATATAGTTTAAACAGCATTCATTAACACGCTTTAGTATCAACTAAATCGCCCAAGAATATGCTTTTATTCAAACAAAAATAGAGAGGCGCAAAGTAACGCATAAAAAAACGGTTTGTTATCACTAACAAACCGTTTCGCTCAGCTTATCTCGAGCTGATTAAAGAATAAACCGGCTCAAATCTTCATCTTCGACAATATCGCCCAGTGCGCTAACAACATATTGCGCGTCGATAGTCACGCTTTGACCGGACATTTCGCTGGCATCGAATGAGATTTTATCCATTAAACGCTCCAACACGGTGTGCAAACGGCGTGCGCCGATGTTTTCGGTTTTTTCATTCACGCGGAAAGCCGCTTCGGCGATTTTCGCCACCGCATCCGCAGTGAAATCCACATTCACGCCCTCGGTCGCCATTAACGCTTTATATTGCTCGGTTAAAGACGCATTCGGCTCCGTCAAAATGCGCTCGAAATCTTTACTGCTTAACGCGCTCAATTCCACCCGAATCGGCAAACGCCCTTGTAATTCAGGGATTAAATCCGACGGACGCGCCACTTGGAACGCCCCGGAGGCGATAAACAGAATATGATCGGTTTTCACCATGCCGTGTTTGGTGTTAATCGTACTGCCCTCCACCAACGGCAACAAATCCCGCTGCACCCCTTCGCGCGACACATCCGGACCGGAGCTTTCGCCGCGTTTGCAGATTTTATCAATCTCGTCGATAAACACGATTCCGTGCTGCTCAGTCGCTTCAATCGCTTTCTGTTTCAACTCTTCCGGATTAATCAATTTCGCCGCTTCGTCTTCAACCAGAATTTTCAACGCATCTTTGATCTTCATCTTGCGTTTTTTGGTCTGCCCGCTCGACAGATTTTGGAACATCGACTGCAACTGATTGGTCATCTCTTCCATGCCGGGAGGCGCCATGATTTCAACGCCGACCGAAGCCGCCGCCACATCAATTTCAATCTCTTTTTCGTCCAACTGCCCTTCACGTAGTTTTTTGCGGAACACTTGGCGCGTGCCGCTCTGTTTATCGCTTTCTTCTTCCGCGCCCCAACTGTTTTTCGCCGGCGGCAACAGAATATCCAAAATGCGATCTTCCGCCATTTCTTCGGCACGGTAACGGTTTTTGTCAATTTCGGTTTGGCGTACCAATTTCATCGCCACATCGGTCAAGTCACGGATAATCGAATCCACTTCCTTACCGACATAACCGACTTCGGTGAATTTGGTCGCTTCCACTTTGATAAACGGCGCATTCGCCAATTTCGCCAAACGACGGGCAATCTCGGTTTTCCCCACGCCGGTCGGACCGATCATCAGAATATTTTTCGGGGTGACTTCATGGCGCAGCGTATCATTCAACTGCATTCTGCGCCAGCGGTTACGCAGCGCAATCGCCACCGCTCTTTTGGCAGCATTTTGACCGATAATGTGTTGATCCAATTCGGATACAATCTCGCGCGGAGTCATCTCAGACATATTTTTTCCTTATCTTGTTTATTCGGGCAACTGCTCGATGGTTTGATTCAAATTGGTGAACACGCAAATATCACCGGCAATTTTCAGCGATTTTTCCACGATTTCGCGCGCGGATAACTCGGTGTTTTGCAACAACGCCCGCGCCGCCGACATCGCATAGTTGCCGCCGGAACCGATGGCCAGAATATTGTCCTCCGGTTGCACCACATCGCCGTTACCGGTGATAATCAGCGATTCGGTTTCATCGGCGACAATCAACATCGCTTCCAAACGGCGCAACGCCCGGTCGGTACGCCACTCTTTCGCCAACTCGACCGCACTTTTCAACAAATGCCCCTGGTGCATTTCCAACTTGCGTTCAAACAATTCAAACAGCGTAAATGCGTCCGCCGTCCCGCCGGCAAAACCCGCCAGCACCTTATTATGATACAAACGGCGCACCTTGCGCGCATTGCCTTTCATCACCGTATTGCCTAACGAAACCTGCCCGTCGCCGCCGACGACAACTTGCCCGTCACGGCGCACGCTCACTATCGTGGTCATAAATTACCTCACATTGATTGGGTTAATGTGGGTTATATGGAGGTAAAAAGTGCGGTTTCAAGCAACCCGTTGATTTAATTTTTAGACGAGAGTTGTGGGAGTAAGGTTTGTAGCACCTGTTGTGGTCCAATCTTATCCATACTCTCCGCCGCCAGTGCGGTTTGGTTTTTACCGTAACTGCCGATCAGTTTAGGATCGCTTGCACCATAAAGGGTAATGTTGGGTTTATCCAACGCGGCGGTGAGGTGGGACAAGCCGGTATCGACCGAAACCACCGCTTGCGCATGGGCAATTTTTTCCGCAATTTGCGACAGCGTGGTTTTCGGCAGCACCTGCACATAATCAATACCGTGCGCCAAGCGTTCGGCGCGTGACCGCTCTTTTTCGTTGCCCCACGGCAGTTGGATTTGATAACCGGACGGCGCAAGTGCGGTTATCAGCTCGCGCCATGCGCTTTCTGACCAGTGCTTATCATCGCGCGTAGTTGAGTGGATAAAAATGAGATACGGCGTTGTGTTGTTTGTTTGCGTTAAGAAATGGCGGGCAATGCCGTAATCGCCTTGTTCACTTGGTAACACATAGCCTAAACTGTGGGCAAACAACTGGCGAATCCGTTCGACGGCATGTTGTTGATAGCTGATGGTATAGGTTTTATCATAGAAAAAACTCGCCAGCGGTTCGCGAATCGACCGACGGTCATAACCGTGTTTTGTGCCATGCGCCAACCGTGTGGCAAAAACCGCACTTTTCACTAGCCCCTGCGCATCAATCACCGCGTCATACTGCTGTTGTTGCAGCAAAGTGCGGTATTGTCGCCACTCCTCCTGTGTTTGCGCACTCAACGGCTGCTTACGCCAACGGCGTAATGCAATCGGAACCACTCGATTCACCGCCGAATGCCAGCGTGGAATTTCGGCAAAGTTTTCCTCCACCACCCAATCCACCTGCAAATCGGCAACCGCACGTTGTGCGTCGGTTAAAGCCGGTAGCGTATGCAAAATATCGCCCATTGAGGAGGTTTTGACGAGGCAGATTTTCATGCGCTTTGCCTTATCGCTTTAAAAGTGCGGTCAGCTTTTCCACCACCAATTCCGGCTGAATATCAATCAAACTTTGGTGGTAGCCCTCTGCGCTGTCGCTGCCTTTGCGCACTTTGATTAAGCCGCCTTCAATCAGGCGGATGATTTCCACCTTGTCGCTCAACGGCGGCGTGTATTGCGGGCTGGTCGGGCCGTAGAGCGCGACCAGCGGGCGTTGTAAGGCGGCGGCGATGTGCATTAAGCCGGAATCATTGCTGACTACCGCCGTACAGCAAGAGATCAAATCAATTGCTTCTTCCAGCTGGGTTTGCCCGGCAAGATTGATACAGTAGCGCTGAAGTGCGGTTGGCAGACTGCTGCGGATCTGTTCGGCAACGCTATCGTCTTTGCTTGAGCCGAAAATATGGATTTGGTAGCCCTGCGCAATCAGCAATTCCGCCAGTTTGGCGTAATGGTAATGCGGCCAGCGTTTTGCCGGTCCGAATTCCGCGCCTGGGCAAAAACCGATAATCGGGCGGTTGTCGGCAAGTGCGGTCTGCTTGGCAAATTTGTGGCAGGTTTTATCGCGCTGCGCTGCCTCGACCGTTAAATACGGATACGGAATCGGCAATTCGCTAGCCGCCGGAACCGCACTTTTCTCGAAGGCAAGTGCGGTATAACGCTGCACCATCAACGGGTAATCCCGTTTGTTGCTGCGCAGGTCATTGAGCACAAAATAACGGCTTTCGCCTTTCCAACCACGGCGTTGCGGGATTTTGGCAAACAACGGAATAAACGCCGATTTCAACGAATTAGGCAGAATGATCGCCTGATCGTATTGCTTGCGCAGCGATTTGCCCAAACGGTAACGCTCGCCCAAAGCAAAGCTGCCGTGTCCGATGGGCATGGCAATCGCCTTGTTGACTTCGGGCATTCTCGACAACAGCGCACGACACCAATTCGGCGCAAGCACATCAATCACACAGTGCGGATCGCGCTGTTTCAACACCTGATATAAGCTGTGCGACATCATCATATCGCCGACCCATGACGGTCCGATTACCAAAATTCTCATTGCGCTCTGCTCACTTACCTTTTACTTACTACTTTTTGTTTAGCCATGCCATATATTCCGCCACGCCTTCGGCAACGGTCTTGAACGGTTTATCATAGCCGGTGGCGCGCAGATTGGTTAAATCCGCTTGGGTATATTCCTGATAACGGCTTTTCAGATGTTCCGGGAACGGAATGGTTTCGATTTGCCCTTGCTGATGGAATTTCACCACCGCTTTGGCGACCTCTTCAAACGATTCGGCATTGCCGGTGCCACAGTTGTAAATGCCTGAAACACCGTGCTGCCAACACCAGATATTCACCTGCGCCACATCGCCGACATAGACGAAATCACGGCGGAAATGTTCGCTGCCGGCAAACAGTTTCGGATTTTCCCCTTTTAAAATTTGATTATTTAAATGAAATGCCACGCTCGCCATGCTGCCTTTATGGTTTTCGCGCGGGCCGTAAACATTAAAATAACGGAAGCCGCACACCGGCGATTCCGCTTCCGGCAGGATTTCGCGCACATATTGGTCGAACAGGAATTTGGAATAGCCATACACATTCAACGGCCCTTCAAACTCGCGCTGTTCTTTGAATTCGGTTTTGTCGCCGTAAGTCGCGGCAGAAGAGGCGTATAAAAACGGAATGCGGCGATCCAAGCAATAATGCAACAACTCTTTCGAATATTCGTAGTTGTTGCTCATCACATATTTACCGTTCCATTCGGTGGTGGCGGAACATGCGCCCTCGTGGAACACCGCCTCGATCTCACCGAATTCGTCACCGGCGATAATCGAGGCGATAAAATCCTCTTTATCGCAATAGTCGGCGATGTCCAAATCCACCAAATTGGCGAATTTCGTGCCGTCGGTGAGGTTGTCCACCACCAAAATATCCTTGCGTCCGAGATCATTTAACGCCTTCACGATATTACTACCGATAAATCCTGCACCACCTGTTACGATAATCATAATAATTCCTTAATTTGCAAAAAAGTTAAGGCTATTGTAATAGAAATCGCGAGCAAGTGAAAAGCGATTGTGCAGAAAAAGGCAAAGTGCGGTTTGGCTGGCTTTCCAAGCCAATTTTCCGCCTCACTTACTATAGTCCAAGCCCATTTTACGACATAATATGCTATCTTATTTATTTTAGGAAAAGTAAACATGACCGCCGAACAGCTGATTCACTATATCAACACCCAATACAGCGCCGCCCCCGATTATCCTTGGGTGAAATATCCCGATTATGCGGTTTTTCGTCATGCCGACCGTAAATGGTTTTGTTTGTTGATGAAGGTGGAGGCAAATAAATTAGGTTTGCATAGTGAGGAACGGCTGGAGGTAATCAATTTGAAAGCGCAACCGGAATTGGTCGGGGCATTGCGCGCAATCAACGGTATTTTTCCCGCCTATCATATGAATAAGGAACATTGGATCAGCGTAGTGCTGAATCGCGTTGCAGAACAAACCATTTATGAGCTGATTGACGACAGCTATCGTTTGACCCGTTAAGTGCGCAATTACAGGCATTAGCCGCATTTTATCAAGTCGAATATCAATCTGAAGCAGAGTAAAATCCGGCGCAAAGTGCGGTTCATTTTTGCGATCTCATCCACAAAATTTCGCTAGAAATAAGATTTTTGCTGTAAGTTATGAGCATAATGGGTGCTTGTTATACGTTCCGTCAGTGTATATTAAAAGCATGTTTTTCAGTGAAATAATCTCATCCGAAGGATCCCAATATGCAACAACTAGACATTCAAAATTTAATCATCGGTTTTGGTAAAGCCGGAAAAACCCTCGCCGCCGATTTGGCTCAACACGGGCAAAAAGTCATTTTGGTCGAAGCCAGCGAGCAGATGTATGGCGGCACTTGTATCAATATCGGTTGTATTCCGTCCAAAAAACTGTTGGTCGAAGGCGAACGCCAACAGCCGCTTGAAGATAAAGAGCAGGCGTTTCAACAGGCTATGCAAGCCAAAAACGGTTTAATCGCTAAGTTACGCGCAGCTAACTTCACTAAACTGGACAGCTTGGATAATGTGCAAGTGATCACCGCCAAAGCCCGTTTTGTCGACGAACACACCGTTTTGTTGCAAGGGCGGGACGGCGAATTCCGCGTCAATGCCGAACGTATTTTCATCAATACCGGCAGCCAGCCGGTTGCGCTGAATGTTCCCGGTGCCGACGGCGAACACATTTACGACAGCACCGGCATTTTATCCTTAAGCCAACGCCCGCAACGTTTGATCATTATCGGCGCCGGTTATATCGCATTGGAATTTGCCTTTATGTATAGCCAATTCGGCAGTGCCGTCACGGTGGTGGATGTCGGCGATACGTTCCTGCCTCGGGAAGATCGCGATATCGCCGATGAAATGGCACGCGTCCTGAAATCGCGTGGCGTCGAAATCGTCTTAGGCGCAGCGGTGCAACGCTTTGAGCAAAGTGCGGTCGGAACCAACGCGATGACTTCGCAGGGAAATTTCACCGCCGACGCCGTATTGGTGGCGATTGGACGTCGTCCGAACACCGACGGTTTGGGCTTGGAAAATGCCGGAATTGCCGTCAGCGAACGCGGATTTATCCAAACCGACAACCAATTACGGGTTAAACCGCACATTTGGGCAATGGGCGATGTGGCGGGCAGCCCGCAATTTACCTATATTTCGTTGGATGATTATCGTATCGTGCGCGAACAATTATTGGCTGAAGGCAAACGCCACACCCAAGATCGGCTGGTATTCCCGACCGCGGTGTTCACCGAGCCGCCGTTAGCACAAATCGGGATGACGGAAAGCCAAGCCGCACAATCCGGACGTACTTACCGTGTCGCCCGCCTGAAAGCCGAAGCGATTCCGAAAGCCAAAGTCTTAAACCAAACCGACGGTTTGCTGAAAGCGATTATTGATAACGAGAGTGATGAAATACTCGGCGTCACGCTGTTCTGTGCCGAAGCACATGAATTGATTAATTTATTCAAAGCCGCAATCGATCATCGGATCCCGGCGGGCTATTTCAAAAACCAGATCTTCACCCACCCGACCATTGCCGAAGGGTTAAACGATCTGTTTGCTTGACCGTCATGCTGTCGGTTGTCAGGCGGAAGCAATTCAATACATCCGCCTGACATTTCGTCGGAGCGCAAAATTTAAACGCTATAAAAATCGGCTGTGACGGTGTAAAATCAGCACATGATCCGCCGAAATGAGCCGCTTACCATGCGTAATAACGCGATATTAACCGCCAATACTTTTTTGCTGACCATCAGTGCCGTCTTGATTATGTGGCTGCCGGTGTTATGGCTGCAGCTGACATCGGCGCTGTTTGCCGCCTTGATCAGCTACTCTGCCGTCACTGCCCTGAGCCGACAACTGCGCCGTTGGCACAATGGGTTGCGCCATTCGGAACTCATCGGCGCCTTGCTATTGTGCTTCGCGTTGATTGCCGTGTTGTTTCTGTTAAGCGACTGGTTGGACGACAAAACCGACCGCTATTCCTTAACTGCCTTAATGGCGCGATCGGCGGCGATTCTGGATCAACTGCACGCCACGCTGCCGCACGGGCTTGCCGAGCATATTCCCGCCTCGCTGGATACGCTGAAACAAAGCCTGTCGCACTTCTTCAAATCCCATGCCGCAGCGCTGCAATTGGCGGGAATCCATACTTTGCGCGGCGTCGGACACATACTTGCCGGAATCGTCATCGGTGCCATTGCCGCCGTGCAGCTGCCGTTGTTTTCCCCCTTGAGCCCAAAACCGCTTGCCCGCACGATTCACCTCCAGTTTATCGACTTATTGAAAGGCTTTAGCGATGTATTTTTCGGACAAGTGCGGATTGCGCTTCTCAACACATTTCTGACCGCACTTTACCTGTTAGTGCTGCTGCCCCTGCTCGGCAAGACGTTGCCGTTGTCCGGCACCTTGGTGGCGCTCACCTTTTTTGCCGGGCTGATTCCGGTGGTCGGCAACCTGATTTCCAACGGCTTTATCGTGATTATCAGCTTAAACGACGGGCTCAGCGTCGCCGGGATGTCATTAGGCTGGCTGATTGTGATCCATAAACTGGAATATTTTCTCAATGCGCATATTATCGGGCATAAAATCAAAGCCGCCGCTTGGGAACTACTGATCATAATGTTATTCATGGAAGCCGCGTTCGGGATTGCCGGCTTGATCAGCGCGCCGATTATCTACGCCCAATTGAAAAAAGCATTGTTAAAGCAAGACTGGCTATAAGCGCAAACCGCACTTTGCCGTATGTTACCTTCTATAACAAAAGCCGTTTTTCGCACCGCTTTGGTACACCGTTTGCTTCTTTTGCCATGATACGAGCGCTGTTGAATTGATTAATTTATTCAAAGCGGCAATCGATCATCGGATCCCGGCGGGCTACTTCAAAAACCAAATCTTCCCCACCCGACCATTGCCAAAGGGTTAAACGATCTGTTTGCTTAACCCGTCGCAAGCCAATCCGCCGGGCAAGTGATCCCCAAATCACTTGCCCGGCGCTATTTTCTTGTATTACCTATTTATCTCCACAACATCTGAACTTATACTGGTAGCTAGCCATTTATTAATAATAACCAGGAGCTCAAAATGAACAACTTCACTTATTTCGCCCCAACCAAAGTGATTTTCGGTAAACAAAGCGAAAATCAGGTCGGCGATTTAGTCCAATCGCTCAACGCCAAAAAAGTCTTGCTGCATTACGGCAGCGGCAGCGTGATTCGTTCCGGGCTGTTGGCGCGAGTGAAAAACGCCTTGGCGGCGGCAGGGATCGCAAGCGTAGAACTCGGCGGTGTGGTGCCGAACCCGCGCTTGTCATTAGTTTATCAAGGAATCGAACTTTGCCGTCGCGAACAGGTGGATTTTATTCTGGCAGTCGGCGGCGGCAGTGTAATTGACTCCGCCAAGGCC
This sequence comes from Testudinibacter sp. P17/SS/0325, assembly GCF_053570765.1. Next base: position 1,051,302 of record NZ_CM131635.1, on the reverse strand, counting down.
ATCGGCTACGGCGCGGCGGAAGACGGCGATGTGTGGGATTTATTTGAACACAGCCGTAAAGCAAGCGCCTGCTTGCCGCTTGGCGTGGTGTTAACCATTGCCGCTGCCGGCAGCGAAATGAGCGGCGGTTCGGTGATCACAAAAGACGAGGTCGGAATCAAACGCGCTTATGACGACGATTTATCCCGTCCGAAATTCGCCGTCATGAATCCCGAATTGACCCTCACGTTGCCTGATTACCAAACCGCCAGCGGCTGCGTTGATATTTTAATGCACACCATGGAGCGCTATTTCACCGCCAACGGCAGTATGGAAATCACCACCAGCATTGCCGAAGCCTTGCTGCGCACCGTAATGCGCAACGCACAAATCCTGCATGGCAACCCGAATGATTATTCCGCCCGTGCCGAAATCATGTGGGCTGGCAGCTTGGCGCACAACGACTTGACCGGTTGCGGCAACGGCGGCGGAGATTGGGCGACCCATATGTTGGAACACGAAGTCGGCGGCATGTTCGATGTGGCACACGGTGCTGGCTTGGCGGCAATTTGGGGAAGCTGGGCGCGTTATGTCTATCAAGATTGCCTTGCACCGTTCGTGCGTTTTGCGCTAAACGTCATGGGCGTAAGTGCAGACGGCAGTGAGCAAGAGATTGCGCTGAAAGGGATTGAAGCGATGGAAGCGTTTTACCGCAGCATTGCCATGCCGACCTCACTGCGCGAATTGGGCATTACGCCAAGCGACGAACAATTGCAGCAGATGGCAAAACAATGCAGCCTTGCCGTTAACGGCAAAATGGGCTCCGCCAAAGTGTTGCGCGAAGCGGATATGTATCGCATTTACCAAATGGCACTGTAAGTCTCCGAATCAAACCGCACTTTGGGGTCAGATCAAAATCGCAGCAAAGTGCGGTAACAAGCCATATGTTAGCGACAAATCGCAACAACGTGCGCTAGCAAAACCGCACTTTACGCACTATGCTTCAGCAGAATGTGAGGTTTGGCGGTAGTTCAACCACACCATAGCGCCGACAATCACGATACCGACCAAATCGGTGATATGCTCCGGTACGATTAGCATTAACGAGCCGATCGCCAGAATCACGCGCTGCCAAGCGGCAAAGGTGTGTTTGAAATAACCTTCAACCGCCGCCGATAAGCCCAACACGCCGATGGTCGCCGTCACCGCCACACTGATGATCACCCAAATATCCGGCAACGGGAAAGTCCGCGCCGTCACCGCAACATCGCTGACATCAATCATCAGCATGTTCGGGTTATACACAAACATAAACGGCACGATAAAGCCCGCCAATGCCAAGCGTAACGATTGCCAACCGGTTTTCATCGGATCGCCGCCGGCAATGCCCGCCCCGGCAAACGCCGCTAAGGCAACCGGCGGCGTGATATTGGCGAAGATACCGAAATAGAATACGAACATATGCGCCACTAACACCGGCACATCAAACGTCGCCAAGGCAGGTGCCGCCATGGTGGCGGTGATGATATACGCCGGAATCGACGGTAAGCCCATGCCCAGCACCATCGACGCCAACATGGTCAAAATCAGGGTCAGCAATAACGAACCGGCGCCTAAGGTCACAATCGAGGAGGTCATCACCGTACCGAAACTGGTCAGGTTCACCACGCCGATCACAATACCGACCACCGCACACGCCGCCATCACCGGCAATGCCTGCCGCGCGCCGTCTTCCAACGCCGCCCAGATATCTTTCAGTCCCATCCTGGTTTCTTGGCGTAATTGGCTAATCAATACCGTAATCCCGATGGTGTAAGTCGCCGCATACCCGATCGGCACCGATTGAATCAGAAAATAAACCAGTGCCGCAATCGGCAGCAGCATATGCCCGCGTGCTTTCATCACCGCTTTCAGTTGCGGCAGTTGGTCGCGGGAAATGCCTTTCAGGTTACGCTTACCGGCACGGAAGTGGACTTGCGCAATCACACCGAGATAATACAAAATCGCCGGGAATAAAGCCGCCAACGCAATCGTACCGTAGCTGACACCGGTGGTTTCCGCCATAATAAACGCACTGGCGCCCATAATCGGCGGCAGAATTTGTCCGCCGACCGAGGCACTGGCCTCCACCGCGCCGGCAAAGTTTTTGTGATAGCCGATTTTTTTCATTAATGGAATAGTAAACGCGCCGGTGCTGACCACATTCGCGACCGCCGCGCCGTTGATACTGCCCATAAAGCCGCTGGAAATCACCGCCACTTTCGCCGGCCCACCCTGTTTGTCACCGGCAATCGCCAGCGCCAAATCATTGAACAGCTGCCCCATGCCCGATTTGCCCAAAAACGCGCCGAACAGGATAAACAGGAAAATAAAGGTCACTGAGGCACCGGTGGCGGAAGAATATAAGCCTTCGGTTTTCAAATATAACTGTCCGAAAATATCGCCGATGTCATACGGACGGGTCAGCAGCCGATCCGGCATAAATTCCATCGAACTGATAAACGGATACAACAGGAATAGCAAGGCGAAAAGCACCAGCACCCAACCGGTAATCCGTCGCGCCGCTTCCAACACAACCACTACGCTGATAATTGCCAACACAATATCTTCGCTATTCGGGATACCGCCGCGCACCGTCATAATCGCCTGATATTGGTACATTAAATAAGCCGCCCCTGCCAACGCGGCGGCAAGCCACAGCCATTCATACCATACAATTTGATCGCGGCGGCTTTTTTTACCCGCCGGATAAATCAAAAAGATCAACGCACAACCGACCGCCACATGGATTGAGCGTTGTAACAGGGTTGGTAACGGATAAAAGGTAATATATAAATGGAACAATGAATAAAACACGGCAATCACGCTGATCAGCCGTTTTTGCCAACCGCACTTTAACCGGCGGGTGACCGACTCGCGGTCATATTTTTCCAGAATACCCTGTTCTTTGCTTCCCAAGCCTGATGAACCCTGATTAACTTGCCCAGTCATGGCACGATTTCTCCCATAAAAAAACCATCAACGCTGTCCGAGAAGGTTTGATCCGAACGTCGCTATAGTCCGGCACAACTTGATAAAACGGTATCCGCACTTGCGGCGTGCTTAATTCGCCCTGCATATTGCGCGATACCACCCAATTGATTTCCGCCAGCCGAATCCGCTGCCGGTAGCCGACATAGCCCGGCGGTGCCGCAATCGGTGTGCCCTGTGACGGCGTGCCGGCACCAAAGGTTTGTAACCAAGTTTGATCGAGTAATATCGCGTCACCGTCACGCCGGTAATGTTCGCGCCACAACTGGCGCTCCACCGAATGACGCCAACGCAATTCAAATTGTTGTGCATACAAATAGCACCTATGCTCACCGAACTGAATAACAAACAGCTTAAGCGGAAATAGACAGGCAAGTGCGGTCAGCAGAACGCTTCCCAGCAGCCACTTGCCTGTTTTTGTCATGATACGCGCCGCCTTTATTTGGCTTTGGCGTTCATTTCGTCATAATATTTTTTGGCGCCCGGATGTAACGGCGCAACCAAGCCTTGTTGTGCGCTTTCGAGATTGATGTCTTTGGCTGCCTGATGGGCGGTTTGCAATTGCGGCAAACTGTCGAAGAAGGTTTTGGTCAGCAAATAAACATCGTTTTCGCTCAAATCGGAACGCACTGCCAGCGCATTTTTAATCGCCGCGGTTGGAACCGGATCGGCATTGCCGTAGGTGCCCGCCGGGATCTCCATCGCGTTAAAATAGGGTTTGTCTTTGGCGATAGCGGCAATCCCGTCCGCCGGAATGCTGACGATTTGCAGGTCAAAGCCTTGTTGCAACTCCATCAACGATGAATTTGGCAAACCGCTGGTCAGGAATGCCGCGTCAATCTTACCGGATTTCAGCGCGTCCGCCGCTTCGGCATAGCCCAGATAATCGACGCTGATATCGTTATAGCTGATACCGAAACCTTGCAACAAATTACGCGCATTCACTTCCACCCCGGAATTCTGCGCCCCGGTTGCAACACGGCGCCCTTTCAGATCGGTGATGGTGGTGATCCCGGTGCGTTTAGAGGTCACGATCTGCACGTAGTTCGGATAGAGTGCCGCCACTTCATTGACATTCTCGATTTTATGCGGGAAGTTACCGACTCCGTTCACCGCGTCGCTCAAGACATCACTCATTAAGAATGCCATTTCCACTTTTTTCTGGTTCAATAAATTCAGGTTTTCAACCGAGGCGCCGGTGGTTTGCGTTTTGGAATTGGTTTTCAACTCTTTGGTATAAATTTCCGCCAACGTCGTCGCGATAATATTATACGGACCGGAAGCACCGCCGGTGGCAATCGTGACGAAGCGGCTTTGTACGCCGGCAGTTTCAGGAGCGGCGGCCGGCGATGAAGCAGCAGCCGGCGCGGATGTGGTCGAACTGTTATCATCACATCCGCTGATCAATACGGCGAATAATGCGGTGGCAACCGCCACTGCTGACGCTTTCATTTTTTTCATAACTCTCTCCTTTAGAAGCAATAAAAAACCGATCAATAACTTGCCCGAATCAGGCGTCTTGTTGCGTAAAACAGCACCTGTTCACAAATATGCAACGTATTGACAATAATAGCTCGGCTATTGGCTGTCAATCGCTAAATGGGCTTAAATTGAAAAATCCGACTTCATTTGGCGTAATCGCTAAAAAAGACAAGGGATATTCCGTTTTTACTTTAATCATGACAACGGCTGTTATATCCTATGCTTACCGTATGACATAACAACTATAAGGAACTTTATGCGTTCATTTATCGGAAAATTTTTAAAGCTTGAATCTTCCGGCGGGATCACGCTGCTGGCAACATCCACACTGGCCCTGATCTTTGCCAACAGTTTTCTTTCGCCATACTATTTTGAATTGTTAAATACGCCGGTGGTTGTGCAATTCGGCGAACAGGGCATTGCCAAACCGTTTCTGTTGTGGGTTAACGACGGTTTAATGGCGGTATTTTTTGTCTTGGTCGGTTTAGAAGTGAAGCGGGAAATCATGATCGGCTCGCTTTCCACCTATCAACAAGCGATTCTGCCGGTGTTGGCGGCGATTGGCGGCATGGTAGTGCCGGCGTTGGTGTTTACCTTCTTTAACTATGGCGATCCGATCGCGATGGAAGGTTGGGCGATCCCAATGGCGACCGATATCGCCTTCGCCCTCGGAATTATGGCACTGCTCGGCAAACGGGTTCCGCTACCCTTAAAAATCTTTTTATTGGCGTTGGCGATCATCGACGACTTAGGTGCAATTATCGTCATCGCCCTGTTCTTCGCGCACGGGCTAAGTATCGAAGCGATGATCGGTGCCGGCTTGTCGATTATCACCCTGATTATTATGAATCGCATGCGGATCAGTGCGCTATGTGCCTACCTGTTCGTCGGCATGGTGTTATGGGTCTGTGTGTTGAAATCCGGCGTCCACGCTACCTTGGCCGGCGTCATCCTCGGTTTTTCCATTCCGATCACCGCCCGTGACGGCAGCAGCCCGCTGGAAAGTCTGGAGCATGCGCTCAATCCGTGGTCAGCGTTTTTTATCCTGCCGATTTTCGCCTTTGCCAATGCCGGCGTACCGTTGAAAGGCGTCGATATTGAAATGTTAAGCGGCGCGTTACCGTTAGGGATTATGCTCGGACTGCTGATTGGCAAACCGTTAGGCGTATTCAGTTTCTGCTTTATTGCGGTGAAACTGAAAATCGCACGTTTGCCGTTATTGGTCACGTTAAAACATATCTTTGCGGTCTCGGTGCTGTGCGGAATTGGTTTTACCATGTCGATGTTCTTGTCCGGTTTGGCGTTTGAAAGCGCCGGCGAAAGTATCAACACCCTTTCACGTATCGGCATTTTACTCGGCTCAACGGTTTCCGCCGTATTAGGCTTATTATTGCTGCGCGCCAGCACCCGCCACCAACAAACGGCATAATATTGCCCAAGTGCGGTTCGCCGACAAGTTATGCGATAAAAAAGTCGGGGCGGATTATATAGCCGCCCCGACGTTGCGATTAAATAGCGTTACCAATCGTCAAATACTACGCATAAACCGGAAAACGTTTGCAGATTGCAATCGCTTTCTGTTTCACTGCCTCGATGACTGCTTCGTCCTCAATGTTATCCAATACATCACACATCCAACCGGCAAGTTCTTTCGCTTCCGCTTCTTTGAAGCCGCGGCGCGTGATTGCCGGTGTGCCGACACGGATACCGGAAGTCACAAACGGGCTTTTCGGATCGTTCGGTACGGCGTTTTTATTGACCGTGATATTCGCGCGCCCCAACGCAGCGTCCGCCGCTTTGCCGGTTAAACCTTTATTCACCAAATCCACCAAGAATAAATGATTTTCAGTGCCGTTGGACACGATATTGAAACCGCGCTGTTTGAACACCTCGACCATCGCTTGTGCGTTTTTCACTACTTGTTGTTGGAAGGTTTTGAATTCCGGCTCCATCGCTTCTTTAAAGCAGACCGCTTTCGCCGCAATCACATGCACCAATGGACCGCCTTGTCCGGCAGGGAACACCGCACTATTCAGTTTTTTATACAGTTCTTCGTCGCCGCCCTTCACCAAAATCAAGCCGCCGCGCGGCCCGGCAAGGGTTTTGTGGGTGGTGGTGGTAACAACATGGGCGTGTTCCATCGGGCTTGGGTAAACGCCCGCCGCGATCAAACCGGCAACGTGCGCCATATCGACAAACAGATATGCCCCGACTTCATCGGCGATTTCACGCATTTTTTTCCAATCGACCACTTGCGAATAGGCAGAGAAGCCGCCGACAATCATTTTTGGTTTCACCGCCAACGCTTGCGCACGCAAGGCGTCGTAGTCGATAAAGCCTTCATCGGTGATACCGTATTGTTCCGCTTTATAAATTTTACCGGAGAAGCTGACGGTTGCGCCGTGGGTCAAGTGTCCGCCGTGTGCCAAGCTCATGCCTAAAATGGTGTCGCCCGGATTTAACAATGCCATATAGACTGCCGCATTGGCTTGCGAACCGGAGTGCGGTTGTACGTTGGCATAATCTGCACCGAACAGCGCTTTGGCGCGGTCAATCGCCAGTTGTTCGATAATATCAACGTATTCGCAACCACCGTAATAACGTTTGCCCGGATAGCCTTCGGCATATTTGTTGGTCAATTGCGAACCTTGCGCTTCCATCACACGCGGGCTGGCATAGTTTTCCGATGCGATCAGCTCGATATGCTCATCTTGGCGGCGATCTTCGTCTTGTATTGCTTGCCATAACACCGGATCATAATCGGCGATATTCATATCACGTCTTAACATTGCTCAATTCCTCATTTTAGGTGGTAAATAACTTGTCTGTAGTGTACGGTTTTTTTCACCAACCATACACTGTTTTTTTGATTAATCGTTGTCGTTTATTTTGTGTTTGGAATGAAAAATTTTCATACCGCACTTTGTTTTTTAACCGCTACTTGGCTTGCTCACGCGCCACCGCACGATAACCGATATCGCGGCGGTAGAAACGCCCTTGCCATTGCACTTGTTCCGCCAGTTGCAGCGCCTGTTGCTGCGCGGCTGCCACCGTATCGCCAAGTGCGGTGACGCACAACACCCGTCCGCCGTTGCTGACCAGTTGATCGCCTTTTTGCTCCACCCCTGCCAAGAACACTTTTTGTCCGGCAAGTGCGCTTTGCCCTATGCTACTAGACGGAATGCCGCTGATCACATCGCCTTTGCGGTAATCGCCCGGGTAACCTTCCGCCGCCAACACGATACCTAATGCCGCTTGCGCACACCATTCAGACCGCACTTGATCCAGTTTGCCGCCGCACGCCGCCAAGCACAGTTCGACCAAGTCCGATTGCAAGCGCATCATAATCGGTTGCGTTTCCGGATCGCCGAAGCGGCAGTTGAACTCAATCACTTTCGGTTGCCCGTTCGGCATAATCATCAAACCGGCGTACAAAAAACCGGTGTACGTGTTGCCTTCCGCCGCCATACCGTTCACGGTCGGGTAAATCACGTCTTGCATAATCCGTTGGTGAATCTCAGGCGTGACCACCGGCGCCGGCGAATACGCGCCCATGCCGCCGGTATTTAAACCGCTGTCGTTTTCGCCGACCCGTTTGTGATCCTGACTGGTCGCCATCGGTTCAACGTTTTTGCCGTCCACCATCACGATAAAACTGGCTTCTTCGCCGTCTAAAAACTCTTCGATCACGATACGGTGTCCGGCGTCACCAAAGGCATTGCCCGCCAACATATCCTGCACCGCACTTTCGGCTTCTGCCAAAGTCATCGCCACGATCACGCCTTTGCCTGCCGCCAAACCGTCGGCTTTAATCACAATCGGCGCGCCTTTTTCGCGCAGATAAGCCAGTGCCGGTTCGACTTCGGTGAAGTTTTGATATTCCGCGGTCGGGATTTGCTGACGCGCCAAGAAATCTTTGGTGAAGGCTTTTGAACCTTCCAACTGCGCCGCCGCTTGGGTCGGGCCGAATATTTTCAAACCGGCGGCACGGAATGCGTCCACCACGCCGATTACCAACGGCGCTTCCGGTCCGACAATGGTCAAACCGATTTCGTTTTTCTGGGCAAACTCCACCAACGCCGCCAAATCGGTGGCGGCAATGCTGACATTTTCCACTTTCGCCTCAAGTGCGGTGCCGGCATTGCCCGGCGCAACAAAGACTTTGTCCGCCAACGGCGATTGCGCCACTTTCCAAGCCAAAGCGTGTTCACGTCCGCCATTGCCGATAATTAAAATATTCATTTGAGATCCTTACGCTACTTATGCTAAATGGGAAAAACAAAAAGTGCGGTCACCACCGTGGCTGACCGCACTTTGCAAATTAATGACGGAAATGGCGCATTTTGGTCAGCACCATTGCCATGCCGTGTTCATCGGCAGCGTCAATCACTTCCTGATCGCGCATTGAACCGCCGGGGTGGATCACACAGCTCACCCCTGCCGCTGCTGCTGCGTCAATGCCGTCGCGGAACGGGAAGAACGCGTCGGACGCCATCACCGTGCCTTTCACTTCCAGCCCTTCGTCAGCCGCTTTGATTCCGGCGATTTTAGCGGAATAGACTCGGCTCATTTGTCCGGCGCCGATACCGATGGTTTGGTTGTTTTTGGCATACACAATCGCGTTGGATTTGACATATTTCGCCACTTTCCAGCAGAACAGCAGATCCTTCAGCTCGGCTTCGGTCGGTTTGCGCTTGCTCACCACCTCCAAATCGTCCAAGCCGACCATGCCTAAATCGGAATCTTGCACCAGCACGCCGCCGTTAACCCGTTTGAAATCCAAACGCGGCTGACGCACTTGCCACTGTCCGCACTCCAGTACACGCACATTCTTTTTCGTTGCCAAGATCGCTTTTGCTTCGTCTGCCACGCTTGGAGCGATAATCACTTCCACAAATTGACGTTCGATAATCGCTTGTGCGGTTTGCAAATCTAAAGTGCGGTTAAAGGCAATAATGCCGCCGAATGCGGAAGTCGGATCGGTTTGGTAAGCACGGTTGTAGGCTTCTAAAAGATTTGCGCCCAACGCCACGCCGCACGGGTTAGCGTGTTTGACAATCACGCACGCCGGCTCGGCGAACTCTTTCACGCATTCCAAGGCGGCGTCGGTATCGGCAATGTTGTTATACGACAACGCTTTGCCTTGCAGTTGTTTGGCGGTGGCAACGCTGGCTTCGTGCAGTTCGTTTTCCACATAAAACGCCGCATTTTGGTGGCTGTTTTCGCCGTAACGCATGGTTTGTTTACGGGTGAAATTCAGGTTTAAGGTGCGTGGGAATTGCCCGCTCGGTTGGGTTAAATCCTCTTCCTCCGCCCCTTGATAAGGCGGCACTAACCGACCGAAATAGTTGGCGATCATGCTGTCATATTGGGCGGTGTGTTCAAAGGCTTTGATGGCGAGGTTAAAACGGGTGTCGAGGGTCAGGGAATTGTGGTTTTTATCCATTTCTTGCAGAATTTGCTCAAAATCCGCATTATTGACCACGATCGCCACATCTTTATGATTTTTCGCCGCCGATCGCACCATGGTCGGACCGCCGATGTCGATATTTTCCACTGCGTCTTCCAGCGTACAATCCGCTTTGGCAACGGTCTGCGCAAACGGATACAGATTCACCACCACCATATCAATCGCCTGAATGCCGTGAATCGTCATCACTGCGTCATCAATCCCGCGCCGCCCTAAAATACCGCCGTGTATTTTCGGGTGCAGGGTTTTGACCCGCCCGTCCATCATTTCCGGGAATTGGGTATAGTCGGACACTTCGGTCACTGCTAAACCGCTGTCTGCCAACAGTTTTGCCGTGCCGCCGGTGGACAACAGCTTAACACCGCGTTGCGCCAGCCCTTGAGCAAATTCAACAATGCCGTTTTTATCTGAAACACTTAACAGCGCTTGACGAATAGGACGATTTGATTGCATTTGTGCATTCCTTTACAGAGTGGTTGGTTTAATTTAAGTGGGAAAAATTCAAGCGGGAATTATACAATAAATCAACGTTTTTCTGTAGCGGAAAACAGCCATGCGGATTTAATAGATTGATATTTAACTAAAAATTGTTTTGGGTGCGTAAAAATAAATAGATTAACCCGCCAATCCCAAACCTAACATGCCCAACAATACCGGCGAGGTGAATAAGCCGATAATGGTTAAAATTCAAGCCAATACACTAGCCCCGATTCCGGCAAGATTTTTATTTTTTACCGCGGTTACCGTCGCAAAAATTGCCACAATCGCCGCCAAAGGGATAAAAATAAAGCCTAAAAATAAAATACCCAACACCGCTAACACGCAAGAAATAATACCTGCAATCATGCCCGAATTTGTTTTTTCACTCATAAAGAAGCGCCTTAATTAACGTTATTGCACCCAAAACAGGTTCAGCCATAAATTAAACCTAAAATGGGTGCAATGAAAAAATTTCGAACCTCTATTCACACCGAACAACAGCGCTGGCTCAGACAACGTTTCGTCGCACAACGGAAAGCCTTAGGCTTGTCGCAACGCGCGCTGTCTGAACGTTTGGGCGTGATTTATTCGTTGATTGGAAAAATTGAAACCGGTGATCGGCATTTAGATATTTTAGAATTTATCGATTATTGCCATGCGCTAGAATTAGATCCGACCGCACTTTTGCACGAATTGCAACACGCCCCGAATCTCGCTCCGCCCGAATAAAAAACCCGTTCAGCGCGCAGATCATCACGCCGACCGGGTTTTGGTTTAGTTTAAAACGAATTATTTTTTGCCGATTTTGTTATCTAAGGCAAAGGCACCTGCGCCGTTAAACACAAAATATAGGAACACTAACGAATATAATGCCGCCAATTCACCTTGGTTTAACAACGGCATTAACAGGTTGCCCGCACTGGCGTGCACGCCGAAATAGGCAAACGCCATAAAGCCCGATAACAGGAATGCCACCGGGCGGGTGAACAAGCCCAATGCCAATAAAATGCCGCCGCCGATTTCCAATACGCCAGCCAAACCATATTGGGAAAACAGTGCCACGCCGCCGTTGCCGCCGGTCATCGACACCGGAATTTCAAAAAATTTTGCCGTACCGTGCCAAAAGAACATATAGGCGGCGATAATGCGTAATAATGCCAAAGCGTATGGGGCGTATGAATTTAATTTGTTGTTCATGATTTTCTCTCTTAATGTCAGAATAAAAAGTAAAAAGGGTTACTAGCGAAAGTGCGCCCATTATAGTTTTCTTGATTGGCGGAACAATCCGCAAAAAAGAAAGATATTATCAACTGAGAGGAAACGATCTCTGTGTTATACTGCGCCAAACCGCACTTTAAATGAGAGAAAACGATGTCTTGGATCTACCTGTTTATCGCCATTGCCGCCGAAATTGTGGCGACCTCAATGCTGAAAGCCTCACAGGAATTCAGCCGTCTTGTGCCGAGCGTGATCGTGGTGATCGGCTACTGCGTAGCGTTCTACTTCCTCAGCCTGACCCTGCGCACCATTCCGGTTGGGGTGGCGTATGCGGTTTGGTCGGGGGTGGGAATTGTGATCGTCGCCCTGATCGGTTGGATTGCTTATCAACAAAAACTGGATCTGCCTGCGCTGTTAGGCATTGGTTTGATTGTGCTTGGGGTGCTGGTGATTAATCTGTTTTCCAAAACAGTGGGGCATTAGGGTTAAGAAATAAAAAAAATCGCCACGTTAATGGTGGCGATAATCACGCAAAGTGCGGTTTAACCCACTTTCACGCAAGTCATATCCAGCGAACCGCCGACAAACTGGGTGTTGAAAATATCTAACGGCTCACCCTCTTCCCGCAAGGCAAGAATATACAGCAACGGCAAAAAATGTTCGGCGGTCGGAATGGCTTTTTGCACCGCGTCGCCTAACATGCGGTAGTCTGCCAACGCGTCCAAATCCCCCAGACGGATTAAATCCAACAACGTTTGCTGTGCGCTGTGCGCCCAGTCGTAGCCGAACAGTGCGTCAGCTCGCCGCCAATCCATTAAATGTAAATTATGCACCAAATTGCCGCTGCCCAAAATCAATACGCCCTGCTCGCGCAACGGTTTCAGTTGTTTTGCCAAGTTGATATGCTGCTGCATACTCAACGCCGCCCCCAGACTGAGTTGCACAATCGGAATATCGGCGTCAGGATACATTTTCGCCAACACCGCCCAAGTGCCGTGATCCAGCCCTTGTTGCGGATCTAACCGCACTTCTGGGTTATCCACCAGCTGCTGCACTTGCCGCGCCAAGTGCGGATCGCCTTTTGCCGGATAACGTACTTGATATAATTCCTCTGGAAAGCCGTAAAAATCATAAATCAGATCGGGATTCGGCGAGGCGGTTTCCGCCACTCGCTCTGAAATCCAATGGGCGGAAACCACCAAAATCGCTTTTGGTTTCGGTATCTGCCGCGCCGCCTGATACCATTTCGGGGTAAACGGATTCTGCTCAATCGCCAACATCGGCGAACCGTGCCCGATAAAAATCGCCGGCATTTTAGTGTTCATATTCATTTCCTCTTGATTAATTTTTGATGGCTTGAGTATAGAAATCAACGCAGAAGAAATAAAGTGCGGTTTTGTTGATAAATGGTTTCTTATAAGGAAAGAAAAATCTGTTAAGAGATGTATTTTTAGATTATTGGCAGAGGGCGTTGATGAGACAAAGTAAACGGGCGGATTAAATATCCGCCCGGACTTTACCATAAAGATCGAGCATTTTAGCCTTGATCAGCAATTCATTACACTTCATAGGTGGTGGAAGCGGTGTTGCCGCCTTTGCCGGTCCAGTTGGTGTGGAAGAATTGTCCGCGCGGTTGGTCGATACGCTCGTAGGTGTGCGCGCCGAAGTAGTCGCGTTGCGCTTGCAATAAATTCGCCGGCAAACGGGCACTGGTGTAGCCGTCTAAGAAAGTAATCGCGGACGCCATGCACGGCATCGGCAAGCCGATTTCTACCGATTTCGCTACCACTTTCCGCCATTCCGGCAACGCATTTTCCAAAATGGTTTTGAAATAGCTGTCTGCGCCCAAGAATTGCAAATTCGGATTGGTTTCGTACGCGTCGCGGATATTGCCCAAGAATGCGCTGCGGATAATGCAGCCTTCACGCCATAAAAGTGCGGTATTGCCGTAGTTTAGATCCCAGTTGTTGTTTTCCGACGCTTCGCGAATCAGCATAAAGCCTTGCGCGTAAGAGATGATTTTAGACGCCAGCAGCGCTTTGCGCACCGCTTCGATCCATTGCGCTTTGTCGCCTGCGACCGTGCCGATTTGTTTGTTAAATAAGGCTTGGTTTTCGACCCGCTGTTCTTTAAATGCCGACACGCAACGGGCGAACACCGCTTCGCTGATTAAGGTCAACGGAATGCCTAAGTCCAACGCATTAATGCCTGTCCATTTGCCCGTGCCTTTTTGACCGGCGGTATCGAGAATTTTTTCTACCAACGGTTCGCCGTTTTCATCACGGTAGCCAAGAATATCGGCGGTGATTTCAATCAGGTAACTGTCCAATTCGGTTTTGTTCCAGTCGCTGAATACTTGGTGCAATTCATCGTAGCTTAAGCCCAAGCCCTCTTTCAGGAATTGGTAGGCTTCGCAAATCAGCTGCATATCGCCGTATTCGATACCGTTATGTACCATTTTGACGAAATGCCCTGCGCCCTCTTTGCCGACCCAATCACAGCACGGTTCGCCGTCTTTGGTTTTGGCGGAAATCGCTTGCAGGATTGGTTTCACATATTGCCACGCTTCTTCGTTGCCGCCCGGCATAATCGAAGGCCCGAAACGTGCGCCTTCTTCGCCGCCGGACACGCCGGCACCGACAAAGCGAATGCCTTTTTCCGCCAGATCTTTCACGCGGCGGCTGGTGTCAGGGTAATTGGAGTTGCCACCGTCGATGATGATGTCCCCCGCTTCCAAGTGCGGTAACAGGCTGTCGATGAAGTGATCGACCACCTCACCGGCACGCACCATTAACATCACTTTGCGCGGTTTTTCCAGCTTGTCGGCAAGATCTTGCAGTGAGTATGCGCCGATAATGTTGGTATCTTTGGCGGCGCCTTGCAAAAATTCGTCCACTTTGCTGGTAGTGCGGTTATAAGCCACGACCTTGAAGCCGTGATCGTTCATGTTCAGAATCAGGTTTTGCCCCATGACCGCAAGTCCGATTACGCCAATATCACCTTTCATGTTTGTTTCCTTCTGCTTTGCTAAAATTGTTGATTTTTATCTGTAAACGGGCGGATATGCAATCCGCCCCTACAACACTCTTATATCAGATCCGTTACAGCAACTGCGAGGCTGCGTCGGCGTCCAAATACCATTCGGTGTTGCCGTTATTCGCTTTCACCCGCGCCGCCGGATACGGCAATTCGTTGGTGCCGGCTTGTTGGATTTCACGTAGCAAATCCGCTTTACTGGCTCCGGTGACCAAATAGGTCAGACGTTTTGTATTTTCAATCAAATAGGCGGATTTGGACACCCGCAGTTGTCCGCTCTGCGGCTGTTTTGCCACAATCGTCAGCGCACGGCTGTTAAAATCCACTTGCAACGGGAACAACGAAGCGGTGTGTCCGTCGGTGCCCATGCCTAAAATAATCCAGTCGAATTCCGGCACGCCTGCGCTGTTTTTCGGCACGAGCGCTAACATTTCCGCCGCAAAACGGGCGGCTTCGGCTTCCGGCTCGTCTTCGCCGCGAATGCGGTGGATATTTTCCGCCGGCATTTGGATATGATCTAACAGTAAGCGCTGTACTTCGCCGTAGTTGCTCTCTTCGTCATCGGGCGCAACGCAACGCTCGTCGCCCCACCAAAAATGCAAATTCGTCCAGTTGATTTTCTCGGCGTATTCCTCCGCCAAGGTTTTAAACAATAATTTCGGCGTGCTGCCGCCGGACAGGGAAATATGCACCGGTTTTGCCTGCCGGCTATACGCCAAAAATTCTTCTGCTATCTTCTCTACCGCACGTTGTGCGTCTGCAAACTTACTGTATTTCATGTTATAACTCACAATATTCCGTATTCGTTAAATTTTTACACGGGAAACGCCAGCTACGGTTTTTGGACTCCATCATAAAATCCGCTTCTTGCGGCCCCCAAGTACCGCTGGCATAACCATAAAGTTTTGGATTATTGGCTTTATAATCCAAAATCGGTTGGACAAACTTCCAACAGGCTCGCACTGCGTCACTGCGCGAGAACAGGGTTGCGTCCCCTAACAGCGAATCCAGTAGCAAACGTTCGTAAGCATCAAGGATATTGGTATCGGTCAGATCCTGATAGTGGAAATCCATTGATACTTCTTTGGCCTGAAATCCGGAACCCGGATTTTTCAAGCCGAAACTCATTACGATCCCCTCGTTCGGCTGAATGCGAATAATCAGTTTATTTTCCGGTGCGTTGGCGTTAAAGACCGGGTGCGGCGTTTTCTTAAAGTGAATCACCACTTCGGTTACCCGTGTCGGCAGGCGTTTGCCGGTGCGCACATAAAACGGCACGCCGCTCCAGCGCCAGTTGTCGATTTTCAGTTTTAACGCCATATAGGTTTCGGTGCGCGATTGCGGCTCAACGCCGTTTTCTTCGCGATAGCCTTTTTGGTATTCGCCGCGCACTTTGGCACCGGTGTATTGCCCCAGCACCAGATATTTTTCCAAATCTTCTTCGCTCAACGGGTGCAGGCTTTGCAATACTTTCACCACTTCATTGCGCATGGCGTCGGCATCGATCACCGCCGGTGATTCCATCGCGATCATCGCCAACACTTGCAATAAGTGGTTTTGGAACATATCGCGCATTGCGCCCGAACCATCATAATAACCGCCGCGCTCTTCCACACCCAAGGCTTCCGCCCCGGTGATTTCGACATAATCAATGTAGTTCCGATTCCACAACGGCTCGAACAAGCCGTTGGAAAAACGCAATACCAAAATATTTTGTACCGTTTCTTTGCCTAAATAATGGTCGATACGATAAATTTGCGATTCGTCAAAATCTTCGTGCAGTTTGGCATCCAGGTTGATGGCCGATGTCAAATCATAACCGAACGGTTTTTCCACCACCAACCGTTTCCAACCGTTGCGTTGATGATTCAAGCCGTGCGCGGCAAGATGTGCCGGAATAACCGGATACAGGCTTGGCGGCGTGGAAAGATAGAACAGCGCATTGCCTTGCGTGCGGTGTGTTTTTTCAAACTCGTCCAACCGCACTTTGACTTTGGCATAATCTTCAACCTTGGCGGTATCAATCGCTTGGTAGTAAACATGCGAGAAAAACTCAAGCATCTCGCGCTTTTCAATTTTTTCGCTTTTTCCCAGAATATCCATCAGTTTTTCACGATATTGCTCGTCGCTGAATTCGGTGCGGCTGACCCCTAAAATCGCAAAATCATCCGCCAAGCGGCCGTTTTTAAAGAGATGATACAAGGCAGGAATTAGTTTGCGGTGGGTTAAATCCCCTGATGCGCCAAAAATAACAAGGCTGTTGTTGTCCGGTTTTTTCATTTATCTCGTCCTTCGGGTTGACTGACCTTTCATCAGCAATCCATGCAGTCTAATAACATCGATTCACAGCGTCAATCGCTTATTTTGTCCTAATCGTCTATTATTTTAATAGTTGTTGAAATCGTACTACTTTTTGCCACGGAAAGGCGGCGTTGCCGAGCATGATAAAATCCGGATTAATCAGGGTTTCGCGCCGATTATAAGTCAGAGGATTGCCGTACAAATCCACGATTTTTCCGCCGGTTTCACGCAAGATACATTCGACCGCCGCCGTATCCCATTCGCCGGTTTTGCCCAAGCGAATATAGCAATCGCTGCGCCCCTCCGCCACCAGCGCCCCTTTCAAACCGCTGGAACCGTAACGGATCAGTTGGTAGTCAAATTGATCGTGAAACATCGCCATCACCTGTTGCCGCCGCACATTCTTCCCCACCGCAATCCGAATCACGTTATCGCCGGGCGGCCGGGTCTGCAAACGGCTAATCACACCGTTCTGCTGTTTGTACGCGCCGAATTTGTCCATGGCATAAAACGCCAGCCGCGGAACAGGCGAATAGACGATCCCCAAGGTCGGCTGATTATGCTGCACCAAGGCGATCAACACCGAAAACTGATCGGTTTTTTCCAAAAACTGCTGCGTGCCGTCGAGCGGATCGACCAGCCAATATTGTGTCCAGCGGCGACGTTCGGCAAAGTCAATGGTTTGGCTCTCTTCCGATAACACCGGAATGCCGGGGGTCAAGGCTTGCAATTCGTCCTCTAAAAAGCGGCTGACCGCCAGATCCGCTTCGGTCACCGGCGTATTATCCTGTTTCAGTTCGCTTTCGATACCGCGGTAATAAAAGGTCAGCAGCTTTTCACCCGCTCTTTTGGCAATCGACAAGGCGGCGTTTAATAGTGGTTCGCTGAGTAAAATGGCATGGGTCATACTGAATGCTTCCGTTTCGCTAAATAATCGCGTAACAGGTAAAGTGCGGTCAAGTTGCGCGCTTCGCAAAAGTCATCGTGTGATAACAACTTATCCAGATCCTGCAACGGATATTCAATGATGTCGAGCGATTCCGGTTCGTCGCCGGGCAAACGTGACGGCGTTAAATTTTCCGCCAAAAAGATGTGCATTGGGTTATGCATAAAACCGGGCGAAGTGATCACGGTTTTCAATAATGTCAGATTTTGCGCCTTGAAGCCGATTTCTTCCTGCAATTCGCGGTTGGCACTCTGCTGCGGCGTTTCGCCTGCGTCCATTAAACCTTTGACAAAGCCCAGTTCATAACGTTCGGTACCGACCGCATATTCACTGATCAGCAATAAATGCTCCTGATGAAGCGCCAACACCATCACCGCACAACGGCTACTCGGTTTGAAACGTTCGAAGGTGCGCCGTGCGCCGTTGGAAAATTGCAGATCCACTGCCTGAATTTCAAAAATACGCGATTTGGCGGCGGTCTTTACCGCAAGAATCTGAGGTTTTTGTCGCGAAACAGTCATCGTATTCCTTAAAATTTGCCAACAAACAAGAGTAACGATACCATACTCCGAGAATAAATGTAAAAAGGAAAGCCAGTGAGAGAAATAGATTGGCAGCAGATTGACACTGTGCTGTTTGATTTGGACGGTACTCTGATTGATTTGCGCTTAGATGCCGAATTTTGGAAAGAGATTGTGCCACAGGTATATGCCGAAAAGATGGCGATCAGCACGGAGCAGAGTCACGCCAAACTGAAACAGCTTTATCGCGATGTCGAACACAGTATGCAATGGTACGACATCGATCATTGGGCGAACACGTTGCAACTGCCCATCCGCGCAATGCAGTTGCAGCATATGCCGAAACTCAAAGTGCGGTCTGGCGTATACCCGTTGTTGCAACGATTAAACGGCATGGGCAAACGCTTGCTGTTACTGACCGATTCGCACCCTTACAGCTTAGAGGTGAAAATGGCGCATTGCGATCTCGCACCGCACTTCGAAGCCCTGATTTCCTCGCACCAATTTCAACAGCCGAAAATGAACGGCGGACTATGGACAGCGCTGCTACAAAATTATGCGATTGATCCGCAACGGACATTGCTGCTCGACGATTTGGAAGCGGTGTTGGAGCAAGCTGCGAATCATCGGATTGCGTTCACCGTCGGTATCGAAAATCCCGATTCAATCCTGCCGCCCAACGTCTTCCAACGCCATCGCAGCATTGCGGATTTCAGCCAACTGTTTGTTTAATAAGGAAGCGAATAATGAAAGACAACGATAACAGCGTGCGCCTCGACAAATGGCTGTGGGCAGCCCGTTTTTACAAAACCCGTTCGCTTGCCCGTGAAATGATCGACGGCGGCAAAGTGCATTACAACGGACAACGCAGCAAACCGAGCAAAATCGTGGAACTCGGCGCAATGCTGAAACTGCGCCAAGGCAGCGAGGAAAAAGAGGTGCAAGTGTTGGCGTTATCCGACAAACGCGGCAACGCCACGCAGGCGCAGCAACTGTATCAAGAAACCGCCGCCAGCATAGCGAAACGCGAACAAATCGCCGCCGCACGCAAAGCCAATGCGTTATCAATGCCAAACCCTGAACGCCGCCCCAATAAAAAAGAGCGGCGGGATTTGATTAAGTTTAAGTATCAGGAATGAGTGTTAATGATAAACTTCGCGCCGATGTCCTAAATCAAGTGCGGTAATCAGCAGTTCATTATTATTAATTTCGCAAATCACCCGATAATCACCGATACGATAACGCCATAAACCCGACAGATCGCCAACCAATCCTTTACCGCGCATACGTGGATTTTCCAACATGGCAACCTCTTTGAGATATTTGATGATTTGTTCTGCTTGTTTTGGATTTTTCTTGGCTAATTTGGCTAATTGCTTTTTTGCGGTATCAGTTAATGAGACCGTCCAGTTTGAGTTCATTTTCAATGTCCTCTAATTTATGCGTTTTTTCTTTGCCTGAACGAACGCGCTCCAATATCGCATTGGCAAGTAACACATCTTCTAAATCTTCCATATAGGCTTCCAGTGCCGCCTTGATATAAAATGATTTGGCGCGCCCTGTTTTTTCTGACAAATAATTTAAACGGATTTCCAACTCGGTTGGCAATCTCACGGAAATCGTCATTGTTTTATCCTCGTTTTTGTTTGAGACAGTGGCTATTTTAGAGATGTATTAAATGTAATACAAGTAATAAATCTCATACTTGCACAAGCTGGCTTGACAACCTAAGATCCGCCCATATATAACAAGCAATCTTCACGAACAATCAACCGGAAATCACATGAGCGAAACAACGAATACCCTTGACTATACGCAAGACAACGACACTCTGCACCGCTATCTGTTCAGCCAAAGAGCGGTACGCGGCGAGTGGGTGCGGCTGAACCGCACTTTTAGTGAAACCTTGAACACCCATCATTACCCGCAAGAGGTGCAAAACCTGTTGGGGGAAATGCTGGTGGCGACGGCGTTATTGACCGCGACATTGAAATTCGAAGGCGACATCACGGTGCAAATCCAAGGCGACGGCCCGCTGAAGCTGGCGTTGGTCAACGGCGACAATCAACTGCAACTACGGGCGCTGGCGCGGGTAGAGGGTGAGATTGCCGCCGACAGTAGCTTGCAACAGATGATCGGCAAAGCGGTGTTGGTGATTTCAATTAATCCGACCCAAGGCGAGCGTTATCAAGGAATTGTGGAGTTAAGCAAAGCGACGATTAGCGAGTGCTTGCAAGACTATTTCGAGCGTTCCGAACAGTTGAAAACCGCACTTGTGATTAAAACCGGCGAATTTGCAGGGCAACCGGTCGCCGCGGGAATGCTACTGCAAATTATGCCGGACGGCACTGGTTCGGCTGATGATTTGCAACATCTACAAATATTGGCGGAAACGGTGAAAAGCGATGAATTATTCGGTTTAACCGCCGAAGAGTTACTGTACCGCTTATACCACGAAGAAACAGTGGAACTGTTTAACCCAAGTGCGGTACGTTTCCATTGCGGTTGTTCGGCGGAACGTTCCGGCGCGGCATTACTTTTGATTGACGAGGCGGAAATTGACGAAATTTTAGCCGAGCATAACGGTAGTATCGATATGCAATGCGAATGTTGCGGCACGCACTACTTCTTCAACAAACAAGCGATTAACCGGCTTAAACAAAATGCATACTAAGCCTCAACAATTACATAACAGCAATTTATAATTCTCGTAAAAAGCGCGCCTAAATTCGGCGCGCTTTCACTTTTTTTCTGACAACGATGTTGAATAGTTTGATCCAGATAACATTTTTATTTTATTTTTTCTTCTACAATAACTGCGGATTTCAATTTTAAACTTAATAAACTTTATCGAGGTAATTATGTCAGTAGCAAACGAATTAGCAGTATTGGGTATCAACGGTGTCACCGAAGTGGTGTATAACCCAAGTTATGAATTTTTGTTTGAAGAAGAAACCAAAGCCGGTTTGCAAGGCTATGAAAAAGGCACATTGACCACCACCGGTGCGGTGGCGGTTGATACCGGGATTTTCACCGGCCGTTCGCCGAAAGACAAATATATCGTGTTGGACGACAAAACCAAAGATAGCGTGTGGTGGACCAGCGACAACGCCAAAAACGACAACAAACCGATGAGCCAAGACACTTGGACGAGCCTGAAAAAATTGGTTGCCGATCAGCTGTCCGGCAAACGTCTGTTTGTGATTGATGCGTTCTGCGGCACCAACCCGGACACTCGTTTAGCGGTGCGGATCGTGACCGAAGTGGCATGGCAGGCGCATTTCGTGAAAAATATGTTTATTCGCCCAAGCGAAGAAGAACTGAAAAATTTCAAACCGGATTTCACTGTGTTGAACGGCTCGAAAACCACCAATCCGAACTGGAAAGAACAAGGCTTGAACTCCGAAAACTTTGTGGCGTTTAACCTGACCGAAGGCGTGCAGTTGATCGGCGGTACTTGGTACGGCGGCGAAATGAAAAAAGGCATGTTCTCGATGATGAACTACTTCCTGCCGTTAAAAGGCGTGGCTTCCATGCACTGTTCCGCCAATGTGGGCGAAGACGGTGATGTCGCGGTGTTCTTCGGCTTGTCCGGCACCGGTAAAACCACCCTGTCCACCGATCCGAAACGCCGTTTAATCGGTGATGACGAGCACGGCTGGGACGATGAAGGCGTGTTCAACTACGAAGGCGGTTGCTATGCCAAAACCATCAACCTGTCGGAAGAAGCCGAGCCGGATATTTACCGTGCAATCAAACGTGATGCCTTGTTAGAAAACGTGGTGGTGTTGGCAGACGGCACAGTCGATTTCAACGACGGTTCGAAAACCGAAAACACCCGTGTTTCTTACCCGATTTATCATATCCAAAACATCGTTAAACCGGTTTCCAAAGCGGGACATGCGAAAAAAGTGATCTTCCTGACTGCGGATGCGTTCGGCGTGTTGCCGCCGGTTTCCAAACTGACTCCGGAGCAAACCCAATACTACTTCCTGTCCGGCTTCACCGCGAAATTGGCTGGTACAGAGCGCGGTATCACCGAACCGACGCCAACCTTCTCGGCTTGCTTCGGCGCGGCATTCTTGTCATTGCACCCGACCCAATATGCGGAAGTGCTGGTGAAACGCATGCAAGCCTCCGGCGCAGAAGCCTATTTGGTCAACACCGGCTGGAACGGTACCGGCAAACGGATTTCCATCAAAGATACCCGTGGTATCATTGACGCAATCTTAGACGGTTCGATTGAAAAAGCGGAAATGAAACAATTACCAATCTTCGATTTGGCGATTCCGACCGCACTTCCGGGCGTTGATCCTGCAATCTTGGATCCGCGCGATACCTATGCCGATAAAGCCCAATGGCAGGCGAAAGCGGAAGATTTGGCAGGACGTTTTGCCAAAAACTTCGACAAATATACCGATAACGACGAAGGCAAAGCCTTGGTTGCGGCAGGTCCGAAAGCGTAATCTGTTGATTTAAAATAATAACCGCACTTTGTATCTTGTATGCAAAGTGCGGTTTTTTATTGGGAGCAATTCGTTACGCTGTGATTACTTCACGCTATTTGGAATTAAGGTTTCCGCCCCGGATAATTTTTTCGAAATATCCGCCGGCACGCCGTGACGTTGCCCTAAAAATTCCGCTTTGTTCAACGAGACAAAAACCTTACCGGCTTGATCTTCCCAAACCAAGGCTTTCAGTGGTAGATCAATTGCCAAGGTTGGCGATTGAATCATCAACGGCGTACCGGCTTTCGGGGTGCCGAATAAAATCACCGTTGCCGCCGGCATGGTTAAATCGTGATCTTTTGCCGCTTTTTGATGGTCAATGACACCGAAAATCGTCATGCCTTTGTCGGTGACCGCTTTTTCAATTAACTGCACCGTTTTTGGCGCGTCATATTGACTGGCAACCGTTAACAAACCGTTATCCGCCAATTCGGCTTGTGCCAACACCGGCAACATTGCCGTAGCCAAAGCGAGTGTTTTTTTCAATTTCATTGTGTTCTCCTTTAAAACAGATCATAGAATTTCAGCATAAGCCTAATAACTGCCGCACACTTGTGATAAAAAACCAATAATTTAAGATTTGATCTCAATTTAAGCGCGAATAATTCGCAATAACACGGATAGCGTCTTGCGTTAAATCGGTATAAAATACCCCGAAACCGCACTTGATAACCGTTTTGACAACACTGTGAGAGCCAAATATGATTGCACATTGCCAATATCCGCGCCTGACCGATAGCAACCCGAAGATAATTTGTCCGCTAAACCAATTTCGACTCCTGGAAGTGAACGGTGAGG
The DNA here is from genome assembly GCF_053570765.1 of Testudinibacter sp. P17/SS/0325. The sequence goes on along the minus strand of NZ_CM131635.1, from coordinate 1,027,533 downwards.
ATAGCGAAACATTCCTGCAAGGGCAATTAACCACCGATGTCAGCAAACTGGCGATCGGGCATTCAACCTTAACCGCCCATTGTGATCCGAAAGGCAAAGTGTGGTCGGTTTTCCGTCTGCTGCGTTTAAGTCAAACCCAATTCTATTTTATTATCCGCAAGGCGTTGTTACCGATTGCATTGGAGCAACTGAAAAAATATGCCGTGTTCTCCAACGTCAGTTTTAGTGAAGTCAATGACCGCACTTTACTGGGTTTTGCCGGGGTGCAGGCGGCCGAAGCACTATCCACTTTCGGCTCGCCATTACCCAATGCAGAGAATCCGCTGCTTGAACAAAATGGCGAACTTCTGGTTTATATCGAACGTGCGCAACCACGTTGGCTGTTGATTAGCCGGCAAAACCCGAGCATTACCCTTACCGAAACCGAAAATGCGTGGGATTTGCTCGATATTCAAGACGGCGTGCCGGTGTTGAGCGCAGAAACACAAAATCAATTTATTCCGCAAGCCCTTAATTTGCAGCTGCTGGAACAAACCGTTTCCTTCCATAAAGGCTGTTATATCGGACAAGAAACCATCGCCCGCGCCAAATACCGTGGCGCAAACAAACGCGCCTTGTTTACCTTGGTCGGACAAGCCGATGGCAAGCCTTCGTTAGGTGAGGGAATCGAAGTGCGGTTAGAAAACAACTGGCGCAAAACCGGCGCAGTGGTGAATTTCGTTGAACATAATAAGGTATTGTGGTTACAAGTGGTGCTGGCAAATGACAGCGAATCCCATCAACAATTCCGTTTACGCGAAGCAAACGCACAGCCGTTGTGTTTGTATCCGTTGCCTTATGCTTTAGAAGAAACGGAAAGCTAGGTCAACCATACGCTATAAACAAAACGCCCTCAATTGATCTGCACCCCAAAAGTTGGACTCCAAAACCAACTGACTAAGGTGCAGATTTTTATGACTAAATATACCCAAGCGTTTTAGTAATTACAACGTATCGGCAAACTGTTTTAAATACCGTTTAAATTCGTTTGCCAATTTCGGATGTTGCGTGCCGTATTCCACAATCGCTTGCAGATAGCCCAGTTTATCGCCGCAGTCGAAACTTTTACCGCTCATATGGAAGGCTTCTACCGTTTCTTGTGCGATTAACATATCAATCGCATCGGTCAGTTGAATTTCATCACCGACGCCGACCGGGGTTTTTGCCAATAAACTCCAAATAGAAGCAGAAAAAACATAGCGTCCGACCACCGATAAATTTGATGGCGCCTCTGTAATGCTCGGTTTCTCCACGATATTGTTGATGACCGCACTTGCGCCGCCACTCAGTTCAACGCCATTACAATCGACAATGCCGTAGTTACTCACCTCTTGCGGCGCAACCGGTGCGACCATAATTTGGCTGGTTTGGGTTTCAGCAAAGCGTTTCAGCATTGCCGCCAAGTTTTCGGTTTTTTGATCGGCACTGAATTCCGCCAGAATCACATCCGGCAGCACCACTACAAATGGCTCATCGCCAACCAAAGGCTTAGCACACAATACTGCGTGTCCTAAACCCTTTGCGTGCCCCTGACGCACGTGCATAATCGTCACACCGGGCGGAATAATCGAACGCACTTCTTCCAGCAACTGACGCTTCACCCGTTTTTCCAACATCGACTCCAGTTCATAAGAAGTATCAAAATGGTTTTCGATCGAGTTTTTCGACGAATGGGTCACTAGCACGATCTCTTTAATCCCGGCATGAACACATTCGCTGACCACATATTGAATCAACGGTTTATCAACGATGGTCAACATCTCTTTCGGAATGGCCTTGGTGGCAGGCAGCATACGCGTGCCTAATCCGGCTACGGGGATAATCGCTTTCATGGAAAGTCCTTTCATTTATTATTTGCAGATAGAAAAACACCGTTTTGGTATTCTTCAAAACGGTGTTTATTGTAGCGGAAAACTAGGCGCGAAGTAAGGCTAAGATCTCGGCGGTTTTCTCTTCCATTAACGCTTTATCGCCGCGGGTTTCCAGATTTAGCCGCACCACCGGTTCGGTATTCGAACTGCGCAGATTGAAACGCCAAGTTGGGTATTCAATGCTGATACCGTCCATTTCATCCACTGCAAGCGCGTCTTTCTCATAGAATGCGCGCACACGCGCAATTGCCGCCGGCGCATCCGTCAGTTTGCTGTTGATTTCGCCCGGAGACGGATAGGCATTCAGACGGTCGCCGACCAGCTGTCCTAAGCTCTTGCCGGTGGTACAGAGTAATTCTGCCGCCAACAACCACGGAATCATACCGCTGTCACAGTAGAAGAAATCACGGAAATAGTGGTGTGCACTCATTTCGCCGCCATAGATCGCGTCCACCGCACGCATTTTTTCTTTGATAAACGAGTGTCCGGACTTGGATACGACCGCTTCGCCGCCCATGTCTTCGACTAATTCAACCGTATTCCACATTAAACGCGGATCCAGAATAATTTTCGCCCCCGGATTTTTGGCTAAGAACGCTTGTCCCAACAAACCGACGATATAGTAACCTTCGATAAAGGTGGCGTTTTCATCAAACAGGAAGCAGCGGTCGAAGTCGCCGTCAAAGGCAATCCCCATATCCGCTTTGTTCGCCAACACCGCATCAATGGTATCTTGGCGGTTTTCATGCAAAATCGGGTTAGGGATACCGTGCGGGAAGCTGCCGTCCGGCTCGTTATGCACTTTGATAAAGCTGACTAGCGGCGCTTTCTCTTTAAAGCGCGCTTCCAATTCGTCAATCACATGCCCTGCTGCGCCGTTACCGGAATTGATGACCAATTTTAACGGTTTGTTGAAGTTGTCCAGATTCACGTAGGTTAATAAGTGATCGACATACTCTTTCAACACCGAAAGCTGTTTATACTCGCCGCGTTGAGCCACTTCCGGGAAATTGTTTTCTTCTGCCAAGCGTTGGATGTCACCTAAACCGCTGTCAGAACTAATCGGACGCGAACCGGCTTTCACAAATTTCAAACCGTTATAATCCATCGGATTATGGCTGGCGGTGACTTCGATTCCGCCATCGGTGTTCAAGTATGAGGTCGCGAAATAGACTTCTTCGGTTCCGGTCAAGCCCAAATCGATCACATCAACGCCGGAATCTAACAAACCGTTAGTCAGCGCGCTTTTCAGTTCTTTGCTGCTTAAACGCACATCACCACCGACCACGACGCGCTTCGGTTGCAGAAATTGCCCAAATGCACGTCCGATACGATAAGCGATATCGGCATTTAATTCGTCACCCAAACGACCACGCACATCATAAGCTTTAAAACAGGTTAATTTTGCCATTGATATAACTCCCTATTATTAATCAACTTTTTCTTCTACAACATCTTCTTTTAGACGCTGATAGATCTCTTCCCGATGTACTGAGACATCTTTTGGAGCGTCAACTCCAATTTTGACCTGATTACCACGAACACTGAGAACAGAGATCGAGATGTCTTCCCCGATTAACAGACTTTCACCGATTTTCCTTGTCAGAATCAGCATGTCCCACCTCCTACAGAATAGCTTGGCTCAGTCACTATAAAATATTTATTTTTGAAAAATAACATATATTGATAATACTTTATTTTATTAAAAAAAGTGACTGGAAAAACCGGAAAATGTGCGGTAGCACACAAAATAAAACAGGGCAAGCGCCCCGCTTCAGATTGCTGACAAACTTACTTCTCTCCCTCCGCGTGCGGAGGGAGTACCATTTTTCGTAAGAAAAATGGGGAGGGAGGGGTAATATGAAAATGCAACATATTCATTTTTAAAATGATTTATGCCTCCCTCCGTCCTTCGGACACCTCCCTCCGCATACGGAGGGAGGGAAATGATTAGAGAAAGAGACTTTGTCATCCGCTTGAAACAGAGCAAGTGCTCCGTTTTTAAGATTATTGGAAATTATAACTGATTTTCTAAGCTGGTTTTTGCCGCGGCCAACGCAATTGCCACATTCTCAACTTGGGAACCGCCGGCCATTGCCAAATCAGGGCGACCACCGCCTTTGCCGCCGACTTGCTGCGCCATGAGATTGACCAGTTCGCCGGCCTTAACTTTGGCGGTTAAATCCGCGGTTACGCCGACAATCAGATTGACTTTGCCGTCCGCTACCGAAGCAAAAGCAATAACGGCCGAACCCAGTTGGTTTTTCAGGTCATCGACCATGACGCGTAACGATTTTGCTTCTACGCCGTCCAACCGTTGTAATAACACGTGCACACCGTTGATGGTTTCAACCTGTTTCGCCAAATCACTCCCCGCTTGTTGCGCCGCTTTTTCTTTGAGCAGTTGCAGCTCTTTTTCCGCCAGTTTATTGCGTGCTTGCAGTTGTTGGATTTTTTCCACCAAGCTACTGCCATCGGTTTTCAACAGCTCTGCACTTTGTTGCAACACCGCTTGCTGCTGGTGCAGCCAGTTAATCGCATTCGCGCCGGTGAGCGCTTCAATCCGACGAATCCCTGCCGCAATCGCGCCTTCGGACACGATTTTAAACAAACCGATGTCGCCGGTGCGTTTAGCGTGGATCCCGCCGCACAGTTCGGTGGAGAACTCGCCCATCGACAACACCCGCACTTGTTCGCTGTATTTTTCACCGAACAACGCCATCGCCCCTTTGGCTTTCGCCGCCTCTAAATCCATAATTTCGGTGATGACCGGATAGTTGGCGCGGATATGCTGATTGACCACATCTTCAATTTGATTGAGCTGTGCTTTGCTGATCGCTTCCGACTGTGCGAAGTCGAAACGTAAAATGCTGTCGGATACCAACGAACCTTTTTGACTGACGTGCGTGCCTAAAATTTGGCGCAATGCCGCATGCAATAAATGTGTTGCCGAGTGGTTCAGTGCGGTTTTATCGCGACGCGCGCTATCAACCACCGCATTCAGGCTCTGTCCGACTTTCAACTCGCCCTGTTGTAATTCACCGATATGCCCGAACACTTTGCCGTATTTTTGCGTATCTTTAACTGTAAAAACCGCACTTTGGCTTTCTAAACGCCCGCTGTCGCCGATTTGTCCCCCCGATTCGCCGTAGAACGGGGTGTTTTCCAGTACCACCACCGCACTTTGCCCGGCTTGAATGGAATCCACCGCTTTGCCGTCACGGAAAAGTGCGGTCACTTTCGCCAAACTCTCGGCGGCAGTGTAGCCTTCAAAGGCGGTTTCTCCTTCAACGGTAATCACATTGCTATAATCGACGCCGAAATTGCTTGCCGCTTGCGCTTGCTGGCGTTGCGCTTCCATCGCACGATCAAAACCGGCTTGGTCAATGGCGATCCCTTTTTCGCGGCAAATGTCGGCGGTTAAATCGTACGGGAAGCCGTAAGTGTCGTACAGTTTGAATACCACTTCGCCCAATAACATATTGTTTTCTACTTTGCTTAAGGCTTCGTCTAATAAGATTAAACCGCGCTCAAGGGTGCGCGCAAACTGCTCTTCTTCTTGACGCAGCCATTTTTCAATTTGCGCTTGCCGGGCTTTTAATTCCGTACCCGCTTCCGCCATCACCTCAATCAAGGTCGGCACTAATTGATAGAAAAACGCGCCTTTTGCGCCCAATAAATGCCCGTGACGCACCGCGCGGCGGATAATGCGACGCAGCACATAACCGCGCCCTTCGTTGGACGGGATCACGCCGTCGGCGATCAAATAAGCGCAAGAGCGGATATGATCGGCAATCACATTCAGCGATTTGCTTTTCAAATCGACCGCGCCGATAATTTCCGCCGCTTTGCTGACTAAACGGCGGAAAATATCAATCTCGTAGTTGGAATTGACATGTTGCAACACCGCACTGATCCGTTCCAAGCCCATGCCGGTATCGACCGACGGCTTCGGCAACGGCAACATTTCGCCGTTTGCTTGGCGGTTATATTGCATAAATACCACGTTCCAAATTTCGATGTAACGGTCGCCGTCTTCTTCCGCCGACCCCGGAGGCCCGCCCCAAATGTGATCGCCGTGATCATAGAAAATTTCGGTACAAGGGCCGCACGGGCCGGTGTCGCCCATTTGCCAGAAGTTATCCGAGGCATACGGCGCGCCTTTGTTGTCGCCGATACGCACGATCCGCTCCGCCGGCACACCGACAATTTGGTTCCAAATATCGTAGGCTTCTTGATCGCTTTCATACACCGTGACCCACAATTTTTCTTTCGGCAGGTTCAACCATTGTGCCGAGGTCAAAAATTCCCATGCGAATTGGATTGCATCATGTTTGAAATAATCGCCGAAGCTGAAGTTGCCCAGCATTTCAAAGAAGGTGTGATGGCGTGCGGTGTAGCCGACGTTTTCCAAATCGTTGTGTTTCCCACCGGCACGCACACAGCGTTGGGAACTGGTGGCACGTTTATAGCTGCGTTGATCTTGTCCTAAAAAGACGTCTTTAAACTGGTTCATGCCTGCGTTGGTGAACAGCAGGGTCGGATCGTTTTCCGGCACCAGCGAACTGCTGGCGACGATTTGGTGTCCTTTGGTTTCAAAAAAACGCAAAAAATCGCGTCTGATGTCTGCGGTGGTTTTCATGCTTGTTTAATCCTATGCGATAACAACTTGTTATTGATAAAAGTGTTCTATTTTCGCATAAAAAATAGGCGTGGGGAATGGCTTTATGCGGGGGTCGGTGCGGTTGTCGGCAAATTATGCCGTTCATTAGGCAGACAAAACCGCACTTTGCCCGTTTTTTGACAAAGTGCGGTCAGCAATCAAATATTATTCTTCATCTTTCAGCGGCACAACCAACATATCAATGGTGATTGAATTCATTACTTGCCGTGTCGATGAAATCAGCTTACTCCAGAAATCCTGATGGTGCCCTGTCACCAACAGATCTGCCTTGTATTTGCTAATCGCTTCTTTCAGTACCTGCTCTAAATCGCCGGTACCGCTCAGTTTTTCCGAAATCGGATAATCTACGGAAGCAGCCAGTTTGTTTAAGGCTTCTTGAGTTTCCACCGAGATTCGATCCTGCATCGTTGCCATGTTGATATCAATCAGCCCGGTATAAAGATCGGAAAAATTAACATCGACATGGATCAGCGACAGTTTTGCCTGATGTCGCTTGGCAATATCCACCGCTTTATTCAACAGAACCGGGCTGTCTTCGGACAAATCTACGGCTACCAAAATGTGATTGTACATAATCGCCTCCTATATTACTTATCAGATAAGTAAATATTTCATATCAACAATACACCTAACGCTGACTGAATAATAGCACTATGCAATACAAAAGAGCTTGTGCCAGATCACAAATTATTATTTTGCTTATTAAAAAATTTAGCAGATAAACAATCCGGGCCGGCATTGCCGCGATATTATGACTTGACCTTTAAAAGCGTAGGGCGTAAGATTCGCACGATTTAATAATATGAGGACACACACTTTGGACAGTCATAGTCGATGCCGGCTTAATTCTTACGCTTGATACCTGCCCTCATTTTCTCAGACTTGCCGGTGCACGTATCGCGGACAAGTATGAAACTTTCTGCTTTTCCTATTGCGGTTAATTACCGGAATCTTAATTTGTTCATTGCGTGTTCATAAACCCATCGGGAGTATGAAATATGATTGGTGCTTTTGCATTGGACAACGCCCGTCTGGTTCGGATTGACGAAACCAGCCAAAATTTAGACTCTGCCATTTGGATCGATCTGATTGATCCCAGCAGCGAAGAACGCGACGTGTTGCAACAAGGGCTGGGACAAAGCCTTGCCAGTTATCTGGAATTAGAAGATTTGGAAGCGTCGGCGCGTTTCTTCGAAGACGAAGACGGGCTGCACTTACACTCTTTCTTCTATTGTGAAGACGAAGACGATTACGCCGCGATTTCGACCGTGGCGTTCACCCTGCGCGACGGCCGCTTGTTTACCTTGCGCGATCGCGAACTGCCGGCGTTTCGTTTATACCGCATGCGTTCGCGCATTCAGAAATTGGAAGCCTGTAATGCCTACGAATTGCTGCTGGATCTGTTCGAAACCAAAATCGAACAGCTCGCCGATGTCATCGAAACCATTTACGCCGATTTGGAACAGTTAAGCCGCGTGATTTTGGAAGGCAAACAGGGCGAAGCCTTTGACAAAGCCCTTTCCACCCTGACAGAGCAAGAAGATGCCAGCTCGAAAGTGCGGTTATGCTTAATGGATACCCAGCGTGCGTTAAGCTTTTTGGTGCGCAAAACCCGCTTGCCGGCAACCCAATTGGAGCAAGCGCGCGAAGTGCTGCGCGATATCGAATCCTTGCAACCGCACAACGAATCGTTGTTCCAAAAAGTCAACTTCTTAATGCAGGCGGCAATGGGTTTTATCAATATCGAGCAGAACCGGATTATCAAAATCTTCTCGGTGGTGTCGGTGATTTTCCTACCGCCGACGCTGGTCGCCTCCAACTACGGCATGAACTTTAAAGAGATGCCGGAACTGGGCTTCACTTTCGGCTATCCGATGGCGCTCGGCTTAATGCTGCTCGCCGCACTTGCGCCTTATTTCTATTTTAAACGCAAAGGCTGGTTGTAATTTCATCGGCAATTTAAACTAAACGGAAACCGTACTGCAAAGTGCGGTTTTTGCGTTTATTGCGCCACGAAATAGGCATGGTAGACAAACTTGTTGTTCTTGGGATTGAAATCAAGGAAATCGAAGACAGATGGCGGTGAGAGAGGGATTCGAACCCTCGATGCACTTTCGTGCATACACACTTTCCAGGCGTGCTCCTTCAGCCTCTCGGACATCTCACCGTGATGATATTTGCTGCTGATAGGGCGCAAACTATAGGGATTTATCAGCTTTTCGTCAAGTATTTTTTCGGAAAAGCCGCACCGTTCGCTGATTAATACCGCACTTTGCCCGATTTTTAGCGTCCGCCGGCAATCATCAGTATTTCATGGCGGCTTTCCGCCTATGCTCAACACGCCATCAGCTCATCTAATTGTTGTGCCGCCAAGGCGTCATTGTCGGTGTCGATCCAAGCAATCTGACGAAATCCTTGTGCCGCTAGCCGCTGCCCGAGAACATGCGTGTCCTCTGTTGAAAAACCGCTGATAAACAAGCTCAAGTGCGGTTTCTCTGCCTGCGCTGTTAACTGCTGTAAATAAATACGCCAGTGGCTGCCCGCTTGCAAATCGGGCGGACACAATCCCCATGCCAGATAATCCGCCATACGCGTTTGGATAATGCATTCCGCCATATTATGCTGTGTGAGCGTTTGTCGGATCAGCTCCGTATTTGCCCATTGCCGTCGCGTCCGCTGCCGAAAATGCCACAGGCAAGCGGTCAACGCGGGCTGCCGTGCGGCAGTTTGTGTGGTTATCATCAACAATCGACTCATCATTTTCCTTTACTTTGATTGAATATCCGCCTAAATCCCGATATTCTTGCCGTTAACTATTTTGTTTGTTTCTTCTCAGGAAATCAATTCATGGACACCTTAACCAGTATGAATGTTTTTCGCCAAGTGGTCGAACTGGGTAATTTCAGTAAAGCCGCCGATTATCTGAATATTTCGCCGGCAATGGCGAGCAAACACTTACGCCATCTGGAAAGTTGTCTGCAGGCCAAACTGCTCAACCGTTCCAGTCGGCATTTAAGTTTGACCGAAATCGGACAGAACTATTACCGCGAATGTTGCCATGCATTGGACATTCTGAATTCAGCCCGCCAAACCGCGCAGCAAGGGGTAGTGAATCCGCGCGGCACGCTGAAAATCACTTTGCCGATTTGGTTGGCAACCCCTTACTTTGCCGATTTGTTACAACAATATCGGCAACAATACCCTGAAGTCAAACTGTCGCTGTTTTTGGATAACCAACATAACGATTTGATTGCCCAAGGCTTTGATTTGGCGCTGCGGGTGGATCGCAGCCTTGATCCGAATATTATCGTCAAACCCCTGAGCGATATTCATTTTTACTGGGTTGCCGCACCGCACTTTATCCAACGTTATGCCGAAATCCGTTACGACAATTTACTCGACTATCCGGCGGTCACGCCCAATTACACCAGCTTCGAATATCCGGTCAACAGTATCGCCGACAGCAACAACACCTTAATGTTAAAAGAATTGGTTGTTGCCGGGCACGGTATCGGCAACCTGCCGGAGTGGGCGATACAGGCGGAATTGCAGGACGGGCGCTTGGTTCGGCTGTTTGATCGCGAACAGGTGAAAACCCTGAAACTGTACGCCGCTTATATGAACCGCGAACATTTAAGTGCTAAAATCCGTACGTTTATTGATTTTCTGGCGGAAAAATTAGCGGTTGAATAGTCGCCGCTTTTCAAGCGTGATCCGACAAACGCTCGCTCAGAAAATCCATCAGCAATTGCACCCGTTTCGGACGCAGCGGACTGGGGGGCGCAAGTAAATACAGCGAAAGCGGTTCGATTGTCCAGTCGTCTAATATCTGCTGCAATTGCCCTTGCCGTAACGCCGTACGCACCATAAACTCCGGCATAATCGCCACCCCTTGCCCCGCCAGCAATGCCGGCAAAAAGGCTTCGGCATTATTGGCTTGCAATGTCGGCTCAACCAGTTGGGTGAATTTGCCTTGCGTGGCATGATAAAAAGTCCAACTGCACACATTTTTCACATTGTTATAGACCAAAGTGCGGTGGGCCGGCAGATCCTTCGGATGGCGCAAGCTGCCATTGCGGGCAAAATATGCCGGGGCGCCGACCAACAAGCGCGCCACGCAACATAAACGCCGCGCACGATAGGACGAGTCATCCAGTTTGGCAATGCGTAGGGCAAAATCAAAGTGCGCTTCAATCAAATCTTGCTGTTCATCGGCAAAATGCAAATCCAGCTCAATTTCAGGATAACGCGCACTAAATTCCGCTAACAACGGCGCAACTTGCAATAAGCCAAACGACATCGGCAACGCAAACCGCACTTTGCCTTGTAATTGATTCACTTCCGCCCGTAACTGCGCTTCCAAGCCGATACCTTGCGCCAATAAGGCTTTCGCGTATTCCTGTACCGCCAAACCGCTTTCAGTCAAGGTCAGCTTACGTGAGGTCCGTTGCAATAGCGTGGTATTCATTCTGCTTTCCAAGCGTGAAATCGCTTTGGACACCGTGGCTTGCGAAAGCTGCAAGGCTTGCGCCGCAGCCGAAAACGAGCCGGTTTCGACTACCTTGGCAAAAATCGCCCACGCTTCAAAATCAGGTAATTGGTTCACATCCGCCTCTTAACACATAAAATATGGAATAAATGTTATTCGATCTATTCTATAGTATCGATAATATTTTTTCACTATACTGCGCCCGTCAACCGAAGATAAACAGGAGCGAATTATGATTGAACGCCGTCCGTATAACGCATTAGGTGCCGCCAACCACGGCTGGTTAGATGCCAAACACCATTTTTCCTTTGCCAATTATTATGACCGCAACCGAATGCACTGGGGCAATCTGCGGGTCTGGAATGATGACACCATCGCTGCACAAACCGGGTTTGATACCCATCCGCATAAAGAGATGGAGATCATTACTTATGTGCGCCAAGGGGCAATTTCGCACCGTGACAGTCTGGGCAATGACGGCAAAACGATTGCCGGGGATGTGCAAGTGATGTCTGCCGGCTCGGGGATTTATCATTCCGAATATAACCATGAAAATGAAGCTACTCAAATTTTCCAGATTTGGATTTTACCGACCATGGCAAGCGCAAAAGGCGCGCCGTCATGGGGCACGCGTCCGTTCCCGAAAACCGATCGTGCCGGTAAATTTGTGGTGCTTGCCAGCGGGATCGAGGGCGACGACGCCTTGCCGATTCGCACCAATGCGCGGGTGCTCGGTGCTACGATTAGCGCCGGCAACACGGTCGAATATCATTTCGCCGCTACACAACGTTACGGTTATCTGGTGCCGGCGCAAGGCACGGTGGAAATCAACGGCGTAAAAATTGAAAAAGGCGATGGTGCGGCGATTCATGGCGAAAGCGTGATTCGCGTAACCGCACTGACCAATGCGGAAGTGGTGTTGGTCGATACGCAGTAATCTCTTTCCTCCCTCCGCTGGCGGAGGGAGGAAAGAGAAGGTTGTCAAACGTCTAAAAAACCTCTCACGGTTTCAAGCCAAACGTATTAGTCCGCCTCTTTCTCAACCGCACTTTCCACCGAGCTGGAAATAGTCATCGACACTTCACTCGACAGCAACGCTTTCAGAATGGCGGCTAAGGCTTCGACTTTGCCGCTGTCGGCGTCGCCCTGCTCGCTAAAATACCCGTTTTCTTTCAAACTGGCGATAAAGGTGGAAAATACCGCTTTATCAAAAAATTCCGGCGCATTAATGCCATGCAGCACCGACAAGCGCTGCGCCACCGATTGGCTCTCTTTCTCCAAACTGCCGCGCGAAATCGTCGGATCCGCCTGTAGGAAATTCAGGGTGATATAATAACGCTGCACGATTTCACGAATACCGGAAGATAACAGCTGCAACGAACGGATATTGCGCTTATTGATTCCGACCATGTTATCGCGCAAATTGACTAATTCCTGACGTTGTAATTCCGTCAGAATCTGGCTCACCCACGGTTTAAGATCCTGCGGTTCAATATCCAAAAACAGTTCCGATTTCAGGAACGGATAAATTTTTTGTACGGCGTCCAACAACAGACTGTGTTGAATCGCCTCATGATGAATCACAATCGACGCCACCAGCGACGGCAGCACGAACAAATGCTGAATATTATTGCGATAGTAAGTCATCAACACTGCGGAAGAACGTTCCAAGCGGATGATTTCACCGAAACTGTCTTTTTCTTGAATAATCCCGACTTTATCCAAACTGAGCACATGCTCCAACATCGCTTCCGGCGACTCTTGCGGCACGATCACATCGCGGCTGTACACCACATTATTCAACAGTTGTTGATAAATCCCCAGTTGCGATAACAGCTGTTCGCGTGCCAGTGCCCGTTGGCGTGACGACAGCAACACCGTGCCGATCAGATTCATCGCATTAATCGCCGCCGCTTTATTGATGTTACGCATGACTTGCACCGCCAATTTATCCACTGCGCTGTTCAGCCACAGTTTGCTTTCCTCGCCCTCGGTATCTTTCCATTGCGGATAATGTTGGTTAAGGTAGGTATTCAGCGTGATCGGCTCACCGAAATTGACATAGCCCTTGCCCATATTGCGCAATTTTTTGATCACGCGCAGCACTAAGCCTGCGTTTTCTTTCTCTTTCGCCGCGCCGCGCAGCTCTTTGGCATAGGTATCGACTTCCAGCACGTGCTCATAGCCGATATATACCGGCACCAAACTAATCGGGCGGGTGTGCCCTTCTAACAACGCTTGCAGCGTCATCGACAACATCCCGGTTTTCGGTGCCAGCAAACGTCCGGTGCGCGAACGCCCGCCCTCGATAAAAAATTCTACCGCATAACCGCGGCGGAACAGTTCGGACAGATATTGACGGAACACGGTCGAATACAATCGATTACCGCTAAACGTGCGGCGGATAAAAAAAGCGCCCCAACGGCGGAACCAGCCGCCGACCGGCCAGAAATTCAGATTGATTCCGGCGGCAATATGCGGCGGCACCAATCCTTGATGATATAAAATATAGGAAAGCAGTAAGTAATCGATATGGCTGCGATGGCAAGGGATATAGACAATTTCATGCCCTTCAATCGCCAATTTACGCACCCGATCACCATTGCGCACATCAATCCCGCGATACAGTTTGTTCCATAACCAACGCAAAAAACGGTCTGCCAAGCGCAAACTTTCATGGTTCACATTGGCGGCAATTTCATTCAAAATCGCTTGCGCATTTTTAGTCGCTTTCGCCTGATCGATTTTTTTGCTTTTGGCTTCGTCGGCAATCGCTTCCTGTACCGCACTTGACTGCAAAATCTGGCGGAACATCGCTTGTCGGTTCGGCAAACGCGGACCGGTCGCCGAGGTGCGTTGTTTGGCAAAGTGAATCTTGCCCACGCGGGTTAATTTCAGCGCGATTTCATCATCGCTGCCTTTCAGGTTCGCCATATCGCGCAGCGACACCGCTTTGGAAAAACGCACGAAATTATCACGCCCGAACCACAACATCGCCCACAATTTTTGCAAGCGCCCTAAAAAGCGCAAGTGCGGTAATTTTTTTTCATGTCCCGGCGAGCGCCCCCACAACACCGACACCGGCACCAACTGCACATCCAATTCCGGATGGCTGCGATGTAGCTCAAAATATTTGGAAAACAGCGTGCGGGTGTTTTCGGTCAATTGGCGCGATTTAAAAAAGCGCCGTCCGCGATCCAAAAACACAAAACTCGGCAGGCTATCGCCGTTGATTTTATTTTCCAGCAACGGATCCGGCAGCCCCAATTGCAGACAGTGTTTACGCAGAATCAACAGATCCGTTTGCGAGGTATACGGCAATAAATATAAAAAACATTGCTGCTTATCCAAGCCCAACTCCCCAATCGGATCGTTCGGAATCGGATTGCTTTTCACGGAAAGCGACAGCATAAAATTCAACACCTTACGGTAAGCATTTAACAAAATTGACATTTTTATTCTTAATCCAAATTCAACAGCGGTTGTGTTCAGTTATTGTCATCCTAGTTTAGCAGATCAAAAATTTTAGCATAATTTCCGATAATCGCCTATTTCCGTGGGCAATTTCTGCCTGCCAAAATCAATTATTGATTGCAGATTATTTGGCACTGTATATAATAACAGGGTGACTGTATAAAAAAACAGGGAGTCTAGTATGAAGCCGAATAAAGCCCTCACCCCGCGCCAACAGAAAGTATTTGATTTTGTCCGTTCGCATTTGGAATCGACCGGCATGCCGCCGACCCGCGCCGAAATCGCCAAAGAGCTGGGCTTTCGCTCACCGAACGCCGCCGAAGAACATCTCAAAGCCCTTGCGCGTAAAGGGGCGATTGAGATTTTATCCGGCACTTCACGCGGTATCCGTCTATTGTTAAACGAAGAGCAAAGTACGGTCGAAGCCGACAATGACGAAGACGGTTTACCGTTAATCGGGCGCGTTGCCGCCGGTGCGCCGATTCTGGCGGAACAACATATTGAAGGCAGCTATAAAGTCGATGCCTCGATGTTTAAACCGCAAGCGCATTTTTTATTGAAAGTCTATGGTATGTCGATGAAAGATATTGGTATTCTTGACGGCGATATGCTGGCGGTGCACCGCACTAAGGATGTGCGCAACGGACAAGTGGTGGTGGCGCGGATTGAAGATGAAGTGACGGTCAAACGCTTGGAGAAAAAAGGCTCCACCGTTTATCTGCATGCGGAAAATGAAGCGTTCAAACCGATTGTGGTCGATCTCAAAACCGAATATATGGAAATCGAAGGCATTGCGGTCGGGATTATCCGCAACAATGCGTGGATGTAACACAAACCGCACTTTGCATTTTCCCATTATTGATTCAACCGTTAAAGGGCGTATGCAATACGCCCCGACGCCACTTCATCACATAACCTTATCGGCAGTTAAGTGAATAGCAATCAACTAATGCTAAATTTGATCGGCACCGTCACCGTTGCCGCCATGCCCGCCGGACGAGGCCCGACACTGCGCGCATTTTGCACCGCTTGAATCGCGGCTTGATCCAAATCCTCACTGCCGGACGATTTGGCTACTCTCGGATTTTGAATGCTACCGTCACCGTTTAAAGTGAAAGAAACCGTCACCACACCCTGCTTGCGCATCATTTTTGCCCGCTGCGGATAGCGTTTATTGCGTTCGATTTCGCGCCGCAATTGTGAACGGTAGGCATCTATCGCTTTGCCGCCGGCGCCCACCTGATTCGGGTTATTGCTGTTGACTGCCGCACCGCTGGCTTTGGAGTTGACCTGATGCGGGGAATCAACATCACGATCGCCCACCACCGCCTCTTTCGGCTTTTTACGCTCTTTCTTCACCACTTTTTCTTTCGGTTTTTCTTTTGGCTTAGGCTTCTCTTTCGGCTTTTCCTGCTCTTTCGGTTTTTCGATTTTTTTCGGTTCCGGTTTAATGGTCGGATCAGGGATTTCCTCTTTCGGCTCCGGAATCACCTCTTTCATCGGCTCCGGTTCGGGTTCCGGTTCAGCCTGCACCATTGCCATCATCATTTCGATTGAAATACTGGTATCGATTTCGGTAACCGCTTGTCCGTTGAGACTGTCATCCGCGAACGAACTGCGCACGGCAAGAACCAAAAGCGCAGCCAAGGCGCCGTGAAACAGCAGCGAAATTAAAAAACCAATCAGCGAACGATGTTTTTTCATGCTTATTCGCCTTGCGGTTTCAGCGTGACAATCGCCACGTTCTTGATTTCATATTTTGAAAAAATATCAGTAATATCAACAAATTGCTGAAACGCAGTTGCCGCATCGACTTTCAAGGTGACTTTCTGCGCTTTGTCCCAAGTGGCAATCTCTTCCGCCAATGCCTCTTTCGCAATCGGTTTGTCGTTATAATACAGTTCGCCGCTTTCGGTGACAGTCAGCAATTTAGCCAAATCATCGGCTTTCAGGGTGACGCTGCTGCTGGCTTTCGGCACGTTGACCTGAATTTTGCCTTGTGAAATAAAGGATGCCGTGACTAAAACAATCGCCAGCAACACCAACATAATATCCAAAAACGGGATGATATTGATCTCATCGAATTTCTTCACCGCACTTTACCTCTTTCCTTGCTTATTCGCTTATGCCTGCTGTTTTTGCTTTTCGTTAAAGGCAAACCATTTCATTTTGTTGACGTCCACTTTACGGTTCAAACCGTTATAAAACACCATCGACGGAATGGCGACCAAAATCCCGACGGCGGTGGCTTTCAACGCCAACGATAAGTTGACCATAATCGCCGCCGCATCAATATCACCGCCGGATTGCCCCATGGCATAAAAGGTCAGTAAAATCCCGATTACCGTGCCCAATAAACCGACATAGGGCGCATTGGAACCGATGGTCGAAATCGTGGTTAAATTGCGGGTCAGATCGATTTCCAAATCGTGGATCGTGCCATAGTGCTCGACGTTCACTTGACGAAAGAAAATCACCCGTTCAATCACCATCCACAACATGATAAAACTCATCAGCGCCAAAGTGCCTAAAATAATGTAATCGGTATAGTGCTCTAAAAATTCAAACAGCTGATCCATTGATAAATTCCTTGTTATTTTTGCTACAGAATAAAAAATACAAAGTACAAACCGCACTTTGTATTTTGTAATTGATAATCGATTTCATTATTGTAGCTTGTTTTGCTAGTAGGGTAAATTAGAATTTATACGAAATTCTTGCTTTATCGTTTCGTTCTCATTGTTTTACCCAAGGCTTAATTAAAATTGATAATTAATCCCCACACGGAAATCACGCCCAACCCCGGATAAGGTTTCGCCGCGTTGGCTATGCGGATAATAGAATTTATTAAATGCATTGTTTAATGACGCATTCACATTCAAATTATCATTGCTAAACGGTTTCCAGTTCACATAGAAATCATGCACGGTATAGCTGTCGCGTTTCACCGAAACATTGGTGCCGACCAAGGCATAGCCTTCTTCCCCTTCTACCGTACGGTTGCGCCAGCCCAGCTCTAAATCCGGGTTGTTAAAGCGATACGATAACGCGGCTGTCCAAGTGCGACCGGTTTGTACCGCAAATTCCGGAATTAAAGATGAATCATTTTTGGTATTATTTAAATAGAATCTTGGTTTGCTGTCTGAAACGCCAAAACGCGCAGTGAAGCCGTTATAACGGTAAGCGGCATTCAACTCATAACCGTGGTTTTTGGAGTAGCCGTCATTAATCGCTTCTCGTACACCAGCCGTATCATGTCTATTCTGTGGATTGACGATCACATCTTTTACTTTTTGCCAGAAATAGCTACCGTCAAGCGAGAAGCCGCCATTGTTGTAGTTAAAACCGATTTCGGTATTGCGCGCTTGCTCAGCCACCGTGCCATCGGCAATAGAGACAACTCCTCTCCGACCATGTGTCATCAACGCGTCATATAAACGCGGGCTACGCGAAGCATAGTTATGTGTAACGCTGAAACTTAGGCTGT
Organism: Testudinibacter sp. P17/SS/0325; assembly: GCF_053570765.1. The sequence goes on along the minus strand of NZ_CM131635.1, from coordinate 1,009,489 downwards.
CAATCGGTTGATAAATCACACCGAAGCTCGGATTCACACGACCGTCAGACACCTCTTTGCCGTCCATCGCTTTAACGTTGAAATAGTCGTAACGCACACCGGCAGTTAACGTGAAATCACCGACCGCACTAATCGCTTCCAAATAAGTGCCAATATCTTGTTTCTTCGGTTCATTCAATTTATGAGTGGTACTCAAGAAGGCATGCGGAGTAATTTTTTGATCACGATAATTGACACCGTATTTTAATAACAGGTTATCGCCAATCGGAGAATCAAAATTCACATTTGCGCCACGGGTATGAATCTTGGTGGTGGTTGGTCCCACAATGCCGCCACAGTAACCACAGCCGCTGTCATCCGCGGAATAACGTTTATTTTGCATCACATAAGCATTGGCGGTTAATTCGCTGACAAAGCCTAAATTTTTCGCGGTATATTCAAGATTGGTATTTCTTTGCGTAGTTTCACGGTAAGCCGGTGATTGACGGGCTAAAGTTAATCGACCACCGGTAACAGTAAACTCTTCACGCACCAAACGCTCGCCACGATGTTGATCTTGCAGATGACTTAACACCAAACGGTGATCACCGAAAGTCGCGCCTAATTTAATTAAGTAGTTGCGCTTATCCAAACCGCTGTACGGCACAGTTTTACCGCCATCGATATTGCGATAGCCTTTACCCGCTTTATAGTTGTCTTCATCAGTACGATTAAACGAGAACAATCCATCAAAGTTACCGGCTTTACCAAATAGCGCGCCACCATAAGAATGCCCGTCATTGCTGGAATAACCGCTATTTAATTTGAAACCGTAATCACGATCGCTGTTTTTTAACAGATCCAGTGCGTCCACGGTTTTGGCGATAATTGCGCCGTTGGTCGCGCCAATCCCTGCGCTTGCCGAACCGGCCCCTTTTTGCACCGAAACGTTTTTCAATAATGACGGATCGATAATAAAACGCCCTTGATGGTACAGAATTTGGCTGTCGGAATAAGCATTATCCACTTTAATATCAACCGAGTTCTGCCCCATCCCGCGAATGGTTAAGAATTGCGATGTGCCGTTGCCGCCGCCGAAATCAATCGCCGGCTCTTCCGCCAACAGACTGCGTAAATCCGTGGCGGTGCTTTCATCTTGCTCTTCCAAAGTCACAATATTGGTTTGAACCTTCGCACCTTGGCGATCAGATACCACGATTTCCTCTAACGCTTCACTTGGCGCCGCGGTATCGGCGAAGGTGGTGCTTGCTGCCAGTGTGCCCAGCACTATCAGGCTGATACGACTTAGATTAAACTTCCCAGACATTTTCATCATGTTCCTTAAACTATTAAATTACATCAAACGCAGAATAAAACCGTCTTCGCGCCTTTAGCGCAACTACAGCCGACATCTACAAAACTTAAGATAAAAAGGCATTCATTTAAACAATGAATAGGAATTATTATCACTATAATTAAGAACAAATCAACTATTTTGAGAATAATTATTATTAAAAATTAAAAAACCGCACTTGGATCGCATTTTCATGCTGCCAAGTGCGGTTTTAATGACAATTAACATTGATTTTATGAAGGTTATTCTGAGAACATCAGCATAAACAAACAATCATTTGATTTGCGGACTCGCGCCAAACCAGTTAACGAACTAAGATCGGATGAGTTAAGTTTTAATTTTCTCTGCCGTCGTGTCGCGGCGCACCACTTTCGCTTGCTTCACCATATTATCCGAGACTTCAAGGATCGTGATCAGCAAACCTTCGATTTCACACACCACGCCTTCCGCCGGAATTTCTTCCAAATGCTCTAAAATCAAGCCGTTAAAGGTGCGCGGGCCTTCGGTGCTGAGATTCCAACCGAATAATTTATTCAAGTCACGGATATTCGCCTGTCCGTCAATCAGCACCGAACCGTCGGATTGCTCGCTCACTTCCTCTTCGATCGACGGTGTCATGGACGTGGTGAATTCGCCGACGATTTCCTCAAGAATATCTTCCAGCGTCACCAAGCCTTTCAAATCGCCGTATTCGTCCACCACCAGCCCGATCCGCTCCTTGTTGGTTTTGAAATTCAATAGTTGGGTATTCAGCGGCGTGCCTTCCGGAATAAAATAGATTTCATCAGCGGCACGGACTAAGGTTTCTTTGTTGAATTCATTTTTATCCAACATCAAACGATACGCCTCGCGCACCCGCAACATGCCTAACACATTGGCATCCATATCGCCTTTGTACAACACCACCCGACTGTGTGCCGCATGGTTCAGCTGGCGCATAATCGCTTTCCAGTCATCGTCCAAATCAATGCCGCCGATGTCATTGCGCGGCACCATAATGTCGTCCACGGTAACCTGCTCTAAATCCAAAATAGAAAGTAACATCTCTTGGTGCGCCGACGGAATAAATTTGCCTGATTCGTGCACAATGCTGCGTAGCTCTTCCGGACTGATTGAATAGGCTTTGTGATCGATTTTAATCCGCAGTAGCTTCATAATCAGTTTGGCAAAAAAATTGATAAAATAAACCAATGGCGCCGACAATTTTAGCAACGGCGTCAAAATGTGACTGGTGGTGAAGCCGATTTTTTCCGGATAAATCGCTGCCACGGTTTTTGGTAGAATTTCAGAAAACACCAACATGAAAAACGTTAATGCGCCGGTGGCGATCGCCACCCCGGCATCACCGTATAAGCGCATGCCGATAATCGTGGCAATTGCCGAGGCGGCAATATTGACCATATTATTGAAAATCAGCACTAAGCCCAGCAGGGTATCGGTGCGTTTCAGCAGGTTTTCGGCTTTTTTCGCGCCGGTATGCCCTTGCCCGGCAAGGTAACGCATGCGATAGCGGTTGAGTGAAAGCAGGCCGGTTTCCGAGCCTGAAAAATAGGCGGAGCAAATCAGCAGTACGATTAAAACGATAAACAACGTACTAAGCGGGATACTGTCCAAAAAAATTTCCTTCCGTTAAGAAATCACCCTGCAAGTGCGGTCTAGACATGAATATTGCACCGCGCTTGCAGACGTTGCTTACAGCACCGGCAATGTCCGGCTGCCAAAATAAGCAATCGTGAGCAGAATCATACCTGAAATTGTATAAATTAGCACCCTCTTTCCGCGCCAGTGTAATTTTCGGTGCCCGATCAGCAACAAACCGAACACCAGCCACGCCAAAAAGGAAAATATCGCTTTTTGAATCTGTTCCTCGGCAAAAAAGTTATGCAAAGACACCGCGCCGCTAACCAACGCCAAACCCAAAAACAGTTCGCCGGCACATAAGATCTTAAAAAATTGGCGTTCGACCGTCATTAACGAGGGGATCATCGGCGAAAAAACGATTTTTTTACTTTTCAGTTTTTTTTCTAACCAGCCCAATTGCAACACATATAACAACGCAATGAAACAGAGCGCATAAGCGATCAAGGAAAGGGAGATATGCACCAAAAGTGCGGTATTATCATGGAAATACGCCACAATATGCCCCGGCAGCAATGCCGCCGCCAGAATGCCCAAAATGGCGAAACTGTAGATAACCGGCAATAAAAACCATAACGTATTCAAATGCGATAGCGCCATAGTGACCAACAGCACGACTAACAGCGTCATCAGATTTAACACATTCAGCAACGTGAAATTATACGGTTCGCTGCCGTTGGCAAACAGTTGCTGAATAAATACCGCGTGCAGCAACAGCGCCAACCCCGAACTCAAAATAAAGCGGCTGCGGTTCGGTTTTTTGCCCGCAGGCACGCCTTCGCCCGCGCCGCTCTGCAACAGGTGCGGCAACAGGGAAACGGTACAAACCAGATATGCGATAATCGACAATACGGCAAAGAGATACATAGTGCGAATGCTCGTCCTTTCAAGTGAATTTATTGATAACGATTTCGCTTGAAAGTACCAGTTTTAACTCAATTTTTCTACTACAAAATGGTTTAAGGGTGAAAATAAGCGGAAATCTTGTATAATCGGCACTATCTTTCCGCCGGGCTTCCCGCTGAGGCAATGCAAAGTGCGGTATTTATTACAGGAATCATATTATGTTTGAAAATTTATCCGATCGTCTTTCTCATACCCTGCGCAGTATCCGCGGACGTGCGCGTTTAACCGAAGACAATATCAAAGAGACCCTGCGCGAAGTGCGTATGGCATTGCTCGAAGCCGATGTTGCCTTGCCGGTGGTACGCGAATTTATCAATAAAGTGAAAGAACGTGCGGTCGGGGTGGAAGTTAACAAAAGCCTGACGCCGGGGCAAGAATTCGTCAAAATCGTACAAAGCGAACTTGAAAGCGCAATGGGTGAAGCCAACGAAACGCTCAACCTCGCCACGCAACCGCCGGCGGTGATTTTAATGGCGGGTTTGCAGGGGGCGGGGAAAACCACCAGCGTCGGGAAACTGGCAAAATTCCTGCGTGAACGGCATAAGAAAAAAGTGTTGGTCGTGTCTGCCGACGTCTATCGTCCGGCGGCGATCAAACAATTAGAAACCTTGGCGGAAACGGTGAAAGCCGATTTCTTCCCGTCCGACACCAGCCAAAGTGCGGTACAGATTGCCGAAAACGCACTGGCGCACGCCAAACTGAAATTTTATGACGTGTTGATCGTCGATACCGCCGGTCGCTTGCACGTCGATAGCGAAATGATGGACGAAATTCAACGCGTCCATGCGGTGTTAAATCCGATTGAAACCCTGTTCACCGTCGATGCGATGACCGGGCAAGATGCCGCCAACACCGCCAAAGCCTTTAATGAAGCGCTGCCGCTGACCGGGGTGATTTTGACTAAAGTCGATGGCGACGCACGCGGCGGGGCGGCGTTATCCATTCGCCAAATCACCGGTAAACCGATTAAATTTCTCGGGATGGGCGAAAAAACCGACGCGTTAGAACCCTTCCACCCTGATCGTGTCGCCTCGCGCATTCTCGGCATGGGCGATGTGCTGTCGCTGATTGAAGATCTGGAGCGTTCGGTCGATAAAGAAAAAGCCGAAAAAATGGCGCAGAAATTCAAAAAAGGCGACGATTTCAGCTTGGAAGACTTCCGCGAGCAGTTGATCGAAATGAAAAAAATGGGCGGCATGATGACGATGTTGGAAAAACTGCCCGGCGCGAAAAACCTACCGGATCACGTCAAAGGGCAAGTCGATGACAAAATGTTCAATAAAATGGAGGCGATGATCAACTCAATGACGTTCAAAGAACGACAAAATCCCGATTTGATCAAAGGTTCACGCAAACGTCGGATTGCGCAAGGTTCCGGCACGCAAGTGCAAGACCTCAACAAAATGTTGAAACAATTCACCGAAATGCAGCGCATGATGAAGAAAATGCGCAAAGGCGGCATGGCAAAAATGATGCGCGGCATGAAAGGCATGATGGGCGGCGGCATGGCTGGAATGGGCGGCTTAGGCGGTATGTTTAAGCGTTGATCGAGATAAAAAGTGCGGTTCAACCGCACTTTTGCTTTTGGAAATCAGCCGTTTATCTGTATCAGCGTTATCTTCCGCCACCACAAACTCCTCCGGCACGATAAAAGAAAAAATACTGCCCTTGCCCGGTTCGCTGCGAATTTGCAACTGGCTGTTAAGATGTAACAAAGCGTGTTTGACAATTGCCAGCCCGATACCGCTGCCACCGTTATCACGACTGCGCGCATCCTGCACCCGATAAAAACGCTCGGTCAAGTGCGGCAAATGCTCGGGCGCAATTCCCTTGCCATTATCCTTCACTTCGAAGTACGCTCCGCTATCCAATTTTTTCCAGACAACGTTAATGTTATCGCCGTCCGAATGTTTAATTGCGTTATAAACCAAATTCGACAAAACGCTATTCAGCTCACTGGCATTGGCTTTGACTTTCAAGTGCGGTTCAAATTCAAAATTCACCTGATGTTGTTTATCATTTAAAATTTCCAGGTCATTCGCCAACAATTTCAAGATCGCCGGCACATCCACCACCTGCCGCTCCTCACTGCCCGCCGAAGTTTCAATCTTGATTAAAAAGGTTAACTGCTGTAGCAAACTGCTCATCCGTTGCACTTGTTCCTGCATAATCGACACCGCCCGCGCATGCAACGCTTTCGAAGCCTTACGATCCTCCAGCATTTCCAGATAACCTTGCAGCACCGTTAACGGCGTGCGCAATTCATGGTTCAGGTTCGACAGAAAAATCTGGCGGCTTTGTAACAATTTGATGATTTGCGTGATATCGCGCGCAATCAACATATAGTTTTCATCATCGTAGCGGTTGAGATTAACTTCGATATAGTGATCGCTGCTCGGCATTAACACCAGCGGCGTATGGTGATCGCCGCTTTCAAAATAGGTTTTGAACTCAGGATAAAAAATCACGTTCAGCAGATTTTTATTGCTTTTTTTGTTCCAAAAAAAAGAGAACAACTCCTGTGCGGCGTTATTACACCAATAAATTTGCCCGTCGTGATGGCAAATAATCACCGCATCCGGGATAAATTGAATGTTTTTATTCAAACGCGATAGCATCCGCAGGGTACGAAAGCGTTCGCGGTGCGAGCGCCGTTTTTGGTAAGCCACGGTTTGTGAAATGGTCTCCCAAATGCCGATTTGGTATTTATCGCTGACCCGATTGCGATCAAGCATTTTCAAAAAGCGGGTTTCGTTATAATGGTGCCAAATTAAAATCAGCAGCAATACCAAGGCAAACCAGACTAAAAACGGTCCGCTGAAATAACTGAACAGCGCCGCAATCACCGCCGCCGCCGTCACTTCGACCACAAAGTTAAAACAGGGCATTTTCAGCATGTTTTTGCTTCCTATTTGCTTGCTTTATTTAGTCTGTTTAGAAAAACGGTAGCCGGCGCCGCGCACGGTTTGAATATACTGATCATAACCGTGTTGTTCCAAACTTTTGCGCAAGCGACGGATATACACATCGACGGTGCGATCTTCCACATAAATATCATCGCCCCACACCCGATCGAGCAATTTCTCACGGCTATAAACTTTTTCCGGGTGTTTCATAAAGAAATTCAATAACTTAAATTCCGTCGAACTGAGCGGAATCTCCTGATTTTGGCAACTGACCCGGTGCGAATTGTTGTCCAGCACCAAACCGTCGATTTCCAATATCTGTTCCGGCCGATCGAAACCGCTGCGGCGCAACACCGCTTTCAAGCGGGCGATCAACTCTTTCGGCGAAAACGGCTTGGTGACATAATCATCCGCCCCGGCATTCAGGCAAGCGATACAATCCGCCTCTTCACTCTTGGCGGTCAACATCACCACCGGCACTTTGGAACATTCATCATGCTGTTTTAAATATTGTAAAAATTGCAACCCCGATTTGCCCGGTAACATCCAGTCCAACACCACCAAGTGCGGTATCTGTTGCCCGACCTGCCGAATCGCACTACGGTAATCACCGGCTTCCATCACTTCGTAGCCTTGCTGCACCAACACCAACGCCACCATCTCACGGATCGCCACTTCATCTTCCACTAATAAAATTTTGGTGGACACCAAGATTCTCCTTTATTTATCAACCATATCCACACGCCAGAGCCAGCGCGCGAAAATGCATTTATTTTAATAATCGTTCAGTTTTGTTTATCTCCACACTATAGCAAAAAAATGGCGTAAAGCTCAATATTGGTTGAAAAACAAACCGCACTTCTTTCCTTATTCGGAATGATTAGTACAGCCTAGCGGCATGCGCGGCGCCTTGGTGCTGACCGCACTTTTGTCACTCTGGCTGAATGTGGTCGCGGCTTACTTCTTAGCCGTGGCGTTTATTTTCGCCTTGTTCAGACTATGCCAAGTCGAATTTCGCCACGACGTTGCCGAACGCCTCCGCAAGTTCGGGCGTTGCCTGTCTTTCGCAGCGGACGCTTGCTCCGCGACTACATTGCTTATTACAATAATGAACGTATTCAGATAAAATTAAACGGACTGAACCCGGTACAATACCGAGCTCAATCCCTTTATTAAGCAATCTAACTTTTTGGGGGCAGATCACGGCTCAAAACCGCACTTTCATTTTATTTGATGTTTTTTCTGAACGTAATTTAAACAAATTCAAGTTTTATTATTAATTTTACAAATTGATTTAAATTAAACAATAGCCAAACACTATCAAATCTATATAAGATAATTTTTATTGTTCTTGCTAGTATATCTGTAATCGCCTGTTTAGGCTTAGTTGTACCCGGTAGTACCCTAACGTTATACACTTTTACCAAGAGGATGAATTATATGAGTCAAGAAAAAGCAAAATGCCCTTATAGCCATTTAACCACTAACGGCGGGGCGCCGGTGGTTGATAACCAAAACAGTATGACCGCAGGCCCGCGCGGTCCGTTATTGGCGCAAGATTTATGGTTAAACGAAAAACTCGCCAATTTCGTGCGTGAAGTGATTCCTGAGCGCCGTATGCACGCCAAAGGTTCCGGTGCATTCGGTACGTTCACCGTCACCCACGATATTACCCAATATACCCGTGCCAAAATCTTCAGCGAAATCGGCAAAAAAACCGAGATGTTCGCCCGTTTCACCACCGTTGCCGGCGAGCGTGGTGCAGCCGACGCAGAGCGTGATATTCGCGGTTTCGCGCTGAAATTCTACACCGAAGAAGGCAACTGGGATATGGTCGGCAACAATACGCCGGTATTCTTCTTGCGTGACCCGCGCAAATTCCCGGATTTGAACAAGGCAGTAAAACGCGATCCGCGCACCAATATGCGTTCCGCCACCAACAACTGGGATTTCTGGACCTTATTACCGGAAGCCTTTCACCAAGTCACCATCGTGATGAGTGATCGTGGTATTCCGGCGAGCTACCGCCATATGCACGGTTTCGGTTCGCACACTTACAGCTTTATCAACAGCGACAACGAACGTTTCTGGGTGAAATTCCACTTCAGAACCCAGCAAGGGATTAAAAACCTGACTGACGCGGAAGCGGAGGCGATTGTCGGTAAAGATCGTGAGAGTCATCAGAAAGATCTATATGACGCGATTGAGCGTGGCGATTTCCCGAAATGGACCATGTTCGTACAAATTATGCCGGAAGCCGATGCGGAGAAAGTGCCTTATCACCCGTTTGACTTAACCAAAGTATGGCCTAAAGCGGATTATCCGTTGATCGAAGTCGGCGAGTTCGAATTGAACCGCAATCCGGAGAACTTCTTCTTAGACGTGGAACAATCCGCTTTTGCGCCGAGCAACTTGGTACCGGGGATCAGCGTTTCGCCGGATCGCATGCTGCAAGCCCGTTTATTCAACTATGCCGACGCACAACGTTACCGTTTAGGCGTGAACTTCACCCAAATCCCGGTGAACAAACCACGCTGCCCGGTACACAGCAACCACCGCGACGGTCAAGGACGTGTCGACGCCAACTACGGCAGCGCCCCGCACTATGAGCCGAACAGCTTCGGTTACTGGCAAGAGCAACCGCAATATAAAGAGCCACCGTTGAAAATCACCGGCGATGCGGATTTCTGGGATTACCGTGAAGATGACAGCGACTACTTCAGCCAGCCGCGTGCATTGTTCCGTTTGATGACTGCCGAGCAACAACAAGTGCTGTTCGACAACACCGCACGCGCGATGGGCGACGCACCGGATTTCATCAAACAACGCCATATCGACAACTGCTTCAAATGCGATCCTGCCTACGGCGAAGGAGTGAAAAAAGCATTAGGACTGTAGTCAGAAGATTATAGTTCAGCAAAACGGCTCAAAGAGATTTGAGCCGTTTTTTTCATTTAAAAACCAATATTAATGCCAAGCATAATATTCCGCCCCATTTGTGGTACAAACGGCAGGAAAGAAGTGTGGGAATAAACTTTCCGATTTAATACATTATTTGCTTGCACAAATAAAACGTAGTCCATCTGAGCAATATGATTGGTATAATTTAACCCGATATTTAATAGTTGGTGCCCGCTAGTTTTATGTTCTAGCGGCGCTACTTTGTGCTGCTTATAAACATAAGTATATTCTAATGAACCGGATAGATGTTTTGTCAATTCTGCATTGGCACGCAAGCCTAAACGTGCCGGCGGCACTCGTGGTGCGTTTTGATCGGCTTGCGGAATCGTTGTTTCCGTATTAAAAAGATGATCGACTTCATATGTCGGAGGCAAATCGAATAATTTGCCGCGAACATAATCGGCAAATAAACCCGCACTCACATCTTGAGTAAATTGGTAATCAATCCGCCCTTCTGCCCCATAATAAACCGCCTTGGACTGGTTATAACGATTTAATGAGAGATTACCCTCCTTAGCCAAGGTCTGGTTAAAAATGCGGTTTTTAAAACGGTTATAATATACATTGACATGATAACTGAGTTTTTCCCCCGCATAACTTAACCCGGCTTCAAAATTATCGGAAACCTCTTTCTTCAAATAGCGGTTACCGTACTCAAGCGACACTGTTGCCAAATGTTTTCCGTGATAATACAGTTCCATTGGAGTCGGATGACGTTCATTATGCGAAAAGGCAAAAGATAGCGCGTAATCCGGATGAAAATTCCAGCTTGCAGATGTCGCATAGGAGGTTGCCCATTGGTTATAAAGCGATAAATCAGGATCATTTAACGAATAGGGTAAACAGCCGCCGAAAAATCCGGAACATTCAATATCGCTTTTAATTTTCTTCAAGTTGGCAACATCATAGTTAATCGGGATTCTTTGCTTTTCCGTGCGCACGCCAAGATCAAATAACCAGTTCCCCTTTCTTAATTGTTCCACTGCAAAGAAACTCAACTGCTTATTACTGTTTTCAATTAACGCCCACTTCTTACGATCATTATCACTGATTTTCTCCGGGCAACGTATATTACTGCCGGCCTCAAAACTATTGCTGCAAGGCGGAAGACGAGGAATGTTTGCACTACTGGTTGCGGTTTGATACTGAACACCCCAAACGCCCGTCAACCCCTTTATTTCTTTATGAAACAATTCCAAACGCAAGTTATAACCTTGATTTTTAAATAGGTTCACTGGAATACTGCCATCGCGTTCATCATGCTTATAATCCGTTGATGAATAGCTCAAACGTAGCTTATCAATCCCGGAAATAGGCTGCTGAAGCTCAGCACGAAGATCATAGCGCTGCGACAGCGAATCCACGACCGGGCCGCCTAGGGTATGATCATGCTTATGCCCATAAGGATTATCGTGGCTGTGCACTCCGCCTGAGGCATGGTTAGAACCGCAGTGGAAATGGGTATTGACCAAATCCCCCTCTCCCATTAAGTGCGGATAGATTTCCAAAAAATATTCATTGTCCGGATTTCGCCCCCAAATATGGGCATCACACGTATCCAGTGCATGATTATGACCTGGCAAGCCATAAATTTCGCGCCGTTCATTATAAGCCAGCCCGACATATCCACGGTCTCCAATAAACGATATCGCATAAGTGCCCGCATTTGTCTTATTGAACGTATCCGGTACAAAATCTATTTTTTTCCCTAAGTTAAATTCAGGTACATGATAGTTATCAGAACGACGGGTTAATCCCTCAAAACGTAATGCAATGTGCTGCCCCAATCCCAATGTAATGCCGGATGTCGCTAATTTTTCATTGCTATTGGTGTTATAACGCAAATTGAAATCGGTCTGATAACCTTTTTCAGGAAGATGGGACGGAATACGATTATCAACCACATTAACAACACCCGCCGGAGAGGCATTGGCATAGAGTAAGGTAGAAGCGCCACGTAAAATTTCGACCTGTTCAGCCAGTAACGTATCAACACCGATAGCGTGATCCGGCGAAAGTTGGGACATGTCGATAACATCTGACCCATTTTGCAAAATCTTTAACCGAACCCCTTCCTGTCCGCGAATAACCGGTGCACTGGCACCACCGCCGAATTGATTACTATGCACGCTCAGTTCATTTGATAATGCATTACCCAAGGTACTGGCGGATCTTTTTAATTTTGTTTTAGAAACAACAATATCGTTGGGTTTGGGAATGCCTGAAAGTGGATCGCTACTAAATTGCACCGCACTTCCCGTCACATTAATTTCCTCCAGCTCAGTAGCGCCATCGCTCGCTGCCCAAACAATATTCGACGGATATAAATATCCCATCAATAAAATAACTGTCAATTTTAGTCGGATCTTACTCTCTATATTTTTTGCATTCGGTAAACGCATTATTTTTTCCTTTATATGTATGGTTGAATAGCCGGCAACATATTTACGTGAATACAACTATAGATTCCGTGATCAAGATCACGTTTTATTTGAGATTAGACCCGAACATTAGCGATTGAAATTATTTAAAAGGCATTAAAAAAAGACTACCGCTATAATTTACGCAATAGTCTTTTTCTTTTTCACTTCTTTTCTTTAAGTTTATAAGTTTAAAACCGGTTCAGGGGTCTTCTCAACGCTAAATAAAAAATCTTTGGGGCTGTCCGAGATAACGACAATATTCTAGGATAGCCCCTAAATTTTTATTAATGGGTCGATTAAAATCAAAATGTCCATCTGACGCCAGTGGCAATGCTACGCCCTGCCATTGGCGCAAGATAACGCAAGGTGGAATTATGCAATCGGGCTTCGCGGTTGGTTAAATTTTTTCCGATCAGATATAACTCGATATCCGAATGCGCTAAGCGGAATTGATAACTTATGCTGGCGTCAACCAACGTGAACGACGGTGATTCCAACTCTTTATTAATGTCCACCCCGACTTTATCTTGTTTCAAATAATGCCATGCCGAAAAGGAAGTTGACCAGTTTTTATAATTCCAGTCTATTCCGGCACCGTAACGCGAGGTCGGCATGGCGCTGACATATCCGCCGCCGTTAAAACCGCTTTTTGCCTTACTGCGCACCACATCGCCCAACAGGCTGAACCGCCATTCGCCGAATGTATCCGTGCGCAAATGGTAACCCAGTTCCGTTTCGATCCCCTGCAAGCGAATCGGCGTTTGCCGCCACTCTTTCACAATCGTTCCGCGTCGGGCAATGCCGGTTTGAGCTAAATAAGTGTAGTTGGAAAAATCGATTTGATACCATGTGATATTCGCCATCCAGTTATTAAACTCCACGCCGCTGCTCAATTCCCAACCGTTGGATTTTTCTTTTTTCAGATCGGTATCGCCGTTCTCTTCGATCAGTAATGAATAGTGGCTATTGTTGGCATAAAGCTCATTGACTTCCGGTGCTCTTTGCGAAAAAGAACGTTGCAATTTGACATGCCAGCTATCAAGCGGTTGGTACAGCAAACCGATATGGTAATTGGAGAGATCAAAAGTGCGGTCCGCACGTTCGCCGGAACCGCCGCCGTTACCGGCATAATCTTTGATTAAGCGGTGTTTCACACTGCTCCAACGCCCGCCTGCGCTCAATTTAAACGGATCAAGCACCAACGATTCCAATACAAACAGGCTTTTTTCATCGCTATTAACGTCCGGCAGATAGGCGTCCGCTCCGTCGCGGGCTATTTTGCGTTTACTGACTTCAACCCCAATCAAGCCGTGCAAGTTACCCCACGGTTGATGTTCCGCCTCCAACCGCACTTGCCGCTGCTGCGTGTTAAAACGGCTGGAATCGATTTGATTAATCTGCTCAATATTTTGCGCTTTGGCATAATTAGCTGAGAGTTTGATTTTCTGCAGAATCAAAAACGTTTTATCTATTTCAGCACGCAGATCAAAACGCTGATCTTGGCTCAAGACATCTACTGCACCGAAATTATCGCCTTCGGTGGCAACGCTTGAAGCACGATAAGCAAAACCCGGCACGCCATATCGGGTTTGATAATGCGAATAAGCCAGTCCGACATAGCCCCAGTCATCAATATAGCTGCCGCCGACGGCAATATTTTTCGATTTAAAATGGCTATTCGGAATCCGTCCGTTTTCCGCTTTCACCAACGCTTTCGGCTCGGTGTAAACATCAATGTATTGCGCGCTGTCCGGAATATAGGCCGGATTGGGATCATTGGCAACGGTTTCAAAAAAGCTAAGACGATCTTTTTCGCGCGTCGTATATTTTTCACTGGATTCCAGTTCATACTCTTCGGCAAACTTCTCATAAAATTTGCTTAGATAAGGATAGTGGGCAGGGTTGCGGGTTTGATACGAACTCATCTGAATTTGGCATTTATCACGCAGCATGCTGTCCGCTTTCAGCTCATTAACATCATGGCAAACGGCAGCCTTGCTGTTGCCCGGAATTTTCGTGTAGCGGCTATGACGGGACATCGCACTGATATGCCACGCCCAATGTCGACCATCGTTGACATCTAAGCGGAAACCCTGCATTCGCTGGGTATTTTCCCCCGTTTGCGCTTCGATTTTGCCTTGAAAACGCTTTTCGGCAATCTTGCTCGGAATACGTCCGTCTTTGACATTCACCGTACCGCCGATCGCCCGTCCGCCGTGTAAGATTGTCGCCGGGCCTTTGGTCACTTCAATACTGTCCGCCAACTGGCTTTCCAAAGGTGTCGGCAAGTTTCCGCTGATTGCCGCCATATCGTTAAGCGATAAATTGTTACTTAAAATTTCAACCCGTTGCCCGCCAAGTCCGCGAATCAGCGGACGACCGGCATGCGGTCCGAAAGATTCGCTTTGCACGCCGCTTATTTTACTCAGGGTATCGCCCAGCGTACTATGATATTGTTCGCTCAGGGCTTTGCCTGAGATGGATATGGTATTTTGCTCCGGCAAAACGTAAGATTCGAGTTGGGTTGCAACGGTAATTTCCGCTAACTGCTCTGTCGGTGATGTCGGATTGTCCGCCGCCAATGCGGTCAAAGATAGTGACGACAACGCAAAAGGAAGGATTATTTTGTGCATGGAAAGCTCTCTTACTGAATATAATAAATAGAAAAAGAGATTGAATATACGGAGAACTGAGCTGAGATTCCGTGATCAAGATCACATTTTATTCAAGATTAGACCCGACCATTAGCGATTGGAATTATTTAAAAAGAATTAAAAAAAGACTATCGTTATGATTTATTCGATAGTCTTTTTATTTTATTTTTTCCAGATCGTTAAGTTTTAGAGCCTAGAGCGCTATTTCTCCAACAACGGCTGTACCCATTCCCTAAACTGTTCTGCATCTAAAAATCCGCTGATTCGGCTTTGCGGGATCTCTTTGCCGTTTTGGTCGAAGAAGATAATGGTCGGCAAACCGACTACGCGCAGTTGCTCCATTAAAGTGCGGTTTTGCGGGCTGTTGCGGGTCAGATCGGCACGCAATAACTTCATTTGAGCAAACTGTTGCCGTACTTGCGGATCGCTGAAGGTGTATTTTTCAAATTCTTTGCAGGCAACACACCAGTCGGCGTACAAATCCAACATCACCAACTGCCCTTGGTTCTGTTTCAATGCCGCTTGTAAGGCGTCGTAATCGGCAATCTCGGCAAATTCGGCGTGTGCCGGCGTTGCGGCTACCGCACTTTCGCTGTTGCCGGTCACCAGCGGTGCAAGCCAGTTGACCAGCGGTTGCGCCACCACGATCGCCGCCACTAACGGTAACAATTTAATTCCCAACATCGATTTTTTATCGCTGATTGCCGAAGTCAACCAGATGAAAAACGCCACACCCAATAGCGACCATAAACGGTTTTCCCACACTTCCGGCAACAGGCGCGAAATCAGGAATACCGGTACGGCAAGCATCACGAAACCGAAGGCAATTTTGACTTTTTCCTGCCATTCTCCGCCCTTCGGCAGGATTTTATTGCCAAACAGGGTGACCAGCACCAGCGGAATGCCCATGCCCAGCGCCAATAAATACAAGCTCAAGCCGCCGACCACAAAATCCCCGCTTTGTGCCACATACAACAGCGCCCCCGACAACGGCGCGCTGACGCACGGCGAAGCCACTAAGCCGGCAATCATGCCCATCAGGAACACATTCCAATAAGCACCGCCACTCTGTTTTTGGCTAAGTTGATTGAGCTTATTCTGTAAACCGGACGGCAGTTGCAACGTGAACAAACCGAACATCGAACCCGCCAATACGATAAACAGAATCGAGAAAGCGATCAGCACATACGGGCTTTGCAGCGCAATTTGAAACGGCAGACCGATCGCCACCACTAATAAGCCAAGTGCGGTATAGGTCAATGCCATGCCTTGCACATAGACCAAACTCAGCAACAATGCGCGCAGGCTTTGCGGGCGTTCTTTTTGCCCGATCACGATTGAGGATAACAATGGCAACATCGGCAGCACGCATGGGGTAAATGCCAAGCCCAATCCCAAGACGAAAAACCACAGAATGCTGAATTTGTTTTCGCCCAGATTGCTTGCCAGCTGTTCGGTGCTGTTACGGTTAAATAAGCTATCGTCAACACGTCGGTTATCCGCTACAGGCGTACGTTCGGTTGTGGTGGCGTTTTCGCTGACCGCACTTTGTGCTGCGCTATCAACACCAGCGATCACCGTTGCCGTTGTGGTTGTGCCTGCGCCGCCCCGTAACGCCGCCAAATCCAATTCCTGCGTTTCCGGCGGATAGCAAAAACCGCTGGTACAACCTTGGTAATTAACGATAATTTTTCCGTTACGGTTATGTAACGGCACTGCAAATGCTAACTGATTGCGGTAAATTTGGACTTCACCGAAAAATTCATCATGGTAGGGTATTGCAGGCGGCAAGGCTAACTCGCTGATTTGCCCCTGTTCGTCTTCAACGGAAATTTCACGTTGATATAAATAGTAACCTTCGGCGATCTGCCAATCGAGGTGTAAATTTTGCTGATCCGCTTGCGCCGAAAAGATGAAGGCTTCATGCGGCGGTAAAAACCGCTCTTTCTTGCCGCCGAACAAACCGTTGGCGACCGCGCTGTTTAAAAATGCAAAAACAAAAAAAACCAACAGGCTGAATAATAGCTGTTGATAACGAAAGGGACGAGTAAAGTGCGGTTTGCGTAACATCATTTTTCCGTTTAGCCAAAACAATAAATTATAAAAATCCGATAATCAGGCTGCTGACAAAGACTAAAACGCACAATATTGATTGTAAAAGTCGGGGCGGATTATATATCCGCCCGTTTGCGGAGTGCGATATAAGCAGTTAATCAATAAAGGGGAAGCGCAAAGTACCGTTCGGGCGGATATATAATCCGCCCCGACTTTGCCTCATCACTTACTTTGTCAATAATCTGATAATGGTGATACCTTATCGGATTTTAAACATAAGATCTATTGTTGCTGTCTAGGATTATTTATAAATAATCTCTTCATTGGCTTGGAATTTCGCCGCATCAATCGGTGAATTTTCCTCAAAATAGAGTTTCAGACTCTCCGCGTCCACAAAACCGGTGTTGACATAGGTCGGATTGTCGCTGACCAGCGGATAGCCGTCCCCCCCTGCCGCGGTGTAACTTGGTAAAGAAATCCGATAGACTTTTTTCGGATCCAGCGGCTCGCCGTTGATTTTCACCTCCGACACTTTTTTCGCCTTGCGGTCGACGGTCATGGCAATGCCGGCAAATTGCGCATACGCACCGGAATCGACTTCTTTCAACGCCACCACATTCAGGTAATCAATCAGCTCAGTCCCGTTCAACTCGACATAGCTGATGATATTCCCGAACGGTTGCACCGTCAGAATATCTTTATAGGTGACCTTACCCGGCTCGATTGAAGCACGGATACCGCCGGAGTTCATAATGCCGATATCGGCTTTGGCACGCTCTTTTTGCGAACGGGCGATCAGCTGCCCTAAATTAGTTTGTCGGAAGCGAATAACATTGCGATCACCTTCCAACTTCTCATTCACACTGCCGACTTCCACGCCCAGTAATTCATCGCCTTTGTCCTGATAGACTTTCAGGTGCGCCAACAGTTCCGCATCGGCGGGAATTTCCTCTTGAAACAGCACATATTCGGTTTTGCCTTCGGCATTTTTCACTTTTTCTTTTAAGTTGACCGGCACTAATTGATAGTTCACCAGTTTCAACTCGCCGTTTTTAAATTCAAAATCGGCACGCCCGACATATTTACCCCATTCGCCGGCTTGCATAATCCAAGTGCCGTTTTCAAATGCCGGTTTACAGACATCGCCCGGTTTGTATTTGTCGTTGAAACTGCCGTCGTCATTAATACACACCGTGTCGTGGCTGTGACCGCCGATCACCAGATCAAACGCGCCTTTCTCCAATTCACGCACCATCGACACATCGCCCGGCGCATTCGAACCGTATTGAGCGTCATGATAATAGCCCATATGGGTCAAGCCGATTTTAATATCCGGCTTCTCATTGTCGTTCAACGCCGCCAGCACGTCTTTTGCCGCTTCCGCCGGACGGACAAATTCCACATTGGAGATAAATTCCGGGTTGCCCAGTTTCGCCGTATCTTCGGTGGTCAAACCGACAACCGCCACTTTCAACCCTTGTTTGTCTAAAATGGTGTACGGTTTTACCAATAAACTGCCATCTTTTTTATTAAACACGTTGGCGGACAAGAACGGGAATTTCGCCCAGCTTTCTTGCATATCCAACAATTGCAGCGGATTGTCAAATTCGTGGTTGCCCAAGGCCAACGCCTCGTAGCCCATTGCATTCATCGCTTCGATATCCGGTTTGGCGTTTTGCAAATCGGATTCCGGAATGCCGGTGTTGTAATCGCCGGCGTTGAGCAAAATCAACTCGCCGCCTTTCTCCGCCACTTCTTTGCGAATGCGGTCAATCAAGGTTTTTTGTGCCGCCAGTCCGTATTCACCGTTTTGGTTTTGCCAAAAACGGCCGTGCAGATCATTGGTATGCAACACGGTCAATTGATAAGTGCGGTCTTGTTCATAGGCTTGGGCGAAAGTGGGAATGGCTAATACGGATGTGACTAACGTGGTACAAAGACTTAATTTAAAAAAAGATTTCATATTGAGATTTCCTAAAAAAAGTAAGAAGAGTTCCTGATAAAAAAGCCGTAGTCAGTATGCTAAAAAACGGCGACAAAAGCTATCATTTTGTGCTTGGTAGGGTTTTAATCCAAAAGAAGAAAAACCAGTATTCGACCAATAATAAGAGAATAATAAAAATCCGCCCGTAAATCGACGGCATAAAATAGAAACTGGCGGCGATCATTGCGGTGGAAAGCAACAAGATATAGGCTTTGCTTTTGGCGGTCAGCGCGCGCTGTTCATCAAAGGATTTCAAATAGTTATGATAAAGTGCGGTTTGCAAAAACCAAGCGTGCAGGCGATCGGAGCTTTTGCCGAAAAAATAGAGCGCCAGCAGCAAAAACGGCGTGGTCGGCAAGATCGGCAACGGAATGCCGAGAATGCCCAACCCGAGCGCAATAAATCCCAATAAAACATAAACCCATTTCACCACTTTCATCCGAACCGCACTTTGCCGCCTTTCAATTAAGAATAGTTCGCATTATAGCGATTTTCGTCTTGCTTTGACAACCGCTGACCGCACTTGCACAGGCGTAGCCATTGAAAGTGCGGTTCACGCCGATAATTTGGCTTACGCCGGCGGTAAAACTTGCTTTTCTTCAGGAAAAGAGTAAAATCTGACGACTTTTTATGGCTGTATGCCATCGAAAGCGCATGACACCCTCACCTCGAACGAGGGTTTTATTTTTACTATCATTTTAGAGGACGCTATGGTAACCATTCGTTTATCTCGTGGCGGTGCAAAAAAACGCCCATTTTATCAAGTAGTTGTTGCGGACAGCCGCAGCCCGCGTGACGGTCGTTTTATCGAGCGTGTCGGTTTCTTTAACCCACTTGCTACCGGTAACGCAGAACGTTTACGTTTAGATTTAGACCGTGTGAATGCATGGTTGGAAAAAGGTGCTTCTTTATCTGAGCGCGTATCCGCATTAGTTAAAGAAGCGCAAAAAGCAGCGTAATCTGCTTTTAAACGCTTTATAAGCAATCAATAAGTAGGTGAATATGAACACGCAAAACATCAGCACGGTCGGCAAGTTGGGTTCAACTTACGGGATTCGCGGTTGGTTGCGAATTTATTCATCGACAGAACAACAAGAAAGTATTTTCGATTATCAGCCTTGGTATTTGAATATCAAAGGTCAATGGCAAGCCACCGAACTGGAAAGCTGGCGTTATCACAGTAACGATTTGATCGTGAAACTGAAAAACGTCGATGATCGTGACGCGGCACACGCATTAACCAACGTGGAAATCGGGGTGAGTGCAGACAATTTCCCTGCGCTGGAAGAAGGCTATTACTGGCACGATTTAATCGGCTGCCAAGTCATCAACCTGCAAGGCTATCAATTGGGTGTGGTCAGCGACATGATGGAAACCGGTTCGAATGACGTGTTCATGGTGAAAGCCAATCTGAATGATGCTTTCGGCAAACAAGAGCGGTTAATTCCGTATCTTGAAGAAACAGTAGTTAAAAGAGTCGATCTCGCCACAAAGACTATTGAAGTGGATTGGGACGCTGGTTTCTAACCTCAGCAACAGTGGGCGCTTTGGCGGTAACATTTTTAGCATAAGGTCATATTATGTGGATTGGGATTATTAGTCTTTTCCCTGAAATGTTTAAAGCAATCACCGAATTCGGGGTCACAGGACGAGCTGTAAAACACGGGCTGTTACAAGTGCAATGTTGGAATCCGCGTGATTTCACCCATGATAAACACAAAACGGTCGATGACCGCCCTTACGGCGGCGGACCGGGCATGTTGATGATGGTGCAACCGTTGCGCGACGCCATTCATGCCGCCAAGCAAGCGGCACGGGCAGTAACGGCAGGGGAGGTGAAAGTGATTTACCTTTCACCGCAAGGGTGCAAACTCGACCAACATGGCGTGCAGCAATTAGCACAATATCAGAATCTGATTTTGCTGTGCGGACGTTATGAAGGCATTGATGAACGCTTGATTGAAGCGGAAATCGATGAAGAGTGGTCGGTTGGGGATTATGTCCTCACCGGCGGAGAACTGCCGGCAATGACATTGATTGACGCCGTTGCCCGTTTTGTTCCGGGTGTGTTGGGCAAGCAAGCCTCCGCAGAAGAAGATTCTTTTGCCGACGGGCTGCTCGATTGCCCGCACTACACCCGCCCCGAAGTGTTAAACGGCGTGGCCGTGCCACCGGTTTTAATGTCGGGCAACCATGCGGAAATACGCAAATGGCGGTTACAACAGTCATTGCACCGCACTTGGACGCGCCGGCCTGAGCTCTTAGAGAGCCTAGCTCTGACTGACGAACAGAGAGTGCTGTTGGCTCAGATCAAACGGCAAGAGTAAAGATTCAGTTACATCTAGGAATAAAAGGTATTTATTATGAGTAACATTATTAAACAACTTGAACAAGAACAATTGAAACAAGACGTACCGAGCTTCCGTCCCGGTGATACTTTGGAAGTGAAAGTATGGGTTGTTGAAGGTAGTAAAAAACGTCTGCAGGCGTTCGAAGGCGTGGTTATCGCAATTCGTAACCGCGGCCTGCATTCAGCATTTACCCTGCGTAAAATTTCAAACGGTGTCGGCGTTGAGCGTACATTCCAAACTCACTCGCCGGTAATCGACAGTATCAGCGTGAAACGCAAAGGTGCGGTACGTAAAGCGAAACTGTACTACTTGCGTGAGCGTAGTGGTAAGTCTGCACGTATCAAAGAGCGTTTGAACTAATCGCACGGTTTGCAAAAACCAAAACAAAAGGCTTGGAAAATTCCAAGCCTTTTTACTTTGCGGCTGAAAAAGATGTCGCCCTCGGCGGCATTGGCGGCAATCCAACAACAGGTGTAGAATAAATACACCCTCAGCGCACAACAAAGGATACCTTATGAACTTAAGCGAAATGCTCCGCCACCGCCGCGCGGTGCGCCACTACAGCGATACGCCGCTCGACAGCGACAAAGTACGCCAATGTTTGCAACTGGCGCAACTCGCTCCGAGCAGCTCGAATATGCAACTGTATCAGTTTTATCATATCACGGACAAAACCGCACTTGCGCAGCTTGCCGAAGCCTGCCTCAGCCAAAATGCCGCCACCACCGCGCAACAAATGGTGGTATTTGTGACCCGTCAGGATCTCTACCGTGAACGTGCCAAACAGGTATTAGCGGCGTTCAGCGATGATCTCAAGCGCAATACACCGCCAGAGCAACAAGCCGCACGCTTAAAACGGTTAAACGGCTATTACGGCAAATTAATGCCGTTTCTGTATGCTCGCGGCTTCGGTCTGCTGGGCATATTACGCAAATTGATCGCCCACAGTATCGCTTTATTCCGCCCGATTGCCACCAATGTTTCGGAAGCCGATTCGCGCATTGTGACCCACAAAAGCTGCGCCCTTGCCGCACAAACCTTTATGCTGGCAATGGCAGAACAAGGCTACGACACCTGCCCGCTCGAAGGCTTGGACAGCCGCAGGGTAAAACGGATTTTGAACCTACCACGCGCAGCGGAAATCAATATGATCGTAGTCTGCGGCATTCGCGAAACAAGGCGCGGCATTTGGGGCGCACGCTATCGTGTTCCGTTTGAACAGGTTTATCGTGAGGTTTAACCACTTTGCTTATCACGTTAAGTGAGCAAATTTAATTTTTGGAATCTTGATCGCAATCTTTTCGCTACTCTATTTTCTTGAGTATATAAATTTTATTTACTAGCTTGCATTATCAGATAAGATAGGTATAAAATTTTGTACAAACAGAGAACGGTGCGCAAAGATATAGCATGGTTGGGTTCAACATTAGCAATATTAAGATTATTTCCTGACAACATAAAATCAGAGCTTGGTCACGATTTAGATCTCGTGCAACAGGGATTAAGCCCACGTGATTATAAAGTCATGAATAATCTTGGAAATGGCATTATTGAAATTCGACACCGCGATCACAGTGGTGCATTTCGCTTAGTTTATGTTGCTAAGTTTACAAAACGCATCTATGTGCTACACGCATTTCAAAAGAAAACACAAAAAACTAGCCCGCGCGATCTTGAGTTGATCAAAAAACGGTATCAAACCTTATTGGAGATAGAAAATGAACGATAAAATCACCCATATCACCCCCGCTAACGGCAATGTTTTTCTCGATCTTGGGTTCTCCGATAGTGAAGCGGCAAGCTTGAAAGCACACAGCCAAGCGGTGATAGAGATGAAACTGGCTTTGGTTGAGGCAATGGATAGTTGGATTCAAGAAAATCAATTAAAACAAGCTGATGCTGCGACTATTTTAGGCGTTACCCGCCCTCGAATTTCCGATATGGTTAATCGCAAGATCGGCAAGTTTACCCTTGACAGCTTATTAATGATGTTGGCAAAAACCAATAAATCAGCGTATCTGTCAATACGCTAATTCTGAATAGTTGCCTAAACAAGCGTGTATGATCGTGATTAAAGCCCCCAAAAATCGAATAGCCACTCACCACCAGGTTGTTTAATGGCATGATAGCGCTTGTTAACGGTCTCTCCGCTCTGTCGCGAGGTAAAATAGACTTTAAACTCAAAAGTATTTGCCGCTAATTTCTTAAATCCGATTACTCGAGATACATTTAAACAACCCGATTTATGATAACTCATGTTACTTTGTGGTTTAACTCGACTATGCGGCTCAATACTGTCTGGATCACTGTAGATCATAAGCTGGGAATTTGAATGACTACCATCTGGTAAACAGGCTAATAGTCCTAACACTTTGTTCATTGTTGGTTTGGCATCATTAAATAATGCTTTAACCGCACTATTCGGTTTCGCATTATTGAGCGTTGAATCAATCGAGTTTTGTGTAGTTTGCTCGACATAAGCACCTGATAATCCGGTATTAATATTCTCCAATGCCGCTCGCATCGAACGGCTTGCCTCCAACATTTGCTGGCAGCCGGCAAGCGTAAAACATAGCATAACCGTCGTGAGTAACAGAGATCTTTTCATTCATATAACTCCTTAATAATAAAATTAAAATGCACTTGACATTAGCTCAAAAAAATCGCTTAATTTTACAGCACAGCACAGCGCAAGTAAGATCAACCCTTATTTTAAGAATGTGATTTGTTCTCCCGCCAACTCCCTTTATAATCACCACTTCAATTTCTATTTGGTAAAGGAAATGAGAAAATATCTGTATTTTTGCGTTCTATTCGGCTTCTGTTTGAACCTCAGCGGCTGCGGCACGATTGTGAGTTTGATCAATCAGACCCAGCCCTATAGCGCCTATGCCGGTGTGAAATACGATTATGAAATGGCGCAACGTTGGGGCTTGCCGATTTTGGATATTCCGCTGTCGTTTATTCTCGATACCGCACTTTTGCCTTATGCCCTTGCGCAGGATTAACCGATGAAACTCAATCCGCAACAACAAAACGCCGTCGAATATGTCACCGGACCTTGCTTGGTGCTTGCCGGTGCAGGATCAGGCAAAACCCGGGTGATTATCAACAAAATCGCCTATTTGATTGAAAAGTGCGGTTATCAACCGAAGCAAATCGCCGCCGTGACTTTCACCAATAAAGCCGCGCGCGAGATGAAAGAGCGGGTGGCGCATTCGATTGGCAAACAAGCTAGTAAAGGCCTGACGGTATCCACGTTTCATACGCTCGGCTTCGATATTATCAAACGCGAATACCGCCATTTGGGCTATAAAGCCAATATCACCCTGTTCGATCAGCACGACCAACTCGCCCTGCTGAAAGCGCTGACCGAGCCGTATCTCAAAGGCGATAAAGATCTGTTAAATCAGTTGTTAAACACCATTTCCAACTGGAAAAATGATTTGATCTTGCCCGAACGCGCCAAAGGCATTGCCGACGGGCAAAAACAGCTGTTGTTTGCGTTGTGCTACGAGCAATATCACAACCAAATCCGTGCTTACAATGCGCTTGATTTTGACGATTTGATTATGCTGCCGACCCTGCTGTTTCAACAATATCCCGAAGTGCGGTCACGTTGGCAGGAAAAAATCCGTTATCTGTTGGTCGATGAATATCAAGACACCAACACCAGCCAATATGAACTGATCAAACTGCTGGTCGGCGAACAGGCGCGTTTTACCGTGGTGGGTGATGACGATCAGTCGATTTATTCGTGGCGTGGCGCGCGTCCGCAAAATATGATCCGCCTGCGCGATGATTTTCCGCAACTGGCAGTGATTAAGTTGGAACAGAATTACCGCTCTAGCCAGCGGATTTTGCACGCCGCCAACATCTTGATTGATAACAACGACCATGTGTTTGATAAAAAACTGTTTTCCACCTTAGATCATGGCGAAAAATTGCAAGTGATCGAAGCCAAAAACGAAGAACACGAAGCGGAGCGGATTGTCGCCGAACTGGTGGCGCACCGTTTTATCCGCAAAACCCAATACAAAGATTACGCCATTCTGTATCGTGGCAACCACCAGTCGCGCTTGCTGGAAAAAATGCTAATGCAAAACCGTATTCCGTATAAAATTTCCGGCGGCACGTCGTTTTTTTCGCGTGCCGAAATCAAGGACATGATGGCATATTTGCGCTTGGTGGTGAATCAAGATGACGACGCGGCATTTCTGCGCATTGTGAATACGCCGAAACGCGAAATCGGCACCGCAACCTTAGAAAAACTGGGGCAACTGGCACAAGAGAAACAGATCAGCCTGTTCGCCGCCGTTTTCGAATTTGAACTGATTCAACGCCTCACACCGCGCGCTTATCAAGCGTTGCAACATTTCGCCCGTTGGATTGTCGAGCTGAATGATCACGCGCTACGCAGCGAGCCGGAAAGTGCGGTACGCGAGATGTTATCCGCCTTGCAATATCAGGAATACCTGTTTGAACACGCCGCCAGCCCGGCACAGGCGGAAATGCAAAGCAAAAACGTCGCCACGCTGTTCGAGTGGGTGGCAGACATGCTGCGCGGTGATGAATATAACGACGCCATGACGTTAAATCAGGTGGTCACACGCTTAACCCTGCGCGATATGTTGGAACGCGGCGAAGACGATGACGAAAGCGATCAGGTGCAATTGATGACGTTGCACGCCTCAAAAGGCTTGGAATTTCCGTATGTTTATCTGGTCGGCATGGAAGAAGGGATTTTGCCGCACCAGACCAGTATCGACGAAGATAACGTGGAAGAAGAACGGCGCTTGGCGTATGTCGGTATCACCCGCGCCCAGCAGGAACTGACTTTTTCGTTATGCAAAGAACGGCGGCAATACGGCGAACTGATTCGCCCCGAAGTCAGCCGTTTCTTACTGGAACTGCCGCAAGACGATCTGCAATGGGAGCGCGATAAACCACCGCTCACCAGCCAGCAAATCGAGCAAAAAACCAGTAGCCATGTTTCCAATTTAAAAGCGCTGTTAAAGCGTAAAAGCTGAGCGCACTTTCGGCAAAAATTGTTTGCAAATCAAACAAACGAATGCGAAAAAAGGTAAAAGTGCGGTTTCCGTTAAAAAAGCGATTGACATATTTTCCGAAAACCGTATTATGTGCGCTCAAACCGATTGCGGTGAGATGGCCGAGAGGCTGAAGGCGCACCCCTGCTAAGGGTGTATACGGGAAACTGTATCGAGGGTTCGAATCCCTCTCTCACCGCCATTTGTTCTGCGCATCCGTAGCTCAGCTGGATAGAGTACTCGGCTACGAACCGAGCGGTCAGAGGTTCGAATCCTCTCGGATGCGCCATTTTAATGCTTACTCTCATTAAAATGTAAAAAGGCAAAATGAAGGTTAATCATCTTAAAACGACGCATCCGTAGCTCAGCTGGATAGAGTACTCGGCTACGAACCGAGCGGTCAGAGGTTCGAATCCTCTCGGATGCGCCATTTTTTCTTCTTGAAATCTCGCTTTTTCAGCAAAAATATTCCGCTTATTGATAATGTTATTCTGATGACTTGTGCCGATTTATCCTGTCCTTGCCAATCCGATCAATCCTACCAAGATTGCTGCCAACCATTACATCAAGAAAAAATCATTGCGCAAACTGCCGAACAACTTATGCGTTCACGTTATGCGGCTTATGTATTGCAAAAAATAGATTATTTGGTTGCCACCACCGTACCTGCGCAACAACCGCACTTGAATCAGGCGGCGATGTTACACTGGGCGCAACAAACCCAATGGGCAGGGCTTGAAATTGTGCAACATTTGCCTAAAATCGGCAAAATTCATGCGCAAGTGGAATTCAACGCGTTTTATCGAACTGGCGCCGGGCAACAAGCCCATCATGAATTATCCACCTTTGTCAACATCGACGGACGTTGGTATTTTCTTGATCCGACCTTAGCGCACTATCCGAGTATGAAACAGCCCTGCTTATGCGGCTCGGGCAAAAAATTTAAGCAGTGCTGTGCGCCATTTCTAAGTTAGAAATTCAGCCGACAAAAAACCGAATCCAGATCAGAATTCGGTTTTTATTTTTTGGACTAAAGTGCGGTCAGCTTAGTTTTTGGCTTGTTCCGCCGCTTTGACGATCACCGCAAATGCGGCCGCTTTCAGGGAAGCGCCGCCGACCAATGCACCGTCGATATCCGGTTGGGTGAACAATTCTGCTGCGTTGGCGTCATTGACTGAACCGCCGTATTGCAGAATCACTTGCTCGGCAACCGCTTGATCTTGTTTGGCGATGTGATCACGGATAAATTTGTGAACCGCTTGCGCTTGCGCAGGGGTTGCGGATTTGCCGGTGCCGATTGCCCACACCGGTTCATAGGCGATCACCGCACCGTTAAACGCGTCTGCGCCCAAGCTGTTCAGCACCGCGTCAATCTGACGTGCGCACACGGCTTCGGTCTGACCGGCTTCGTTTTCCGCTTCGGTTTCACCGATACACAACACCGGAATTAAGCCTGCCGCTTTTAATGCGGCAAATTTCTTCGCGATAAATTCATCGCTTTCTTTATGATAAGTACGGCGCTCGGAGTGTCCGATAATGATGTATTTCGCACCGAAATCTTTTAACATCTCGGTCGAAATATCACCGGTGAACGCGCCGGACACATTGGTATCCACATTTTGCGCCCCCAATGCGATGTTGCTGCCTTGCAAGGCGGCTTCGGCTTCCGCCAAATACATCAACGGCGGTGCGATTGCGACATCACAGCCTTTGACATCCGCCAGCTCCGCTTTCAATCCCGCAATTAATTCGCGGGTCATCGCTTTGCTGCCGTTTAATTTCCAGTTACCCATGACTAAAGGACGACGTGCCATTTTTTGCTCCTTGTTAATTTAAGATGAATCAATAAAAATTGCGTTCACTATAGCAAAACTTGCTCTAAATTGCTTTTTATCCGCCGAAAATTTTCGCGCTTTTTGCCTTTTTCCGCTTTTTTATTTAACAAATGATGATTATTACGGATAAAACCGTTACAATTCGCTACAAAACTGGTTAATTTAGAGGCAATTATGCGGATATTTAAAGCTGAGTTATGGAATCTGGAACTGCTGCTCCCGCTGTTCGAGCAATATCGCCGCGAGCAAGGCATGCAGGAAAACCCGGAAAGGGCATTGGCTTTTTTGGCAAATCGGATTCGCTTCAGCGAAAGCATTTTGTTTCTGGCGCTGAATGACGCGCAGCAAGCGGTCGGCTTTGTACAACTCTACCCGCGTTTATCCTCACTCCGCCTACAACGTTACTGGCAATTGACCGATATTTTTGTCAGCGATATTCCCAATCAAACCGCGATCATGCACGAATTGTTGCGCAAAAGCTGCGAATTCGTCAGTTTTACCCAAAGTAATCTGCTGGTGGTCGAAAGTACGCAAAACCAACGCGAATTCTGGCAGCAGCAGGGCTTTAAACTCAACCCGAATAAAGGGGTATTTGAAGTGCGGTTGGCGGATTAATATTTGATGACAAGAGGTTGATAAGACAAAGCGGGCGGATTAAATATCCGCCCGTTTACGAAGTGAGATGTAAGTATTTAATCTACAATCGTAAAATGCGAAGTGCGGTTCGGACTGATATATAATCCGCCCCCTACTTTATAGATTACAGCGTTCTGATTCTATGTTTAAGCACGGCTCAAATAATCCCCATAACACACCCATTTATAGGTGGTTAAGGCTTCCAAGCCCATCGGACCGCGCGCGTGCAGTTTTTGCGTGCTGACCGCCACTTCTGCGCCCAAACCGAATTGTGCGCCGTCGGTGAAACGGGTGCTGGCATTCACATACACCGTTGCCGAATCCACTTGTTTGACAAATTTGCGCGCCAACGCTTGCGATTCGGTGAGAATGCCGTCGGAGTGGTGGCTGCCGTATTCTTGGATATGCACAATCGCTTGGTCAATATCCTCGACAATCATCACATTCATATTGTTACACAACGCTTCGTTACGTAGCTTGTCATCGCTGACCGCACTTGCCTCGGCACCGCATTGCAACAACAGTGGCAAGGCTTCTGTATCGGCGAAATAACGGACTTTTTTATCGGCAAGTTGCTGTACCAAGTGTGGTATAAATTCGGCGGCGATATTGCGTTGCAGCAGCAAGGTTTCCAGTGAATTACAGGCACTCGGGCGTTGGGTTTTGGCATTGTCGATTACTGCCAAGGCACGCGTCAGATCCGCACTTTGTTCGACAAACAGATGGCAAATGCCGATTCCGCCGACAATCACCGGAATGGTCGAATGCTCTTTGCACAGTTGGTGCAAGCCTGCGCCGCCGCGGGGAATAATCATATCGACATAGCGATCCAGTTTCAGCAGTTGCATGACCAAAGTGCGGTCGGGATCGATAATCGCCTGCACCGCTCTTGCCGGCAAACCGGCTTGTTGCAGGGCGTCTTGCACCACCTGTAACAACACCTCGTTGGTATTTCGGGTTTCTTTACCGCCGCGCAAAATCACCGCATTGCCGGTTTTTAAACACAGCGAAGCCACATCAATGGTCACATTCGGGCGAGCTTCATAAATGGTTGCGACTACGCCCAACGGCACGCGCACTCGTTGAATCGAGAGTCCGCTGTCGAGCGCACCGCCGTCGATCACCTTGCCGACCGGATCGGCAAGCGAAATCACATGGCGTACATCATCGGCAATCCCTTGCAAGCGTGCGGAAGTGAGTAATAAGCGATCAATAATCGCCGCACTGATCCCTTGTGCTTCGGCATTGGCAATATCAAGCGCATTTGCCGCCAAAATTTCCGCTTCGCGCGCTTGCAACTGATCGGCAATCACCTGTAACGCTTGGTTTCTTTCCGCGCCGGACAATTGCGCCAACTCAAACGCCGCTTGCTTGGCTTGTTTGCCCATTTTCACTAAATCGATTGTCATTTTTCTGTCCTTTCTAGCTGTATTATCGTGCAACGCCGTCATTCCCGTTATCACCTGTAAAAAACGGAAGAACAAGGCGGAAAGCGCAGCTGAAGTAGGGCTTCAGCGAGCATTTCCAACACAGTTATTCCGTTTTTTAGACCGATAAAAGTACCATATCATCACGGTGGATCGCAACGGCACCATATTCATATCCCAGCGTGTGTGCAATCTCCGCCGATTTCTTGCCTTTGATTAACGTCAACGCATCACTGTTATAGCACGCCACACCAATCGCAATATCTTTGCCTTGTTGAGTGCGGATCCGCACCACTTCGCCGCGCGAGAAACGCCCTTCGATTTGGACAATCCCGGCAGGCAATAACGACCGTTGCTTTTGCAATACCGCACTTTCCGCCCCTTGATCGATCACCAACGTGCCGGCCGACGGCGCGGCAAACAGCCATTGTTTGCGGCGTTGCAACGGTGATAACAAGGCATTAAATTTAGTACCGATGGCTGCACCCTGTGCCAAATCGACAATCACATTCTCTTGGCTGCCGGGCGCGATAATGGTTTCAATTCCGGAACGGGTGGCAATATCGGCGGCGGTGATTTTGGTGCTCATGCCGCCCGTGCCCAAACCCGATACGCTGCCACCGGCAATCGAACGGATATGCTCGGTGATTTTATCCACACAGGGAATCAACTGTGCCGCTGGGTTGGCGCGAGGATCGCTGTCGAATAAACCTTGCTGATCGGTAAGCAAATAAAGTTGATCGGCATTCGCTAAAATCGCAACGAGAGCCGACAGATTATCATTGTCGCCGACTTTAATTTCTGCCGTCGCCACCGCATCGTTTTCATTAATAATCGGGATAATGTTGTTATCTAATAGGGCATTCAACGTGTCGCGCGCATTGAGGAAACGCTCGCGATCTTCCAAATCGGCACGGGTCAGCAGCATTTGTCCAATGTAAATATCATAAATTTCAAATAAATGTTGCCAAGTTTGGATCAATTGGCTCTGCCCGACCGCCGCCAATAACTGCTTTGAGGCAATGGTCGGCGGCAGTTGCGGGTGGTTTAAATAATGCCGCCCTGCCGCCACCGCACCGGAAGTGACAATCACCACCCGATAGCCCTGTTGTTGCAGTAACGCACATTGGCGCACGATATTGAGCATATGCGGGCGGCTCAGTTTCGGCGACCCTTGGGTCAAAACGCTGGTGCCGAATTTCAACACCACGGTTTTTAGCGTCGTATTTTTTGCCGTGACAGGCTTCTGTTTTGTCTCAATCGTCATGGAATGCGAATCTTTTTGCATAATTCTTGATCTAAAATAAATAACAAAGTGGCGATTACGTTACCATTAATCGGTATAAAAATCATGTAATAAAATTGCTTTTAGCGACGATTATTCGGAGAGATTATGGCGATAAAAAACGCCGCCCTCAGCCAAGCGGCACAGCAAGAAATCACCCGGCTTTGCGTGCATACCGCACTTTTGTTATTGCAACACGGAGCGGAAAGCACCTTAGTCTGCCAAATCGCCACCCGCCTCGGCAAAGCGCTGGGAGTAGAAAGTGTCGAAGTGGCGCTGACCGCCAACGCGGTGGTGCTAACCACCTTACATCAAGGGCACTGTATTACCACCGCGCGCCGAAATCAGGATCGCGGGATTAATATGCATGTGGTGACCGAAGTGCAACATATTGTGATTGCGGCGGAACACCACATTTATGACAGTGCCGTCG
This sequence comes from Testudinibacter sp. P17/SS/0325, assembly GCF_053570765.1. Next base: position 977,614 of record NZ_CM131635.1, on the reverse strand, counting down.
TGCGAAAAAAACTGTATAACATCAAGCCGTTAAAATATAACCGTTATTATGTGCTCTTGATGGTCGGTCTTTCTTGTGCTTCATTTGCCCACCTTGCCGGCGGCGACGCGTTAATTTGCCTGATCACCTTTTTGGCGTCCTGCGCCGCGATGTTCGTGCGCCAGCAATTAGCCGGCCAGCATTACAATCCGATGATCGTATTTGCCGCCACTGCCTTTGTTGCGACCGGTATTTCCGGTTTATCATTACGTTTCGGCTTGGGTAACGATCCGCAAATTGCAATTGCCTCGAGCGTCTTGCTGCTTGTGCCGGGTTTCCCGTTCATTAACGCCCTGTCCGATATTTTGAAAGGTTATACCAATATGGGAATCGGACGTTGGGCATTAGCCACGGTGCTGACCTTCGGCGCCTGTATCGGCATCGTATTTGCCTTAAGTTTGTTCAATATCAACCAGTGGGGCATTTGATATGGATTTGCTACTCCGCTTAATCGACGATATGTTTTTCGCCGCCATTCCGGCGGTCGGTTTCGCCTTGTTGTTCAACGTGCCGCAAAATGCGCTGAAATATTGTGCGTTATTGGGCGCACTGGGACATGGTTTTCGCAAACTGTTATTAATCACCATCGATATGCCGTTGCTTTTCGCCACTTTTTTCGCCGCCGCCTTAATCGGGTTTATCGGCGTATATTTGTCGCAGCGCTATCTCGCCCATCCGAAAGTGTTCACGGTGGCGGCGATTATTCCGATGATTCCGGGCGTATTTGCCTATAAAGCGATGATCGCCGTTGTGCAAATCCACCATATCGGCTATTCTGAAGCACTGTTCCAACAAGCCGTCGATAATTTTGTTAAATCCGGTTTTATTCTCGGGGCACTGGCGTTTGGCTTGGCATTGCCCGGCTTATTGTTTTACCGCCAACGCCCGGTTATTTAATGATAGGATCTCCCTCATGCAAATCAGTCTGATTGTCGCCTTCACCCGAAACCGCGTTATCGGCAAAGATAATCAAATGCCGTGGCATTTGCCGCGCGATTTAGCGTGGTTCAAACGCAACACCTTGAACAAGCCGGTGATAATGGGGCGCAAAACCTTTGAGTCGATTGGTCGTCCGTTGCCGAACCGCAGCAATATTGTGCTGTCGCGCCAGCCGTTTGTGCATGAAAATGTAACATGGGCGGACAGCCTGCCAACCGCACTTGGTTTGTGTACAACGGCAGAAGAAGTGATGATTATCGGCGGCGGCGAGTTGTTTAAACAAAGTTTACCGTTAGCCGATAAGCTCTATCTAACCGAGATTCAAACCGCTCTTGAAGGCGATACCTTTTTTCCTGAGATTGACTTAGACCAATGGAAGATCGCCGAGGAAGAAATCGCACCTGCCGATGAGAAAAACGCTTACGCCTGCCGTTTTATGGTGTTAGAAAAGGCGAGATAACAAAAACCGAGCATTTGCTCGGTTTTCAGTTTTAAAACAATCGATTATTTTACGCGAGAAACGTATTCGCCGGAACGGGTATCCACGCGGATCACTTCGCCGATTTGCACGAACAATGGCACTTTCACCACGGCGCCGGTGCTTAAGGTTGCCGGTTTGCCGCCGGTTCCGGCGGTGTCGCCTTTCAGCCCCGGATCGGTATCCACGATTTCCAACTCAACAAAGTTTGGCGGGGTCACGGAAATCGGCGCGCCGTTCCATAAGGTGACGATACATTCCGCTTGATCCAACAGCCATTTGTCGTTGTCGCCCACGGCTTTGGCATCGGCAGACAATTGCTCGAAGGTTTCGTTGTTCATGAAATGCCAGAAATCTTCGTCTTTGTATAAGAAAGTCAGGTTGGTATCCATCACATCCGCCGCTTCAACCGTCGTGCCGGATTTGAAGTTCACATCCAACACTTTGCCGGAGATCAATTTACGGATACGGGTACGGGTGAACGCCTGACCTTTGCCCGGTTTCACGAATTCGTTTTCGACGATCACGCAAGGTTCGCCGTCTTGCATAAATTTAAGACCCGGTTTGAAATCACTGGTAGAATAGGTTGCCATAATGTCCTCATTACTTGAAAAAAGCCCGATCTTAAGACAAGATCAGATAAAATTTTAATAAAACTCGCATATGATACCGCAAAACACCCACTTTAGAGAAGTGCCAATTCAGCAAAGCGACGATTGGCTCGATTATCTTGCTCATGCCACCAGCGACCCGGAAAAATTACTGCAACAGCTCAATTTAAGCCAAGTGCGGTCTGAACAGGATTTTGCCGCGCGCAAACTGTTTCCGTTGCGCGTGCCGCAACCGTTTATCGACAAAATGGAAAAAGGCAATCCGCACGATCCGTTATTTTTACAGGTGATGACTGCGCAACAAGAATTTTTAGCGGCAGAGGGTTTTAGCCCTGATCCGCTGCAAGAGCAGCAAAGTGCGGTGCCGGGTTTGTTGCATAAATACCATAATCGCGTGTTGTTGATGGTGAAAGGCGGCTGTGCGGTGAATTGCCGCTACTGCTTCCGCCGCCATTTTCCGTATCAAGACAACAAAGGCAATAAACAGAACTGGCAGACCGCACTTGACTATATCGCCGCCCACCCTGAAATCGACGAAGTGATTTTTTCCGGCGGCGATCCGCTGATGGCGAAAGATCATGAGTTAGCCTGGTTGCTGACCGCACTTGAACAAATTGCCCATGTAAAAACGCTACGTATTCATACGCGTTTGCCGGTGGTGATTCCGCAACGGATTACCACCGCACTTTGCCAACGTTTGTCGCAGTCGCGCTTGCACAAAGTGTTGGTCACCCATATCAATCATCCGAATGAAATTGACCGCACTTTAATCGACCATTTGGAGCGCCTAAAAGCGGCAAATGTGATGTTGTTGAACCAAGCTGTGCTGCTAAAAGGAGTGAACGACAATGCGCAAGTGCTAAAACAGTTAAGCGACAAACTATTTGACGCAGGCATTTTGCCTTATTACTTGCATTTGCTGGATAAGGTGCAAGGGGCGGCGCATTTTTATTTGGACGACGAACAAGCATTGGCAATTTATCGCGAGCTGCAAAAAATCAGCTCCGGTTATCTGGTGCCGAAGTTGGCGCGTGAAATTGCCGGCGAGCCGAATAAAACCCTATTTGGGGCAAATTTTGATAAAAATTCAGAATAATTCCAGCAAAAACTGTTTTTCTTTTGTCTAATTCCTTTAGAATAGACAAATATTTTTATTGATAAAAACGTATTTTTACATTTGAGGTGCAGTGTGACTTCTGACAATCCGCAGAAAACCGGCGATAACGACGTATCGTCTCATGAAAAACAAAACCAATTAAAATTTGAATTTAGCAACATGGAGCCAATCACTCCAAAAAAACCGATTGAAGAAAAACCTTCATTTTTGGATAAAGCCAAAGGGCTGTTACCAAAACGTGAACACAAGGAGGAAAGCGTGAACCCGACGAATCCACAACAACCGACACAAGCCGCAAACATGGAAGCGAATGTTGAAACCATCAGTGAAACCGCAGCGGAAACCGCCAATCTCAATGCAGGCAGCGCAAAACGCGAACCGTTAAGCCAACGCTTGAAAAAACCGGAAACTTGGGAACTGCTCAACCGTTTGCCGGCTAAACACCGCCGTCTATTTATCGCGTTGTTGGCATTAATCTTAGTGCTGTTGATTTTCTTTTGGCTGAAGCCAAGTTCCACCACCACCGTCGATGCATTGCAGGCGCAAAATGCCAATTCGTTACCGATTGAATTCCAACCGTTGAACCAATCGGAAGAGGACGTTGTCAATCAGCCGCTAGAGCAAAATGCCGAAGCGAATGTCCTATTGCCAAATAATACTGCCGGGCAAAGTGACAGCGGTGTCCCGACACCTTCTGACAGCACAGCCAATAGCGCCGCGGCAACTGCTTTAGCGCAACAAACTCAAAGCGCACAAACTGAAACCGCTCAATCCGCAACACAAGCGGCGCAAGTAGCACAACCGGCAAAAAAAGCAACGGCAACACCAACGCGTAATACCGCCGGCGTAGCAAAAGAACCGGTGAAAAAAGCGGAAACCAGCAAAGCGACCAGCGCGCCAAAAACCACTGCATCGGCAAAAACAAACAACACTGCCGCCGCAACAGAAAGCACGAGCAGCCGCACATTGACCATTCCGCAAGGCGTCAGCTTAATGCAGGTGTTCCGCAACAATAATCTGAATATTGCCGACGTCAACGCCATGACCAAAACCAACGGCGGTGAAAAAGCGTTAAGTCGTTTCAAACCGGGTGATAAAGTCACTATTCAACTGAATTCGCAAGGACGGGTCAACCGCCTAACCTTACAAAACGGCGCTTCCTTTAGCCGTAACAGTGACGGCAGTTACAGTTACAAGCCATAAGTCTGGAGCGCCATGATCCCTTGATCATGGCGCTTTTCGTTTTCGATTTTATATTTACAAGAGAAGATCCTATGCTAAAACCGCTTCTATTCAGCACAACTCTGTTGTTTCTGTCTGCTTGTCAATATATGAATGCCGCACCACAGACATTACAACCGATTCAACAAAGCACCTCTGCGTCTAGCGTTTCCAATAAAACCTTGCCAAGCCAAAATGTGACGTATATTTATCACTGCGCCAATGAAACCGAGATTAAAGTGGTTGTATTAAATGCCTTGGCAATTCAACAACACTCAAAAAATCCGTCAATTCAATTGACGTTTAAAGGCGTTAGCCAACACTTACAACCGATAGTGTCCGACAGCGGTAAACGTTACGCCAATATCCAATGGAACTGGTGGGAAAAAAGCGAAAGTGCGGTCTTGAGCAACAGCTTGGGCGAGGTGATTGTCAAAGGCTGCGTGCGGGAGTAAATATAACTGCGGTTATGCGTTAAAGAACATAACCGCACTTTGCCAACCTTATTCCAAATTCTGAATTTGTTCACGCATTTGTTCAATCAACACTTTTAATTCCACCGCCGAATTGGTGATATCCGCATTGATCGATTTTGAGGCAAGGGTGTTGGATTCTCGATTCAATTCCTGCATCATAAAATCCAGTTTACGCCCGACAGCACCGCCTTTTTTCAAAATCGAAGTCGTTTCTTTCACGTGCATTTGCAGGCGATCCAACTCTTCCGCCACATCGACCCGTTGCGCCAACAATACCATTTCCTGTTCTAAACGTTGCGGATCGGCTTGCAGTTGAATTTCATCAAAACGTTGTTGCAGTTTGTCCCGTTGCCATTGCAGAATTTTCGGCATTTGCGACCGCACTTTGTCCGCTTCAACGTTGATCGCCTCAAGCCGTTGTTGGATAATCTCTTGCAATTTCTGCCCTTCACGTCCGCGCATGGCGACAAATTCATCAAGCAGTTGATCAAAGCCGTTTAGCAGATCTTGCGCGATTTGATCCAAATCTTGCTCCGGCGTTTCAACCACGCCCGGATAACGCAATACATCGGTTAAATTGATTTCCCCTTCACCGGTTTGCTGTTTCAGCCATTGCAGCGATTTCAGCACCTGCTGCGCTAACGGCTGATTCAATTGCAGCTCAAGTGCGGTTTGCTGCTTTAATTCCAAACGCAGATTGCACTCCACTTTTCCGCGCGTAATCCGTTGGCGGATCTTCTCACGCAGATTATTTTCCAAGCCGCGAAACTGCTCCGGCAAACGGAAAAAATTTTCCAGATAGCGTTGGTTGACAGAACGAATTTCCCATACGGCATTGCCCCAATCCTGTTTCAGCGCCAGACGGGCGAAAGCGGTCATACTGTAAATCATAATTTTTCCTTTATTCGATGATTAAACCGGTTGTATTGTACTGATTCTTTGCTGCACTGTCGTGTCTAAAGTGCGGTTTGGTGTTAGAATAGCGGCGTTTAATTCAAATCTATTATGGAGAATACCGATGCGTCCAAACGATCGCCCTGTACAAGCCACCCGCCCGATTAAAATCAGCCGCCACTATACCAAACACGCCGAAGGTTCGGTATTGGTTGAATTCGGCGACACTAAAGTGCTGTGTAACGCCAGTTTGGAAAACAGCGTGCCACGTTTCTTAAAAGGGCAGGGGCAAGGTTGGATCACCGCCGAATACGGCATGTTGCCGCGCTCGACCAATGTCAGAATGCAGCGCGAAGCGGCGCGTGGTAAACAAGGCGGGCGCACTTTGGAAATTCAACGTTTGATCGGGCGTTCTCTGCGCGCCATGATTGATTTGACCGCACTCGGCGAACGCACCATTACCGTCGATTGCGATGTAATTCAAGCCGACGGCGGCACGCGCACCGCGGCGATCAGCGGAGCATGCGTGGCGGTGATTGATGCGGTCAATACCTTACTCGCCAATGGCGATTTAAAAACCAACCCGATTAAAGGCTTGGTTGCGGCGATTTCGGTCGGCATTGTCGAGGGAAATGCGGTCTGCGATTTGGAATATGCGGAAGATTCCGCCGCCGAAACCGATATGAATGTCGTGATGGCAGAAGACGGGCGCATGATTGAAGTGCAGGGCACGGCAGAAGGCGAGCCGTTCAGCCATGAAGAGTTATTACGGTTGCTGGATTTGGCGAAAGGCGGTATTGAGCAGATTTTTGCGGTACAGCGTGCGGCATTAAATGATCACTAATTTATCGGTAAGGTCTCTTTATGCAGGATTACAAACAACAATTTATCGAATTCGCCCTCAGCCGCAATGTCTTGAAATTCGGTGAATTCACCTTAAAATCAGGGCGTATCAGCCCCTATTTTTTTAATGCGGGCTTGTTCAGCACCGGTAACGATCTGGCGCGCCTAGGCGAGTTTTATGCCGCCGCCATTCAAGCGGCGCAATTGGATTACGATGTGATTTTCGGACCGGCATACAAAGGTATTCCGATTGCGACAACGGTATCCGTGGCGTTGGCAAGCCGCTTTGCTGTCGATAAAGCCGTCTGTTTTAATCGCAAAGAAGCCAAAGATCACGGCGAAGGCGGCAATTTAATCGGCAGCCCGTTACAAGGCAAGGTGCTGCTGGTCGATGATGTGATTACCGCCGGCACGGCGATTCGCGAATCAATGCGGCTGATCGCCGCTAATCAGGCGCAATTAAGTGCGGTAATGATTGCATTAAACCGCCAAGAACGCGGACAAGCCGAACTCTCCGCCATTCAAGAAGTGGAACGGGATTATGGTTGTCGCGTGCTATCGATTATCAATTTCGACGATCTGTTGCAGTTCTTACAAACCAATCCGAACTATCAACAATACCTACCCGCAATGCAGGCATATCGTCAACAATACGGCGTTTGATAACCACTTTCAGGCTGATTATTACCAAAATTCAGCCTGTTGCCATACTTTTCTCATTGAACTTCACTGCAAACCGCACGGGTATTTCTTCGTATTGCTTAGCCTTCTTGCCTCAGGCTTTTTCCGCCCAAACGCAAAAAAGCCCTTCGCATGACTGCAAAGGGCTTTTGTTCTATTCAATAATATCCGGCGGTGTCCTACTCTCACATGGGGAGACCCCACACTACCATCGGCGTTACGGCATTTCACTTCTGAGTTCGGCATGGAATCAGGTGGTGCTACCGCACTATCGCCGCCGGAATAATTCGGCTTGATTGTCTTTGTTTCTTCTTACTTTGTTTTGTTCTCTATTTTTTATTCTTTCAGCGTTTCTTTCGCTGTTATTCCTATTCGGTCACAAGCTAATCTGATTCAAACTCCTCGAGCCCTACTCGAGCTTCTGACTTCGCTCTTTCGTCTCTTGTCTTTTCTTACAACTTTCTCTCGGCTTTTGGGTAAAACCCTTGAGCGTTGTATGGTTAAGCCTCTCGGGCAATTAGTACGGGTTAGCTCAATGTATCACTACACTTACACACCCCGCCTATCTACGTCTTCGTCTTAAACAACCCTTACACACTCTAAGTGTGGGAAAACTCATCTCAAGGCAAGTTTCGTGCTTAGATGCTTTCAGCACTTATCTCTCCCGCACATAGCTACCCCGCAATGCTTCTGGCGAAACAACGGGAACACCAGCGGTGCGTCCACTCCGGTCCTCTCGTACTAGGAGCAGCCCCTTTCAATTTTCCAACGCCCACGGCAGATAGGGACCGAACTGTCTCACGACGTTCTAAACCCAGCTCGCGTACCACTTTAAATGGCGAACAGCCATACCCTTGGGACCTACTTCAGCCCCAGGATGTGATGAGCCGACATCGAGGTGCCAAACACCGCCGTCGATATGAACTCTTGGGCGGTATCAGCCTGTTATCCCCGGAGTACCTTTTATCCGTTGAGCGATGGCCCTTCCATTCAGAACCACCGGATCACTATGACCTGCTTTCGCACCTGCTCGACATGTCCGTCTCGCAGTCAAGCTTGCTTATACCATTGTACTAACCTCACGATGTCCGACCGTGATTAGCAAACCTTCGTACTCCTCCGTTACGCTTTGGGAGGAGACCGCCCCAGTCAAACTACCCACCAGACACTGTCCACGACCGCGTGCCGCAGTCTGTGTTAGAACATCAAACCTTAAAGGGTGGTATTTCAACAACGACTCCATATTAACTGGCGTTAATACTTCTCTGTCTCCCACCTATCCTACACATCAAAATTCAATGTTCAGTGTCAAGCTATAGTAAAGGTTCACGGGGTCTTTCCGTCTAGCCGCGGGTACACCGCATCTTCACGGCGATTTCAATTTCACTGAGTCTCGGGTGGAGACAGCCTGGCCATCATTACGCCATTCGTGCAGGTCGGAACTTACCCGACAAGGAATTTCGCTACCTTAGGACCGTTATAGTTACGGCCGCCGTTTACTGGGGCTTCGATCAAATGCTCTCACATCATCAATTAACCTTCCAGCACCGGGCAGGCGTCACACCCTATACGTCCACTTTCGTGTTTGCAGAGTGCTGTGTTTTTAATAAACAGTTGCAGCCAGCTGGTCACTTCGACTGACTTCACCTCTATCCGTTAAGGACTTCAATTACCGTCAGCGCACCTTCTCCCGAAGTTACGGTGCTATTTTGCCTAGTTCCTTCACCCGAGTTCTCTCAAGCGCCTGAGTATTCTCTACCTGACCACCTGTGTCGGTTTTCAGTACGGTTTATGATAAGATAAGCTTAGCGGCTTTTCCTGGAAGTGTGGTATCGGTTACTTCGACTCCGTGGAGTCTCCCCGTCACGCCTCTGATATAAATGACCGGATTTGCCTAATCATCCATCCTACACGCTTGGACCGGGACTTCCGTCACCCGGATAACCTAACCTGCTCCGTCCCCACATCGCTCTTATCACAAGTACGGGAATATTAACCCGTTTCCCATCGACTACGCTCTTCAGCCTCGCCTTAGGGGCCGACTCACCCTGCCCCGATTAACGTTGGACAGGAACCCTTGGTCTTCCGGCGAGGGGGTTTTTCACCCCCTTTATCGTTACTTATGTCAGCATTCGCACTTGTGATACGTCCAGCAGCCCTCTCGAGCCACCTTCTTCCGCTTACACAACGCTCCCCTACCCAATCAGATGACAGATTTCAGACGTCAGGTTTCGGTGTTTTACCAAAACCTTGTAACATCTTCGCAATTTCTTCGTATTCATTACGCCATCTTTGCCAATCTTGTTCATCTACATATTTCAAGTCATAACAGTATCTTAACCAAACTCGCATTTCATCAGCACTGCCTATTGCCATGCTAAGAAATCGATTTAAATCCGCTTTAGTACGTTGCCTTGCAAAACCTTCGGCTAAATTTGCACAAATGCTTTTGCTTGCCCGTCTAACTTGGTCTCCTAACGCATATTGCTCTATCTTAGGAAAATCCAAGCTCGCTTGATGAATTTCCAACGACACTTTATAAGCGCGTTGAAACACCTTCAAATCTTCAAACTTGATTGCCATACTGTCTCCTGACATCTGAAATCTGTCATCTGAATGCCGCAGCTTCGGTGCTATGTTTTAGCCCCGTTACATCTTCCGCGCAGGCCGACTCGACTAGTGAGCTATTACGCTTTCTTTAAATGATGGCTGCTTCTAAGCCAACATCCTAGCTGTCTAAGCCTTCCCACTTCGTTTCCCACTTAACATAGACTTTGGGACCTTAGCTGGCGGTCTGGGTTGTTTCCCTCTTCACGACGAACGTTAGCACCCGCCGTGTGTCTCCTAGATATTACTCTTCGGTATTCGCAGTTTGCATCGGGTTGGTAAGTCGGGATGACCCCCTAGCCGAAACAGTGCTCTACCCCCGAAGGTATTCGTCTAAGGCTCTACCTAAATAGATTTCGGGGAGAACCAGCTATCTCCCGGTTTGATTGGCCTTTCACCCCCAGCCACAAGTCATCCGCTACTTTTTCAACAGTAGTCGGTTCGGTCCTCCAGTTAGTGTTACCCAACCTTCAACCTGCCCATGGCTAGATCACCGGGTTTCGGGTCTATATCGTGCAACTCTTCGCCCAGTTAAGACTCGGTTTCCCTTCGGCTCCCCTATTCGGTTAACCTCGCTACACAATATAAGTCGCTGACCCATTATACAAAAGGTACGCAGTCACCCCCCCTTAAGCCCACTGCTTGATTTTTTATTGTTGACCAACTTGCTGCGCAAGTTGTTAACCATCAAGTGCGGTTGTTTTATCCTATCCTTCAATAGGCTTAAGTGGGGGGCTCCCACTGCTTGTACGTACAGGGTTTCAGGTTCTATTTCACTCCCTTCACCAGGGTTCTTTTCGCCTTTCCCTCACGGTACTGGTTCACTATCGGTCAGTCAGGAGTATTTAGCCTTGGAGGATGGTCCCCCCATCTTCAAACAGGATTTCTCGTGTCCCGCCCTACTTGCTGTTAGCTTAGTACCGTAACTGTGCCTTCGGATACGGGATTATCACCCTCTGCGATTGAGCTTCCCAACTCATTCTCCTAACTCACTTACTATCACTAACGGCTTCTCCGTGTTCGCTCGCCGCTACTTACGGAATCTCAATTGATTTCTTTTCCTCGGGGTACTGAGATGTTTCAGTTCTCCCGGTTCGCCTTGTTAACCTATGGATTCAGTTAACAATAGTAGATTCTTCATCTACTGGGTTTCCCCATTCGGATATCGTGGAGTGATAGCGCTTCTTATCAACTCCTCCACGCTTTTCGCAGATTAGCACGTCCTTCTTCGCCTCTGACTGCCTAGGCATCCACCCTGCACGCTTCGTCACTTAACCATACAACCTCAAGAATTTTTATACCGCACTTTCATTTCAACTAACCACTTTCGTGCCCGTTTCGTTCAGTCCGCTTTCCATTCCCAAAGCCGTCTTCCATTGACTCGTGCGTAAGTTTCCCTACGCTGACCTGCTCAGTGCCTTTTCTCACCAAACAAGCCCAATTCGATTCTCGATTGCTCGATTTTCGAATACTCAGCTCTTACGTCCTTTCGAACGCTTGAGTTCTCTTCAGTTTTTAGCTTGTGTCCAAATTTTTAAAGAACAAATCGGTTTTTCAACCAATACTCAATCCTCTTAACCGCACTTTAGGTTTTTTAATCCCTCATAAAGCGTTGGCTAAGAAAACTCACTATTAATCAATAAACCCTTATCACCGATACTTCAGTCATTACTGACCTCGTTGTGACAAGTTAAAGCGTGGTGGAGCTAAGCGGGATCGAACCGCTGACCTCCTGCGTGCAAAGCAGGCGCTCTCCCAGCTGAGCTATAGCCCCTTTCTTTTCCCGTATTTAGCGATATCAGGTTGAAATCGAGAAGCGCAGTGTGCGAACAGCACATGGGCATCGCAGATATTCAAGATGATGAAGCTAAAAGCCAATTCGCTTATTCAAAAGCGATTTGAGGTGAGAAACGCAGTATGCGCGAGCATATGAGTATCGCAACCCTCAAAGCGGTGCAGAATAAGTAGAATTGGTAGGCCTGAGTGGACTTGAACCACCGACCTCACCCTTATCAGGGGTGCGCTCTAACCACCTGAGCTACAAGCCTATCTCTCTATACGGTCTGTCTTCTTTTCTATCAAACAATCTGTGTGAACACCTATACAAAATCATCAGTCATATATAAGGAGGTGATCCAACCGCAGGTTCCCCTACGGTTACCTTGTTACGACTTCACCCCAGTCATGAATCATACCGTGGTAAACGCCCCCCTTTCGGTTAAGCTATCTACTTCTGGTACAACCCACTCCCATGGTGTGACGGGCGGTGTGTACAAGGCCCGGGAACGTATTCACCGCAACATTCTGATTTGCGATTACTAGCGATTCCGACTTCATGGAGTCGAGTTGCAGACTCCAATCCGGACTACGACGCACTTTAAGAGATTCGCTTAAGCTCGCACTCTCGCCTCCCTCTGTATACGCCATTGTAGCACGTGTGTAGCCCTACTCGTAAGGGCCATGATGACTTGACGTCATCCCCACCTTCCTCCGGTTTGTCACCGGCAGTCTCCTTTGAGTTCCCATCTTTACATGCTGGCAACAAAGGATAAGGGTTGCGCTCGTTGCGGGACTTAACCCAACATTTCACAACACGAGCTGACGACAGCCATGCAGCACCTGTCTCTAAGTTCCCGAAGGCACAAGCTCATCTCTGAGCTCTTCTTAGGATGTCAAGAGTAGGTAAGGTTCTTCGCGTTGCATCGAATTAAACCACATGCTCCACCGCTTGTGCGGGCCCCCGTCAATTCATTTGAGTTTTAACCTTGCGGCCGTACTCCCCAGGCGGTCGATTTAACGCGTTAGCTTCGAGAGCCACCCATACAGGCAACCCCCAAATCGACATCGTTTACAGCGTGGACTACCAGGGTATCTAATCCTGTTTGCTCCCCACGCTTTCGCACATGAGCGTCAGTCTTTGTCCAAGGGGCCGCCTTCGCCTCCGGTATTCCTCCACATCTCTACGCATTTCACCGCTACACGTGGAATTCTACCCCTCTCTACAAAACTCTAGATAAACAGTATGAAATGCTGTTCCCAAGTTAAGCTCGGGGATTTCACATCTCACTTATCTATCCGCCTGCGTGCCCTTTACGCCCAGTTATTCCGATTAACGCTCGCACCCTCCGTATTACCGCGGCTGCTGGCACGGAGTTAGCCGGTGCTTCTTCTGTGACTAACGTCAATTGCTCTGTCTATTAAACAAAACACCTTCCTCATCACCGAAAGAACTTTACAACCCGAAGGCCTTCTTCATTCACGCGGCATGGCTGCGTCAGGGTTCCCCCCATTGCGCAATATTCCCCACTGCTGCCTCCCGTAGGAGTCTGGGCCGTGTCTCAGTCCCAGTGTGACTGGTCATCCTCTCAGACCAGTTAGAGATCGACGGCTTGGTGAGCCTTTACCTCACCAACTACCTAATCTCACTTGGGCTCATCTTATGGCGGGTGACCCGAAAGTCCCACCCTTTAATCTCTCGATATTACGCGGTATTAGCTACAGTTTCCCGTAGTTATCCCCCTCCATAAGCCAGATTCCCAAGCATTACTCACCCGTCCGCCGCTCGTCGGCAAAGTAGCAAGCTACTCCCCGTTACCGCTCGACTTGCATGTGTTAAGCCTGCCGCCAGCGTTCAATCTGAGCCATGATCAAACTCTTCAATTCAAGTTCAATCGCTCAACGAATCTCTGACTATAATATTGAAACCACAAAAGTTTCAATTATGAATTTACTATCAGCACTCATTAAGACTTTAGTTTTTTTAAATCTTTAAATTACCAATGCCTTGCACAAGTGCCCACACAGATTGTCTGATATATTGTTAAAGAACAGTCACAACCGCCGGCTTCAAACAGCACACTGCGTCGTTGTGAGGTGCGCATTATAGACATTCAGCGATTCTTTGCAAGAGCTTTTTTTCACTTTTTTGCAAAAAATTTCCGAGCGGCGCTTTTTTAAACGAAAAACCGCACTTTTGTGGTTTTATTCAGCAAAAGTGCGGTTGGATTGTTAAAAATATGGCTTATTCTTTCGGTAAGCGTTTAATCGAAATCACTAATCCGCCCCAAATAATCACGAGGGCAACGGTCATCATGATAATTGCACTGATACTCATTTTTTATGTCCTTTTGTAAAATCAATGGTTTCGTGTTTCCACGCCAATTTAGACAGAATATGGGAAACTACAATCAAGCCAATCGCCATGCCCCAACCGAAGGTATTTACAAACCATGTCGGATAGCCGCCGTAGCCGTTTTTCAACACATCGCTGACTTCGCTTAATAACATGTACGACAGCACCACCGGCGTAACTACGCCGACTACGATTTCCCACCATTTACCCAGTTGGAACGAAGAAACACGGTTAATGTGTTCACGCAGTTGCGGTAAGTTGTTGGTTAAAACAATCGCTTGAATCGAGAACAATGCCACCGCTACGATACCAAATTTATTAACGAAGTTATCGAACACATCCAACATCGGTAAGCCGGTTGTCGTGCCGAATAACAACACCGATGCCAACATCATTGGCACACCGACGATAAACACAGCTTTGGCGCGGCGCGCTTGCAGCTTATCTTGCACCGCCGCGATAATCACTTCTAACACGGAAATTAACGAGGTCAAGGCGGCAAAGGTCAATGAACCGAAGAACAGCACGCCGATAATCCAGCCCGCTTTATCAATAATCGCAGGGAAAGCGATAAAGGCTAAACCAATGCCCGATGTCGCCACTTCCGATACTTGTTGGTTGTTTGCAGTTGCGATAAAGCCCAACGCCGCAAATACGCCGATACCGGCCAACACTTCAAACGAGCTGTTGGCAAAACCAACCACCAAGCCCGAGCCGCTCAAATCCGTTTTTGGTTTGAGGTATGACGCATAGGTAATCATAATCCCGAAACAAATGGATAATGAAAAGAAGATTTGGCTGTAAGCCGCAATCCACACTTTCGGATCATATAATTTAGACCAGTCCGGCGTGAATAGCGCATTTAAGCCTTTCGCCGCACCGTCTAACGTTAATGATGTTCCCACTAAAACAAAGAACATCACCACCAACAACGGCATAATTATCGCGGCAGATTTGCCGATCCCTTTTTTTACGCCGAGCGCTAAGATCCCCAAACAGACCAACCACACCGCAATCAGTGGTCCGGTTACCGTGCCGACAAAATCAAGACTCACGCCGGCATCCGCCATTTGCAACACTTCTTTAAAAAAGAAATCCGCGTGATTCGTACCCCAAGCGCCGGTGAAAGAGTAGTAGGTGTACATCGCCGCCCAACCCAGCACCACCGCATAGTAAGTGCCGATAATGATATTAATCATTACCTGCCACCAACCAAACGTTTCTAAACTTTTGGTCATACGACGGAACGACAACGGGGCTGCGCCACGGTATTTATGCCCGATAGCGTAATCCAAAAACAATAACGGAATCCCGGCGGTCAGCAATGCCACCACATAAGGAATAATAAATGCACCGCCGCCGTTTTCATAAGTGATATACGGAAAACGCCAAATGTTTCCCAATCCGACAGCAGAACCAATCGCCGCAATAATAAAAGCGCGACGACCGGAGAATGTTTCACGTGAAGACGGCGCGTGTTGTTGAGCCATGCTTCAACCTCCTAAAATAATCATGATATGTTAAAATAATTAAGAATAGATAATATCTAAACTTCGCCACTATATAGCATATTTTTAGCCAAAAAAAGCAATTTGTTTTAAAAAAACACTATAAAATTGCTTTAATTGCTATTTTATTCTTTATTAAACCGCACTTTGGCGCATGATAATTTCCTGTGGTGAAACGATGTATCAACATTTTCACCATTTACAATAGCAATTGTTCAAAATAAGATAGCGAAAATCACAGCCAAATCAGGAGAAAACACTATGTCTGCATTTAACCAATTACAAAAGGCTCGTCGTTCGATTTACAGTATCGGCAAAAACGTTGAACTATCCAAAGACAGCCTGACCGCACTGATTAAACAAACCGTGCGCGAGGCGCCATCATCATTCAATTCACAATCTTCGCGTGTCGTGGTGCTATTCGGTGCGGAACACGAAAAACTATGGGATATCGTATTAGACACGCTGCGTAAAATCGTGCCTACCGACGCATTTGCGGCAACGGAAACCAAAGTGAACAGCTATTTCAAAGCGGGTTTCGGCACCGTACTCTATTTTGAAGATCAAGACGTAGTAACCGGTTTACAACGGCAATTCGCAACTTATGCCGAAAACTTCCCGATTTGGTCGGAACAATCCGGCGGCATGGCGCAATATGCGGTGTGGCTGGCATTAACCGAAGCCGGTTTAGGCGCGACCCTACAACACTACAATCCGATTATCGACCAAGAAGTGGCAAAAACCTGGGGCATTCCGGCAAGCTGGAAACTGCGCGCACAAATGCCATTCGGCAGTATCGAAGCGGCAGCGGGAGAAAAAACCTATATGGACGATGAACAACGGTTTAAAATCTTTGGTTAAGCAAAAAATAACCGCACTTTTAGCATAAAATAGGTAAAAGTGCGGTCAGTTTAAGTCATAAATACATCATTAGCAGATTGCGCATTTATTATTTACGCATATCCAACAAATGATCGGCATTTTCTAAGGTTACAACCGTCCACGGGACATCATACCGTTTAGATTTGCCATCATTCCAATCCATTTTTCCTTGATATTGCTGCCAAATATCTGACATCGGTTGATAACCGTCGCCAACTACTGCTTTCATCGCAACATCTATCGAACCGTGAATTTGTCCTCTGGCATCTTGTAAAATTGAAGTCATTTTCTTCTCTTTTACGGCATGAATCGCATCACTTACACCGTCAACACCAGCAATCGCAAAATCATACACATTTAGTCCCGCGCTTTGAATCGCTTCAATTGCGCCGAGTGCCATTTCATCATTTTGTGCTATCACCCCATTAATTTTACCACGATGTTTTTGTAACCAGTTTTCCATTAGAGGAATAGCTTCAGAGCGTGACCAGTTCGCAGTTTTCCGTTCTAAAATTTTAATATTTCCTTCACCGCATTCAGCAATAGCGCGTTCATTACCTTGTCCACGCTGGATTTCACCAGAACCACCTTTCGGACCTTCAATAATCACAACATTACCTTTGCAGTTCATTTTTTCCAATACCGCTTTCGCTTCCAAATATCCGCCTTCAACATCATCAGACACCACTTCGCTTGTCATTTTGTCGGTATTTAAACGCGCATTTGTCACCACGACCGGAATATTCGCTTTATTCGCCATCGTCACAACATCAATATTTGCTTCATAGTCCATCGGATTAATAATAATCGCATCAGTTTTAGTTTGAATTGCGGTTTCTGCCTGATTATTTTGTACCAACGGATCATAACGACCATCATAAATGGTTAAGGTTGCTAATCCTTGTTTTACAGCAGGATGATCCTTTGCTGCTTTTTCCATTAATTGCACAAATTCCGCTTTCATTCCATACATTAAAATTGAAATTTTAACGGGTGGTTTTTGTGCAACTGCTGTGGTTGAAACTGCCAATGCAACTGATGTTAAGAGCCATTTTTTCATAAAATAAATCCTCTTTAAGTTGAGAAAACCGTGTCATACAACAACACATTATCGACGTTGTTTGCGTGATGGATCTAACATCACGGCAACAACAATAAGTACACCTTTTATCAGTTGTTGGTAATACGACTGCACCCCCAACAAATCCAATCCATTATTCAAGACCCCGATAATCAAAATTCCGAAAAACGTTCCCATCAATGTCCCGACCCCACCAACCATACTCGTTCCGCCAATCACAACCGCAGCAATCGCATCAAGTTCGTAAGCTGTTCCTGCATTTGTTTGTGCCGAGCCGGTTCTTGCAGTCAAAATTAACCCTGCTATCGCAGCTAGAACACCACAGAAAGTATAAACTAAGACTTTAATTTGAAATACATTAATCCCTGAAGTGCGGGTGCTTTTTTCATTTCCACCGACAGCATAAATATAACGTCCAAACGGCATTTTATTTAAAATGATCCACGCAATCACAAAGATGAAAATAAACACCACCACCGGAATAGGAATACTGTCAAATAAATAACCGTTTCCTAACCAGCGAAAATCTGGATTTAATTGCGAAACAGGGTTACCATCGGTTGAAAGTAAGGTTAATCCACGTGCAATTGATAACATTCCCATCGTAACGATAAAGGGCTGTAAATTATATTTAGCAATCACCGCACCATTAATAAAACCAGCCAATGCGCCCACCGTAATTGCAATAAAAACCGGCAACCAAAGCGCCATATCAGTATCGCCAATTGCAAGGCTACCGCTAGTTGCAAAACGTGCAGAAATAATACCGGCTAGAGCCAACACTGCTCCAACAGATAAATCTACACCTGCAGTAATAATTACGAATGTCATGCCTATTGCTAAAATGCCATTGATAGACACCTGTCGCAAAATAATCAACGCATTATCTCTACTTAAAAAGTAGTTGTCTGCCCAATTTCCATAATAAACTGAAATTTCACCAGCAATCGCAATCGCCAAACATAATGCAATAAATGCAAAAATAATTCCGTAGCGATTTAATGTTTTCTTATAATCAAGCTTATTTAGCAATAACATATTATTCATAATTTTACCTTTATTATAAATCAGACGGACAAGTTCATCAGTGTTGCTTGTGTTAATTCATCTCTTGTCAAAACACCGTTTATTTTTCCATTTTTTAAGACAATAACCCGATCACTCATGCCGATAATTTCTGAAAGCTCAGAAGAAACCATAATGATGGATTTACCTTTTTGGGCGAAATCCGACATAAAGTGATATATTTCTTTTTTTGCACCGACATCAATTCCCCTTGTCGGCTCATCAAGCAGCAAAATTTTCGGTTCTAACAATGCCCATTTGCCTAAAATCACTTTTTGTTGATTACCGCCACTTAAATTAATCACCAACTGTTCTTCATTTGGGGTTTTAATATTAAATTTATTAATCATTTCTCGTGTGCGTGTTTTAGATTTAAATTGATTAATAAAATGAAAGCGGCTGATTTGGTTTAAAGAAGATAAATCAATATTTTCAGCGACTGAACGGCATAAAACCAAACCACTAGCTTTTCTGTCTTCAGTTACATAAGCCAATCCTAAATCAATCGCTTTTTTGACGGAATGGCGTGCCAGTTTATGCCCTTGAAAATAAATACTGCCTTGATCCGCTTGTTCCAAACCGAAAATAATATCTAACAATTCGCTCCGTCCTGATCCGACTAAACCATAAATACCTAAAATTTCACCCTGTCGAAGTTGAAAATTAATTTGATGTAATTTATTTTTCCAACTTAATGAATCAAGCTCTAATACGATATTATCCGAAGGCGTATTAAATTTCGCAAATTCTTGACTTAACTCCCCTCCGATAATATGTTCGATCAGTTTTTCCCTGGTTATATCCTTAATTTCGCCTTCACAAATATAACTACCATCGCGAAAAATAGTAAACATATCCGCTAATTCAAAAATTTCTGATAAACGATGGGATACATAAATTATTCCTTTCCCTTTTTCTGCCAATGCTCTTATTGACTGAAATAGTTTCTGGACATCTTCTTCTCCAATTGCAGAAGTTGGTTCGTCCATAATGATAATATCGGCATTAGAATGTGATAAAGCTTTTGCTATTTCAACCAACTGTTGTTCTGCAACACTTAAATCACGCATTTTTGCTTGTGGCGAAATATCATCAAATCCTAAATCATCTAATAAATTTTGTGTCTGCTGATTTAATTGTGAAAAATCAACAAAACCCATCTTTTTCGGTTCATTACCCAAATAGATATTTTCTGCTACAGACAAATCCGGGATCGTACTCAGCTCTTGCTGTACTATCGTGATTCCTGCTGCTAATGCTTGTTTTGGATTTTCAAAATGTTGCTCTTTGCCATTGACAAAAATATGTCCACTATCCGGTGTGATGAACCCCATTAAAATGCTGAGGAATGTCGATTTCCCGGCTCCATTACCCCCACACAAAGCATGAATTGATCCTCTTTTCAGAATAAACTCAACTTGTTTTAAAGCAACTACTTCGCCAAACGCTTTACGTACACCGGTGACTTCCAATAAATAATCTGCTGTATTTTCCATATTTATTTCTCTAAATAATATTCTGTTAATAAACGTACATATTTAAAATAAATATCGTTATATTGCGCAACACAACTTGTATTCGGTAAAGTCAATGTTGTTTTGTCTAACACAACAAAGCGTTGATTAATTTCCTTAAACAGTGTTTTTTCATCTCGTGACTGATTAGGTTGTTGTAATTGATGAAGCCAAGCAGCCTGAATTGCTGCCCCTAGAGCAGCTGCTTCACTATTTCTCAAACAAATCACTTCACAATTCATTATATCGGCGACAATTTGTCGCCATATTTCACTTTTCGCCCCACCACCAATCAAACGGATTTGTGAAATTTCTATCCCTGACTGCTTAAATAACGTCAAGCCATAACGCAACCCAAAAGTAATACCTTCAACTGTCGCCCTACATACATTTTCACTGGTGAAATTTTTATTATCTAAGCCGTGAATACTGGCTTTGGCGATGGGTAAAGAAGGGACTCGTTCACCATTGAAAAACGGCAACACCATTACACCGTCTGCACCAAGTGGTGAACTTTTTAATTGCTTATTAAAGTCTCCCAAATTTAATTGAAACAGATCTTGTACTAAGGACGTTGCTGAAGTGACATTCATGGTACAAATTAAGGGCAACCAACCATTGTTCGCAGAACAAAAATTCGCAATAGCCGCCGAAACCGGTTTAATCGGTTGCTCAGAATAAGCGTATAATGTGCCTGATGTACCTAAACTTAATGTGACTATTCCGGCTTCAATATTTCCTGTTCCTATTGCACCCATCATGTTGTCGCCGCTGCCAGCTGCAATTAAGGTGTTGGGATTTAATCCCAATATTGTTGCAATCTCAGGCAACACCGTTCCTACCGCTTGATTGTGGCGAATTAATCTTGGTAATGCCTTTTCTAATACACCGCTATCATCAATTAAACGAATAATGCGTTGATCCCAGTCACGCTGATAAATATTGAATAATCCTGTTCCCGACGCATCACCAAACTCCATCACCTTATTGCCGCTCAGCCAGTAATTCAGATAATCATGTGGCAACAACACCGTATCAATCTTGCTCCACACTTCGGGCTGATGTCGCTTTAACCAAAGTAATTTCGAGGCGGTATAACCGGTTGCAAGAACCAAGCCTAACTTTTCTAAGCAAGTCTCTGCTCCGCCCAGCGCAGTTAATAAGGCTTCATTTTCATCGTTTGTTTCCGTATCACACCACAATTTCGCCGGACATAAAGGGTTGCCTACTTTGTCTAACACCACTAAGCCGTGCTGCTGTCCAGAAATCGAGATTGCATGAATTTTTTCAGGCGTAATGCCGGCATTTTTTATGGCATTGGAAAAAGCTTGCTGAAACGCGGAAATCCACCATTCAGGTTGCTGTTCTCTTTTTCCATTACTTTCACTGATTAATTGATGGGGCGCACTACCCAATCCTAAAATCTCGCCCATTTCCGTATCAATTAAAATCACTTTGGTACTTTGTGTACCACAATCAACGCCGGCATAAATTCCCATTTTTTACTCCATTTCAATCATAATTTTGACATCATTAGGATTTGCAGAAGCTGCCCTGTCAAAAGCCTCGATAGATTCTTCAAACTTATAAACATATGAAATTAAAGGTTTAATATCTAATTTACCTGATGCCAACAAGCGAATGGTTCTTGGATACATATTGACATAGCGGAAGATTGTCTTGAAGGTAATCTCTTTTGCTTGCGCAGCGACAATATCAACCGGAGCAGGTGAAACCGGCATACCGACTAATACTGCGGTTGAACCGGGCGCCATATAGGTCGGTAAACTCTCAATCACCGCAGCAGCACCGCTACATTCAAACAACACATCAACACCTGCTCCGTTTGTCAAACGATGTACAAACGCCAATAAATCGGACGTTTTACTGTTAATCGGATGAATTCCTGCATATTGCCCTGCAATGGCTAATTTTTCGTCCACTACATCACAAATAATCACCTCAGCACAACCACCGGCTAAAGCAGAAAGTGCGGTCAAAACCCCAATCGTGCCTGCACCGACAACCAATGCAATATCACCCGGTTTAATTTGTGCCTTTGTTGCTGATTGCATACCTATCGCCAACGGTTCAACCATAGCTCCTTCCGCAAAACTCAAGTGCTCAGGCAATTTAAAGGTAAATGCCGCTGGATGAACTACGCTCTCCCTTAAACAACCGTCAATCGGCGGCGTTGCCCAAAACCGCACTTCAGGATCTAAATTATAAAATCCGGATTTAGACTGCATTGATGATAAATTAGGAATGCCCGGCTCCATACAAACCCGATCACCAACCGCAAGATGGGTGACATTTTTTCCGATTTTGGTCACGACACCGGAGGCTTCATGCCCTAAAATCATCGGTTCTTCAACCACAAAAGGACCGATTCTGCCATGTTGATAATAATGCACATCACTGCCACAAATCCCGACAGTATGTATTTTGATCTCAACATCATCATCGCCTACGGTGGTTTCTACGTTTTTATCGCGGATATATAACTTTCCCGAGTCCAAAACTAATGCTTTCATTGCCATTTCCTCGATAGTTGATTGAATTTTTAAACCTCAATAAATGATATGAAAATCATTTATTGATAATTTAATATCATTTTAATGATAATAATGTGTCAAAGATCACAAAATGGAAGATTACCCGAATATTCGTGATGATAATTGCAACGCAGATCACATTTTCTCGTTATAATTGGCTTATTATCAATAATAGCTCACTTACTAATACGGCTTAACCGATAAAATTAACAATATTTGAGGTGAAAAATGAATAAAAATGATCATTCTGAAATCATAGAAAGAACAATTGCTTTACTGGCAAAAGCAGGTACGATACTGTCGGCGCAAGATAAAGCAAACATTGAAATCACCGATTTTAAATTGGGTAAGCTAGAACAGATGGGGCTACAGCTCATTACTTTCATCAATAACGAACGCTATTGTGCGAAGCAATTAGTTTTGTTTCCACAACAAAATTGTCCTGAACATCGCCACCCACCATTTGAAAATAATATCGGCAAACAAGAAACTTTCCGTTGTTTATTTGGTGAGGTTTATCTCTATGTTGAAGGGCTGCCAACCGAAAATCCTCAGGCAATTCCACCACAAGATCATCAGCAATGGTACACCGCAAAACACGAAATTCACCTTCAACCCGGAGAACAATATACCATTGCACCCGACACCAAACATTGGTTTCAAGCCGGTAATGACGGTGCTGTCATAGCGGAGTTTTCAAGCCAAAGCCGTGACGAATTTGATATCTTTACCGATCCGGCGGTAATAAGAGTATAACTATGACTTCATCATCAAAAAAAATTAAATTAGAACATATTGCACTGGCATCAGGTCTCAGCAAAATAACGGTATCACGCGCATTATCTGATCCTGGTAAAGTAAAAGCCGAAACTCGCGATAAAATCTTAACTATTGCTGAACAGATGGGTTATTTTTCCAATACGAGCAATATAAAGTCGAAAAAAAATAAGCTGATTGGAATTGTTAATCCAAATATGAGCAATCCCTTTTTTGGCGAATTGGCAAAAATCATGAGTAAAATATCATCAGAATTAGAGTATGATATTTTGATGTTTGATTCCTACGAATCTGAAGAAGTTGAGACGCAATCAATCCAACGGATGATTAGCTATGGAGTCGATGCCATTGTTTTATCGGTAATTTCTTCCGACAGAAATTACCAACCCGACTATTTGCAAAAATTAAAATCACTCAATATTCCGGTGATTTTAATTGACCGAGAAATCGGCAACTCGGAATATAGTGGTATTTATATTGATAACTTACACTGTGGAACAGAAGTTGCTAATTATATTAATCTAACTAATTATCAAAATGTTGTTGTCATCGCAGGACCGGAATATTCTAATGTATCAACTGATCGGGTGAGAGGTCTTACTTCTGTTATTGATAAAAGCAAAAATCTGACGATTTTCCACGCCGATTTTTTTATGGAAGCTGCTTATCACACGACCAAATCTTATCTTAGAACCAATAAAAATAAGGTGGTTTTTGCCGGAATGAATAATCAAATTTCACTTGGCATTTTAAAAGCCTGTATTGAAGCCGGATTAACTTTTAAACAAGATTTTGATTTATTTAGCATAGATAATGTACCCTATGCTGAAATTTATGGTTTTAAAATACCTTGTATCTCACATAATTTGTATGAAATCGGCTATCAGGCAATTAATCTAGCCATTCGCTCAATAGAAAAGCCTAATGCCGATATTTCAAAAATTATCGTTCGTGGCGAGGTCAGCATTTAAGGCTTAGAATGAAGTCTACTTTTGCAAAAGTGCGCTTGTCCGCGGCATCACCCCAAACCATAACTCAAATGCATGGGCGGCTTGTGCGATTAACATACCGATGCCGTCGGCGGTTTTGCTTGCTCCGCACTGTTTTGCCCATGTGATAAACGGGGTGTCTGCACCTTTGGCATATTGCATATCATACGCCAGACCGCACTTTTGTATGATTTCGGGATTAATTTCAATCACTTTGCCTTGTAAGCCTAACGAGGTGGCATTGATAACCACATCAAACGGCTTCACCGGAATTTGTTCCAATTCCACTGCTTGAATGTTGCCGTAAGGCTGAAATTTATCCGCCAGTTGCTGTGCTTTTGCTAAAGTGCGGTTTGCCAGCATGATCTGTTGCTGGGCTTGCAATAACGGCAGCAGCACGCCTTTGGTTGCACCGCCTGCGCCAAGAATAAGAATCTGTTGTTGCGGTTGCAGCCAGCCTAAACGTTGCAAATCACTGACCAAACCTGCGCCATCGGTGTTGTCGGCGTATAACCGTCCGTCGGGCAACTTTTTCAAAGTGTTGCAGGCTTCTGCGGTCAAACAGCGTTCACTGTGCAAATCCGCCAAAGCAAACGCTCGCTCTTTAAACGGCGCAGTGATATTACACCCCTGCCCACCGTCGGCAAAAAAATCGGCGAGCTGTTGCTCAAACCGCACTTCGTCGCCCAATTTACGTTCATAATTCAACGCGACACCTTGTTGCGCCGCAAAATGCTGTTGAATTTCCGGCGATTTGCTTTGTGCAATCGGATTGCCCCACACGGCGTATTTGTTGGCATGGCTGTCTGCATAGCTGTTCATTTTTTCCACTCTTGTTTTAACATACTATAAATTTCAAAATCAGCAAATTCACCGCTGCTCAATAAAATGCCTTGTCGTTCAATATCTTCCAAAATAAGCCCTAAACGTTGAGGAATGCCACGGCTCGCATGATTACCAAGTGCACATTTAATTTGAATGCGGTTAAACCCCAACTCTCGGAAGCCATAATCCAATAAAGCCTCGGTTGCTAATGTCATAATGCCTTTATGCTGAAAATCCTCACACAACCAATAGCCAATTTCCGCTTTAGCATTGCTACTATCCGCAGAATTAAAACCAATTAAACCGCAACCTTGTCCTTGATAATGAATTTTAAACACCTGCGCCAGTCTGTTTTGCTGCAAAGATTGGATAAACTCCAGCGAATCCGACACTTGCTGAGTGCTTGCAATAAACGGCAACCAACGCCCCAAATACGTGCGATTTTGCGCTATCGCCTGAAAAACCCAGTGTGCATCACTTTCTGTGAGTTGTTGTAACCTCAGTTCTTGATTAACTTCAATTGTTGCTTTCAGCATACTATGCCCTAATCACTTGATGACTAAAAATATCACGAATTTCCGACGGGTTTTGTGCGCCGCCGACCGCACTTTCCAACACCGGAAAATCTGCGCCGAATTGCAAGCGCACCTCTTGTGCGGTGCGGCAAGGCGGCAAGCCGCTGAGATTGGCACTGGTGGAGGTCAGCGCGGTTTGCGCCGTTTGGCAAAGTGCGGTCACCGCAGGGTGGCGGCATAAGCGCACGGCGATAGTGTCAAATTTACCACTAAGGAAATCGGGGGTTTGCGCACTTTTCGGCACGAGCCAAGTAATCGCGCGATCAGTATCGGCTTGTAACCGTTGCCAATGCTCGGCTTGCAAACGCGATTGATCAATAAACGGCAATAGATAATCCAAGTGCGGTGCAATCACGATTAAGCCTTTTTCAATAGGGCGTTGTTTTAATTCGAGTAAGGTTAAAACCGCACTTTCACTCAACGGATCACAACCCAGCCCGAACACCGCTTCGGTCGGGTAGGCTATCACCTGTTGGTGTTTTAAGTGGGAAACAAGCTGTTGTAAAGTATAGGTCATTATAAAATCATCAAAAGTCAAATCGTCAATATATTAGCAGATTAAACTTAGAATAAAAATTGGTGTAACGACCTCGGTTGCCGTCACACCAAAGATTAAATAACAATGACAGGTTATGCCGGATAGTGGATTGGAGAACCCGGACCAACCGGCAAATTAAACACAAATACCCATACAAAGAAAAGTAATGACCAACCAACCAAAAATATGGCGGAATACGGCAACATCATGGAAACCAATGTGCCCACACCGGCATCTTTTTTATATTTAATCACCGTTGCCATAATTAAGCCGAAATAGCTCATCATCGGCGTAATGATGTTGGTTACGGAATCACCGATTCGATATGCCGCTTGAATGGTTTCCGGCGCATAACCCGACAACATGAGCATTGGGACAAAAATCGGTGCTGTCACCGCCCATTGCGCCGAGGCGGATCCAATCATAAGATTGATAAAAGCACAGATTAAAATAAATCCCATGAACAACAAACCGCCGCGCAAACCAATATCATTTAAAAAGTTCGCTCCCTTCACAGCAATCACTTGTCCGATATTGGTCCAATTGAAAAACGCAACAAATTGCGCGGCAAAAAAGATAATCACTAAATATAAGCCTAAGGTACTCATCGACTCAGCCATTGCATTGACGACATCTTTATCCGAGCGGATACTCTTCGTTACCCAACCATACACTATGCCGGGAACAGCAAATAATACGAAGATAAACACGACAATTGAGCTTAAAAAAGGAGAGCCCGCCACTAAACCGGTTTTCGGATTCCTTAAGAAACCATTCTCCGGCACAACCGTCCATGCTAAAATCAAGCACAGCAAAATAAAGGTTAATCCGGCATAACACAGCCCTTGGCGTTCAAGTTTGCTCACTTCGGCAGTCCGCTTTATTTCTTGCTCATTCTGAGCAGCAAACCCTCCCTCATACACGCCCAATTGGGGTTCTACAATCTTCTCCGTAACCAAATAACCGACAATCGAGATCAAAAAGGTGCTGATAAACATGAAATACCAGTTTGATTCCGCCCCAACAGTATAGGTCGGATCAATCAACTGTGCGGCCTGTTGAGTGATCCCAGCCAGTAGCGGATCAATTGTACCAAGCAATAAATTTGCAGAATAACCGCCGGAAACGCCGGCAAACGCCGCCGCCAAGCCCGCCAACGGATGTCTTCCCAAGGAGTGAAAAATAATCGCTGCAAGCGGAATCAGCACTAAATACCCCAATTCTGCTGCCATATTCGACATAATACCAGCAAAAACAATTGCCAATGTGGTCAGTTTACGTGGCGCTTTAAGCACCATTAACCGTATGGTTGCCGATAATAATCCCGATTTTTCAGCAATCCCAACCCCCAAAAGGGCAACCAATACCGTACCTAGCGGGGCAAAATTGGTAAAATTTTTCACTAAATTGGTGAGGATTTTAACAATACCCTCTTGGTTCAATAAACTGACCACATAAATAATACCGTCTGCCGAACGTCCGCTTGCGCCCTCAGGCCGAGGATCTGGTACCGAAATCCCCAAATAGGCTCCGAGCGCAGAAAAAACCAATAATACCATGATAAAAATAAAGAAAAGGGTTACCGGATGCGGTAATGCATTGCCTAACCATTCCACCGTGCGTAAAAACTTACCCTCTTTGACATTTTCATGTTTCATTAAAATACCCCCCTATATTTAGACATAAAACCAGACTAAAATATGTTAAAGCAGTTAGAGCTTACAATAAAACCTAGGAATATAGGGCTTTTAATAACATTTTTTTAACCTCGATCACATTTTTATCCGCCAAGTTGTGCTATTAAGCCGATTCCGGATGAAATTGATGACGACAAGCTTTATTACAACATTGATAATGCTGATCGTGTCGATAAAAAGCCAACGGATAACCGCACTTCGGACAAGATTGCGCTTCGGGTTTGTGCGCCAAATTAAAACGGCAGGCAGGAAATTGATCACAACCATAAAACACCTTGCCCTGCCGCCCGCGCCGCGCCACCAAATGCCCTTTTTTACACGACGGGCAGGCGAGTTCCGCTTCACTCTCGGGCGGGTTTTGGCTTTCGTCATGGGCAATATAGTGGCAATCGGGAAAATGGCTACAGCCGATAAACATGCCGTAATGCCCCTGTTTCAGCACCAACGCATTGCCGCATTCGGGACAGGCTTGCGGCAACACTTTCAGCACCTTGCTTTCGCTGTGTTGCAACGGCTTGAGGTAATCACAGTTCGGATATGCGCTACAGCCCAAAAACAGCCCTTTTTTCCCCTGCCGCAACTGCAACGCCGCACCGCACTTCGGACAAAGTTCGGTATGGCGTGGGGTTTCAAAAAGCGGTCGTTTATGCATAGAGTTGCCGTTGATAAGTGATAAATACGGCTATCTTATCCTGAATTGAATTTTTCGGCAAAAGTGCGGTTCTTAAATCAATTATTATTTTAAAAACAAACTTGTTTAAATCCGACAATACCCCCCACTGACACTCCGAATCACGCCCTCTAATTCCAATTCCAACAGTTGTGACAGCACGTTGGTGATCGGTAAATTGGCGGCGGTGGCGAGGTCGTCGGGGCTGATCGCTTGGAAACCGATATAGCGGTAGAGTTCGGGATGGCTGACTTCCTGTTTTGGCTGCGTTGCTACCGGTTTTTCTACTGACTTCGGCACAACGTCAGGCTGTTTTTTGGGCGGTGCGGCAAGTGCGGTGTAAGGCGAATAGTCGCGGCTTAGGTTTTCCAAAATATCTTGATAACTCTCCACCAGCAATGCACCCTGTTTAATCAAAGCGTGGCAGCCGCGGCTGAATTGGTTTTGAATTGCGCCGGGCAGGGCGAACACATCGCGGTTTTGTTCGAGGGCATAACGGGCGGTGATTAACGAACCGCTCTTGATGTCGGCTTCAACCACCAAGGTTGCCAAACTCAAACCACTGATGATCCGATTGCGACGCGGGAAATTTTCCGCCAACGGCGCTTGATCGGGGATAAATTCGCTGACTAACGCGCCTTGCTCGATAATCTGTTGCGCCAGTCGGCAGTTGCGTTTCGGGTAAAGCTGATTTAAACCGCTGCCGAGCACCGCAATGGTTTTGCCGCCGCTGTCGAGGGCGGCTTGGTGGCTGTAACTGTCGATACCCAACGCCATGCCACTGGTAATCACCAAGCCGTGCTGGCTGAGTTGCGAGGCAAAATAGCGCGCCCAATATTCGCCATAATCGGAACAATGGCGGCTGCCGACCATTGCAATTTGCCGCTCACCCAACAAAGTGCGGTCGCCTTGCAGATATAACAATAACGGTGCAGAACCGCTCTGTTTCAGTAGATAAGGATAATCTTCATCAAAAATTGTCATCACCTGATTGACCGCACTTTGCGCCTGCCACGCCAAAACCGGTTCAATATATTCCTGCTTCGGCTGCAACCAACGCTGAATTTGCGCCGCATTCCAGCCCAACGCTGCCAATTCGGGGGAGCGATAATTCAAAAGATCGGTCATCGCTACGCGTTTTAATAAACGTAGTACCGCACTTGCGCCCAGTTGCGGAATTTGATTTAAACGAAGTAATAGTTCTAACGGCATTGGGATCATCTTCACAAAAGAAAAAACGGTGAGTGATTTTCTCAAACCTCACCGTTTTTGCCTTATCACACAGATTATTTTTGGAATGGGGATCGCAAAATCCGTTAAAGCCGAAACAGTTTCGCCATTGCTATTGCAATAGCACCGCCGAGTAAGGTGGCGATAAGGCGATGTTCGGTGGTGGCAATCGGATCGCCATGACCGAGCGCAATCAACAATACAATGGTGGCAGAGACCATAAAACTGAACAGCCCATAGTGCGCCCGTTGCATTGCCAATGCGCCGGCAACGGTTAAAAGCAGAAAAAAGACCAATATCGGCAAGTTATCGTGAAAAGCATAAATCAGCAAAGTTGCCACCACACAGCCGAGCAATGTACCGATTAAACGGTTAATACCGCGTGTGAGCGTGGCTTGTGCAACCGGACGGAGAATCAAAAATGCCGACATCGGCGCCCAGTAGTCATTTTTTAAACCGAAATATTGCGCACTGTATAAGGCTGCGGCAACGGCAAGAGCGATCGCCACCACAAAGCGCCAAGATTGATTCTTGGCAATCGGCGGACTATCGGGCAGTGGTGCGGCATTTTTCGGGCTTAAATGCGCAAACAACATCGTACAGCCGATTTGCAACAGCCCGCCAAACAACACCGCCAGTGCGCGTAAAGCGGCGTGTTCGCTGTGGTTTGGGTAGTAACCGGCAATCATAAACGCCACGCCGACCTGCAACATCACCCACCATAAACTGTTGTCGTAACTTGCCAACGCGGCACAGGCGGCGGCTAAAAGTGCGGTTAAGATCAGCATTAACGGCGGATGAAAGCCGGCTATCGAGCCGATAAAGGCGGCAACCGCCATGCCCAACACCGCCGCCAACATCGCGCCCCAACGCCGTTTGCCCAAGGTGCGCGCGGCACCAAAGGCAACTGAAAACGCGGCACCCAACATCACCATCAACTGCGTGCCATTGAATATGCCGCTGAGGGTCAGAACTAAAATAATACCCGGCACGCCTAAAAAGGCTTCACGCCAATAAATTGCGCCGCACCACGCGGAAATATCATTCTTCCACACAATCACTCAACACCGGTTTATCATCTTGCTCCAAGAAGGCGCTGTTGCCTTTGGTGTAAAGTTTATAGGCATGATGTTGATCAATCGAGGCGTAATTGGCGCCGGATGCCATCGGCATAATGTTCATCGGGATCATCTCGCCGCCCTGATTAATCACGGCATAATTTACATCAGGAGCGTTCATATACACTACTTCCAATACCTTGTTATCTTT
This sequence comes from Testudinibacter sp. P17/SS/0325, assembly GCF_053570765.1. The sequence continues at coordinate 946,401 of NZ_CM131635.1, read as the reverse complement.
ACAGCTGTACCGTTGTTTGTATATGGCACTGTCGCTTTGCGGTGATTGCGCCGCCGGCGTATTTTTCGCGCCGCTGTTTTCAATCGTAATCGTCAAGGAATACGGCGATTGCGCGCCACGGCGGGCAAAGGTGCGCATTTGCAGTACCCGCACTTCATATTTACCACTTTGCGGCAGCACATAATTGTCTCCGGCAACGAAATTATCTTGTCCGAACAGCACCACTTCGGCGTGCGCCTTGGTGTCCAAATCCACTTTCAGTACTTGCCCTTGTTTGGCGGTGAAGAAATAGCTGTCATACTCGCTGCCTTTGATTTTGCCACTGTAAGTCGCGGCAGTTTGTCCTTTTTTAAACTGCACTTGCGTATCGGCCGCATACGCCGTCGACAAGCCGGCGAAAAGTGCGGTTGCGGTTAACAGCGCAATAAATGTTTTTTTAAACATAATCATTCCCCTTAATAAAATTCCCTTTAATAAAATAACTGCTTAGTTTAGACCACAGCAAATGCGATTGGTTGTCAAAGCAAGCGGATATTTCTTTATCGCGTAAAAATCGCTACAATAACCGATTAACTATAACACAAACAAAATAGAGAAACGATTATGAGCATTTTAGCGGTTGTCAAATATCCTGATGAGCGGCTGCGCACCAAAGCCGTACCGGTGGCGGAGGTGAACGATGAAATCCGCCGGATTATTGACGATATGTTCGACACCATGTACCACGACGAAGGTATCGGCTTGGCGGCGACACAGGTGGATATTCATCAACAAATCATTACCATTGATATCGAAGGCGATAAACAAAATCAGATTGTGTTGATTAATCCCGAAGTGCTTGCCGCTTCCGGCGAAACCGGGATTGAAGAAGGCTGTTTGTCGATTCCCGGCTGTCGCGGGCTTGTGCCGCGCAAGGAAAAAATCACGGTCAAAGCCTTGGATCGCCACGGCAAAGAATTCACCCTTGAAGCCGACGAACTGCTGGCAATCTGCATTCAGCATGAAATCGATCACCTCAACGGCGTGCTGTTTGTCGATTATTTATCGCCGCTGAAACGGGATCGCATTCGACAAAAAATGGAAAAACAAAACCGTTTAGCCGCGAAAGCAAAATAAGCCGAACCTCTCGCTTGAGAGGTTCAGGCTGATGACAAAGTCCCTTTCTCTAATCATTTCTCTCCCTCCGTATACGGAGGGAGAGAAGTAAGTTTGTCAGCAATCTCAACCTCTCATTTTTTTCTCTATTTTGAGGAGTGCATAACCGATGAGCAAACCATTAAATATTATCTTTGCCGGCACGCCGGAATTCGCAGCACAGCATTTGCAAGCCTTACTCGACAGCCGCCATAATGTGATCGCAGTGTATACCCAACCGGACAAACCGGCCGGGCGCGGTAAAAAATTGCAGCCAAGTGCGGTCAAACAACTGGCGCAACGGCATAACTTGCCGGTTTACCAGCCGAAATCGTTGCGTAACGCCGAAGCACAACGGCAACTTGCCGCACTGAATGCCGATGTGATGGTGGTGGTGGCATACGGTCTGCTGCTGCCGCAAGCGGTATTGGACGCACCGCGCTTAGGCTGTTTGAACGTGCACGGTTCATTGTTACCACGTTGGCGTGGCGCAGCGCCGATTCAAAGAGCGGTCTGGGCAGGCGATTCGGAAAGCGGCGTCACCATTATGCAGATGGATCTTGGCCTCGACACCGGCGATATGCTGCACAAAGTCCGTTGCCCGTTGGCGGCTGACGAAACGTCCGCCTCGTTGTACCATAAACTGGCACGGCTTGCGCCGCCCGCATTGTTGGCGGTATTAGATAATTTGGACAACGGACAGTTCACGCCGGAAAAGCAGGACGAAAACAGCAGCAACTATGCGCAAAAGTTAAGCAAAGAAGAGGCCAAACTGGATTGGCAACTGCCGGCGGCACAATTGGAACGCTGTATCCGTGCCTTTAACCCGTGGCCGATCAGCTATTTTGTCACCGAAGATGAAAAACGGCAGCCGCAAACGATCAAAGTCTATCAAGCCAATGTGCTGCCGCATGTGGATCAACCGGCGGGTACGATTTTGGCGGCGGACAAACACGGCATTCAAATTGCCACCGCCGACGGCGTGTTAAACCTGACCCAATTGCAACCGGCAGGCAAAAAGCCGATGTCCGCGCAGGATCTGCTCAACTCGCGCCGTGAGTGGTTTACGCTCAACCGCACTTTGGTTTAATTAGGCTTAATTATGAATAAAATCAAAACATCCCAATCCCTTTCCGCCCGCGCCGCGGCGGCGCAGATTTTACTGCAAGTGCTCGATCAGGGTAAATCGTTGTCGGCGCTGTTACCGGAAGCCGCAAACCACGTGAAAGCGCAAGATCTGCCGTTGCTGCAAGCGATCTGTTTCGGCGTATGCCGCACTTTGCCGCGCTTAGAGCGGATTATCGGCTTATTGGTGCAAAAACCGCTGAAAGGCAAAACCCGAATTGTACATTGTCTGCTGTTGGTCGGCTTGTATCAATTGCTGTATCTGCGCATTCCGTCGCATGCCGCGGTTGATGAAGTGGTGAACGCCGGCAAGAGCCTGAAAGCCGATGGTTTCCGGTCGTTGTTAAATGGCGTTCTGCGCCGCTTTTTGCGTGAACAAGACGCCATTTTGGCGGTGGTGGATAAGCATTGGCAAACCCTGCACCCGGAATGGCTGGTTAATCGCTTAAAACAAGATTACCCGGAGCAATGGCGTGAGATTGTCGAAGCCAATAATCAACAACCGCCGATGTGGCTGCGGGTGAATCAACGGCATTGTTCAAGCCAAGATTATGTACGGTTGCTGAATGCACAAGGCATTGCCGCCGAAAGCGGTACGCCGGATTGCGCCATTCGTTTGCAAAGTGCGGTCGGGGTGAAACAGCTACCGCACTTTGAGCAAGGTTGGGTGACGGTACAAGACAGCCACGCACAATGGGCGGCGTTACTGCTCGATCCACAAAACGGTGAAACAGTGCTCGATGCCTGTGCCGCGCCGGGCGGCAAAACCACCCATATTTTAGAGCGTGCGCCGCAAGCCAAGGTGATGGCGTTGGACATTGAAGCCGGCCGTTTGCAACGGGTGAAAGACAATCTACGGCGGCTAAACCAACAGGCGGAAATTGTGTGCGGCGACGCGTCACAGCCGCAACAATGGCTCGCCGACGGGGTGCAGTTTGATCGGATTTTGCTTGACGCGCCTTGCTCGGCAACCGGCGTGATCCGTCGCCACCCGGATATTAAATGGTTACGTCAGGCACAAGATATTGACGGACTGAGCCAACTGCAACAACAGATTCTGACCGCACTTTGGGCTCGCTTAAAAGTCGGCGGCACCTTGGTTTATGCCACCTGTTCGGTTCTGAAACAAGAAAATCAGCAACAAATCGAGGCGTTTTTGGCACAACATCGCAACGCAAAACTAGAGGTGATTTTCGGGCAGCCTGAGGCAAGCGGGCGGCAATTTTTACCGCAAGCCGATGGCGGCGACGGTTTTTATTATGCTAAATTAAGCAAAACAGCATAAAACAAGAGAAACAGGTATGAAAATCATCATTCTCGGTGCCGGGCAAGTCGGCGGCACGCTGGCGGAAAATTTGGTCAGCGAAGATAACGATATTACCGTGATTGACAGCAACCAAGAACGGTTAAATACGTTGCAAGATAAATTCGACCTGCGCGTCATTCTCGGCAACGGTTCGTCACCGCGCGTGTTGCGCGAAGCCGGCGCGGCCGATGCCGATATGTTGGTGGCGGTTACCAGTTCCGATGAGAACAATATGGTCGCCTGTCAAATCGCTTACACCCTATTCGGCACGCCGAGCAAAATTGCGCGTATTCGCGAAAACGAATATATCCGCGAGAAAGAGAAGCTATTCCAAGCCGATGTGATCCCGATTGACCATATTATCGCACCGGAAAAATTGGTGATTGATGACATTGCCCGTTTAATTGATTATCCCGGCGCGTTGCAAATCGCCCATTTTGCCGACGGGCGGATTAGCTTGGTCGCCGTCAAAGCCTACTACGGCGGTCCGTTGGTCGGTTATGCCATTTCGGCACTGAAAGAGCATTTACCGCACTTGGACGCGCGCATTGTTTCGATTACCCGTCAGGAGCGTTATATCCGCCCGCAAGCCTCGACCATTATCGAAGCCGGTGACGAAGTGGTGTTTATCTGTGCCACGCCGTATATCCGTGCGGTGATGAGTGAATTGCAACGTTTGGAACGCCCGTATCGGCGGGTGATGATTATCGGCGGCGGCAATATCGGCGCAGGTCTTGCCAAATACCTGGAAGATCGCTGCCGCGTCAAACTGATTGAACGCAATCCGCAACGGGCGGAGCAATTAGCGGAAAAATTGTCGAAAACCATGGTGTTTGCCGGCGACGCTTCCGATCAAGCGCTGTTGTTTGAAGAACATATTGAAAATATTGATGTGTTTATTGCGCTCACCAGCGACGACGAAGCCAATATTATGGCGGCACTGTTGGCAAAACGGCTGGGTGCGACCAAAGCAATGGTGCTGATTCAACGGATTGCCTATTTAAATCTGATTCAAGGCGGCACCATTGACATCGGTTTTTCCCCGCAACAAGCCACCATTTCCGCCCTGCTCGGACACGTGCGCAAAGGCGACGTGCGCAATGTGGCGACGCTACGCAAAGGTAATGCCGAAGCGATTGAAATCGTGGCACACGGTGACCGCGACACCTCGCATATTGTCGGGCGTAAAATCAGCGAATTAAAACTGCCAAGCGGCTGTACCATCGGCGCAATTTTACGTAATGAGCAAGTGATAATCGCCGGTAATCATTTAATCATCGAAGACAACGATCATGTCGTGTTGTTCCTAAACGATAAAAAGCAAGTGCCGGAAATCGAAAAACTATTCCAACCGACGCCGTTCTTTATTTGATATTTAAAAGTTATTCATTTTTCGATAAAAATCGATTTGTAATTTAAAATGTAAAATTTAAAAAATATAACTTTACATCTGACAAAGGATAACTATAATACGCAGCTATATTGTTTTGATTAACTTTTATACAATTTATTTTTATATTTCAATAGAGGATTTGGTTATGAGTATGCTCAAAGAATTTCGTGAATTCGCCATGCGCGGTAATGTGGTCGATATGGCTGTCGGTGTGATCATCGGCGGTGCATTCGGTAAAATCGTCAGCTCTTTGGTTGGCGACGTGGTTATGCCGGTTTTGGGCATTTTCACCGGCGGCGTGGATTTCAAAGATATGCATATCGTGTTACAGCAAGCGGTCGGCGAAACCCCGGCTGTCACCTTAAACTACGGCGCATTTATCCAAAATGTGTTTGACTTTATCATCGTTGCCTTCGCCATCTTTATGATGATCAAAGCGTTGAACAAATTAAAACGCGAACAACCGCCTGCAGAAGAAGCGCCGGCCGAACCTTCGACCGAAGAAAAATTATTGACTGAAATCCGTGATTTATTGAAAAAATAATCACTAAACCAGCTAAAAAAACGCCTCGACATGATCTGACCCCAAAAAGTTGGACTGCTTAATGAACGGATTGAGTTCGATATTGTATCGGGCTTAATCCTTTTAATCTTACTTGAATTCGTTCAGTATTGTAATACTGCATATATTGATGAATAGCCTGCTCAATGTCATCTGCCGTATCAAATTGCCGAACATAAAAACATTCTGTCTTCAGCCTGCCGAAAAACTTTCCATTGCGCCATTATCTAAGCAGTTTCCCTTTCTTGACATACTGATTTGAATTTGATTATCTGCCAATATCTTGCGATAAGACGGCATTTGATACTGCCGGCCTTGGTCTGAATGTAATATCGGCGTTGCCTCCTTCGGGAGCTTATTCACGGCTTGTCGCAACATCTGCTCAACCGGCGCCCGGTTTGGACGACGACCAAGTTGATAGGCAATCACTTCATTATTAAATAAGTCTAAAATCGGCGATAAATACACTTTATTGCCGTCTTTCGCTTTGAATTCAGTGACATCGGTCACTAACTTCTCGTAAGCATTTTCCGCCGTAAAATGACGTACTAACAGATTATCAGCAATTCGACCCACTTCACCTCTGTAAGAACAATATTTCCGTTTTTTCCTCCCTTTCACCTGTAAGCCCATAATCTGAATCAAACGTTGCACCTTTTTGTGATTGACCGTACCGAGTGCCAATGTCACTCGGCGATAGCCATACTGTGGATTCTCTCGTTTAATTTGACGGATTTCCGCTTTTAAATCGGCCTCTTTATCTGTCTTCGGTTGTTGATGGTAAAAGTAAGTGCTTCGGGCTAACTTAATGATATCTAATAATAAATTAAGCGGAAAATCACCGCTTAAGGCTTTAACAATTTCTGCCTTTCGGCTTCGTCTTTCAGGGATAACTCTATCGACTTTTTTAGAATAGCCACCTCCGCGCGTAAACGCAGATTCTCTTGTTCGAGTTCTTCTAAACCCGTCAGTGGTTTTGTCTGTTTTTTGGGTTTCTTGGGTTTATTCACGGTTGGTCGTCCTTTGGGTTTATCAATCAGTCCATTTATGCCAAATTTTTTGAACCGTTGCAACCATTGATAAACAACACTGCCGTTTGATACGCCCAATTTCAGTGCAATTTGGTCAAAGGTCAGTTCGGTGTGTTGTATATATTCAATGGCTTTCAGTTTATCTTCAAGCCTATATTTTCGTGGTATATGTAGGACGGCTAGCCCATCAAGACCGGAATACTGATATTGTGCAACCCAGTGACGAATACAGCGTGGTGCAACTTGAAGGTGTTTTGATGTTTGACTGAGAGATTGAGCATGTTGAAAGTAATATTCAACTGTGTGTTGTTTAAATGCTTGGGTATATTTAGTCATAAAAATCTGCACCTTAGTCAGTTAGTTTTGCAGTCCAACTTTTGGGGTGCAGATCACTTTTTTTGCGGGGATTTTAGGTATTGTTTATCACTAATCTGAGCTGATTTTTTGAACATCTATAGATAAAACAGAGAGTTAAACGACAAAACTTTAATTGTTGAAAGATAATTTTGTGAACAGGCTCACTGAAATAAAAATTAATATCAATAACAATTAATCGCTTCTTAAGAGCATGCTGGCTAGTTTTATCATAGGAAGATAATTATAACCATAAAGAACTATCGTTATCTTGATAGTTTAATTATTATCTAAATCTAGAAGGATATAGTATGAAAATATTAAGCTTAAACGAATACACACAAATTTCTGGTGGTTGGGGTAGTTTTAAAATATGGTGGATATAATGAAAAAATTACTTGGCAAGATTCATATGAAAGATGATATGAAAATTTTAATTAAATTCTTATTTAGTATACTGGTTATGGTACCTATACTATCCAAAGCAAATGATAAACTAATATATAGTTCTGATTTTAAAAGTGAATATTATTTATATGATGTCTCTATTAACCAAAAAAAATACCGTTTTATGCTTGATACAGGGAGTGGCTTCACAGTTTTAGATACAAAAATTGCTGATGAAGTCAGCAAAAAAATTACAGAGCAAGACTATTATTTGCCAGTAACCAAATTAATATCTGCACATAATCATAAAAATGATATACAATACTACCATAGTCCAACAATATTTTTAGGGCAAGAGCAAATTTATACAAGTGCAGTTATTGCATTAGATCTTAGTCATCTTGAAGCCGTTCTTGGGGAAAAAATTGATGGTATTTTAGGTATTGATGTTTTTAACCAGTTTATTTGGGAAGTGGATAATCATAATGGTAAGTTGAATATTTATAAAGATAAAAAGATTAAGAAAGATTATAAAAATGTTATAAGCTATAGAGCAGACGACTATCCTTATTTTAAATTATATAAAAAGAATAAGTCTAAAGATCTGAATAAACAGTGGATTACATTACATTTTGCATTAGATACGGGAGCAGTCAACTCATCTCTTGATCCTATTATCAAAAATCATATAATAGTGAATAACTATAATAATAAAAACTTAATAAGAAACTCAGTTGATTTTATGAATAAAACAGAATTTTCTGACTTGGTTTTTGTACAGGATTTAGAATTTGGTAATGAGCCACCGATTAAAAGGATGAATTTTATTTATAGTAAGATAAATAAAAATCTATTAGGTCTTGATTTCTTTGATCGGTTTGATAGATTTATCTTTTATCCTTTTAAGCAAAAGTTTTACTATAACGAAATGTCATCTAATTCTGACCCAGAGCCACGACGAATGATTGGTGTTAAAAATAATGATGGGTTAATTGAGCTTGTATATAATGATCAAATTTATTTAAACTCTTTTGGTTTGGAAAATGGTGATGTTATTGAGCTAGTCAATAATAAAAAATATACATCTCAAGAAATTCATTTGGTTAGAAAAATCCTTAATTTATCTAAAGACGTGCATTTAAAAGTAAAGCGCGGGGATAAAATATTATTTCTTATATTAGACTAAGCGATATAGTGTTATAGATTAAACAATTAATATAACCAATCTTATTCAACTATCCCAATCAATTCCAAACTGTTGTACAAGTGCGGTTCTGCCCAGTGGGGTGATATGTAATATTCTGCTGTCTCTTTGTTTTACAACCCATTGTTGTTTAACAAAATATTCTGCGAGTAGTGTGCCTAAATGCCCTGCGAGGTGAGGAGTTCTTTCGCTCCAGTCAAGGCATTTGACTGCCATTTTACGTTTAACCTTTTGTCCCGATTGTAAAATTTCGGCTTGTTGTAGCCATTTATAACCAAGAGCGGTAATTTGCACCTCTTTATTGTCACTAGTGCTTTGAATATATTGCAAATGATGTAATTTTTGATACAGTGCCACGCCTAATTTTCCGGCAAGATGATTGTAGCAAAAACGTGCTTGACACATCGCTTCTTGCGGCAATTTTCGTTTCACTTTCACCGTTGGCGCAAGATAGAGCATGGTTTCAAGAATTTGTGCCACTTCTTCATTTGCTAAAGCAAAATATTTAAACCGCCCTTGTGGAAAACAGCTAATTAATTGACTATCAAGTAAAATTTTTAAATGCGCTGTTGCTGCCGCAGGTTGAATATCGGCACTGTATGCCAACTCTTTAGCAGTAAAATACCGCCCTTCAAGCATTAGTAATAACATGGATAAACGAATTTTATTGCCTAACGCGCTAGCTATTTGATTTATTGCCATCTTTTTATCACCGTTTAAAACTTTCTTAACTGTTTCGATTTGAACAAAACGCTTGTCATTATTAATCTTAGTTTTTTACTGATTATAAAACAAAATGTATGAACAAACTCACATTATCTTATTTTCACAGCAGTTTAGGTTTTTGGCTTACTTCGTTTTTAATTCCATTGATGGTGCTGGATCTGACGGGTTCAGCCTTAACGGTTTCTGTTTCCTACGCGCTGAATATTGTGCCTTATCTGTTGCTTACTCCGTTTTCTGGCGTGCTGGGCGATTGGCTTAACCGAAAAAAATTGATTATGTGGTGTGAATTGCTATGTGCGATTTGTGCATTATGCCTGTTTATTGCTATCGGCATTGAACAAAATATCACTATTCTGCTGTTCTTTGGGTTTTTAATTTCATCGCTTTCGGCATTTCACCACCCGATTTTTCAAGCCATTATTCCCGATCTGTTTGCGAAAGAAAAAATACAGCACGTTAATGCCAATATCGGTATGATTGATAGCTTGGTTGGGATTATTGCGCCGGCTTTATTAGGCATTATTTTGTTGAGTGTCGAGAAGAATAGTTTACTGTTATTTATTGCTTTTTGCTATTTAATTTCTTTTATTTCCATTGGCTTAATTGCCTATCAACCGCACTTGCAAAAAGCAACGATATCGATACAAGGAATTTTTACTGCGTTTTATGAGGGCGTGCACTATGTTTATCAACAAACGGAATTGCGCAATATTGCGATACTGTTTTTCTTTATTAATATCGGCATACGCTTGATTTTTCCAAATTTAATTTGGATTTATTCCCATCAATTTAACCTTGCCGAACAAGATCTCTCTTTTCTATTTATTTTAATCGGTTTTGGCGCAGTGATTGGGGCAAAAATAGGCGGTGTTATTATTGGGAAATTCAGTGATATTACGATTATTGCTACGGCTTCGTTGATTATCGGTTTGTGTAGTTTGAGCTTAATTTTTGCACCAAGTGCGGTAACCCATGCCTTATTTTGGGCATTATCCTCATTGGTACAATCCGTTATTGTGGTGACCTTTTTCACTTATCGACAAAAAGTGACCGCACCTTTTATTTTAAGCCGTGTCATTGCGGTCACTCGGCTTATTTCCTATTTCGCCATTCCGATAGCGGCATTATCCGGCGGTTGGATTGTTCAGTATTTTAATAGCACAATGCCGATTTATCTTGCCAGTGGTTTCATTATTTTTATGAGTTTAGCCGTTTTTCTGCGTATTCATCAGCGCGTTAAAAAGCCGATTAAAACTGTGTTATGATGGGCGCACGATAAAATAATTGGCAATATCAACAATGGCAAAATCAAATTATATTACACGCAACGGCTGGAATACGCTTGATCAAGAACTGAAATTTCTTTGGCGTGAGGAACGCCCAAAAGTCACACAGGCGGTTTCCGAGGCGGCGGCGTTGGGCGATCGCAGTGAAAATGCGGAATATATTTACGGCAAACGCCGTTTGCGCGAAATTGACCGCCGCGTGCGATTTTTAAGCAAGCGTTTGGATGTATTGCAAATCGTCGATTATCACCCAAAGCAAGAGGGCAAGGTGTTTTTCGGCGCTTGGGTTGAACTGGAAGATCCGGCGGGCGAGGTGAAACAGTACCGCATTGTCGGCTGTGATGAATTTGATCCGCATAAAAACTGGATTTCGATTGACTCACCGGTGGCGCGCGCCTTAATCGGCAAAGCGGTTGATGATGAAATCAAGGTGCACACCCCGTCCGGCGAGGCGTTTTGGTATATCAATAAGATTTGGTATCAGGCGGATTAAGCCAAAGTGCGGTCTGGGTTATTATTTAACGTTCGTAGAAAAATCGGTTGATACAGCGCTTGGCGGCTTAAGCGCGCACCGATTTTTTTGATAGCGACAAAGGCAAGTGCGGTCATCGCCACTATGAACAGTGCAAGCAACAACTCATTTTCTACATACAGCGAACCGATCAAGGTGGAAAGCAAAAGTGCGGTCAGCGGCACGATATACAACAGCAGCGCCGATAAAATCATCGATTTTTCCTGCAAGCCGATTTCGATCAGATCGCCTTTTTGCAACCGCTCCGGCACGGCAAGCTCAACTAGCAAGCTGCCTTCGTTTTTACTGCCGTTCAGTTCCGACAGCGCCGCCGCACCGCAACCGGCTTGCGCGGCGCAACCACTGCAACCTTTTTTGGTTTCACAGCGCACACTGGCAATGCCGTTGCGATAATCCAGTACCCGTGCAGTTTCGACTAACATGTTTAGTTTGCTCCGGTATCAAAGCGCAGATCTTTCACAATTTGTTTAGCCGTGAGCAACGGAATTTGCCCGATTAGCGTAACCTCACGGTTACCCTGGGTTTCGCTGTAAATGGTGTTGCCCGCCTGCTGCCAATAATTTTCACCGAGCTGATCACGAATATCATGATTGATATATAAATTGAATGAGAACAGCCCGTCACTGAACATTGCACTTTCCAACGAACCGATCTCGGTTTCATAGCGCTCATGCTTGACCAATTCAAATCCCGGCGGCAGCCAGGTCAGCGTCCAGGTCGGCTGTGCTTCCGCTTCCCCTTGCACACTGATCAGCGGCGGCAGGTTCAGCTGTTGCAATAAGCCGATCAGACTATGCGCATTACTGCTTTGTTGCAAATCAATCACACGGAATTGCTCCAGCAATTCGCCGTTGCGATCCAACATATCGCTGCGCAACAACAGCTTACTCTGCTCTTCCAACCACAGGACATACTGATAGCGGAAGCCGTCTTTCGGTAGCAGGCGAATCACTTGCGCGATCCGATCCGCCACCCGGGTTTTACCGGCATCGATAAAATCATAATAGTGTTGCAAGCGTTGATAATCCGCATAAGCCACATTCGGAATATTATCCAGAATATGGCTGCCGCGAATACTGAACGGCTGATAACCGCCGCCGTAGTAGCTGATAATTTCATCGCGCTGGATAATTTCCTGCTGCACCCCGTCCAGCGCCGAAAGTTGCGCATAGTGGCGCTGATTGGAAAAAACGTGACGGTATTGGTAACTGTTGACTTGGGAAGGTAAAATCTGAATGAACGACATTTCATAATTACTGCTGCGCCACGCTTGCGTCATCTGCTGCAGCTGCGCTAACAAGCTATGGCGCGGCGCGGTATCTTGCGACGGTGACAGCGGCATATTTTGTTCAGACTGCACCTCTGCCGCCAGCGGCAACGGTAACATTACTGTCAATAACATCAGTAATTTTAATGGCTTCATCATTCGTGTAAACTCAAAACGGCTAAAACAAATTCACCACCGAACGGTGGTGAAAAATTTTTGACAACAACAGACTTATTCATGTGTCGCAGAAGCACTCAGCGGCTGACTGGTACGGCGCTGCAATTCATAATTTTGCAACATCATATTAATTCGTTTGCTTTGCTGTTCCATTTGCGCTTGGGTCGGCACTTCCTGACTCGGCGCATTATAACTCACTTGTTGGATACTATCGGTAAACGGCAGGGTTTGCAGCACCGGATTTTCCGCAATCACCACGCCGCTCTCGCTTTGCAGGTAGGATTGCACCCCGAATACCGCCACTAAGCAAACACTGGCGGCAACCGCCACTTGGGTGAACGGACTAAGCCAATTTTTCAATTTTTGCATTAACGGTAATGCCGCAGCCTGTGGCGACACTGGTTGCAGTGCCGCTTGCAGGGTTGGCTCTGCTTCAATTAAACTTGCCATTTTTGCGGTAAAGTCCGCGTCTAAGAACACCGACGTTTCTTGACGGACTACACTGCGAACCAAATGGTAGCGATTCCATGCTTGCTGAAGTTCTTCATCTTGACACAGGGTATCAAGCAAATGATCGTTTTGATATTCCCCGTCCAGATAAGCTGAAAGTAACTCTTTTTGCATTTTAATCTACTCCGCTATTTCTTTGATTTAATCCAATAGGTCTTCATATTAATGAATCAGAGGTGAAATTTTACCATCGATAATTTCGCGCGCCCTGAAAATCCGCGAACGAACCGTTCCGACCGGGCAATCCATAATCTCAGCAATTTCTTCGTAACTCAATCCCTCTAACTCCCTCAATGTAATTGAGGTTTTTAATTCTTCCGGTAGGGCGGCAATGGTTTCGAATACCACCTTTTTCAATTCCGCCGACAACATCAAGTTTTCCGGGGTGTCTACGTTTCTTAAATTATCACCCGCATCATAGGTTTCCGCATCTTCCGCCTGAATATCTTCGCTGGGCGGACGCCGCCCTTGCGCGGTAAGATAATTTTTCGCCGTATTCACCGCAATCCGGTACAGCCATGTATAAAATGCGCTGTCGCCGCGAAACAGTTCCAAAGAGCGGTAAGCCTTGATAAAGGTTTCCTGTACCACATCCGGGATATCGTTCGGCGAAATATAGCGCGTCAATAACCCGGCAACTTTATTCTGATGGCGTGCGACCAACAAATTAAATGCTTTTTTATCCCCTTGCTGTGCCTTTTCTACCAGAGCCTGATCTGTTAGTTGTTCACTCATCAGAAGTGAATCTCCTTACCTCATAGTACGCTAACAATCCAATTGCAATGACAGCAGGTCGGTCTAATGAATTAGAGTGCGGCATTTTTTAAAAGTTCAATTTTTATAAAAATTATCTTAATTATTTCTTAATTTTTGCTTAAATGGGCTTGAATCAACTTCACCATCTCATCCAGCGCGGGAGTCGGTGCGGTTTGCTGGTTCATCAGCCACCGGAACAACTCGGGATCGCTATAGTCCAATAATTCGACAAACGTTGCCTTTTGCGCCTCGGACAGTTGTGCGAAACAGTTTTGGTAAAACGGCATAATCATAAAATCCAGCTCCAACATCCCGCGCCGACACGCCCACGCCAGTTTTAATTGATTGTATTCGCTCATGTTTCGCCCCTTTTTTCTCTGACCGCACTTTATAGCCCTGCTTTATTCGAATGCGGCAAATCATACCATATTTAATCCGAATCACAGGCATAAAAAAACCCGATCTTAAATCGGGCTTTTTCGTTAGTAACAAAAATTACTTAATTTTTGCTTCTTTATAAATAACGTGCTTGCGAACAACAGGATCATATTTTTTGATCTCCATTTTCTCAGGCATATTACGTTTGTTTTTGGTTGTAGTGTAGAAATGACCTGTTTCAGCAGTAGAAACCAGTTTGATTTTCTCACGTGCGCCTTTGCTTGCCATAATTCAGATCCTTAGAATTTTTCGCCTTTGGCACGCAAGTCAGCTAACACTGCATCGATGCCTTTTTTATCAATAATACGCATACCTTTCGCAGTTAAGCGCAAAGTTACGAAACGGTTTTCACTTTCAACCCAGAAACGGTGGGTGTGAAGGTTAGGTAAGAAACGACGACGAGTCGCGTTCATTGCGTGCGAACGGTTGTTGCCAACTGCCGGACGCTTGCCTGTGACTTGACAGACTCTAGACATGGTTAATTCTCCAATAAAACTTAATTAGCTCGAGCTTCGTGGTTCGGATCCCGCTAGCGGTAACCTCGTCAGGTACATAACCCGACCCACGCCAATATTAAAGGTGGAGGATTATACCATTTTTTTATCACGACTCAAGCAGAAAAACCGATTAAATTGTATTTTTCTCCGACAAAGGATCGTTGACGGGATCATTGATCCGCTTCGTTTTATAGCCAGCCCAGCTCGCAAAAAGAACGGTAACAACCGTGCCCGATCACAAAATGATCCAACACCCGCACGTCGATCAACTCACAGGCGCGTTGGATCTTGCGCGTGATGTCGCGATCAGCGTCGCTTGGTTCAGCGATACCGGACGGATGATTATGCGCCAAAATCAATGCCGCCGCGTTGCAGTCAAGTGCGGTTTTGACAATCTCGCGCGGGTGGATATAGGCGCTGTTGATACTGCCGAGAAACATCTGTTCTTGCTTAATCAGGCGGTGCTGGCTGTCCAAAAACAGCACCAGAAACACTTCGCGTTGGCGCTGCTCCAGCTCGCTTTGCAAGTATAACCGCACGTTATCCGAATCATTAAACTGAATTTGATACTGTAACTCCTGCTGTAGATAGCGTCTTGTCATCTCTTTGCTCGCCTGTAATTGGATAAATTGGGTCACGCCCAAGCCTCTCATTCGGCAAAATGCCTGTTGATCGGCGTTCAACAAGCGTCGCAACGAGCCGAAATGTTGCAGCACCTGCTGTGCCAGTTCCATCACCGGACAGCCTTTAATCCCGGTGCGTAAAAATATTGCCAATAGTTCCTGATCGGATAAAGCTTCGCAGCCATATTGCAACAACTTTTCCCGCGGCATTAACTCATTCATTTTCTTTATTTTTTCCTTTAACTTATTTTCTATCACAATGGCTGAAAAGGGGCAAAAAGAGAACCGGCGCACAGAATTTTTGCGATCTGGAATCCAAATTTTAATTTTTAACGTTTTTTGCCACGTTACACTCGCGAACAATTAGCCGAAGGCGAAAAATTACAGTAAAATAAATGCGCAAAATCGAGCGAATTTAACAGGGAATAACATGCACAGTCTGAACGGAAAACATCTTGTCATCGGCATTAGCGGCGGCATTGCCGCGTATAAAAGCATTGAGCTGATCCGCCTGCTGCGCAAAGCGAATGCGGAAGTGCGGGTGGTGTTGACCAAGGCGGCGAGCCATTTTATCACGCCCCTGACCTTGCAGGCGATTTCCGGCAATCCGGTCGCCGATTCCCTGCTCGATCCGCAAGCCGAATTGTCAATGGGGCATATTGAGTTGGCAAAATGGGCGGATCTGATCGTCATCGCACCAACAACGGCGGATCTTGCTGCGCGATTGGCAACGGGCATGGCGAATGATTTACTGACTACAGTTTGTTTGGCGACCAACGCACCGATTTTACTCGCGCCGGCAATGAACCAACAAATGTATCGCCAAACAGTGGTACAGCAGAATCTCAATATGTTACAACAACGTGGCGTTCAGCTGATCGGTCCGAATTCCGGCGAACAGGCGTGCGGCGATGTCGGCGCAGGGCGCATGTCCGAACCGAGCGAAATTTTTGCCGAAATTGCGAAGCTATGCCAAGTGCGGTCGGCACAGCCGTTTGCCGGTTTGAACGTGGCGATTACCGCCGGCCCGACCCGCGAGGCGATTGATCCGGTGCGGTTTATTAGCAACCACAGCTCCGGCAAAATGGGCTTTGCACTGGCACGCGCCTTTGCCGAGCAAGGGGCGGAAGTCAGTTTGATTGCCGGACCGGTTAATCTGCCGACACCGCAAAATGTGCAACGTTATGATGTGGAATCGGCACAACAAATGCACGATCTCACCCTTTCCCTTGCGCCTCGGCAAGATATTGTGATCGGCTGCGCGGCAGTCGCCGATTACCGCATGCAAACGGTTGCTGCGCAAAAAATCAAAAAAACCGACGACAGCGATCAAATGCTGTTAAAACTGGTGAAAAATCCGGATATTATTGCCGCGGTGGCAGCGTTATCGGACAACCGTCCTTTTGTGGTCGGTTTCGCCGCCGAAACCCAAGCGGTGGAAGAATATGCACTGAAAAAATTACACGCTAAAAATCTGGATATGATTTGCGCCAACGATGTTGCCGCGCAGGGACAAGGCTTTAACAGCGAACAAAACGCCCTGAGCGTGTTATGGAAAACCGGGCAGCAACAGTTACCGCTCACGGATAAATACCGTTTAAGTCAGCAACTGGCAGACTTAATCGTGCAACAATACCGCCTTACTCAAACGGCTTAATAACGAGAAGATAAAACCCATGAAAAAAATCGACGTTAAAATTTTAGATCCGCGTATCGGCAGCGAATTTCCGTTGCCGAGTTATGCCACCCCCGGCTCAGCCGGTTTGGATCTGCGTGCTTTGTTAGAACAGCGGCTCACTCTGAATCCGGGCGAAACCAAGCTGATTCCGACCGGCTTATCAATTCACGTTGCCGATCCCAATCTGGCGGCGGTAATTTTACCCCGCTCCGGTTTAGGACATAAAAACGGTATCGTGCTAGGTAATTTAGTCGGCTTAATCGACTCCGATTACCAAGGTCCGTTGATGGTCTCGCTGTGGAACCGCGGCAAAGAACCGTTCACGGTGGAAGTCGGTGACCGCATTGCCCAGTTGGTATTTGTGCCGGTGGTGCAAGCCGAGTTTAATCTGGTGACGGAATTCGAACAAAGCGAACGCGGTGCAGGCGGCTTCGGGCATTCGGGAAAAAGCTGATTCGATGAGTAACACAGTCAAAACCCCGGCAATAAACAGCGAAAAACGCAGCATTAAAGAACGGCGTAAGCAAGTGCTAACGGTACTGTCACATCTGTTGCATTCGGAAAAAGGCATGGAACGGATCACCACCGCCCGTTTGGCAGCGGAAGTGGGCGTATCCGAAGCCGCACTTTACCGCTACTATCCGAGTAAAACCAAAATGTTCGAAGCGCTGATCGATCTGATCGAAGAGAATTTACTCCACCGTATCAAACAATCGATCAAAAACGATACCGATACTGTGACACGCATTCACAATATTATGCAGATGATTCTGGATTTTGCGCGCAAAAACCCGGGCATGACGCGGGTGTTAAGCGGGCATGCTTTGATGTTTGAAGATCCGGCGCTCAAAGTGCGGATCGTCAAATTTTTCGACGGGCTGGAACTCCAGTTTAACAATATTCTGCAAATGCAGCGTCTGCGCGGCGGTAAAGCCTTTGCCATTGACGAAAAAGTGATTGCCGCCCATTTGGTTACCTTTTGTGAAGGGCAGTTTTTACGCTATGTGCGCACTAATTTCCGCCGCAGTAGCCACGCCGAATTTACGCAACAATGGCCGCTATTTGCGTCCTTGCTAAAATAGGGTTACTATGCTGATTCCTTGGCAAGAATTAAATGCGCAAACCCTTGAGAATATTCTCGAGTCTTTTATTTTGCGCGAAGGCACCGATTACGGTGTTACCGAACTCACGCTGGCGCAAAAAAAAGAACGACTGAGGCGCCAATTAGAAACAGACAATGCGGTACTGGTGTGGTCTGAATTGCACCAGTCAATTGATATAAAAGATAAGAGAGTATTTTTACAAGGCAAATAAACCGCCTAAAATTACGGTCGCCATAGTTAAAAGAGGTATCTATGCAAGAGCAATTCACAACAAAACCAACTTCACCGGATCCAACGCTGGAATGGTTTCTTTCTCATTGTCATATCCACAAATATCCCGCAAAAAGTACCTTAATCCATGCCGGCGAAAAAGCGGAAACCCTGTATTATCTGATCAAAGGCACGGTGTCGGTCTCGATTAAAGATGAAGACGGCAAAGAGATGATCCTCTCCTATCTCAATCAAGGGGATTTCGTCGGCGAAATCGGCTTGTTCGAAGAAGAAAGCGAACGCACCGCTTGGGTTCGCGCCAAAACCACCTGTGAAGTGGCGGAAATTTCTTATAAAAAATTCCGTCAATTGATTCAAATTAACCCGGAAGTATTGATGTATCTTTCCGAACAATTGGCAAGACGCTTACAGCACACCTCGAAGCAAGTCAGCAATCTGGCGTTTCTGGACGTGACCGGACGTATCGCACAAACCTTACTTAATCTGGCGAAAATGCCGGAGGCGATGACCCACCCGGACGGCATGCAAATCAAAATCACCCGTCAGGAAATCGGGCAAATCGTAGGTTGTTCGCGCGAAACCGTCGGCAGAATTCTAAAAATGTTGGAAGATCAAAACCTGATCTCCGCCCACGGCAAAACCATTGTGGTGTATGGCACGCGTTAATTGAATTGCTTTTCTATCAATGCCTCTGTTCGAGGCATTTTTTCCGCCTCAAAAATAATAATAATTTCTATTTGTAAAACAAACCGCACTTCTTTATGATAAGCCTTATTTGCAATATATCTTTAAGGCAATCAGTATGAAAAAAGACGAAGTCGGACATAACTTCCTCGCCCGTTTGGGCAAAACCCGTCTGCGCCCGGGCGGACGGCGCGCCACCGAATGGCTGATTGAACGCGGCAATTTCAGTGCGGAAACGCAAGTGTTGGAAGTGGCGTGCAATATGGCGACCACTGCAATCGGTTTGGCAAAACAATACGGCTGCCAAATCGAGGGGATTGATTTGGACGAGCAGGCATTGATTAAAGCCGAAGCCAATATTCAGCGCCACGGCTTGCAGAATAAAATCCATGTGCGCCGTGCCAATGCTACCAAATTGCCGTTTGTCGACAACCGTTTTGATGTGGTGATTAACGAAGCGATGTTGACCATGCTGCCGTTGGAAGCAAAACGCAAAGCAATCAGTGAGTATTTTCGCGTGCTGAAACCGGGCGGCGTTCTGCTGACTCATGATGTAATGCTAACGCGTGATAAAGATCCTGAAATATTGGAAAAACTACGCCATGCGATTAATATTAGCGTCACACCGTTAAGTCAACATAATTGGTTGGAGTTATTCCGTGAGTGCGGTTTTGCCCGCTGTGAGTCGATTCATGCCCGCATGACCCTGCTGTCACCGAAAGGCATAATTTATGATGAAGGTATAAATGGCACACTAAAAATTATACGCAACGCACTGAAAAAACAAAATTTTCCGACCTTTAAGAAAATGTTCAAGCTGTTTAATGATCCGCAACAGCGACTGAATTTTATCGCAGTGGCGAGTTACAAGCCCGAATAACCCTGCCCAGACCGCACTTTTATTGCTAAAAGTGCGGTTTGAGGTTAGTTAACGTGGGTTATCGGTTAGATAACGATAATACCGGTTTGGATATAAACATCGTTAGATGTATCTGTTCCTGCTGTTGAATGGTGGTAAATATCATAGCTTACGCCATCTACATTGGTTGTACTTCCTTTAGTCCAACGACCTGTGCCATCATTGAGGTTGCTACTGCCTACAGAATCATTATTCCAATTATTCTGACCTAAATCGACTTTACTTCCAGCCACACCTCTAATATACAGTGGACCATCATTAGTCGTATCACGCAGCAAATCAGAATAACGGATATCAACCGAGTTACCTGGATTTTTCATTTCAATCACTTCAAAGCCTTTGAATTGTGATGAACCTAAATTCGTTGGATTATTGGTACTACCAGTATGCGTATTGGTGATAGTCGTCAAGATCAAGGTATCTTTACCTTCACCACCGTCGATCGGATTTGTACTCGAAATAGTTGTACCGCCCCAAGTGACAATATCATCACCGGCACCCATTGAGATGGTTGGATTTCCAGCACCAACTCCCAATTGGGATTTAATCGTTAATGAATCATTGCCGCTACCGAAAGTAATACTTGAAGCATTATTTACACCTTCCGTAGTCAGAACGTTATTACCATCACCCATATTAATCTGTGTACCGCTTTGTACAATGCCTTTAATGGTTACGGTATCATCACCGTTACCCATATTAATTGTAGAGTTATCGACGTAACTTCCAACAGTCATCTCATCATTTCCACCTCCAAGATAAATTTTTGAGTTAGTTACCGTCGTTCCGACAGTAACAATATCAATACCATTATCCGCACCATCATCTTTAAGATTCGGCGCTGTTTCTGTATCATATTGATACTTATTATCAATTAAATACCCTGTTGATGTTACCTTTCCTCCAATCACTATAGATGATGTAATATCTTTATCAATATTTAATTTATCATTTCCAGCACCTAAGATAATGATACTATCCTCTCGCAATGTACCCGCTTCAGAAAGACCTGTATTTGTTTCTTTACCATCCAAACTCTGATCTGCTTTCAGTGCAATACCAGTATCTGTTAGAGAAACTATGTCATCACCTTCTCCCATATTAATAATGGTTTTATCAGCAACAATGCCCCCTTGTAAAATCAGCGTATCGTTTCCAGCTCCCGTTAATATAGTTGCATTTTGAATATCATCACGATCATTAAAAATACTAGAAAAATCCCCTACAATAATAGTATCGTTTCCATCTCCTGAAGTAACCCAACTTCTGTTAGTTCCTCCAATAATATCATTACCAATCAGTAAAGTATTATTACCATTTCCAAGAGCAATCCCGCCGTCCATATTGTTACTGCCCACACTTTGAGAAAGTTTGACATAATCATCACCTTCTAAAGTAGAAAGTACAGCACCTCTTTCGATATTTCCTTCCCCTAATCCCGTTACAGCGCTACCATTTTCGTTATACCCCACCAAAACCTTATCTTCATTATTACTCGTAAACTGGTAGCTTTGATTGTTAGTATCCTGAGAAAAATTCTGCCCGGATGAATCAACACCGTTAGTATTATTGTATAAATGTGGGATTGCCAACACATTATTCACGGTGAAATCGACGGTAATCGCATATGATTTCAAATTGGTTTGATCGACCGCAATAATGTTATAATTGTCAAACTGATTTGTGGACGTTTCATAATCATTGCTGTCAACTTGGCTGAGTTTACTGTTTGTGCTGATTAACGCGCCACCACCGGATACCGTCAAATAAATCTCGCCTTTTGTATTAATCGCATATTTACCGTCTTCACTTCTGGCACTCATAGCGCCATTAGTGTGAACAAATAAATATTCTTTGATTTTATTATCCTCATCTGTCGCAGCGATTGTTGCGATCGGATTTTTGATTAAATGATTTTCAAAATACTTGAATGAAGCTGTTGCTTGACTAAATACCGGCTGGAACAACACATTAGTTTCAACTTGCGTTATCTTGCCGTTAGTGTCATGAGCAATCAATTTTGAACCGAAAAGCAAAAACTTTTTCTCAATTGTCACTTCACCGCTTTTAGGATCAACCGATAATCCGCTCGGTTTGCTATTTTGTATTCTATCGCTCCTGATCCATTGGTTCTCTACATTTTTTGTCAGTATCACTGTTTGCGCTTCGCCTTGGCTATCCGTCAACTGAATCTTCAATTCCGTTGAATTTTGCTGTGACGGCGCAATCTTCAGTGCGCCATTCATCGCCCAAATTCTCGGCATATCTGTCGGTTGATTTTCGGCAAACGATTTCAAACATAAATTTTTATTATTTGCCATTCTATTCACTGGCATAGTCGGCTCTCCTGTTTCATTGTTAATCATTTATGCAAAAACATTCAAAATAATAACCAATAGTTATAATTTTGAATTGGAATTAAAATTATCAGGTTTTAGCGACAATAACCGCAGGTTTTACATAAAAGATCATTACCATCAATAAAATAGACAGCCGGAACTTTCCATATACAACATATCAATAATCTTTGATTATTTTTTTGTTTTTCAAACCCTGTAAAAAACCGCACTTTTATTGCTAAAAGTGCGGTTTGAGGTTATTTAAAATAGGTTATCGGTTAGATAACGATAATGCCTTGTTGGATATAAACATCGTTATCAGAACTACTGGCTGCACTATTATGACGATATATATCGTAAGTGATTCCCTCAACTGTCGTCGATGACTGCTTAACCCAACTACCATTGTAATAACTATTTCCAACAGCACCATTATCCACTAAGCTAATCTTAGCCACTCCGTCATTATTCCAATTACTTTGTCCTAAATCAACTTTATTTGTGCTTCCTCCCATAACATAGAAATTACCTTCACGAGTATTATCATTAAACAAATCACCATAACGAATATCTAAAACTGCTTGATTTTTCAGTTGAATCTGTTCAAAGCCAGTGAAATTAACTGTAGAAATATGAGAGATCACATCATTACCTGAAGCAACATTGCTATCTACAATTAATTTATCAATACCTGTTCCACCAAGCATTTTACTATTAAACGAGCCAAGATCATTATATCCCATCCCAGCATTACCACTCCAAGTCAAGGTATCATTACCGGCTCCCATATCGACTAATGCAGAGCCATCTCCTCGTCCAAACGTTTTAGTGATAGTCACAGAGTCATTACCATCTCCCATATAAACTTTTGAGTTATCACGAATCTGGTCAACAATAAGGGTATCATTTCCCCCACCTAAATCAATTTTGGAAGAGTAATACATAATCCCTTTTCCGTTCCGACTGCCATCAGCATTGACCCCTAAAATAACAGTGTCATCTCCAGTTAAAGAGGATATTCCTGAATCTTTAACATCTCTAGGATTCCCTATTGGTGTATACGGAGAGCTATCTAGTGCAATCGGTGTATTTGCGGTATCTCCGATAATCGTAGCATCCTGTAAATAATTATAGGTAGTTAATGTATCATCACCAGCCCCTAAAATAATAGTACTGTCATAAATATGCCCCCCAAAATCCCTACCAGTATAGGTAGCTTTAGCGTCTAAACTTTGATCTGCTCGTAAAGCGGTTCCATTATCAGTAATTATAATAGAGTCATTGCCACTTCCCATATCAATAATACTGCTAGATTTAACATCGCCCCCCTGTAAACGTAAAGTATCATTACCAGCTCCAGTTAGTATTGTTGCATTTTGAATATCATCACGATCATTAAAAATACTAGAAAAATCCCCTACAATAATAGTATCGTTTCCATCTCCTGAAGTAACCCAACTTCTGTTAGTTCCTCCAATAATATCATTACCAATCAGTAAAGTATTATTACCATTTCCAAGAGCAATCCCGCCGTCCATATTGTTACTACCGACACTTTGAGAGAGCTTAACATAATCATCTCCGTCTAGCGTATTCAAAACAGCGCCTCGTTCAATATTACCAATACCTAAACCAGTTTCTGCTTTTCCTGCTTCATTATAACCAATCAAAATTTTATCAGAGTTTTCACTAGTAAATTGGAAATTCTTATTAGCTGTATCAGCAGAAGCAATAGTTCCCTCCCAATTAGCGCCATTTCTATCATTTAAGTCCACCCATAATGTCCTAATTGCCAATACATTTTGTACTGTAAAATCAACATCAATAGGCTTAGATTTCAAACCAGTTTGATCAATCGCAATAACCTTATAAGGACCAAATTTATTTGGAGCGGTTTCAAAATCATTACTATCTCTAGTACTTATGTTTGCTGACGTTGAGGTTAGCCCCCCTCCATTCTCAGTTAAGGCAAACTCTCCACCACTGGATATTAAATAACGCCCATCTTTACTGATATTAGTCTCTGTACCATCATCATTCAAAAAGCGATATTGTACAACCTGATTATCTTTATCGGTGGCAGTAACTTTTCCTAAGACATCACTTATCAAAGAGTTTTCAAAATATTCAATCGAAGCTATTCTCTCGGCAAACACTGGATTAAATAACAATTTTCTACTTGCATCTGCAATATTGCCCGCATTGTCCTCCAACTTCACTTCCACAGTTGAACCAGATTGAATGACTCCCTCAGCAAAAGTCATTTTTCCAGTTTTAGAATCAAATGTTCCAGCAGGTTGTGGACCACTAAAAGTAAAGTTCCAATTTCCATCAGTACCTTTTGTAGAGACAGCTGTTTGTTTGTTACCTGCAGTATCAAAGTAAAAAGTAGTTAATTTATAAGCTTGTTGATCGTTCGTTTCAACAGTAACAGTACCATATCCCTCCTGATTAATAATTGGCTGTTCAGCTGAAAGATTTACAATAAATGGCTTTCCTTCTGTCCATTTTGTAGGATCCGCCGGCGTAGCTGTACTTGCATTACCTGCTGCATCAACCGCCATAACTAATGGAAACTTTTGACCATCGCTCATATCTTTAGTAATTTTAATACTAAATTTACCTGTATCATTAGCCTTATCAGCATAATAAGAGCCATCAACATAAATTCTCACCGTAGTACCTGGTTCAGTAACCCCCTCTAAAGTCGGTTGTTTAACATTAGTAATATTATCTGTATCAGAGTACCCACTATCGGATATTTGGGCTAATTTTAATTCTGGTATTACAGGTGGAGTTTTATCAATAAAGACATCATTCAAACTACCAACTACAGAAGACTGCCCATCTTTATTTTGACGAACTAAGATAGAAGGATATGTTCCCTCCGCTAATTCAAAAGTAGCAGTATTTCCTGTAATCCCTGGAATTACTATCCAAGTATTACCACCATCAATACTGTATTCTCGGGTTGTTCCTTCCTCTAAATTAGAAACATTAATCATGCCATTGTTCGTTATCTTATCAGCTGAACTAAATCCAGTATCACTAACTAAAGTAACTATCGGCTGAGCCGGTAAAAGAATTGTAGGCGCTTCAACCTTAACTTCATTCGATTCATTACCATCCGCATCACTGGCTGTCGCTTTGACTTCCGTACTGTCTTTCACCGCCTCTTCAGCAATCGTTACCTTGCCGGTACCCGCTTCCAATGTGACACCTTCAACCGGTGCCGCCAGCTCCCATGTTCCGTCGTCTTTCTTGTTCACGGTCACGGTTTTCTCGGTGCCGTCTTCAGCGGTGAACTTAACTTCAACTGACTTTGTATCTACATCCGCCGGTGGCGTAATGCTGACATCACCGTTATCTTCTGCTGTCGCCGTCGGCGCACTCGGGGCAGTCACATCTTTCGCAACCACGGTCGCATTCGCTGAGTCCTGCGTACCGTCATTGGCTTTTGCCGTTACGGTAGAACCGTCTTTCACTGCGTCCTCAGCAATCGTTACCTTGCCGGTATTCGGGTCTAACGTGACACCTTCAACCGGTGCCGCCAGCTCCCAAGTACCGTCGTCTTTCTTGTTCACGGTCACAGTCTGTTCCGCACCGTTCTCATCAGTAAACTTAACTTCAACTGACTTCGTATCCACATCCGTCGGTGGCGTAATGCTGACATCACCGTTCTCTTCCGCAACCGCACTTGGTGCTGCCGGCGCATTGGTGTCTTTCGCCGTCACTTCTGCCGGTGTAGAGGTATTGCCGTCAACGTCTTTCGCCGTCGCCGTCACTTTACCGTTGTCTTTCACCGCACTTTCGTCAAGTGTTACCTTGCCGGTATTCGGGTCTAACGTGACACCTTCAACCGGTGTCGCCAACTCCCAGGTACCATCGTCTTTCTTGTTCGCCGTCACCGTTGCTTCCGTACCATCCGGTTTGGTGAATGTCACTTCAACCGACTGCGTATCATCATCCGTCGGTGGCGTAATGCTGACATCGCCGTTCTCTTCCGCAACCGCACTTGGTGCTGCCGGCGCATTGGTGTCTTTCGCCGTCACTTCTGCCGGTGTAGAGGTATTGCCGTCAACGTCTTTCGCCGTCGCCGTCACTTTTCCGTTGTCTTTCACTGCGTCCTCAGCAATCGTTACCTTGCCGCTGTCAGTGTCTAACGTGACACCTTCAACCGGTGCCGCCAACTCCCAAGTACCGTCATCTTTCTTGTTCACGGTCACAGTCTGTTCCGCACCGTTCTCATCGGTAAACTTAACTTCAACCGACTTCGTATCCACATCCGCCGGTGGCGTAATGCTGACATCACCGTTCTCTTCCGCTGTCGCCGTCGGCGCACTCGGGGCAGTCACATCTTTCGCAACCACGGTCGCATTCGCTGAGTCCTGCGTACCGTCATTGGCTTTTGCCGTTACGGTAGAACCGTCTTTCACTGCGTCCTCAGCAATCGTTACCTTGCCGCTGTCAGTGTCTAACGTGACACCCTCAACCGGTGCCGCCAGCTCCCAAGTACCGTCGTCTTTCTTGTTCACGGTCACGGTTTTCTCGGTGCCGTCTTCAGCGGTGAACTTAACTTCAACTGACTTCGTATCTACATCCGTCGGTGGCGTGACAGTAACACTGCCGTTCTCTTCCGCAACCGCACTTGGTGCCGCCGGTGCAGTCGTGTCTTTCGCCGTCACTTCTGCCGGTGTAGAGGTATTGCCGTCAACGTCTTTCGCCGTCGCCGTCACTTTACCGTTGTCTTTCACCGCACTTTCCGCAAGCGTTACCTTACCGGTATTCGGGTCTAACGTGACACCCTCAACCGGTGCCGCCAACTCCCAAGTACCGTCGTCTTTCTTGTTCACGGTCACAGTCTGTTCCGCACCGTTCTCATCAGTAAACTTAACTTCAACTGACTTCGTATCCACATCCGTCGGTGGCGTAATGCTGACATCACCATTATCTTCCGCAACCGCACTTGGTGCTGCCGGCGCGGTCACATCTTTCGCAACCACGGTCGCATTCGCTGAGTCCTGAGTACCGTCATTGGCTTTTGCCGTTACGGTAGAACCGTCTTTCACTGCGTCCTCAGCAATCGTTACCTTGCCGGTACCCGCTTCCAATGTGACACCTTCAACCGGTGCCGCCAGCTCCCAGGTACCGTCGTCTTTCTTGTTCACGGTCACGGTTTTCTCGGTGCCGTCTTCAGCGGTGAACTTAACTTCAACTGACTTCGTATCTACATCCGTCGGTGGCGTGACAGTAACACTGCCGTTCTCTTCCGCAACCGCACTTGGTGCCGCCGGTGCAGTCGTGTCTTTCGCCGTCACTTCTGCCGGTGTAGAGGTATTGCCGTCAACGTCTTTCGCCGTCGCCGTCACTTTACCGTTGTCTTTCACCGCACTTTCCGCAAGCGTTACCTTGCCGGTACCCGCTTCCAATGTGACACCTTCAACCGGTGCCGCCAACTCCCAAGTACCGTCGTCTTTCTTGTTCACGGTCACAGTCTGTTCCGCACCGTTCTCATCAGTAAACTTAACTTCAACTGACTTCGTATCCACATCCGTCGGTGGCGTAATGCTGACATCACCATTATCTTCCGCAACCGCACTTGGTGCTGCCGGCGCGGTCACATCTTTCGCAACCACGGTCGCATTCGCTGAGTCCTGAGTACCGTCATTGGCTTTTGCCGTTACGGTAGAACCGTCTTTCACTGCGTCCTCAGCAATCGTTACCTTGCCGGTACCCGCTTCCAATGTGACACCTTCAACCGGTGCCGCCAGCTCCCAGGTACCGTCGTCTTTCTTGTTCACGGTCACGGTTTTCTCGGTGCCGTCTTCAGCGGTGAACTTAACTTCAACTGACTTCGTATCTACATCCGTCGGTGGCGTGACAGTAACACTGCCGTTCTCTTCCGCAACCGCACTTGGTGCCGCCGGTGCAGTCGTGTCTTTCGCCGTCACTTCTGCCGGTGTAGAGGTATTGCCGTCAACGTCTTTCGCCGTCGCCGTCACTTTACCGTTGTCTTTCACCGCACTTTCCGCAAGCGTTACCTTACCGGTATTCGTATCTAGCGTGACACCTTCAACCGGTGCCGCCAGCTCCCATGTTCCGTCGTCTTTCTTGTTCACGGTCACGGTTTTCTCGGTGCCGTCTTCAGCGGTGAACTTAACTTCAACTGACTTCGTATCATCATCCGCCGGTGGCGTAATGCTGACATCGCCGTTATCTTCTGCTGTCGCCGTCGGCGCACTCGGGGCAGTCACATCTTTCGCAACCACGGTCGCATTCGCTGAGTCCTGCGTACCGTCATTGGCTTTTGCCGTTACGGTAGAACCGTCTTTCACCGCGTCCTCAGCAATCGTTACCTTACCGGTACCCGCTTCCAATGTGACACCTTCAACCGGTGCCGCCAACTCCCAAGTGCCGTCATCTTTCTTGTTCACGGTCACGGTTTTCTCGGTGCCGTCTTCAGCGGTGAACTTAACTTCAACTGACTTCGTATCTACATCCGTCGGTGGCGTGACAGTAACACTGCCGTTCTCTTCCGCAACCGCACTTGGTGCCGCCGGTGCAGTCGTGTCTTTCGCCGTCACTTCTGCCGGTGTAGAGGTATTGCCGTCAACGTCTTTCGCCGTCGCCGTCACTTTACCGTTGTCTTTCACCGCACTTTCCGCAAGCGTTACCTTACCGGTATTCGGGTCTAACGTGACACCCTCAACCGGTGCCGCCAACTCCCAAGTACCGTCGTCTTTCTTGTTCACGGTCACAGTCTGTTCCGCACCGTTCTCATCAGTAAACTTAACTTCAACTGACTTCGTATCCACATCCGTCGGTGGCGTAATGCTGACATCACCATTATCTTCCGCAACCGCACTTGGTGCTGCCGGCGCGGTCACATCTTTCGCAACCACGGTCGCATTCGCTGAGTCCTGAGTACCGTCATTGGCTTTTGCCGTTACGGTAGAACCGTCTTTCACTGCGTCCTCAGCAATCGTTACCTTGCCGGTACCCGCTTCCAATGTGACACCTTCAACCGGTGCCGCCAGCTCCCAGGTACCGTCGTCTTTCTTGTTCACGGTCACGGTTTTCTCGGTGCCGTCTTCAGCGGTGAACTTAACTTCAACTGACTTCGTATCTACATCCGTCGGTGGCGTGACAGTAACACTGCCGTTCTCTTCCGCAACCGCACTTGGTGCCGCCGGTGCAGTCGTGTCTTTCGCCGTCACTTCTGCCGGTGTAGAGGTATTGCCGTCAACGTCTTTCGCCGTCGCCGTCACTTTACCGTTGTCTTTCACCGCACTTTCCGCAAGCGTTACCTTACCGGTATTCGGGTCTAACGTGACACCCGTAACTGGGTTATCCAGCTCCCAAGTACCGTCGTCTTTCTTAGTCGCCGTCACCGTTGCTTCTGTACCATCCGGTTTAGTGAATGTCACTTCAACCGACTGCGTATCATCATCCGCCGGTGGCGTGACAGTAACACTGCCGTTCTCTTCCGCAACCGCACTTGGTGCCGCCGGTGCAGTCGTGTCTTTCGCCGTCACTTCTGCCGGTGTAGAGGTATTGCCGTCAACGTCTTTCGCCGTCGCCGTCACTTTACCGTTGTCTTTCACCGCACTTTCCGCAAGCGTTACCTTACCGGTATTCGTATCTAGCGTGACACCTTCAACCGGTGCCGCCAGCTCCCATGTTCCGTCGTCTTTCTTGTTCACGGTCACGGTTTTCTCGGTGCCGTCTTCAGCGGTGAACTTAACTTCAACTGACTTCGTATCATCATCCGCCGGTGGCGTAATGCTGACATCACCGTTCTCTTCCGCTGTCGCCGTCGGCGCACTCGGGGCAGTCACATCTTTCGCAACCACGGTCGCATTCGCTGAGTCCTGCGTACCGTCATTGGCTTTTGCCGTTACGGTAGAACCGTCTTTCACCGCACTTTCCGCAAACGTTACCTTGCCGGTATTCGTATCTAGCGTGACACCTTCAACCGGTGCCGCCAGCTCCCATGTTCCGTCGTCTTTCTTGTTCACGGTCACGGTTTTCTCGGTGCCGTCTTCAGCGGTGAACTTAACTTCAACTGACTTCGTATCTACATCCGCCGGTGGCGTAATGCTGACATCACCGTTATCTTCTGCTGTCGCCGTCGGCGCACTTGGAGCAGTCACATCTTTCGCAACCACGGTCGCCTCTGCCGAGTCCTGCGTACCGTCATTGGCTTTTGCCGTTACGGTAGAACCGTCTTTCACCGCACTTTCCGCAAGCGTTACCTTGCCGGTATTCGTATCTAACGTGACACCCTCAACCGGTGCCGCCAACTCCCAAGTACCGTCGTCTTTCTTGTTCACGGTCACAGTCTGTTCCGCACCGTTCTCATCGGTAAACTTAACTTCAACCGACTTCGTATCCACATCCGCCGGTGGCGTAATGCTGACATCGCCGTTATCTTCTGCTGTCGCCGTCGGCGCACTCGGGGCAGTCACATCTTTCGCAACCACGGTCGCATTCGCTGAGTCCTGCGTACCGTCATTGGCTTTTGCCGTTACGGTAGAACCGTCTTTCACCGCGTCCTCAGCAATCGTTACCTTACCGGTACCCGCTTCCAATGTGACACCTTCAACCGGTGCCGCCAACTCCCATGTTCCGTCGTCTTTCTTGTTCACGGTCACAGTCTGTTCCGCACCGTTCTCATCGGTAAACTTAACTTCAACTGACTTCGTATCCACATCCGCCGGTGGCGTAATGCTGACATCACCGTTCTCTTCCGCAACCGCACTTGGTGCCGCCGGTGCAGTCGTGTCTTTCGCCGTCACTTCTGCCGGTGTAGAGGTATTGCCGTCAACGTCTTTCGCCGTCGCCGTCACTTTACCGTTGTCTTTCACCGCACTTTCGTCAAGCGTTACCTTACCGGTATTCGTATCTAACGTGACACCCTCAACCGGTGCCGCCAGCTCCCATGTTCCGTCGTCTTTCTTGTTCACGGTCACGGTTTTCTCGGTGCCGTCTTCAGCGGTGAACTTAACTTCAACTGACTGCGTATCATCATCCGTCGGTGGCGTGACAGTAACACTGCCGTTCTCTTCCGCAACCGCACTTGGTGCCGCCGGTGCGGTCGTGTCTTTCGCCGTCACTTCTGCCGGTGTAGAGGTATTGCCGTCAACGTCTTTCGCCGTCGCCGTCACTTTACCGTTGTCTTTCACCGCACTTTCCGCAAGCGTTACCTTACCGGTATTCGTATCTAGCGTGACACCTTCAACCGGTGCCGCCAGCTCCCATGTTCCGTCGTCTTTCTTGTTCACGGTCACGGTTTTCTCGGTGCCGTCTTCAGCGGTGAACTTAACTTCAACTGACTTCGTATCATCATCCGCCGGTGGCGTAATGCTGACATCGCCGTTATCTTCTGCTGTCGCCGTCGGCGCACTCGGGGCAGTCACATCTTTCGCAACCACGGTCGCATTCGCTGAGTCCTGCGTACCGTCATTGGCTTTTGCCGTTACGGTAGAACCGTCTTTCACCGCGTCCTCAGCAATCGTTACCTTACCGGTACCCGCTTCCAATGTGACACCTTCAACCGGTGCCGCCAACTCCCAAGTGCCGTCATCTTTCTTGTTCACGGTCACGGTTTTCTCGGTGCCGTCTTCAGCGGTGAACTTAACTTCAACTGACTTCGTATCATCATCCGTCGGTGGCGTGACAGTAACACTGCCGTCCGCTTCCGCAACCGCACTTGGTGCCGTAACATCAGGACCAGAACCAGTAACTTGTGTAGGATCACTGGTGTTGCCGCTTGGATCGGTGGCGGTTACCGGATAGGTTTTGCCGTCTTCCAATGCCGGGGTCACTACTAAGCTATAGTCGCCGTTTTCATCGGCTTTTGTAGTTACGTCCGCTTTGCCGTCACCGTTGGTATCGATACCGACGGTGGAGCCCGGCTCCGCTTTGCCGCTAATTGTGGTGCTGTCCGCTTTACCGTCACCGTCTTTGTCGCTATTCGTCACGTCGGTGACCGTTGGCGCATTCGGAGCGGTGGTGTCGCCGGTTACATTAGTCGGATTGCTGGTGTTGCCGCTTGGATCGGTGGCGGTCACCGGATAGGTTTTGCCGTCTTCCAATGCCGGGGTCACTACTAAGCTATAGTCGCCGTTTTCATCGGCTTTTGTGGTTACGTCCGCTTTGCCGTCACCGTTGGTATCGATACCGACGGTGGAGCCCGGCTCCGCTTTGCCGCTAATTGTGGTGCTGTCCGCTTTACCGTCACCGTCTTTGTCGCTATTCGTCACGTCGGTGACCATTGGCGCATTCGGGGCGGTGGTGTCGCCGGTTACATTAGTCGGATTGCCGGTGTTGCCGCTTGGATCAGTGGCGGTCACCGGATAGGTTTTGCCGTCTTCCAATGCCGGGGTCACTACTAAGCTATAGTCGCCGTTTTCATCGGCTTTTGTGGTTACGTCCGCTTTGCCGTCGCCGTTGGTATCGATACCGACGGTGGAGCCCGGCTCCGCTTTGCCGCTAATCGTGGTGCTGTCCGCTTTACCGCCACCGTCTTTGTCGCTATTCGTCACATCGGTGACCGTTGGCGCATTCGGGGCGGTGGTGTCGCCGGTTACATTAGTCGGATTGCTGGTGTTGCCGCTTGGATCGGTGGCGGTCACCGGATAGGTTTTGCCGTCTTCCAATGCCGGGGTCACTACTAAGCTATAGTCGCCGTTTTCATCGGCTTTTGTGGTTACGCCCGCTTTGCCGTCGCCGTTGGTATCGATACCGACGGTGGAGCCCGGCTCCGCTTTGCCGCTAATTGTGGTGCTGTCCGCTTTACCGTCACCGTCTTTATCGCTATTCGTCACATCGGTGACCGTTGGCGCATTCGGGGCGGTGGTGTCGCCGGTTACATTAGTCGGATTGCCGGTGTTGCCGCTTGGATCGGTGGCGGTCACCGGATAGGTTTTGCCGTCTTCCAATGCCGGGGTCACTACTAAGCTATAGTCGCCGTTTTCATCGGCTTTTGTGGTTACGTCCGCTTTGCCGTCGCCGTTGGTATCGATACCGACGGTGGAGCCCGGCTCCGCTTTGCCGCTAATCGTGGTGCTGTCCGCTTTACCGTCACCGTCTTTGTCGCTATTCGTCACATCGGTGACCGTTGGTGCATTCGGGGCGGTGGTGTCGCCGGTTACATTAGTCGGATTGCCGGTGTTGCCGCTTGGATCGGTGGCGGTCACCGGATAGGTTTTGCCGTCTTCCAATGCCGGGGTCACTACTAAGCTATAGTCGCCGTTTTCATCGGCTTTTGTGGTTACGTCCGCTTTGCCGTCGCCGTTGGTATCGATACCGACGGTGGAGCCCGGCTCCGCTTTGCCGCTAATTGTGGTGCTGTCCGCTTTACCGTCACCGTCTTTGTCGCTATTCGTCACATCGGTGACCGTTGGCGCATTCGGGGCGGTGGTGTCGCCCGCCGGTTCATTACTATTACTACCGCTTCCGCCGCCACCAACAGCCAATGCCACACCGCCAACAACAGCACCGGCCGCCAGTAACCACCACGGGCTAAATACCCAAAACGGGCTAATTTCATGACCACCTAGCGCCTGAGGTGCGGACATTTGCTCTGCCAACATACTAACTGCATCCGAATTTTGTCCTGATTCCGGCACATAGGCATAAATATTGCCATTTTCATGTTCGCCGATAATCAGATTCGTAGAGCCTTCGTCGCTATAATAATCTTCGATAATTACATCCGGCACATTATCGCCGTTTTCTAATAATAGTTGCAGATCATCGCCGACCCGTTTGGCTATAATATTTTGCGGCCCCAAGCCTGTGGCATCTTCAATCAGCTGATAATTTACGTTTTCTTGCGCTTTAATAATTAATGTTTCGCCATTGACAACTTTATAATTAGCAATTTCTGTTTTTGCGCTTAAAACTTTTAATGTGATTGACATAATATAATTCCTATAACAATTAATTTAATAAAATAGTAAAACCCATAACACAAGCAGTTATCGGGTTTGAAATATGTTGAAATATTGAGTGAACGTTATTTTTTACGACCATAAACAACAATATCTACTCGTCTATTGGGTAAATTACACTGTGTTTGGGCGGCAATATCATGCGGATAAAGCAATGCACAATCCTCAACCAGCAGCGACGTTTCTCCGTATCCGACCGCTACAATCGGCAGTGCTACCGCATATTCAGTCAGGATATTACTAATTGATTTAGCCCGTTTTTCAGATAAAAGTTGATTATAATCAGCACGTCCTCTCGGATCGGCATGACCGCTGACTACAATTTGCCCGATATCCTTCGGATCCATTGCGTTTATTTTTTCGGCGAATCGGCGGATATTCTGCTGACCGTCGATCAGCACTTTGTCATAAGCATATTGATTCAATGGAAAAGTGATTTCGGCATTCACTGACGTTGCCGCCAAAATATAGCTATCATCTTGACAGCGCGAGGCCGGCACTCTGGATAATGTTTGGCTTTGCATATTTAAGGCGGATAAGTCTTTCAGTGCAGTTTCCGTTGCAACGAATTCAAAACGTGGCAAACCACTTTTGGAATTTTTAATTTTTATATAAGTGACTTGTTGACTAGGCGAAGCAAATTTAAACCCTTCGGTTCTATTGCCTGCCATTGTATCGCTGCTGAATGAGGCGCTGACTAAGTGTGGTTCGGCACACAATAAGATCGCGCTGAAACCGTTTTCCAGCAGTGAGGTTTGATAGTTTCCGTCGATATAAATATTAATCGCCGGTCCGTTTAATTGCTGCTGTCGATAGAAAACAAGCTGTGTTTGTCCGAGTGGAATATCTTGGGTATTAATATCAACAGATTGATAATTTTCCCATTGTTCCAATGCATGGAGAGGAGGTGAAGATGAATCGGATAAGGAGGTTAAATCAGAAGGCGAAGTCGAACAGGCGCTCAACCCGAATAAAACAAGGCTCAGTGCAAACAGGCGTATTACGGCAATTGATCTCCAACCAATAAACAGGCTGCGCGAGGCTGCGCGAGGCTGCGCGAGGCTGCGCGAGGCTGCGCGAGGCTGCGCGAGGCTGCGCGAGGCTGCGCGAGGCTGCGCGAGGCTGCGCGAGGCTGCGCGAGGCTGCGCGAGGCTGCGCGAGGCTGCGCGAGGCTGCGCGAGGCTGCGCGAGGCTGCGCGAGGCTGCGCGAGTATTATAATGATTTTGTAGCATATATCCTCTTAATTTTGTTTATATTTAACATCTTAATTAATTAAAAAATAATTTAAATATACCTTAATAACTTTGAATCTTGCTTAACGTCTGCTGATAATATCATTTGTAAAATGCGTGTCAATCAAACTTACAGTTAAAACTTACCTCAACTTTAAAAAACGATAAACCCAATCAATAAATCACTTGATTAGGATCTTTTTGTAAACATAAAAAGTGAAATTATCTGCAAAATAACTGCTCATTTAATAAGAATTGCACAAAAAAGACCATTATTTTATAAACATATAAATTTTTAAGAAAAAGACGCTAAGTTAAGCTGAATCTTCCGACAGTGATTTGATTATTAGTAACGCAAGTTGACAAATTTTGTTGTTTTCAGTGCAGCCATACTTTGCTTAACTATGTATACACGACTTTCCAACATGCATTGTCAGCAAAGCAACAACTAATTACAGTGACATTATCTAAAAACATTACATTACTCTCGATAATCTTCTTCAAGAAGTCGAAGTAACGCACATTGAAAATAGGAGAGATAGAATGAAATATATTGAGAGCGCTAAATTAGCTCGATAACTATAATATTAGAAAGTTTCGGTGAATAATAATCGAAAGCCGATTGTGCCACTGTGAATGATTTGACATTTGGTTTTCAAATACTTCAATTAACCATTTAACTTTTTGGAAACAAATTAAAAAATACGCTTCTTCCGCTCAACAGCCACCACTTGCGCTACGTTATATTCGATAAAACAAAACCGGACGTTGAACTGCCAAATACTCATGCCGTACAGCCGTTCGCCGCTTTGTTGCTGTTGGTAGGCTGGGCGCGGATCTTGCTGAATCAGCTCGCGGATAAAACGTTGCAGGTTCGGATAGCGAGGCGTGTACTGCTGAATTTGTTGCAATACTTCGGACAGAAACCGCACTTCGATCGCGCTTGTCGGTTTTTGTTGGGCAAAACCGCTACGCGCATCGGCTTGACTGTCAGCATAAGCAAGATAAGGTTTAATATCAAAAATCGGAGTGTGATTGACGAGATCAATACTGCCGACCTGCAACCGCACTTTGCCTTGGCTGAGATCGATCGCTTTCAATTCCACTTTCGACAGCCCCAACGGATTGGGGCGGTGGGTGGCGCGCGAGGCGAAAACGCCGACCCGTTGATTGCCGCCCAAGCGCGGTGGGCGCACCGTCGGCTGCCACTTGTTTGCGGCAATACGATCAAACTGAAAGATCAGCCACAGATGGCTAAATTGTTCCAAACCGCGCACCGCCTCCGCCTGATTATACGGCGGCAGTAATTCAATCACGCCTTGTCCGTCTTGCACCAAATCCGGTTGGCGCGGCACGGAAAATTTTTCATTATAGGGGGTATGCGCCACCGCAACCGGTTGCAGGGTGAGCGGAGCAAAACAAAATTCAGATGACATTTTTCAGATTCTCGATAAAAAGCGGCAAAATACCTTGTCAAATCAAAACAAGCCGGATATTTTCGCCTATAATAGCACCCAAATCAGTCAAGTGCGGTATAAACCGCTTTTATTATTATCAGGGAATATGAACAAAACCGTTTTTAGAATGTGGCTGGAAACCGCCCGCCCGAAAACCTTGCCGTTAGCGTTGGCGTCGATTGTCACCGGCTCTGCTTTAGCCGCATCCAGTGGCGTCTTTAGCTGGGCAATTACGTTGTTGTCAATTCTGACCGCACTTTTATTGCAAGTGGTATCGAATTTTGCCAACGATTACGGCGATCACCTCAAAGGCTCGGACACCGCCGAGCGTATCGGACCGCTGCGCGGCATTCAGCATGGCGTGATCACGCCAAAACAACTGCGCAACGGACTGATTATCACGATTATTGCCAGTTTGTGTTCGGGTTTGGCATTGATTCTGGTGGCAACCGAAAGTTGGCAGGATCTGCTGGCGTTTTTGCTGTTGGGCGTGTTGGCGGTGATTGCCTCGATTACTTACACCATCGGACGCAAACCTTACGGTTATATCGGTTTGGGCGATATTTCGGTGCTGATGTTTTTCGGTTGGCTCGGGGTCGGCGGCACTTATTATTTGCAAGCGCACCAGATCAACTTTCCAATCTTAATGGTGGCAACCGCCTGCGGGCTATTGGCAACCGCCGTGTTAAATATCAATAATTTACGCGATATTGAACAAGATCGCAAAGCCGGTAAAAACACGCTGGCGGTGCGCTTGGGCGACAAACCGGCAAAAATTTATCACAGCGTGCTAATCGTGGCGGCGATTCTGCTCTATCTTGCCTTCGGCTTATTATATTTTCCACATTGGTCGGGTTGGCTGGCGGCGGCGGCATTTCCTTTACTGCTCAAACACGCTTGGTCGGTGCTACGTGCCAACGACCCGAAACAACTGCGCCCGATGTTGGCACAAATGGCAATGTTGGCGCTGTTAACCAACCTGCTGTTCAGCCTTGGCTTATTACTTGGGTTTTATTGGTAATTTGTTTGTTTACTGTTTATACTAGCCGCAACGGATTTTTCATCAATTAAGGATACCCTCATGCGTATTGATACCTCTGAGTTGTGTGATATTTATCAAGATCAAATCGACGTGGTCGAACCGATTTTTTCCAGTTTTGGCGGGCGCAGTGCGTTTAGCGGTAAAATCACCACTGTCAAATGTTTCGAAAGTAACGGCTTGATCGAAGAAGTATTGGAAGAAGACGGCTTGGGGCGGGTGCTGTTGATTGACGGCGGCGGTTCGGTGCGCCGTGCTTTGATTGATTCCGATTTAGCGCAACTGGCGGTTGATAATGATTGGGAAGGGATTATTGTCTACGGCGCGGTGCGCCAATTGGATATTCTGGAAAGTCTGGATATCGGCATTCATGCGTTGGCGCCGATTCCGGTCTCCGCCGACGATAAAACCATCGGCGAAACCGAGGTGCCGGTGAATTTCGGCGGCGTGTCGTTCTTGCCGGAAGATTATGTCTATGCCGATCTGACCGGGATTATCCTTTCGCCTGAACCACTGGAACTCAACAACCGAGAGGATGACAATTTTAACGATTAACCGCTTGTTCCCTCTGTGACTATCAGCCCGAGCTAATCAAATCAGCCCGGGCTTTTTATTGCCCGATAGGGTGTTCCGTGATTATTTTCTGTTTGAGGTCACATTTTTGACAATTATTTATTTCATTTAGTTAATAAAATCGTAACAGCCTGTTATATTGATAACATTACACTAAATAAGTGTATTCTCCTTCTGGTTGTATTAAAATTAAGGAAACCACGATGATCGATAAAAAAATAAACAAACCGGAGCCGCTACAAAGTGGCATTGAAGATCGCGAATTAAGACGCGGCGGTATCATTTTTCTAGCCAATATTATCCTCTTTTTCCTGCTGCTCAATTTTCTGCCGTTCAATATGAATGAAAATAAGGGGCTGGCATTACTGGTGTTTATCGGTATTCTTTGGTTGACTGAAGCCGTTCATGTGACCGTGACCGCACTTTTGGTACCGATTATGGCAATTGCGCTTGGTTTGGTCACCACCAGCACTGCTTTGGCAACGTTTGCCAACCCGACGATTTTCTTGTTCTTCGGCGGTTTCGCCCTGGCGACCGCACTGCACATTCAGGGCTTGGATAAAATCATCGCCAATAAAATCATGAATTTAGCCAGAGGAAAACTGTTCCTTGCGGTGATTTACCTGTTCACGACCACCGCATTCCTCTCGATGTGGATGAGTAACACCGCCACCGCAGCGATGATGTTGCCGTTGGCGATGGGAATTCTGAGCAAGATGGATAAAAATTCCGATCACAACACCTATGTGTTCGTATTACTCGGGATTGCCTACAGCGCCAGTATCGGCGGGATGGGCACGGTGGTCGGCAGCCCGCCGAATGCGATTGTTGCCTCACAACTTAACATCAGTTTTGCCCAATGGATGTCATACGGGCTGCCGGTGATGATTTTAATGATGCCGTTAATGATCGGTGCATTGTATCTCACCTTCAAACCAAAATTGACCGCCACCTTTGAAAAAACCTTCGAAGAACAAAGCCTGCACCGCAAACAGTATGTCGCATTGGCAATCTTTGTGGTGATTGCCTTATGCTGGGTATTTAGCGGACAAATCAATCCGTTACTCTCCTCATTATTCGGCTTGGAAAAGAATATGG
Source organism: Testudinibacter sp. P17/SS/0325 (assembly GCF_053570765.1). Next base: position 906,782 of record NZ_CM131635.1, on the reverse strand, counting down.
CTAGCTTCGACAGCATTATTGCCCTGATTGCAGCCGTTGCTATCTGTATCAGCCGAGTCGCCGCTTGGGAAGATATCCAGAAAAATACCGACTGGGGCGTGTTGATGTTATTCGGCGGCGGTTTGACCCTAAGTGCGGTACTGCGTGATTCCGGCGCCAGTAAAATCTTGGCGGATATGGTGGTTGCCGCGATTGAGGGAGGACACTTCTATATTATCGGTCTGGTGGTTGCCGCCTTTATTATTTTCCTGACCGAGTTCACCTCCAACACTGCCAGTGCGGCATTGTTAGTGCCGATCTTCATCAGGATTGCCGAAACCTTGGGTATGCCGCCGCTAGGCTTATCACTGATTATCGGTTTGGGTGCCTCTTGCGCCTTTATGTTGCCGGTCGCCACCCCGCCGAATGCAATTGTGTTCGGTACCGGGCAAATCAAACAAAGCGAAATGATACGCGCCGGTGTCCGGTTGAATATCGTCTCGGTATTCATAATTGGCACAATAGCTTACCTGTTCTGGTTTCACTAAACCTTGAATAATTGGTTGAACTGATAAAAAATACCGGCAGTGGCCGGTATTTTTTTATCTAGCTCGATTGTCATCTCAGCGGATTCAACGCATTAATCAGCCGAATCCGGCTGTAATCGGCTAAGTCCGCTAAGCGGATATCCCGTGTCTGAATTTTGCCTTCTGCCAAGAGTTTCGCCCGTTGCGTGCCGTGCAGCAACGGTTGCGCGGGGGTATACCACATACCGTTTTGCAACAACACTAAATTGCCGATGGAACAGTCGGTTATCAAGCCGTGCTTAATAATCATGATTTCGTCGCACTCGCCCCGTTGTGCATACAGCTGATCCAGCAAAGTGCGGTCACTAAATTTGAATTCATAGTCAATGTGATCGCACATCACCGGCTGAAAGGTGCGGAATTCACGCCGCTGATAGGCAAAAAACCGCACTTGCTGTTCAGTCGCGTTGTAATCGATACGGCAACGGACTAAACCGTGCTGAAATTCACGTGGGACTTGAATGGCGGCTAAATCCAACATTTGCGTGGTCTGTTGCCGATAATATGTCGCTAACGCCTGTTGATAACGCCGTTGATGATACGCCAAATTTTGCAGTTCGCCGTCTTGCACCGCGATGGTTTCAATGAGCGGCAACATTAGGCAACCTTATGTTTCGTAATCGGGATATACACTTTTTGCAACAACTCCTGATACTCCTCTTCCAACCGGCTTTGGGTGGTAATGCCGCCGCCACTGCGGAACAGCAAGCCGTTTTCCGTCTGTTCAAGGTAGCGGATCAAAACCGCACTTTGCAGATTTTCCCCGTCAAACACGCCGAAAATACCGCTGTAATAACCCCGTTCACCTAATTCGGCTTGGCGGATAATATCAATCGTTTTCTCTTTCGGCGCGCCGCTGATCGAACCGGCGGGCAGCAGTTTTGCCACGATTGTGCCAATCTCGTCTTGCCAGTTGTGGCGCAAATTGCCGCAAATTTCCGAGCTTGTTTGCAAAATCGTGCCTCGCTCAGTATGCAGTTTTTCTACATAACGAAAACGGCTGACTTCAATCCGCTGCGCCACCAATGCCAAATCATTACGGATTAAATCGACAATCGTATTATGCTCCGCCAGCTCTTTTTCGGAATTGAGCAACTGCCGTTCGGCCTCGGGCAAGGCGGCGTCAATCGTGCCTTTCATCGGGTAAGAATAGATTTTATCGGCGTGGGTGCTGACAAAGGACTCCGGCGAAAAACAGACAAAGTGCGGTTCAAACAGCAATTTAAAGCGTGCACGACTGAATTGGAAAATTTGGCGCAGGTTGTAATTGCATTCCAGCGCGGTCGGATAGGTTAAATTCAGCAAATAAGTGTTGCCCGCCTGTAGCTGCTGCCGAACCAAATCAAACCCTTGTCGATAACGCGCGATAGCGATCGGGGTCGTCTGAATCTGCAGCGGCTGTTGTGGCGCTGGCAGCTGCCAATCACGGTTGCTCTGCCCCTCAATCTCAAAATAGAGACCGTGCCGTTTGGCTTCGGCTAGCGGCACGATCAGCGGTTTTTGCTGTTCAAAATCAATCAGAAACAGAAAAGGTTCACGCTGTTTGCCGAAGGCGTTGGCTTGTTCAATCCAATGTTTCACGCGGATTTTCCTATTGGCGTCAACAGCAAGTGCGGCAGACCGCACTTTAACAACAGCTGTGCGGTTTCATAAATCGGCAAGCCCATAATGCCGCTGAAACTGCCGCTGATATGGCGGATAAACAGGCTGCCGAAACCTTGAATCGCAAACGCCCCGGCTTTGTCCATCGGTTCGCCGCTGGCGATATAGGCTTGGATTTCCTGCTCGCTCAGTTCGGCAAAAGTCACGTCATTGGTTTGCAGCACGCTGTGGCTTTCGCCTTGAAAGTAAACACACACGGCGGTCAGCACTTGATGGGTGGTGCCGGACAGCAAACGTAAAATCTCGGCGGCGTGGGCGGCGGATTCCGGTTTGCCTAAAATATGCTGTTCAAAGGCGACAGTGGTGTCGGCGGTCAACAACGGAAATTCCGGCTCACGCGCCAACACTTGGCGCGCGCGTTGATTTTTCTGCTCCGCCATGCGCAACGCATACTCCTGCGCACGCTCGCCCGGCAGTGGCGTTTCGTCGATTTCCGCCTCGACTTTGATTAAATTTAAACCCAACTCTTGCAACAACTGCCAACGGCGCGGGCTGCCGGAGGCTAAATAGAGGCTGTTCTGCATTATTTTCACACTCAGAAAACGAAAAGTACCTTATTTTGCTTTATAATTTCCAGACTGAAAAGCACAAATATCAACAGACCCTAAAAAGCCTATTTAAAGAAGCGTTAAATATGATCGAACTCACTCAAAACCAATGGTTGTTACTTTGCGCGCTGCTGACCGCACTTTGCCTGATTCTGTTTTTTATCGGCGCACGGCGCAAGCGCGACAGCCAAGAATTGCAACAGGATTTAAATAAAAACATTGCCGATTTCAATCAGTTATTAGAAAAGTACGAAAACGTACAACAACAACGCGAAGCCCTGCAACAACAGGCGGTTCAGGCGCAAACCCGCGCCGAGGGCTTACAAGATCGGTTGGTGGAACGTGATGAAAAACTGGTTTATCTGCAAAAAGCGCTGGACGAAGAACAGCAGCGCAACGAGACGGTGAATTGCCATATCACCGAACTGAAAGAGCGGTTCGGCAGCGCGTCGGCGCAAGCCAACAGCCTGCAACAGCAGCTGCAACACAGTCAAAGTGCGGTGGAGCAACGCGAACAACAGTTGCAACAAAACCGCGCGCAACTGACCGGGTTAATCCAAGAATTAACCGAGCTAAAAACCTCGTTATCGGAAAAAGAGAAAAATTTTGCCGAGCAGCAACAGAATTTTGCCCAAACCAAACAACAACTCAGCAGCGAATTTCAAAACCTTGCCAACCGCATTTTGGAAGAGAAAAGCCAGGCTTTCCGCCAAAGCAACCAACTGTCTCTCGACAGCCTGCTGAAGCCGTTCCGCGAGCAGATCGAGGGTTTCCAAAAGCGGATCAATGAGGTGCATTCCGAAGCGATTAAAGGCAACACCGCCTTGGAAAGCGAAATCAAAAAAGTGCTGGAAATCGGCTTATCAATGTCGCAGGAAGCGAACAACCTGACTTCCGCGCTGAAAGGCAGCAAAAAAACCGCCGGCAACTGGGGCGAAATGCAACTGGAGCGTAGTTTGCAACTTGCCGGATTAATCTCCGGCGACCATTACAGTGCGCAAGAATCATTTCAAGACAGCGACGGCAAACGCCGCCAGCCGGATTTCATCGTCAAGTTGCCGGACGATAAACATTTGATTATCGACAGTAAAGTCTCGTTGCTCGATTATGAAAGTGCGGTCAGCGCCGAAGATGAAGCGCAGCAACAGCACCATTTAAGCGAACACGTCAAGGCGATTCGCAACCATATCAATGAGTTATCCAATAAAGATTACAGCAACCTAATCGGCATGCGCAGCCCGAATTTCGTGCTGATGTTTATCCCGATTGAACCGGCGTATATCGAAGCGATGAAACGCGACCGCACCTTGTTTAACGATGCCTATAATAAAAATGTGATTTTGGTGTCGCACACCACCTTAATGCCGATTTTGCGCACCGTGTCGAATTTGTGGCGGCTTGAACGCGGCAACAGCGAAGCGCGCGAAATCAGCGAACGCGCCGGCGAACTGTATAATCAAGTCAGCCTGCTCGCCGAGCGCCTGCAAAAACTGGGCGGCTCGCTCACCGCCGCCAATAACCACTACAACAACACCGTCACCGCACTGGTCGGCAATCAAGGTTTATACGGCAAAGTGGAGCGTTTCAAAACCCTGTCGGCAAAAGTGACCAAAACCTTGCCGGAAGTGGAAGTATTACAAACCAATATTGAAACGGATCGGTTGGTGGTGTTGGTTGAGGAGCGAGAGTAGCAAGTGCGGTTAAACCGCACTTTGATACTTACACTGTCGGCACACCGGAATGGAACTTAAATTCGTCGTCCGGCGAACGGATTAATTCCGCTTCCACTTGTGCGAAATGCGCCACCCGTGCGCTGATGTCTTGCCCGGCGATCTGTTCGGCTAATGTCAGGTAGTCTTGGTAATGGCGCGCTTCCGAACGCAGCAGCGAAATATAAAATTTCTCTAATTTTTCATCCAAATAGGGCGCAAGTTTGGCGAAACGCTCGCAAGAACGGGCTTCGATAAATGCACCGATAATCAGTTTATCCACCAACGTATGCGGTTCATGATTTATCACCTCGCGCATTAAGCCTTTGGCATAACGTCCGGCGCTGATGTTTGTCAGCTCAATCCCGCGTTGTTCGATAATTTCCAGCACTTGATAAAAATGGTGCAGTTCCTCTTTAATCAGCAACACCATTTTGTCGATAATCTCCGCTGCATACGGTTGCTCGCTGCGCGGTTCGATTTTTTTGCTGATTTGGCTTTTGCCTTTCAAGCTGTTGAGATCACCGATTTTGCGGTAAGCGAAATCTTCGTAAGGCTTCATCCATTGCAACAGGTTTTGATTGCTTTCGCTGTCGGCGGCGTATTTACGCAACAGAAACATCGCCGATTGTGCCGCTTTCAGCTCGCACATCATATGATCTTGCAGGATTACACTGAGATTTTGCGGCTTTTTGGCTTCGTTGATCCATGCGTCAGGGGTTTCGCATTGAAGAAATTGGTGAATCGGGGCTAGCAGTTGTCGGTACATGGTACATTTTGCCTTATAAATCTAAAACTTCCCTCCCTCCGCGCGCGGAGGGAGGTGTCCGAAGGGCGGAGGGAGGGAAGAGTCAATAATTAATGGGTTTTCAGCAAATTCCAATATTTCTCATAAAGATCAATTGCGTCGCCCACATCGGCTTGCAGCACGCCGTTTGCAATTTCACTTTTCGGTGGGAACAAGGTCGGGTTGTTGGCATCGGCTTCGTCCAATAAGGCTTTTACACCGTTATTCGGCATTGAGAAGCCCATGCTTTCAATCACCACTTTGGCGCTTTCCGGACGCAACATAAAATCAATAAATTGATAGGCGGCATCACTGTTTTTCGCACCTTTCGGAATCGCATAGTTGTCCATCCAGAAAATTGCCCCTTCTTTTGGATAAACAAAGCGGATATCCGGATTTTCCTGCTCGGCGCGGAATGCGGAACCGTTCCAAATCATGCCGATATCCACTTCGCCCTGCAAATACGGCACTTCCGGCGAATCGGAATTAAACGCCACCACATTCGGCATTAGACTTTTCAGCAATTCATACGCCTGTTTTATTTCGTTTTCATCGCTAGTGTTCGGCGAATAACCCAATAATAACAAGGCAAAATGGAATACTTCGCGCGAATCGGCGGTCAGCAACACTTTGCCTTTATATTCCGGACGCCATAAATCTTGCCAACTGCTGACCGCACTTGGGTCAATATCGGCGGCATTCACGCCGATACCGGTCAGGCCATACACATACGGCAGCGAATATACATTATTCGGGTCAAACGGTTTATCCAACAACTCTGCGCTGATGTTAGTTAAGTTGTTGATTTTACTTTTATCCAACGGCTGCAACATACCTTCTTGCGCCATTTTACCGATGTAGTAACTGGACGGAAACACCAAATCGTAGCCGCTGTCTTTGGTCAGCTTCATTTTGGAATACATTTCCTCGTTGCTTTCAAAGGTCGAATAAATCACTTCGATCCCGGTTTCTTTGGTGAAATCCGCCAATAATTTTGACGGAATATATTCGGTCCAGTTGTAAACATACAGTTTCTGTGCGAAAGCCGACGCACTGAAAAACGTCAGTGCGCCAAGCAGCAACGGTTTCAGCATACGGCTGGCAAATAATCTTTTCAATTTTCAATCCTCCGACGCCTTAACGGACAAGGCAGTATACAAGTGCGGTTAAAAGTGACACATTAGCAGGCGCAGCCAGTATAGCAAGACGAACCGGCTTTTTCTAACCGATTTTGTCGCCGACCGCCGTCCAAAGCGAATAATTAACATTTTATCCTGACAAAGTAAGAAGATTCCATATAAAATACCAGACAATACAATCACAACTGAATTTTATTTCTGAAAATAAGAAAATAGCCTATAATTCGCCTATTTTTAAATTTAAGGCTGAACGATATGTTATCTCGTAAAGATATTGCCGTTTTGGGCATGATGATTTTTTCGCTGTTTTTAGGCGCCGGCAATATTATTTTTCCGCCGATGGAAGGCTATCAAGCCGGCACGTACTGGCTATGGGCGGCACTCGGTTTTATCCTTACCGGCGTGATCATGCCGTTTATTACGCTGCTAGTGGTGTCGGTGAAAGGACGCGGTGAAGAGTTGTCGCGCGATCTGCCGCAATGGCTGGAAGTGGCGTTTTGGTCGATTTTATATCTGGTGATCGGCTCGACTTTCGCCATGCCGCGGATTACCAATGTCGCCTATGAAATGGCGTGGCAACCGCTCAACCTGTTTAACGGCGGCTATTCGCATATTCTGTTTGCGATTGTTTTTAATCTGATTGCGCTGTTTTTTATGCTCGGGCGCAGCACCATGATTTCCAGTATCGGCAAATTTATGGCACCGTTATTATTGCTGTTGCTGGCGGCAGTCGGCTTTGCGGTGATGACCAATCCTTTATCCGATATTATTTCGCCTAGCCATGCCTATGCTGACAATGCGGCGGTGGCAACCGGCTTGGTCAGCGGCTACCAAACCATGGACGTGCTGTCGGCGATGGCATTCGGCGGTATTGTGGCGCGCGCCTTGGCGGTGAAAGGGGTGGCGCAAAAAAGTGCGGTATTGAAATACGCCCTCAGTGCCGGTGTTGTGTCGGTGGTACTGCTGGCGGCGCTGTATCTGTGCCTGTTCTATTTGGGCGCAACCAGCGCCCCGGTGGCGCAGCACGCCAGCAACGGCGGACAGATTTTTTCCGCCTATGTCAACCAACTGTTCGGCAAAAGCGGTTTATTAATGATGAGCGCGATCGTGTTATTGGCAAGTTTGACCACCTTAGTCGGCGTCACCAGCGCTTGCGCCGACTATTTTTCCCAATTCCACCACCGTTTAAATTACAAATTTTTCGTCATTTTATTCAGTATCGCCACCACCGTCATCGCCGAAGCCGGCTTAACCACCCTGTTGCGGGTGACCATTCCGGCATTACTGTTGATCTATCCGATGGCGATCATGCTAGTGGCGCTACAACTGCTACGACCGCACTTGCCGAATGCCCGCTTGAGTTACCGCTCGACGATTGCCGTGGTGTTACTGTTCAGTCTCGGCGACAGCCTGAATAATCTCGGTTGGCTGCCCGCAGAAATCGATCGCTTACTCAACCACATACCGTTTTATCACCTCGGCTTAAGCTGGGCTGTACCGGCGTTAATCGCGTTGGGGTTGAGTGTGGTATTGGGACGCAAATAACAAAAAATCCCTTTCGCGCTCACGAAAGGGATTGATTGCTTAACCGAAAAAAGTCAAAGTGCGGTTTGATTAACCGGCAACGGCGATTTTTTTCATGTCGGTCATGTAACCGCGCAACTCTTGACCGATGTATTCGATCGGGTGGTTGCGGATGGCGTCATTGACATCACGCAGGGTCACGTTGTCGATTTCAACCGTAGGCGTCGCTTCGCCTAAATCGCCGCGTTGCAGGGTCGGAATGATTTTTTCGCGTAAAATCGGGGTGGCGACGTTGGCGAACAGGTAGTTCCCGTATTCGGCGGTGTCGGAAATCACCACGTTCATTTCGTATAAACGTTTGCGCGCGATGGTGTTGGCGATCAACGGCAATTCGTGCAGCGATTCGTAGTAGGCGGATTCTTCGTAGATACCGCTGGCGACCATGGTATCGAACGCCAATTCAACCCCGGCTTTGACCATTGCCACCATCACCACGCCGTTATCAAAGAATTCTTGTTCGGAGATTTTGATCCCGTCGGCTTTCGGTGCATTTTCGAACGCGGTTTTGCCGGTTTGTTCACGCCAAGTCAGCAAGTTTACGTCGTTATTCGCCCAGTCCGCCATCATGGTTGCCGAGAATTCGCCGCTGATGATGTCGTCCATGTGTTTTTCAAACAGGAACGCCAATTCGTCTTTGATTTGCTCGGACAACTCGAACGCACGCAGTTTGGCGGAGTTGGACAAACGATCCATCATCAGCGTGATCCCGCCTTGTTTTAAGGCTTCGGTGATGGTTTCCCAACCGTATTGGATTAATTTGCCCGCATATGCCGGATCTTTGCCGTCGGCGATTAATTTGTCGTAGCACACGATTGAACCGGCTTGCAACATCCCGCACAGGATGGTTTGTTCGCCCATTAAGTCGGATTTCACTTCGGCGACGAAAGAGGACGCCAAACAACCGGCACGATGACCGCCGGTCGCCGCCGCCCACGCTTTGGCAATCGCCCAACCTTCGTCTTGCGGATCATTTTCAGGGTGCACCGCAATCAAAGTCGGCACGCCGAAACCGCGTTTGTACTCTTCACGCACTTCCGTCCCCGGGCATTTCGGCGCCACCATCACCACCGTGATGTCTTTGCGGATTTGCTCGCCCACTTCGACGATATTCAAGCCGTGCGAATAGCCCAATGCCGCCCCTTGTTTCATCAACGGCATAACCGCTTGCACCACCGCCGAGTGTTGTTTGTCCGGGGTTAAGTTGATGACTAAATCCGCCGTCGGGATCAGCTCTTCATAAGTGCCGACTTTAAAGCCGTTCTCGCTGGCGCGGGTGAATGAGGCGCGTTTTTCCGCAATCGCTTCTTTACGCAACGCATAGCTCACGTCTAAGCCGGAATCACGCATATTCAAACCTTGGTTTAAACCTTGCGCGCCGCAGCCGACGATCACGATTTTTTTACCTTTCAGGTAATTCGCTTCATCGGCAAATTCTTCGCGCGCCATAAAACGGCATTGCCCCAATTGCGCTAACTGCTGACGCAGGTTCAAGGTGTTAAAATAGTTCGACATAGTCTTTTTCCTTATTTATCGGTTGAAAAAGTGTCCGAAGTGGACAAGTGAGGGCAGTATAGACTAAAATCCTGATTGCGAAAATTGATATTATTACAATCTATAATTGCATTTTGTGCAATGATTTGCGCAGAGATAGGAGGAGATGATGAAAGAAATCCAATTTTTAATTTACGACAACGGCGAACACACTGAAGTCTTGGTGCAAGATGAAACCCTGTGGGCAACACAAAAAAGCATTGCCCAGCTGTTTGGGGTGGCAAAATCAACGGTGAGCGAACACCTAAAAAATATCTTTGACGGTGGTGAGCTTGAACACAGTTCAGTTGTTCGGAAAACCCGAACAACTGCCGCTGATGGAAAAAACTACCTGACGACATTTTATAGTCTTGATGCCATTATCTCTGTCGGCTACCGAGTCAATTCCAACAAAGCCACCAAATTCCGTATTTGGGCAACGGAGATTTTGAAATCCTATATCCAAAAAGGCTTTATCGTTGATGTCGAGCGCATGAAACACGGTGAAAATGCCTTCGGTAAAGACTATTTCCGCGAATTGCTGGAAACCGTCCGCTCAATCCGCGCCAGTGAGCAACGGATTTGGAAGCAACTGACTGATATTTTCGCCGAAATTTCCTATGATTATGATAAAAATTCAACTATCACCCAACAATTTTATGCCACTGTACAAAATAAATTTCATTATTCCATTACCGGACAGACCGCTGCGGAAATTGTGTATCACCACGCCAATCAACACAAAAAACACATGGGGCTGACGACGTGGAAAAATGCCCCCGACGGGCGAATTTTACAATCTGATGTGGTGGTGGCAAAAAATTATCTTTCCGATCAGGAAATTAAAAAACTGGAACGCAATGTATCGGCATATTTCGATTATGTGGAACGGCTGTTAGAAGATGAACATTTATTGGCAATGCAGGATTTTGCCAAAAGCATTGATGATTTTTTGAGTTTCAATCGTTATGAGATTTTACAAGATAACGGCAAAATCAGCCACAAACAAGCCACGCAAAAAGCCGTTGAAGAATATCGTGCATTTAACCGACAGCAAAAGATTACGTCGGATTTCGATCGATTTATCAAACAATTGGATAAACAATAAGCCCTAGCTGAGATAATAGAAAACAAAAGTGCGGTCAGATGAATTTTCAAGAGATAAAACTGTTTTTGGATTTGGTGGAAAAGCGCAATTTCAACCAAACTGCTATGCAAAACCATATGAGCCCGTCCACCTTGTCGCGCCAAATTCAAAAAATGGAGGCGGAGCTGAAACAGCCGCTGTTTTTGCGCGATAATCGTCAGGTTCGTTTAACCGAAGCCGGTGAACTGTTTTTGCCCTATGCGCTTTCCACTTGGCAACGTTGGCAACAGATTAAAACCCAGCTACAGCCGGAGCAACAGCAACTGAGCGGCGAACTGAAACTGTATTGCTCGGTCACCGCCGCCTACAGCCACCTGCCGCCGATTTTGGAAGCCTTTCGCCGCCACTATCCAAAAGTGGAAATCAAACTCACCACCGGCGATCCGGCGAATGCGTTGGAGCAAGTGCGGTCGCAGCAGGCGGATTTGGCGTTGGTTGGCAAACCGCTGAAATTGCCGGACAATATCGATTTTCATTTTATCGATCATATCCAATTGTCGCTGATTGCGCCGCGCGTAGCTTGCCATTCCACCCGCTTATTGCAACAACGCCCGATTGATTGGGAACAGATTCCGTTTATCCTGCCGGTCGCCGGTCCGGTGCGGGAGCGGATTGATCTCTGGTTTAAGCATATGAATGTCAAACAGCCGAAAATTTACGCCTCGGTCAGCGGGCACGAGGGCATTGTGCCGATGGTGGCGCTTGGTTGCGGGGTGGCGTTGCTGCCGGATATTGTGATTAAAAACAGCCCGATGAACGGGCAGGTTTCCCATCTTGATCTGCCGCTGTCGGTCAAGCCGTTCGAGCTGGGGGTGTGCGTGCAGAAAAAACGTTTACAACAACCGTTAATCAAGGCATTTTGGGGCATTTTGTAGTACATTAAACTTACTTCTCTTCCTCCGCGTGCGGAGGGAGTACCGTTTTTCGCAAGAAAAATGGGGAGGGAGGGGCAATATGAAAATGCAACATATTACTTTTTAACATTCTTTATGCCTCCCTCCGTCCTTCGGACACCTCCCTCCGTATACGGAGGGAGGGAAATTATTAGAGAAAGAGACAAGGAGACCCAATGTTACAAGCAGTCATTTTCGATATGGACGGCATTTTGATCGACTCCGAACCAGCGTGGGAAGCGGCGAAATTCGAGGTCATGCAACGCTTATGCGGCGTGCAAATCACACAAGCCGACGCTGACGCCACCGTCGGCAAGCGGGTGGAAGATATTGCGCATAACTGGTGTAAACAATTCCATCTGCCGCAGGAAAAAGCGGCTGAGATTGCGGCGGCAATGAACAAAGCGGTGATCTATTGGATTCAACAACACGGCGAAGCACTGCCGGGCGTGCAAGGCTCGCTACAATGGCTGCAAAGCCAACGGGTTAAAGTGGCGCTTGCCTCCTCTTCCAATATGCAGGTGATTAATGCGGTGGTCGATAGCCTGCAACTGCGCGATTATTTTATTTCGCTTAATTCCGCCAACGAATTGCAATACGGTAAACCGCACCCGCAAGTGTATCTGGATACCGCGCAAAAACTCGGCGTATCGCCGTTAGACTGCTTAGCGATCGAAGATTCGGTCAATGGCGTAATTGCCGCCAAAGCGGCGCAAATGGAAGCCATCGCCATTCCGCCGCAAGCCTTGCGCGACGATCCGCGTTACACGATTGCCGACCGTCGTTTAGAGTCGCTGTTGGAGCTGCCGGCATTGTTACATGACAGAGTGGCTAAAAGTGCGGTTTAAGCTTTCGTCAATAACGTAAATCCGTTATCATCAGCCCGATTATGTTCATCTATAAGGAGATGTTATGACCCAATATGCCCTCGCCCGCACCCACAGCGGCAAGACCCTTTCGCTGACCGCCAAAATGGCGAACCGCCACGGCTTGATCGCCGGCGCAACCGGCACCGGCAAAACCATCAGCCTGCGCAAACTGGCGGAAGCCTTTAGCGACGACGGCGTGCCGGTGTTTTTGGTCGATGTCAAAGGCGATATTTCCGGCTTGGTCAAAACCGGCGAACTGCAAGGCAAAGTCGCCGAACGAATCGAACAATTTGACTTGGGCGGCGCAAGCTATTTGAGCGGCTATCCGGTCTCGTTTTGGGATGTGTTCGGCGAAAGCGGCATTCCGTTGCGCACCACCATTTCCGAAATGGGGCCGTTGCTGCTGTCGCGCTTGCTCAATCTCAACGCCACCCAAGAGGGCTTGTTGAATTTGGTGTTCCGCGTTGCCGATGATAAAGGCTTACTGCTGATTGATTTGAAAGACTTACGCGCGATGTTAAAACACGTCGCCGACAACGCCGCCACCTATCGCGTCGAATACGGCAATGTCTCCGCCGCCAGCGTCGGCGCGATTCAACGCTCGTTGCTGACTTTGGAAAACGAGGGCGCAATCAATCTGTTCGGCGAACCGGCGCTGAATTTAGACGATTGGCTGCAAACCCGTGACGGCAAAGGCGTGATCAATATTCTTAATTCAGAAAAATTGATTAATTCCACTCGCTTATACGGTGCGTTTTTATTATGGCTGATGGCAGAGCTGTTCGAGCAACTGCCGGAAGTGGGCGATCCGGAAAAGCCGAAATTTGTGATGTTCTTCGACGAAGCACACTTGCTGTTTGACGGCGCACCGACCGCACTTGTCGAAAAAGTCGAACAAGTGGTGCGCTTAATCCGTTCCAAAGGCGTGGGCGTCTATTTTGTTACGCAAAATCCGCTCGATTTGCCGGACAGCGTATTGGGGCAACTGGGCAACCGCATTCAACATGCGCTGCGTGCGTTCACCCCGCGCGATCAAAAAGCGGTCAAATCCGCCGCCGAAACGTTCCGCTCCAATCCTGAAGTGAATGTGGTCGAAGCCATTACCGCACTTGGCGTGGGCGAAGCGTTGGTGTCGTTTTTAGACGAAAAAGGGATGCCGACGCCGGTCGAAATCGCCTACATTTACCCGCCGAAAAGCCAGTTAAAACCGATCACGCTTGAAGAGCGGTCAGCTTGGGTAAAAGCCGACGATCTCTATCTGTTCTACCGCGACTATGTGGATAACGAATCGGCGTTTGAAGTGCTGACTGCCGAGCAACAAAATCTGGATGCGGTGGCGCAAAAGCAGGCAGAACAGGCGCAAGAGGAAGATAACAGTTTGGTCAACAGCCTCAGCCGCATGATCTTCGGCAGTAAAAAACGCGGCGAACAACTGACCATGACAGAACAAGTGGTGAGTAGCGTCAGTAAGAGTATCGGACGCAATATCCGCAACAAAATCACTAATCAAATTGTGCGCGGCTTATTAGGAGCGTTGAAGAAATAAATCACTACCTTAATAAATTAAGCCTTATAGATCAAATTCATTTTTAACATTCTTTATGCCTCCCTCCGTCCTACGGACACCTCCCTCCGTATACGGAGGGAGGGAAATTATTACTTTGTCATCAACCTGAGCCTTATCATAAGGCTTTTTTAGGCTGTTTTAAAAGTGCGGTCAGCCCAGTGATTTCGGATAGACCCAATCGGCTAAAATCGGTTCATGATCCGACAACGGCGTGCCGTCGGGTGTGAAGGCGGAGAGGATTTCGCTGTGCGAGCAGCGGATCTGTTTGGCGCAGAACCAATCCAGTTTTTGTTGCCGCGTTTGGCGCAAGGTGATATGCGAGTGGTGGGTGGTCACGCCGTCGGGATTGGCTTGCCAATGGTAACCAAGCTGTTCCATTGCGGCAAACAGCGGTTCGGCGCGGTGATCCAAGCCGTCGGCAAGATTGTTGCCGCTATTCAGATCGCCACCGATAATCACGGGTAAATCCGGTTTAAACTGTTGGCAGGCTTGTGTTAGGGTGCGCATTTGCTGTTCACGGTAAGTCAAATCTTGATTAACGTTGCTTTCTAAATGGGTGCTGACCACCAATAAATTCCCTTGCGAAGTCGCCACTTCTGCCAACAATGCCATGCGTCCGCCAATCCGCGCTTCACCGAAGTGATCGCCCACTTTTTGTCCGTTAAACCAATGTCCGTGATCGTCAAAACGCAACATCGCCGCTGATTTAAACGGCACTTTGCTCAGAATGGCATTGCCGTGCCAACCGTGGCGGTTGAAGTCGTCAGTTGCCAGTTTGCGTTCGATTTCACTGCCTAAATCCAACTCTAAAAATTCAACGCCGTACAGATAATACATGCCCAACTCTTTGGCTAACGCTTGGGTGGTGTGGCGTTGTTGGGTACGCGCCATGCCGTTGTCCATTTCCGATAACAGCACAATATCGGGATTATGTCGGCGCAACAAAACCGCACTTGCGCTGACATCCAAACAACGCTCCAAATTCCATGCCACAACACGAAAATGACGCGATAATTTTTGTCCTGCGCCACGATGACCGCACTCGATACTTTGCAAGCAAGGCAACTGCATATAACGCCTATGCACTTCATGATTACGCGCCGCCTGTCGGATCTCTTCAAAAACCGACTCGGGTACGCTTTCCAGTTCCGAGCATAATTGAGTAATTAACGGAATCTCCGCCCGCTCATCAAATGGTAGTGAATATGCCAGTGCCATAGCGCCTCCTTTGCTGGTATTAGTTTTGGTAAATG
The DNA here is from genome assembly GCF_053570765.1 of Testudinibacter sp. P17/SS/0325. The sequence continues at coordinate 891,528 of NZ_CM131635.1, read as the reverse complement.
GCTTGCCCCGTTTCGCCGTCAAACAGATAAATATCGCGGCTGGCAACGCTAAAATACAGGGCGTCTTCCGCCGGCACATTGCTCATTTCGGTGACGGCAAGCAGCGGCTGTTTGCCTAAATTGCCGTGAATCACCCGCTGCGCGCCCAAATCCTCCACTACGCTGACCGCAAGCAAAAACGGATTTTCCACCGTCGGTTTTTGCTGAGAGAGCTGAATTTTTTCCGGACGGATTCCGATTTTAATTGTTTTGCCTTGATACTGCGGCGGCAAGTCAAAGTGCGGTTTGAAATAGTGTCCGCTCGGCAGTCGCAGACTGTCGTTGTGCAAGGTCGCTTCGAGAATATTCATCGCCGGCGAGCCCATAAAGGTGGCGACAAACAGATTTGCCGGACGGTGGTAAATCGCTTTCGGCGTGCCGATTTGTTCCACTTTACCGGCATTCAGAATCACGATTTTATCCGCCATAGTCATCGCTTCCACTTGGTCGTGAGTCACGTAAACCGCGGTGATATTTAACCGCCGTTGCAACGCTTTGATCTCCAAGCGCATGGTATTACGCAATTTGGCGTCAAGGTTGGAAAGCGGCTCATCAAACAGGAACAATTTCGGCTCGCGCACAATCGCGCGCCCCATTGCCACCCGCTGCCGTTGTCCGCCGGACAACTCTTTCGGCTTGCTATTAAGGTATTCGCTCAACTGGAGTAATTTGGCGGTTTCTTCCACCCGTTTTTGGATTTCCGCTTGCGGGTATTTGCGGTTAATCAAGCCGTACGCCAAATTTTTAAACACCGTCATATGCGGATACAGCGCGTAGTTTTGGAACACCATCGCAATATTGCGATCCGCCGGTTCAAGATCGTTAATCCGCTCGTCGGCGAGATACATATCGCCGGACGTGATCGATTCCAAGCCGGCAATCATGCGTAACAGCGTGGATTTACCACAGCCGGACGGCCCGACAAACACCACAAACTCCCCGGCTTCAATGCTGATATTGGCATTGTGGGTTGCCGCTTTGCCGTTGGGATAAATTTTGCTTACGTTTTTGATTTCTAATGCTGACATCTTTTTTCTCTCTTTTATTTGTCGGAATCAACCAAGCCTTTGATAAACCATTTTTGGAACAGCACCACCACCAATACCGGCGGCGCAATCGACAACACCGCCAGCGCAAATGCGCGGTTATAAGCCGGAATTTTGCCGTCGTCCAACACATTGATGATGTCTTTAATCCCCAGTAACAGAGTTTTGAAACTCTCGTCGGTGGTCATTAAAATCGGCCATAAATACTGATTCCAACCGACCACAAACATAATGATAAAAATCGCCGCAATCATCGCTTTCGACAGCGGCAGCAAAATATCAATGAAAAAGCGCCACGGGCCGGCGTTATCCATTTTCGCCGCTTCGATTAATTCATCGGGAATCGACAGAAAAAATTGGCGGAAGAAAAACGTCGCGGTCGCCGAAGCAATCAGCGGCAAAATCAGCCCGGTATAGCTGTTGACCATGCCCAGTTGCGCCACGATTTCATAAGACGGGATAATCCGCACTTCCAACGGCAACAACAACGAGCTGAAAATAATCCAAAACAGGAAAGTGCCCATCGGGAAGCGGAAATAGACAATCGCATACGCCGCCAACATCGAGATAACGATTTTACCAATCGCAAAACCAAAACCCAGAATCAGTGAGTTTTTCAACATCAGCAAACCACTGGCGCCTTTGATTTGCACCGAGGTGTCGTTTAAAAATACGCTGGATGAACCGAACAGCAACTCTTTGTAAGTGCTGATAAATTCATCGCCGAACCAAAATTGAATGCCGTTGCGCGCCAGATATTCCGCACTGTGTGTGGAGGAAGTGAGCGCTAACCACACCGGCAGCATTAAGAAAATCACGCCGGTGATTAAAATAAAATGGTCGAAAAATTTTGTTTTCATCGTTATTCCTCAAACGCCCGCTAATAGTGAATTTTCTTTTCTAAGAAACGGAACTGCACCACCGTCAGCAACATCACGAAAATCATCAAGATCACCGACTGCGCCGAACTGCCCCCCAGATCCGCCCCCAAGAAACCGTCTTGATAAATTTTATACACCAGCGTCGAGGTTTCGCCGCTCGGGCGCCCGCGGGTCAGGGTGTCGATAATGCCGAAGGTTTCGAAAAACGCATAAGTGATATTGATTACCAATAAGAAAAAAGTGGTCGGCGCTAACAGCGGAAAGGTAATCGTCCAGAAACGTTTGCTGCGGCTTTTGCAGTCAATCGCCGCCGCTTCCTTCACCGAATTGGGAATGCCTTGCAAACCGGCGATAAAATAGACGAAATTCACGCTCACCTGTTTCCACACCGAAATCAGCACCAGCGCAAGAGTGGCGTCAACGCCGTCCAGTTTATGATCGAACGCCCACATTTGGTTCAACAGTTTATACATCGGTCCGACATGGGAATCGAACAAAAATACGGCAAGCAACCCCGCCACTGCCGGCGCGATGGCGTAAGGCCAGATAATCAGGGTTTTATAACTGTTTTTGGCACGGATCACCTGATCGGCTTTCACCGCCAGCAGCAGCGCAATCGCCAATGAGAAAAAAGTGACCAACACGGAAAAAATAATCGTGAAGCGAAACGATTTGTAATAATTGGGATTACTCAACACATCAATGTAATTTTGCCAACCGACAAAGGTCGAGCTGAAACCGAACGGATCTTCCAAATAGAAGCTCATATTCAGCGATTGCAGCGCCGGCCAAACAAAGAAAATGGCGATAATCAGCAATTGCGGCGCAATAAACAGATAAGGTAATGCAGAATGTTTAAAGGTTCTTTTATTCATCTTGTGATCCTAAAAATCAAACAACCGAAAAATATTCCCTCCCGCCGTAAACGGAGGAGGTGTCCGAAGGACGAAGGAAGGGAAAAGGCTTTTCAGCCAAAACCGCACTTTGGGTTATTTGACGGTTTGTGCAAAACGCGACAGCAATTGGTTACCATCTCTTTCAATCACCGTCAGCGCTTGATCCACCTCGGTGCCGCCAGTAAACATTTTAGTCACTTCGCTGCGAATCACTTCACGGGTTTGCGGATAGAAGCCCAAACGGTAGCCTTTGGTCCATTCGCCGCCCGGTAAATTCAACTGTAAAATGCCGGTTTCCGCCGCCGGTTCTTGCTGATAGTAACCTTCGACTTTCACTTTTTCGTACGCGGCGGTGGTGATCGGCACATAGCCGGTCTCTTTATGCCAATCAGCCTGCACCTCGGCACTGCTCAAGAATTTGAAGAAGTCGGTAGAACAAGCATTCTGCTCTTTCGATTTACCGGAGAAGGCAAATAGCGCCGCCCCGCCGATAAAGGTGTTGTACTCTTTGCCTTTGGTGATCGAATCCCAGTACGGCAGATAGGTTGTGCCGAAATCAAAATCGGCTTGGGTTTTAATGCCGCCGAATGAACCGCTTGAACCTAACCACATCGCCACTTCGCCTTTCTCAAACGGGGTTTGGTTGTCGCCCCAACCTTCGCCGTAGTAGCCGTAATAACCTTTGTCTTTCCACTCTTTGAATTTACTCAGGTGCATTTTCAGATCAGGGTTGTTGTAGTTCAATTTGCTTGCCGGTGCGTCAAAACCGTTGTTTTGATCGGCTAATTGCAAGTTATGGCGCGAATGGAAGTTTTCAAACAAAATCCATGGCGAATGGGATTGCGACAATGCGATATAACCGGCTTGTTTCAATTTTTCCGCTACGCCCTCGAATTCTTCCCAGGTTTTCGGCGGTTGCACACCGGCTTTAGCGAGCGCGTCTTTGTTAAAATAGAGAATCACGGTTGAGGAGTTGAACGGCATGCCGATCATTTTGCCTTGGCTGTCGGCATAGAAGTTACGAATACCCGGCAGATAATCATTTTTATCAAATGCCACGCCGCTTTCGGCAAACAGATCGGCAACCGGCGTCAATGCGCCCTTGGCGTTGATGATGGTTGCCGAACCGGCTTCATACACTTGGATAATATTCGGGGCTTGTTTGGCACGGAAAGCGGCAATGCCGGCGGTTAATAATTCTTCATAGCTGCCTTTATAAATCGGATCGATTTTACATTGGTGTTGCGCAGCGTTATAAGTCGCCGCAATTTTGTTGACAGTTTCCCCCAACTGCCCTCCCATCGCATGCCACCAAGTAATATCCGTTGCGGCTGACGCAGAGAAAGAAACAGTTGCTGTCGCCAGTGCGCTAATCAAAAGTGATTTGTTAAACATAAACAGTCCTTCAGTGAATTCGAAAATTAATCGCTCGACATTGAGCCGAATCACTGTAGCAAAGAAGTGTTACATTTTGATGACAATATAAAACTGGCATTTTTTCCAAAATTACGATCGGGATCGAGAAAATCGTTATCCGTTATTGGCAACTTTTCATTTTTATTGATAACTCTGCTGACTTGATAAATTTAATTGCACATAAGAGTTGTACATTGTACAATTTCGAATTGAGGATTTTGGTGTTATGCGCTATCTGACGTTTATTGAACTGAGCCCGTTTTCCAAACGACGAGCTGACCTATTGAGTGATGATGAATTCCAAGCACTACAGCAATATTTGTTGGAGAATCATAGCCTGGGAAAATATTTGCAACACACCGGCAGCTGTCAAAAAATACGTTGGGCAAGTCACAATAACCAAGGAAAAAGCAGTGGCGTGCGGATTATCTATTACCATGTCGGCACGAAAGGGCGGCTATATCTCTTGCTGATTTACCCTAAAAATGCACAGGATAATTTAACCCAAGCCGAAAAAGCATTAATGAAACAAATTACTGATAAATTGAGCCAAGAAAAGGAATAAGTATGGATAAAGCCCTGTTTAATGACTTACTCACAGGTTTAAACGAAATGGTCGAGATTGAGAATGGTATAAAGCAGGCAAATGCTGATGCTGTACACGTTCATCAAATTCCTGATGTAAAAAAAATTCGCGCTACAACCTGTTTAAAGCAGCAAGAGTTTGCCGAGGCACTTGGAGTCAGTTTGGCGTTGGTGCAATCTTGGGAAACCCTGCGCCGTGTTCCCAGTGGTTCGGCAAGAAAATTATTACTGATGTTGGAACTGAAGCCCGATTTAATCTCGGCATTAAAAGTGATTTGACATAAAAGTAAACCCACATCAAAACCATTGGCATAAGGTGCGCTTGGCGGTAAACTTAATGCCGATATTGCGGTCTAAAAATTGATCTTCAATATAAAAAACAAAGACCAACACCTATGGAGTTGATGTGAAATTATTACCATGGCAGTCATTCACAGGGAAAGTGAACGGACGCTTAGCGAAAATTTTTCTGTTAGCGTTCGCCGCCCTCGCGCAAACCGCACTTGCGGATACGGATAACAAGACGCAAACACCGCAGCAACAACAAACGGTATTATTGCGGGTGCAAGGGATTACCAATCCGGAACTGAGTAACAATGTCAGAATCCACCTGTCGCAGTTGAGCAACGATGAAGCGGACGGTTCGGAACGCTATCAATATCTGGTCAGCCAGACCATTGAAAATGCCCTGCGTGCGTTAGGCTATTTTAATAATCAAATCACTTTCCGCTTGCAAACCCGCCCCGCACCGGCGAAAGATTTGCTGTTTGCCGATGTGGTATTGGCACAGCCGGTGAAAAACGCCGCCCCCGAGATTCAAATTTTGGGCGACGCCAATCTTGATCCCGAATTTATTGCGTTGAATAAAACCCTGCCGCCGGTCGGTGCGGTCTTAAATCAAGGCGAATATGACGACTATAAATCCTCGCTGCAAAGTCTCGCGGCAAAGCGCGGTTACTTTGACGCCGATTTTGTGCTGTCGCAACTGTTGGTCACCCCGGACGAACATGAAGCGGTGTGGCACATTGTGTTTAATAGCGGCAAGCGTTATCACTATGGCTCGGTCAATTTTAAGCATTCGCAAATCCGTGAAGACTACCTGCGCAATATGCTGCCGATCGAAGCCGGCGAACCTTATCTGATTAACGATTTGTCCACCCTCACCTCCAACTACAGTTCCAGCAACTGGTTCAGCTCGGTGTTGTTGGAACCGCACTTGGACGCCGACGCCAAACGGGTCGATCTGGATGTGTTATTGCGTCCGAAAAAGAAAAACAGTATGGAGCTGGGGATCGGCTATTCGACCGATGTCGGACCGCGACTGCAAGTCGGTTGGACCCGTCCGTGGATTAACAGCCGCGGGCACAGCTTCCGCAGCAATCTGTATCTGTCAGCGCCGCAACAAACCGTAGAAGCAACCTACCGTATGCCATTGCTTGCCAATCCGATGAATTACTACTATGAATTCTCCGGCGGGATGGAACGGGAAGATAACAACGATACCAAATCCAATACCGTGACCCTCGCCGGCTTGCGCTATTGGAACCACAGCAGCGGCTGGCAATATTTTGCCGGCGTACGCGCCCGTTACGACGACTTCACCCAAGCAGGTGTGTCGCATAAAACCTTCCTGCTCTATCCGACCGTCGGTTTTAACCGCACTCGGATACGCGGCGGCATGTTCCCAAGCTGGGGCGATGCACAAAATGTCACCTTTAACCTCGGGCGCAAGCTGTGGATGTCAGATGTGGACTTTTTCAGCGTGCGGGCTTCCTCTGCCTGGATCCGCACTTACGCCGCTAATCACCGTTTTTTGGTACGGTTTGAAGTCGGTTACTTGAACACCAAAGAATTGGCACGCATTCCTCCCGCCTTACGCTATTTCGCCGGCGGCGACCGCAGTATTCGCGGTTACGGCTATAAAAAAGTCTCACCGAAAGATAAAGACGGCAAACTGGTCGGCGCCTCACGCTTGGCGATTGCCAATTTCGAATATCAATATCAGGTCTATCAAGACTGGTGGGCGGCGGTGTTTTACGACACCGGCTTGGCGGCGAATACCTTCTCCCGCGCCGAATTACGTTCCGGGGCGGGGATCGGTGTGCGTTGGGCATCACCGATCGGTGCCGTCAAATTCGATATCGCCACGCCAATCAACGACAAAGACAACAGTAAAAATATTCAATTTTATATCGGGCTAGGAACAGAGTTGTAATGAAAAACACACAAACGGCGCAAAGCACCGCAGCAACCGACATCACTGACGGCACAGCACATCACGGACCGCAAACCGAAGCGCACACCGCAATCAAGAAAAAACACAAGTGCGGTTGGCGCAAATGGTTATGCTCCGCTGCCATTGCACTGCTGTTACTGTTGGCGCTGTTAGTCGGTTTGATTGGCAGCGGTTACGGACAACGCGCGCTGCTGAAATTGGCGGATCATCTGCTGGAGGAGCTGCAAATCGAACAAGTCAGCGGCAATTTGAGTGACGGTCTCGTCTTACACCATCTCGAATACCACAGCGACGGGATCGGCGTCGCAGTCGGCGAAGCCCGCGCGCAACTGCAATTTTCCTGTTTATGGCAGCGCAAACTGTGTCTTGACGATGTCTCGCTAAAACAAGTGGCGGTCGGAGTGGATACCGCATTGTTACCGCCGTCCGAACCACGCGAACCGTCATCCGACGGAATACGACGACTCACGCTGCCGCTGGCGGTCGAGATCCGCAATGTCAGCTTGCAAGAGGTGAATACCAAAGTCGATCACATGCGCTTTGCGCTACAGCAATTCCAAACCGCACTTTCACTCGATAATCAGCAAGGCTTGACGATTCAGCCGACTCAAATTGAAAAATTCAGCGTAACGATGGCAGAAAATCCGGCGTCGGCGAAAGAAGAAGATAAAACCGCTGAAACGGCGCAAACCGCGGCAGTGACCGACTGGGACGCCTTACGCCGGCAACTGGCAAAACCGCTGTTAGCCGAGTTGCAACAAGTCACCCTGCCGTTTGATATTCATCTGCTAGGCTTACACGGGCGTGACTGGCACTACCGCGAATCGTGGGAGAACGGCTTGGATATCGCGGTTCCAAGCGTCGATCTGATTGCCGACGCAACCGGCTACCAAGTGCAATTACAGCAATTGACGCTGAACAGTGATTTGCTTGATATCGACGGCAAAGGCAATATCCGTTTGGAACAGGATTTCCCACTGGACTTGCAGCTAAGCGCGGAAATTTATCCGTTGTTGCAAGGCGAAGAACTGCTGTTGCCGCAAAGTGCGGTTACACTCAATCTCAGCGGCGCGCTGAAACAAACCACGCAGTTACAGTTCACGACCCAAGGCGCGGCGGATATGCGTTTGGACGGGAAAATCCAACTGAATCAAGCGCATAATCCGTTACAACTGACCCTGAAAAGCCCGCAATTCGAGTATCCGTTTGCAACGCGAAACCAAGGCGACGAACAAGCCAAAGATAAGCCGGACGTGCGCTTGCAGGATCTTGAACTGCAACTGGACGGCAATTTGTCGCAATACCACATCGCCCTCGACAGCCAAATCAGCGGCGTGGATATTCCGCCCGCCAAAGTCAGCCTGAATGCCGACGGCACGATTAGCGATTTAGAGATTCAAGCCTTGTTAATCGAAGCGCTCAACGGCAATGCCGAATTAAACGGCAAACTGGCATGGCATGACGGCGTCAGCTGGCAAAGTGCGGTCAAACTCGCCAATATCGACACCCGCAGCTATCTGCCGCAATGGGCGGCGGTGCTGAACGGCGGCTTAACCACGCAGGGGCAGGCTAAGGGCGACAGTTGGCAGCTGGCGATTGACGAACTGGCGATTGACGGACGGCTAAACAATCAGCCGTTACAACTCAGCGGCAAACTGCACAGCAACGATCAACGCGTGCTGGATGCGAAACAAGTCAAACTGGTTTACGGCAACAACACTATGTTACTCAACGGGCATTTGGATCAGGAATCCGATCTGCAAGCGCAGATTAATGCGCCCAATTTGGCAGGCTTGCTACCGCACTTGTCTGCCTCACTAAACGGCAATATCCATATTCAAGGCAGCCTGCAAAAACCGTCCGCCGATCTGGATTTGGTCAGTAAAAATATTGATTACCAAGACTTCCGCCTGCGCAATTTCAGCGCCAAAGGGCGTTTGACCATGGACGAGATCATTGCCGGTGCCCTGTACTTAAACCTAGACTCGTTCAAATACGGCGATGTCACGCTACAGCAAACCAAACTGATTGCCGAAGGCAATGAAAAAAATCACAAACTGAATCTGCGCACCCAAGGCGAACCGGTCTCCGGCACCTTGAATATTTACGGCGGCTTTGATCGCGCCAACGAAATTTGGCAAGGCACGCTCAGCCAAGTGCGGTTACACTCGCCGGTCGGCAACTGGAACAATAATCAAAACGTGGCGGTGCGTTTCGACGTTAAGCAAAACAACGCCAATGTTGCCGCCCATTGTTGGCTGAACCAACAGGCGCAACTCTGTTTCCCGCAGCCGTTTACCGCGGGCAACAACGGGAACATTCCGTTTGAGCTGAAACAGATTAATTTAGCGATGGTGAACGAATTTCTGGATAACAACAGTCAAGCTTCGGGCATTATTGACGGCAGCGGCAAAGTGGCATGGCATAGCGACAAACCGTTTGAATTGGAGCTGGCACTCACCAGCAACCAACTGGGGTTCAAACATCGGATTGACTACCGCACTTTCCAGATTGCGCTCAACCGGCTCAAGATCAACAGCCAGATTCAGAACAATAACCTGCTGCTCAAAGCGGAAACCGAGATCAATCAAAACGGCAAATTGGCAACCAATCTCACCCTGACCGATTTGGCGAATAGCCGCGGTTTATCCGGCGATCTGAACCTGCAGGATTTCAATCTGAATCTGCTCAACCAGCTGCTCGCCAAAGGCGAAAACGTGCAAGGCTTGGTCAACAGCCGCTTGCGTTTTGGCGGCGATTTGCAAGCGCCGCTGTTGAACGGGCGTTTCGATATCACCGGCATTCGCACCAAGCTGTTCTCAACCCCGTTCCAAGTCAGTGACGGACAGCTGAACATCGCCTTCAACGGCACATCGTCCACTTTAAACGGCACGCTAAAAACACCGGACAGCCAACTGAACCTGAACGGCGACGCCTCATGGCGCACGCTCGAACAGTGGCAGGCACGGATCGCAGCCCAAGCCAACCGTTTCAAACTGGATATGCCCGGCATTGCCAAAATCGAAGTCAGCCCGAATGTCGAAGCCAATATTAATCCGCAGCTGCTCAATCTGACCGGCAATGTCGATGTGCCGTGGGCGCGGATTACGATTGAACAACTGCCGGAAAGTGCGGTCGGCGTCAGCGGCGATCTGGTGATTGTCGACGGCAAAAACAAAGTGGAGATTCGCAAAGCGTTGCAGCAACAGGCACTGGCGCGCCAAGCGGGCATGGCGGTGTCGTCCAACATTACCGTGAATATCGGCAATGATGTGTTTCTCGACGCCTACGGCTTAAAAGCCAACCTGAACGGAACGTTGGCGGTACGGCAAGAGAAAACCTTGGGGCTGTACGGACAAGTCAATATCCAAAACGGCCGCTATGCCTCATTCGGACAGGATTTATTAATCCGGCGCGGACAAATCAGCTTTTCCGGTTTGGCGTCGCAGCCGTTCTTGAATATCGAAGCCATCCGTAATCCGGAAGCGATGGAAAACAGTAAAATCGTCGCCGGCATTAAAGTGACCGGCATTGCCGATCAACCCGATGTGTCGGTCTTTTCCGAACCGGGCATGTCGCAGGACGAAGCCCTTTCCTACCTGTTGACCGGACGCGGTTTGGATAACAGCGGCGACTCCGCTTCCAGCGCCTCGATTGGCGCCGCAATGTTGGGCTTGGGCTTATCCAAGAGCGGCAAACTGGTCGGCGGTATCGGCGAAGCGTTTGGAATCAGCGATTTAACGCTGGATACCGCCGGTATCGGCGACAACTCGCAAGTGGTGGTCAGCGGCAATATCACCCCGCGTCTGCAAATCAAATATGGGGTCGGCTTGTTTCAACCGTTGGCAGAATTAACTTTACGATATAAAATAATGCCGCAACTGTTTTTACAATCGGTATCGGGGGTAAGCCAAGCTGTTGATTTGTTGTACCAATTTGAATTTTAAATCAAGACGCAAACAGCGCCATATTATAAAAAATGCTGTATTTAAAAAGGAGAAACCAGATGTTAACGTTAGAAATCGATGAGAACAGCTACACCTCAAAAGAGCTGAGTTGGTTGGCATTTAACGAGCGGGTGCTGCAAGAAGCCTATGACGAAAGCAATCCGCTGTTAGAACGGATCCGCTTTCTGGGGATTTTTGCCTCCAACCTGGATGAATTTTACCAAGTGCGGTTTGCCAACCTGAAGCATAAGCTGTTGATCATCCGTGAGCAGGAGTCGCTGCCCGCCCAGCAGATCCGCAGCCAATTGGAAGTGATTCAGCAGCGAACGGAACAGTTAAACCAAAAATTCGATGAAATCTACAGCCGCCTAATGCTACGGCTGGCAAAGCATAAAATCTTCCTACTGAACGAAAACCAACTCTCCCCTTATCATCAAAACTGGCTCAAAGATTATTTTAAACGCGAAATCAAACAATATATTTTCCCGATTATTCTGAATGAAGATATTGATTTGCTGCAATCGCTCAGCGCACACAACTCGAACCTGATTATCGAACTGAAGAAAAACAAAAAAATCCAAACCCTGGCGATTCTGCCGATTCCGTCCGATTCGCTTTCACGTTTTATCGTGCTGCCAAAAGAGCGTTATAAACGCCATCAAGGTATTATTTTATTAGACAACGTGATCCGTTTTTGTCTGGAAAATATCTTTGCCGATGCGATTTTTGATTATGATGAAATCAGTGCTTACTCGATCAAAATGACGCGTGATGCCGAATACGATTTGATCACCGAAGTGGAATACAGCTTATTAGAACTGATGTCAACCAGCCTGAAGCAACGGGTCACCGCGCAACCGGTGCGTTTCCTGTATGAAAAATCAATGCCGAAAAACCTGCTGAAATTACTGAAACAGCGTTTGAACATCAGCAGTCTGGACTCGGTCGAAGCGGGCGGGCGCTATCTCAGCTTCAAGCATTTGCTGCAATTTCCGGATTTGGGCAAAAAAGAGTTGGTCAATGCGCCGCTGTCGGTGATTGCCCACCCGCAACTGAAAAACGAACGGATTATTCTCGATGCCATCGCCAAAAAAGACATTCTGCTGTATTACCCGTACCACAGTTTTAACGTGATCTGCGAATTGTTGCGCCAAGCCTCGTTTGACCCGAATGTAACCGCAATTAAAATCAACCTGTATCGGGTGGCGAAACACTCCCGCATTATCGAAGCCCTGATGAATGCCGCCAACAACGGCAAACAGGTGACGGTGATTATCGAATTGCAAGCCCGCTTCGATGAAGAGGCCAATATCAATTGGGCGAAACGCCTGACCGACAGCAATATCAAGGTGGTGTTCTCCTCACCGGGCTTTAAAATCCACTCCAAATTATTCCTGATCACCCGCCGTGAAAACAACCAACTGGTGAATTATGCCCATGTCGGCACCGGTAACTTCCACGAAGGTTCGGCACGAATTTATACCGATTTCGCTTTACTGAGCAAAAACAGCAACATCACCGAAGAAGTCAAACGGGTATTCCGCTTTATCGAAATGCCGTTCAGCCCGACCAAATTTTCCCACCTGCTGGTTTCGCCGATTAACGTCAGAATCCGACTGTCTTATCTGATCAACCGCGAAATCGAGAATGCGCAAGCCGGTAAGAAGAGCGGGATGATTATCAAAATTAACAATCTGGTTGACCAGCAAATGGTGAACCTGTTGTATAACGCCAGCCAAGCCGGGGTTAAAATCCAAATGATCCTACGCGGCATGTGCTCGTTAAAAGCCGGCGTAGCGGGATTGAGCGAAAATATTGAAATCATCAGCGTGATTGACCGTTTCCTCGAACATCCGCGGGTGTACTATTTTGAAAATAACGGCGATCCGGATGTCTATATCTCTTCCGCCGACTGGATGACGCGCAATCTTGATCGCCGGATTGAAGTCGGTGCGCCGCTATTGGATGCCGAGGCAAAACAGTGCGTGATTGATATTCTGAAAATCCAGTTATCAGACAATGTCAAAGCGCGTATCATTGACGCGAAAGAGAAAAATGAATATGTGCGCAACCGGCAGCCGGCTTGTCGCTCGCAGCTGGCGATTCACGACTATCTATCCGCCAAAACCGTATCGACCAAATAACAGACTAAGTCACCGACCAAGCAACTAAAGAGTAATTATTATGAACCAACAAACCACCTCAACGGAATCGACCGCCAAAGAATTCGCCGCAATCGATCTGGGCTCCAACAGTTTTCACATGATCATTGTCCGCATTGTCAACGGCTCGATTCAGGTGCTGTCGCGCTTAAAACAACGGGTGCAGTTGGCACAGGGGTTGGACGACAAACTGTATCTCAGTCAGGAAGCCATTGCGCGCGGGGTGGCTTGCCTGGCACTGTTTGCTGAACGGCTGCAAGGCTTTCCGCCGGAAAATGTACGCGCGGTAGGCACCTATACCTTACGCCGTGCCGTCAACAATGATGAATTTCTACAACAAGCCGCCGAGGTTTTTCCGTTTCCGATCCGTATTATTTCCGGCACCGAAGAAGCCAAACTGATTTACTCCGGCGTGTCGCATACCCAGCCGGAAAGCGGGCGTAAACTGGTGGTAGACATCGGCGGCGGCTCAACCGAAATGATTATCGGCGAAGGCTTCACCCCGCTGATCGCCGAAAGCCGCCATATGGGCTGCGTCAGCTTCGGCAAAACCTATTTTGCCGACGGCAAAATCAGCAATAAAAGTTTCCAAGCAGCCAAACAAGCGGCATTGGAGAAAATCGAAGATCTGTCGTGGGAATATCGTCATCTCGGCTGGCAATCGGTGTTGGGTTCTTCCGGTACGATTAAAACCGTCAGCCAGATTGTCAGTGAAAACTTCGATTGCGACGGCGTGATCACCGCCGACAATTTACGGCAACTGATTGATAAAGTGCTGAAATTTGATAATTTTGATAAGTTGAAAATTGCCGGCTTAAGTGAAGATCGAGTCAGTGTATTTGTACCCGGTTTGGCAATTCTAAGTGCGGTATTTGAAAATTATCGCCTCGAACAAATGCGCTATTCCGACGGTGCATTGCGTGAAGGCGTGATGTACGGGTTGGAAAGCAGTTTCCAAGTGGACGACATTCGCGAACGCACCGTCAACAGCTTGATGGGGCATTTCAGCGTCGATCAGGAACAAGCCCTGCGCGTTGCCGACACCGCCGTACTGCTCGGGCAAAAATACCAACGTTGGAAAAATGCCGATTTAAGTGCCGATATGCAGAATATCCTGTTATCGGCGGCATTACTGCACGAAGTCGGGATTATGATCAACCACAGCGGGGTACAGAAACACTCCGCCTACATTATCCAAAACAGCGAACTGCCGGGCTTTGACCGTTGCCAACAACGGCTGTTAGCCAATTTAGTGCGTTTCCAAATCAAATCCTTCAAACCGGCGGATATTCAAAACGACAACCGTTACGAACTGCAAGATGTGTTGGCATTAATCGTGCTGCTGCGCCTTGCCCTCATCATCAACCGCTCGCGCCGCGCCACCGAACTGACTGATAAATTCACCCTCGATGTCAGCAGCAATTTCAACCGCTGGGAACTGGAATTTGAGCAAGGCTATTTGGAACGTAATCCGCTGACCCAAAGTGAATTAGGCGAAGAACAAGCTTTTTTGATGAGCAGCCTAGAGATTAATTTGCAGTTTAAGTAATCGCTTGCCCAGCACCTAACATTTCCCTCCCTCCACGTACGGAGGGAGTACTATTGTCGGGCTGACGTCCGTCACTCGTTCCGGCTCGCCTTTGTCGTTTTTGATTACCTTGCCGTTTTCGTCCTTGTTCAAGTCCGAACTTGCGCTCACCCCAATGCTCGCGCTCACCGCCTTGCTCTCACTACGGTTTTCAATGTCGTTGAAGGTCAGTTTGTTGGTAACAAGGCGGTTTTTGTCGGTTTGCTTGCCCGTGATGGCGCCGCCGTTCAAGTGAACATTATTCGCCTCCACATCATAATGTTCTTCGGCAAACAAACCGCTTTGACGATTGACCTGTTGACGATTGGCACTGCCTTGTTGTGCGCTTGCGTTGGCACTCGCCTCCCAAGCCGTACCGAACGACACCTGCACCCGTCCGCCGACACTGCTGCCGCTGCTTCGCTGCTGCTCCCCGTCTTGTAAACTGTTAATCGTCAGGTCGCCGCCAATCCGGGTTTGAATCTGTTTGGCGTGCACCTCCGCCCCGTTCAACGTCGTATCGCCTTGGCTTTTGACGATAACCTTATCCGCATCCACAACACTATTATGATGATAAATGCCTTCACCCTGCTGACCGCTGCGGTTATAACCGGCTTCAACATAAGCATAGACCCCCGTTTGTTCGCCGACGGAATAACCCACGCCCACTTGCGCGCCGCTGCTGCGTTGGCTGCTTTGTTGGCGATAACCGTCCACGCCCGCATTCAGTAAAATCTTGCCTGCCGCGTCAAACTCAACCGTACCGCCCGACGTGCGCTTGCCCTCACTGTCTCGGGTGGTGAGAGTGGTGTAGGTCGCATCAATATTGCCGCGGCGTGCCGTCAAACTTACACCCTCTGCCCCATTGAGATGGTTGCCGACCGCACTTTCGCTATAACGGGCGCTGTCGCTTTTCGCTTGGCTAAAGCCAACGCCGACTTCGCCGACATAAATACGATTATCATCACTAAAACAAATACCTCCTACCGCACTTCTCCTCTCAGGAGGCATTTTTGATTTTGCCAACTCCGAAACAACAATAAATTATTGCTTTGATTCACTGACGGTTATTCAATAGTTTTTATTCATTATTTACCATAGCAAAATTTAAATTAAAAAATCAATATTCACCAACATTATTACGATACCACTCTTTTAATTTTTCTAATATAGAAATAAAATCCACTAAATCAATGCTAGAAAAAAACATCATCTCCATCAATCTCTTCATAGTTAAAAAAAGCATCATCATTAAGTTTCCAAGCGAAAAAACTTTTTTATCATTCCTAGCGCACCGCTTAATAAAATCATCAAAACTATCCTCTAACGTTATCCTATAACCAGAGCAAAAATCACCATTTAAAAAAAACCTACTCTTATAGTTGTTGCAATTTATACTTTCATCATAATAATATGTTTCTTTTAGTATCAGCTCTAAAGAACTCAATAAAGAAGGAAGGTATGTAGTATCATCCAATGTTCCCAACACGTTTCCACTTATAACAATTTGGAGAGGGACTAGCTTTTGCTTCAATTCCATTTCATTTATTTCGAAATAGAAATTAGAGTTTCCCACTTTCATTTTACACCTCCCAAATCTTTAAGTGATTTAGGTATATCATTCATTTTTATAGCTCTAGATTGACCAGATAAAGTTTGACCATCAGTTGAACCATCCCAATGAAAGTTTCCATTATTATCATTTTGAAAACGATGATATACAGGGATATTATTTCTATATTCAATAGCCCATTTATTTTCAGGGTCATCATCTACAATAAAACTTTTATTCCATAGCTCCACATGATTTTCAGGAATTACTGATTTTGTATTATTATATTGAACTTGATTTTTCCCTTTAGGATCGTGATGCCCTGGGTTCTCATAATATTGAGCAATAACTAGCTCTCCGCCATCATTATATAAACTATAAATTGTCAATTATCTTTAAGTTCATCCATATAGGATTGTGCTTCATAAATAAATTGAGTTTTTACTTCACTGTTTTCATTAATAGTTAATATAAACTTTCTCCAGTCACCACCAGTTTGAGTTTGCATCTCAGCATAAAGCTTTTGACAAAAACCCTTCAATTGATTATTAGACTCCGCATTTAAATTCATAGATTGCCGAACACCATTAACTACTATTAATAGCCTAGTCTCCACCCAACCTTCATCTGGATTAAACCTATATATATCTTAGAGTATCAAATTTTTTGTTAGCTTCAAAAAACATTCGACATATACTATTAAGTATATCAAACTGCTTTTTCATTATTTTCCACCACCTTTTTGATTAATAAAATCCTGAGTGAACTCCTCGCCATCAATTATAAATCTCACTTCTAGTTTATCTGGTCTTGATGAACTCAGATTATCACGCATGAATTTTACAGTTATATTATCCACTGTCTTTCCCTCAATATGAGCTTTTCTAAGTATATTTTCAAAATAGATCTTATATGCTGAGTTATTAAAATTGCTATTTTGTGGAAATAAACTATAATGGTCGCAAGAACCACCCATTGCGCAAGCTTGGATGTGCCCACCTACATCTCCATCAATCCCCTCTTTACCTACCGCAGTCTGACGACCATCTCGAACACCTTTATTTTCAAAATCAGGCTTAAATGATATTTCTTCAACATATCCATTCTGATTAGTTCGAAAATAAGTTCCATTTGATAGATTGTATTCAGCATTCGGTCTCAACTGATTGATTGCTTTATAAGCCTCACTCCTTTTTTGTCTTGCCATATCAATATTAACATGACTATCATCAAGGCTATCTTCATCTTATATCTCCCAAATCCTTAGAGGATTATCCTTTGCATACACAACTTTGGAAAATAAATTTCAACTATTTCCAATCAATAGGAACAACACCTGTCTTATTACGCTCGGATTCTGGAATTGGGATATTTAATTCTGGCAATGCCAAAAATAATATTTTTGCGAAACGATTAATAACATTCAATCTCCACGCCTCATTATCACAAAACTTATCAAACAATAATTTAGGAATAGCAATTTCACACTCGCCTCCCATATGTCCACCATATTGAAAGCCAATATAAAAACATTCATTACTTCCTTATTTACCCAATATCCTATAGGCAATAAATTTTGTTTATCAATAATATTTAGATTCATTAATAAGGCACACCTCTATTAACCCATACATCATCTATTAAATATTGGTCATTCTTTCTATTCTTACAGTCATCAACAAATCTAATAACTTCATCAAGATTATTTGGATAATTTGAAAACATATCATCATTTATTATATAATGCTCTTCATAATCGGCTATACCAATAGTTAATGGTATTGATATATAATATCTATTATCTAATGTATCTATCCCAATGGAAAAAAAATTATCTTTATTTACATAAATATCTTTAAATCTACTCATTTATTTTCCTTATTTCTAAATATTGATTAAATTTATTATCAAAATCAATAATAGCTTCAAGTTTACCATTCGGTAACTTCCCTCCTGGAACCCACTGTTCATTTACTCCAGCTTCATTTCCGCTTGGTATTCTTAAATTAAAACGATGTGGTTCATTAATATCTACTCTTAAAATATTGTTAGATAAATAATTCTCTGGCAGTCCAAGCTCTTTTTCTATAATTCTTAGATTTCCATTTGAATTTTCCCATAAAACATCTGCTTCTTTTTTGCTCAAAACAAAAGCTGTATTATCTCGTTGGGATAGCCCATATTTATTAAAATTACTTTCAGGAATAAACCTAACCGCCCCATCATCAAACTGAGATAAATGTGCATCTATGTACTCTTTAGGTAAATATTCTGTTGGATCTGGTCTCTTTCCTTTTTCAATCAATAGAATTTCATTAATTTTAGCCTCAGTTAGTGGGTAACCAATCGGGCTAGAAATAACATCAGTTTTACCCAATTTCACCGCACTTTTAGCTCCTGTTTTCACCAGATTTAAAGCCCCTGCTGTACTGCCAATTACGCCGAGTTCGGTTGATAAATACACCTGCATCCGCATCACATCCGCTTCTCGTGTTTGACCACTGGCTTCTAATCTATCCGCTTCCGCTAATTGTGATTTTATGTTGTCTGAAATCGTTGTAATTGGTGCTTCAGCAAAGGCTTTAATCGCCCGCCCCATCTCACTTAATTGCGCTTGTGAAACTTCGTCGCCCGTCATCGCTTTTGCTGTAATCGTTGCCAGTTCAACAGAATCCGTAATCCCCTCTTTTGCAATTTTGACTAACGCTTCTCTTGCCACGTCCTCTGCATATTCGCGTTTCGCATTGGCATATTGGGTGGCAATATCTTTATATTCTCCATGTTGTATTTCAGCTTTTGGATCACCATAACTATAAAATGCTGAACTCAAGGTAATCAGTTCATTTGCACAAGCTGTGGTCATTCCACCATAACAAGCAAGCTGCAAATCCTTATCTCGCTGATGATCCAGTTTCACTAAGTCTGTTAATTCTTGGGCTTCCTCTTCCGTTAAGCCTTCTTTTTGGCGTTTGGCAACGAGCTCTAGCTGTCGTGCAAGCTCTTGTTTAAATAAATAATTATTCTCCACCGCACTTTCCGCTGTCACCTGCCCAATCGCGGCATTAGCAAGCGTATCAGCGAGGTTCGTCGTGCCGTTTGTCGCGTTGCTCGCCATCCCTGCCGCCAATGCCCCTGTCAGGCTGCTGAGGGCGGTGATGTTCTGTTTCTCGCGCTCGTTTAGGTCGCTCGCCTTTTTGCCGTAGAGGGTTTGTGCCAACAGCTCTGCCGCCGCTTCCCCCGCTATCCCTGCCGCCGCACCACCCAACGCACTGCCGCCGTTAACTTGCGCTTCTACCGCACCCAAAATACCGTGCAGGATAAATTAGATTGGCCCGGCAATTTTATTTAATATTCCACCAATTATTATGGAAAATCAGGTAACGAAAATATAATTTTCTCCACTGTGCCCTTTGGATATCTAATCTCATTAAAGCTCTTTTCATTATCAAAGCTATAAAAAAGTCTTTCACTATCACCAGAATAACCCATACATAGTCCCAATTGAGTATGTCCTCCTCCCAACTCTGTAACTTCTATTGCAAATACATCTTTTAATGTCAGTTTACCCCATTTATTTACATCAAAATTCTTTTCCCCAAATTCTCCATTTTTTGTTATTCCTGCTGGATAGTATTTATTAACAAATGACTCTTTTAAATTAGAAAAAACTATTTTCAAAGTATAAAGTTCATCATTTCCAGCTGGATATATAGTCTCTCCTATTAAAATTTTTATTTCTCCAAAATACCACCCTCGTTCAATTTCATCACAAGACCAGAAAAAACCAAAATCATTTGTTTCATTGATTAACTTATTCATAATTATCCCTTACTTTAAGTTTGGATTACGTTTTTGATCAGGATATAGCTTTTTTAAGCTAGATTTTTGGCGATTGGTTAATATTAATGGGCTACTTTTATCTGATGTAGAACCCGCCCAATGCCAACTGTGGGTACTATCCCCCATAAACCTATGAATGTTACCATTTGAATCAATGGTGAATCTTTGCTTTTCAACCTGTACTGATTTATTAAATAAATCCAAAGAATTTGTCGGTTCAATCCCTGCATTAGGTCTATTCCCCGCACCGCCCTTTGATTGGCGTTTTCGGTGTCGCGCGAAAGTGCTGTCGGGGTTTCGCCGTCTCTCACATCGAGGTTGATGTTTTGGCTGACCGCACTTTGTGTCGTGCTGCTGTCGCTTTTATTCATGTTGCCCAGCAAGCTCGCCGCCATGCCTATCGCTTGGGTTGGGCTCATGCCGCCACTGCTTGAAACCCCTGCGCTAATACTCTGAATACTGATGTCGCTGTGGTTTTCAATATTCTCTGTGGTTAAACTGCCCGTGCTGAAGCGGTTTTTGCTTGCCTCTGCTTGGCTGTCTATTACCGCCCCTTTCAGGTGCGTGTTGCCCCCAACATGAAGGTTCATGCCGTCTTCGCCCACTCTCAACCCTGTCTGTTCAGTCACTTGTGCATAGTTCACTTTGCCTTTGCTCAAGCTGGCATTGACCGAACCGCCGCCACCTGAGCCGTAAGTGATAGAGAAGCTGCCGCCGGCTTGCACCTGTTTGCTGTCATAATGGTTGCTGTCTTGGCGGCTAGCGAGGGTTAAATCCCCTGCAATCGTGCCGTCCAGCCGTTTAGCGTTAATCACCGCACCGGCTGCCGTGGTGCTGCCTTGGCTGTTTAAGGTCAGGTTTTGTGTGTTGATGTCGCTGTTGCGTTGAATCACGCTGTCGCTGTTCTCTCTGCCTTTGCCGACCTGTGCCGAGCCTTCAACGCCAAAACCGTAGCTGTTGCCGTTCGAGCCGACGAACACGCCTACGCTCCAACCGCTGTTTTTATTGTCGCTGCGGTTGCGGTATTCATCTTGCACCGATTGAATATTGATGTCACCTGCCGAGTCAAGTGTAGTGTTGATGGCATTCAGGCGTGAGCCGAGAATATCAAGGTTGCCTTCCGTCGTGCGCAAGTTGATATTACCCGCATTGATTTCACTGCCGCTGTGGGTTATCTGTTGAGTATGGCTGGTCGATTTGGATTGGCTCGAACCGACACTGAGCGAGATTTTCACCTGCGGATTCGACGTCGCCCCCTCTTGCATTGCGCCGTTCATCATATTGCCGATGGTGTCCGCCGTGTTCGCGGCAGCCTGTGCCGCCATCGCCGCTTCCGTCGCCGCTTTCACTTGGTAAAGTGCGCTCAAACGGCTGTCTTTCACTTCTCCGCTGCGTTTCAGGCTTTGCCGTGCTGCTAACGCGGCGTCCGTCACCGGCGTGGACAGTGCCACGGTTAAACCCGACTGCTTAAATTCATGTTTTTCGCTGCTTTCGATGATATCTTTGCCCGCTTCCACTTTCAGTGTCTTGCCGCTGATATCAATCGCCTTGTCCGCCTGTGCAATCAAATCGGTACCGAGAATATTGACATGATTGCCCGCTTGGATAGTCACATTGCCGGACAAACTACCTACCGCCGCACGCGCATCACTTTGGGTCGTGCCTTTTTCGTCGTATTGATGGGATTGGCTTTGTGAACCGAAGGTCAAGCACAAGTTTGTAACTGGTGCCAAAAAACCTTGGCATTGATTGTAATAATCATTATTAAACAATCTCCACTTCACCCCTTTTTTCCCTTATACAAGATTATTCATTTAATAGCACCAGTTACAAACTTGTGCTATCACAGGTATTTTATTCTAAATAAAACTTAAATGGGAATTTATCCTTATACTGACTAAATACTTCACATTTATATTTAGACTCTGATGCAACATAGGTTAGGACATTGACTATTTTATAAAACTCATCATCTCCCAAGTATTTTTTTGAAACATCATGATCACACCAATATAATACCGAATTCAACCCTGCCCCCATACTCATTACATCTCTCAGAGCATCAAGATTATATCCATAACCATGAATAAAAAACTCAGCATTTAAAGCATCTCCTATTTTTTTATGGAATGACTTTGTATCTTTTATATTATTACCATCAATATAAATATGCTTTATATTATTCATCACTTCCATCTCCCCATTGGTTCAATGGTGTTATAATGATCTCTTGTAAAATATAGCAAACCATCATTCGAGTATAATAATCGTTCCCCACCTCTACTTTTTGTGCCATTATAATTAACGTCAGCTTCATACCATATGCGATCAATAGCTTTTGGTAACAATCCATTACTATTTAAATAAATATCACCACCAAGTATTTTTCCATCTGGCACAGGTTTTTTACCTGTGCAACCACCCTAAACTTTCAGCCTTAAATTTACTAACATAATTCTCTGGTAATTTTCCTGTATTCTTTAAGCTATCAATCAAATGATTAGCCGCTTGCTGAGTTTTTAGATCTAATTTCAATGCTTCATATATTGCTGCATTATGTGCTTGATGATTAAATTCGGTTATAGGATAACCTACTGTTTTATCTACAACAGGCAGCTTCTCGTTTGCACTAACTCCTTTAGGCAAATTCTTAATCGGTATTGCAATCCCGGTTAAAATACCGGATAAATGTTCAAGCGCTGTCTGATCTCCATAATAAGCATTATTTGCCATTGACTTTATTGCATTCCAGCTATCACCATTCATCAGGCTATTTAACGCATCTACTGCTCCCTGATTTTTTGAAGCTAAATCTTTTTTAGCCTGCCCACAATAACTGTCGCCAATCGCACAGGTTATTAAAGCAGCACTTGCATCAAAAGCGCCATCTAATGCAAGGACACCAAAATCACCTGTTTCAGCGATAACATTAATAACACCGTTAATCAATTGAGAGGCTGTATTATGACCGAGTTTATACCTCACTTCTTGCTTATAACGCGCTTTATCTTCTTCTAATTTTCACCTAAATTCATCACCATATAATGAATTATTCTCCACCGCCCGTTTTCCAATCTCTGCACTCACAACCGCACTTTGGGTGCTGTCGCCGACCAAGGCGCCGCTTAAGCCTGCGGCAATTTGGCTTAGCGCCGAAACGGTTTCTTTTTGCTCTTCGGTAAGTTTATCCGCTGTTGTACCGTAAAGCTGTTCGGTGATGATTTTTGCCGCTAACTCGCCGCTTGCCGCACCCGCTGCGTCCGCAGCGGCATTGTTGCCGGTGGCGTAGGCTTCAATCGCGCCTAATACCTTTGTTTAATATTAAATTGGTCAAATTCATCAATATTAAAGTCCGTTGATATAATTACTATTGCTGAAAATATTTTATTACCACCTTCTTTCAGACCCAAACACTGAATAAAAACATTAATATCTCCAATTAACTCTATCATTGGCATTAAAATTTCTTCTCTCAACTTTCCATTTTTCTGCAAGATAGTATTTGTTAAGAAATGAATCAATTACCACCCATCAAACACTAGCTTTAACCTAAATATTATTGCACATTAATTTCATTAATAAATTTATATATTTTATTCACTAAAATCTTAAGATTGTTAATGTCTATATTAACTTTAGTTACAATATCGTTATAATGAAAAACTAAATATTCCCCACACTTTCCTTTAAAAACATAAATCTCCAACCCAGAATCTCCCAATTCTGCCACTTCCAATTCAACACCAATTTTTTGGGGATATTTTTTTTTAAAATCATCATCTGGAATAATCTGATGAGGAGTGTCATAAAAATAACCAAGTCTTGATATTACCGCTTCTTTAAATAGTTCTCTCCCATCAAGGATATCACTATTTTCATAGTAAAATTCACCTTCAGAAAATTGCAATAGTCCTGCCATATACTCAGTTATTAGATTTATCGTCCAGCCAGTGCCAAATGCTGGATATATTTTTTCTTGAAAAATAAAATTAAAAGCACCATATAAAAAAGAATTATCTTTTTCAAGTATATCTATATGTACTAGAAATTTTTTATCAGGAAACTCATCATATCCAAAAATCATTTATTTCCTCCTTCTAATCTTTTTATTTCTCTATTAAATTTTTTAAGCTCTCTATTTTTGGACATTGGTGAAATAGTATCACCTGTACTTCCAGCCCAATGGAAAGCGCCTACTCCATCCTTACTTTCATTGAAAAATCTATGAATATTTCCTTTTGTATCTATTGATAATCTTATTTTAGGATCAGATGTTTCGATAGAACTATTAAATAGTTCTAAAGAATTTGTCGGTTCAATCCCTGCATTAGGTCGATTTCCCGCGCCCCCCTTGGTATGTTTAGGATTCGATTGATAAATTAGACCATTACCAGCCGCTATTGGTTCAGGGTGAGGTATCGCCGATGTTTTCTTGATAATTCTAACATTACCAAAATTTGACCCTATTGTTCCCGGCTCTACAATCACCTCATATTGGGCTAACGATTTAACCTTATTAAGAATACCTTGAGGGTTAATTTTAACGCCTGATAAAGCTCCCGCTATACTATATCCTGCTAAAGTATAGCTCGCTAATTCTTCCGACTCCTCCTGACTAAACCCATAATTTTTATAACCTTCTACATATCCTTCATACATAACTCGGGCAACATTAGCTTCAGGTGTTGTGCTATTCAATAAGTCAGCAATTTCCTGATAGCCTTGTTGTTTTTCTTTTGGCAAATGATAAGCTAGTGCCGTATAAGTTTCTTTTGCTGCAATAGCATCTTTCCTTGCCTCTGCACATTCTGCACTATATGCACTTCTGCAAGCATCAAGTAACGCTTTGTTTGTCGCCAAGTCTTCTTGAATGAGCTCCTCTAATCGCTCTCTGCCTTTTTCTGTTAACTCACCTTTTGCTAACTGATTTAATAAATATGTTTTTTCTTGATGTTTAGCACTGTTTAAATAATTATTCTCAACCGCACTTTCCGCTATCGCTTGCCCAGTTGCCGCATTAACAAGTGTAGTTGTGCTATCCGTAGCTGTTCCATCTGCCTGTGCCGTCACCGTTGCCGCCAATGCGCCGCTCAAACTACTCAACGCCGAGATATTTTGCCGCTCCCTCTCATCTAGTTCACTTGCACTTTTGCCGTAAAGGGTTTGTGCCAACAGCTCTGCCGCCGCTTCCCCCGCTATCCCTGCCGCTGCGCCGCCCAACGCACTGCCGCCATTTACTTGCGCTTCGACCGCACTTAGGATGCCGTGCAAGAGCAGGTTCGCCTCTTTATCGACGTTGCCTTCTTTATCTGTTGTCGACGCTTTAATAAGTTTGTTCGCTTCCGGTGAAAGTGCGGTTGCCAATAGCTGTGTTGAGCTGCCGTTGGCGAGTGCGAGGCTGATAACTTTGCTGGCGGTATCCAGTGCCCGGCTGTAGTCACCGCCCGTTCCCCATGCCTCCGCTTGGCTTTTGGCTGCGTCGTAATCGGCTTTGGCTTGTTCATATTGCGCTGGATTGCCGCGTTTTGCCGCTTGTTCGAGCTTGGCTTGGGCTTCCGCCTGTTCGGCTTGGGCGGCAGTGTGTTGCTGTTTGCTGAAGCTCGCTACCCCTGCACTGATGTCCGCAACCGCACTTTGCATGGCTTTTTGTGTCGCAAGCGTTGTGTTGATGTCTTTTGGTTTTTCGGTTTGCGCGTTGCCTGTTGTGCTGTCGCTGTTAATCCCCAACGCTGCCGCCGTGGTTTGGGTTGGTTGGCTGTCTTTGTCGAGGATAATGGTGCCTTCGCTCAAGGTCGCTTTGGTGACGCTGCTATCCTTGCTGCGGCTGTACATCGGCAAGCCGCCCGTCGGGCTGACGTCCGTCACTCGTTCCGGCTCGCCTTTGTCGTTTTTGATTACCTTGCCGTTTTCGTCCTTGTTCAAGTCCGAACTCGCGCTCACCCCAATGCTCGCACTCACCGCCTTGCTCTCACTACGGTTTTCAATGTCGTTGAAGGTCAGTTTGTTGGTAACAAGGCGATTTTTGTCGGTTTGCTTGCCCGTGATGGCGCCGCCGTTCAAGTGAACATTATTCGCCTCCACATCATAGTGCTCTTCGGCAAACAAACCGCTTTGACGATTGACCTGTTGACGATTGGCACTGCCTTGTTGTGCGCTTGCGTTGGCACTCGCCTCCCAAGCCGTACCGAACGACACCTGCACCCGTCCGCCGACACTGCTGCCGCTGCTTCGCTGCTGCTCCCCGTCTTGTAAACTGTTAATCGTCAAGTCGCCGCCAATCCGGGTTTGAATCTGTTTGGCATGCACCTCCGCACCGTTCAACGTGGTGTCGCCTTGGCTTTTGACGATAACCTTATCCGCATCCACAACACTATTATGATGATAAATGCCTTCACCCTGCTGACCGCTGCGGTTATAACCGGCTTCAACATAAGCATAGACCCCCGTTTGTTCGCCGACGGAATAACCCACGCCCACTTGCGCGCCGCTGCTGCGTTGGCTGCTTTGTTGGCGATAACCGTCCACGCCCGCATTCAGTAAAATCTTGCCTGCCGCGTCAAACTCAACCGTACCGCCCGACGTGCGCTTGCCCTCACTGTCTCGGGTGGTGAGAGTGGTGTAGGTCGCATCAATATTGCCGCTGCGTGCCGTCAAACTTACACCCTCTGCCCCATTGAGATGGTTGCCAACCGCACTTTCGCTATAACGGGCGCTGTCGCTTTTCGATTGGCTAAAGCCAACGCCGACTTCGCCTTTTATCAGATAACCTTTGTCCGATAAGCCCTGGTAGGTGCCGTAGCCTTTGGCTGCCAGTGCCGCGGTTTGCAACGCGTTTAAACGATCGTTGGATTTGGCGTTTTTGGAGGCGTGTTGATCTTGGTAATCAATAGACACGCCATCACTAAAATGTACAAAGTTACCTACCGCACTTCTGCGCTCAGAAGGCGTTTTCGATTTTGCCAGCTCCGAAACAACAATAAATTGTTGTTGGGATTGGCTGAAGATTATACGGTAGGTGTTTTTGTTCATTAATATTTATGCAATTACTTTTAATTAAATTTTAAAACTCTAAATTTCGCAAATAAAACCTCAACTTCTATAACCATCAACAATATTTAAATAATGATTATAATTTTCAAAGTCGTAACATACAAAATTAACCCTCTCGACAAAATCATTACTTATCAAGAACTCACATGTAGATTTCAGTGCAATTTCGGCAGCTTGTTTTTTGGGAAAGTTATATCTTCCCGTTGATATATTTGGAAATGAAATGCTTTTTAGTCCATAATACTTCATTAAAGAAAAGCAAGTATTATATGTTTTTTCTAAAATGAAATTTTCATTATGTAGCCCATCTTGCCATACAGGACCAACAGCATGGAAAATATATTTTGCAGGTAGATTACCCGCGCTTGTAGCAACTGCATTTCCAACTTTACAGCCACCCTGCATAGCTTTAATTTTATAACATTCCTCTAAAATTTTCTTTCCTCCAGCTCTATGTATCGCCCCATCAACTCCGCCGCCACCCAAAAGACTTGTATTAGCTGCATTAACAATCACATCAACAGATATTTTAGTAATGTCACCTTTTATAATAAATATTTTATTAAAAATATGTTTCATGAATTATCCTATCAAAATCCAAAAATAAATTTTCATTTAATTCATCTGGAGAAAATAATCTATGATAAAGATCTTGTTCAAGAAGCATATCAAACAAATATATTTCAATCCAATTACCACTCCAAAAATCAAACATTCCAACATACCTTAAACTCTTACTAGAAAATTCAAATCTCTTTAAATCTCCAAATTGCCCTTCTCTATAATAACTTTCTTTAAAATCAAAAAACACTTTCATTTCAGGATAAATATTGAGGTAAAAAATTTCTATTAAATCCATATTATTTTTCATCCAAAATTTTTATATTATTTATTTTAGGTGATAGCTCCCCTCCCTGTTTCATTAATCTAAATTTTTGAGAAGATAAGGCTTCTTCACTAATAGTTTTAAACCATCCCTCTTTACCCCCTTGTATTAAGCTATTAGTAGGTAAATTAAATTCAACATATACACTACCTTTTGGTGCAGCCCCCCTAAAATCAGATGCTCCATTCAAAGATATGAAAGTCTGTCCTCCCGCACCTGAAATCATTTTTTGATCTTTTTGTATACGTTCTAATTCATACTTTGACATCCAGCGTCCAACTCTTATATGCTCAACACCATCTATTTTTGCTTTTTCTCCTAATTTTAATGGTTGATAATTATTTACAACACCTGTAACTGGAAGATCTTTTAAATATTCAGTCGCTATTTTAAAATCTTTATCTTTTGTGTTAGTTGAAGATATAGGTGAATTTACTCCACGCCCAATCACAACGCCACTTTCCCAAGCGTTACCCCAGTGTTCAGTATCTTTTAACTTGTTATCTAATCCAACCCCGTCATAACCTAAGTCTCTTAAGCTCTTTTCATCAAAGATCCGATAAATATCACTGTCACCACCGCCTGCATAATGACCAACAACCTCTGATACATCGTTCTTATATAAGCGACTTTCAGCTCCAACTTCTCTACCTGAAACTAATGCGCCTTCCGCCATTTTTGGCAAAATAGTTGAAATAATATCGGTATAATCATTTCGACTTATTATTTCGTTTTCTGCCAATTGCTTAATGATTTCAAGCCCCTCAGAAGTCGCTTGACTGTTCAATACTTCGATTTGTTGGCGACAACTGTCAGTTATACAAGCGAGATACGCCTCTGTAAAATCTTCTGTAGATTTTACACCGTTTTCTTTCAACAATTCGACTAGAGCTTTATCCTTTTCAGATCTCAGATAGCTTTCACCCTGACGATTTAAAAGCGCATTATTCTCCACAGCACTTTCCGCTGTCGCCTGCCCAATCGCGGCATTAGCAAGCGTATCAGCGAGGTTCGTCGTGCCGTTTGTCGCGTTGCTCGCCATCCCTGCCGCCAATGCCCCTGTCAGGCTGCTGAGGGCGGTGATGTTCTGTTTCTCGCGCTCGTTCAGGTCGCTCGCCTTTTTGCCGTAGAGGGTTTGTGCCAACAGCTCTGCCGCCGCTTCCCCCGCTATCCCTGCCGCTGCGCCGCCTAAAGCGTATCCCTGGATTTCATTAATTTTAGCTTCAGTTAATGGATAACCAACAGGACTTAATTATATTATTTCCTATAAATACTCGTGCAATATTTAAAAGCCTCTCTTATTTTCATCCCTAATTCTTCATCTGAAATTTCTAATGGATATTCAAATTCAATTGCTGTCCCATCTTTTTTCTTAACCGCTGTCGATCCATCAAGAGAATCCTGATGATGAGGTGTTATTGTAATATTATCTTCCATATCAATAGATAAAAAATCCATAGTGTTATATATTGCTTTTCTACTTTTATAGCCAAAGTGTTCTTGTAACTGTTGCTCTATTTTTTTACCAAATAATTGCACCTCACCTGAATTAAATATCTTATAAAACTCATCTAATGGAATCTCTCTGCTTTTTAACAAAGCCTCTTTTGCGGATTCACCTAACATTTTATCATCAATATCCACTGGCAAAAAAACAGGATCTTGTTCAGGATCTGACATTGATAACAACCCTTGTAAAAAGTAAGTAATTAAAATTACATCCTTATTTTTTCTTATTAAAATATTTTTTGATTTAGCCATTTTATTTCACTTTTTTAATAATGATTTCCATGCTTATTATATTTTTCTAAGGATCCATGCTGAGAACCCCATTCATAAATGTTACCATCCTTATCTTTCCATCTATTCCTCAATTTAATACCCCCCTGCACTGGCGTTTTCTCTTTTGATCTTACTAGATTAGAAAATCCTGTAATATCTTCCATCTTCGGAGCAGGATGAGATTTCTAACCTTTATTTAAACATTTTTTATTATTCCTGCTGGATAGTATTTATTAAAAAATAATTCTTTTAAATTAGAATCAATCATGTAATAACTCTATAAACTCCTCAAAGTTTTTTGCCACAAGATTAACTACTGGATTCATAGTTCCATCAGCATCCTGAATATAATCATCGTGATATATTAAAACCACTTTCGGCTCTTCATCAACCTCTAAAAACCTATAATCAAAACAAATATAATCGCCATTACCACTAACACCAAAAGGGACTATACCTTTCATATCATCATAAAATGGAAAAAGCTCCAATTTTGAATATATATTATATGGATTAACCTCACCATACCCTAAAAAACAAATATCCCTATCATTAATCTCTCCATCTAAATCAACATAATCAAAAATATCATTTTCAAGCCTTAAGAAATTGTGATTACTTATTAGATGTTTATAAGAACTGGGGAATTTAATCTTCATTTTCCTTTCAAATTCATTAATTAAAGAAATATCTACTTTTCCATTATCTCGATAAACCTTCAATAGTTCCATATTATTTTCCTTTTTGTAAAGAACCTTGCCCTATATGCTTAACCGCATCATGTATATTTACAGGTACTAACTGCATATTATTTGGTGATGACTGTGCATTATGATGCCAAGTATAGCCCGTGATAGTGCTTTTCCCTTTTTGCATGTCCTCTAATTGCTGTAGTGTAAATTTACTTTTCATAATAGGATCATCCTTTATCACAATCCACATATCCCGTGATGCCTGTCTCATTTGTCCTGAATAGCTTTTACTATTATCAATTTTGGTTGAAAAAACTGCAACATCATCGAATATAGGTAATCCCTTTGAATCATAAGGAATATTTGCAATTTCTTTTTTATTACCAAGTGTATCTGGCTTAGAATAAATTTTAACTGCTTTGTTACCCTCAGACTCAATAACAGAAATTTGTTCACCTGTCTTTAAGATTCTATCTGTTGCTGTTGCCCTAGAATTATTTACAACAGTAGTAGATTTCACATTATTCTTACCATACTGTTTTTCAAATGACTCCCTCCAAGTATGTGATTGATAAAATCCAACAACATCATTGTCTTGTAATAATATTTTTGCTTGATCAATATTTTTTTGAGCTTGTTTTAAATCGCCTGCTTTCTCTGCATTTCGAGCTGCTGTATATAACTGCTTAGCTTCTTTAAGTGATTTTGTAACCACCTCAGCGCCAGGAATAACTCCGACTAAAGCTAAAGCAAAATCAATACCATCCTCTGCCTCTACAAACGATTTTACATCACCTACAACAGGCGTAAAATCAGCTAAAATCCCTGCAACTGTCCCCCCAGCTCTTAGTGTTTCCATAAGCTCAGGGTTATTCTTCTCCATTTGCTCTATTGCTATGCGATTTGCCTCCTCTTCTAATGCTTTTGATTTCGCTACATTAGCCCAATCTACTTGAGGGTTAGATTCAATTATAGATAATAAATTCCCCTCAACCGCACTTTCCGCTATCGCCTGCCCGGTTGCCGCATTAACAAGTGTAGTTGTGATATCCGTAGCTGTTCCATCTGCCTGTGCCGTCACCGTTGCCGCCAATGCGCCGCTCAAACTACTCAACGCCGAGATATTTTGCCGCTCCCTCTCATCTAGTTCACTTGCACTTTTGCCGTAAAGGGTTTGTGCCAACAGCTCTGCCGCCGCTTCCCCTGCTATCCCTGCCGCTGCACCACCCAACGCACTGCCGCCATTTACTTGCGCTTCGACCGCACCTAAGATGCCATGAAGAATTAGGTTAGTGGTTTTGTCCACCTTGCCGTTTTCGTCTGTGGTCGCATCCTTAATCGCTTGGTTTGCCAGCGGAGAAAGGGCGGTCGCCGTCAATTGTGTCGTACTACGGTTGGCTATCGCCAAGGTGATAACCTTGGTTGCCGTGTCAACCGCCCGCTGATAACTGCCGCCCGTACCCCAAGCTTTTGCTTCACTATCGGCTTGTGCATAGGCGACAACCGCTTGCTCATAAGCCGCCTGATTACCGCTTTGCTGCGCATTTGCCATGGCTTGTGCGGCATCGGCTTTTTTCGCTTCCGCCACTTTGCGCTGTTGGGCGCTGTAGGCACTCACGCCTGCGCTGATGTCCGCAACCGCACTTTGCATGGCTTTTTGTGTCGCAAGCGTTGTGTTGATGTCTTTTGGTTTTTCGGTTTGCGCGTTGCCTGTTGTGCTGTCGCTGTTAATCCCCAACGCTGCCGCCGTGGTTTGGGTTGGTTGGCTGTCTTTGTCGAGGATAATGGTGCCTTCGCTCAAGGTCGCTTTGGTGACGCTGCTATCCTTGCTGCGGCTGTACATCGGCAAGCCGCCCGTCGGGCTGACGTCCGTCACTCGTTCCGGCTCGCCTTTGTCGTTTTTGATTACCTTGCCGTTTTCGTCCTTGTTCAAGTCCGAACTCGCACTCACCCCAATGCTCGCACTCACCGCCTTGCTCTCACTACGGTTTTCAATGTCGTTGAAGGTCAGTTTGTTGGTAACAAGGCGATTTTTGTCGGTTTGCTTGCCCGTGATGGCGCCGCCGTTCAAGTGAACATTATTCGCCTCCACATCATAATGTTCTTCGGCAAACAAACCGCTTTGACGATTGACCTGTTGACGATTGGCACTGCCTTGTTGTGCGCTTGCGTTGGCACTCGCCTCCCAAGCCGTACCGAACGACACCTGCACCCGTCCGCCGACACTGCTGCCGCTGCTTCGCTGCTGCTCCCCGTCTTGTAAACTGTTAATCGTCAGGTCGCCGCCAATCCGCGTTTGAATCTGTTTGGCGTGCACCTCCGCCCCGTTCAACGTCGTATCGCCTCGGCTTTTGACGATAACCTTATCCGCATCCACAACACTATTATGATGATAAATGCCTTCACCCTGCTGACCGCTGCGGTTATAACCGGCTTCAACATAAGCGTAGACCCCCGTTTGTCCGCCGACGGAATAACCCACGCCCACTTGCGCGCCGCTGCTGCGTTGGCTGCTTTGTTGGCGATAACCGTCCGCGCCCGCATTCAGTAAAATCTTACCTGCCGCGTCAAACTCAACCGTACCGCCCGACGTGCGCTTGCCCTCACTGTCTCGGGTGGTGAGAGTGGTGTAGGTCGCATCAATATTGCCGCTGCGTGCCGTCAAACTTACACCCTCTGCCCCATTGAGATGGTTGCCAACCGCACTTTCGCTATAACGGGCGCTGTCGCTTTTCGATTGGCTAAAGCCAACGCCGACTTCGCCTTTTATCAGATAACCTTTGTCCGATAAGCCCTGGTAGGTGCCGTAGCCTTTGGCTGCCAGTGCCGCGGTTTGCAACGCGTTTAAACGGTCGTTGGATTTGTCGTTTTTGGAGGCGTGTTGATCTTGGTAATCAATAGACACGCCATCACTAAAATGTACAAAGTTACCTACCGCACATCTACGTTCAGAAGGCATTTTCGATTTTGCCAGTTCTGAAACAACAATAAATTGTTGTTGGGATTGGCTGAAGATTATGCGGCAGATGGTTTTGTTCATTTTTTATCAATACTAGGATCTATATAATAATCGAAAAACTCATTTTTACCGCAATATTGTAAAAATTCAATTCCCATTGAAAAATTCTCATTCAATGTAATTACTCCAAATCCAGTATCATCATGAGGGTATAGTGCAATCTGTAATTTGGGATTAATAAGAAAACAAACTTGCCCTACTACCTTGCTGTATGACAATGCCATAACCATCTCGCAAAATGGAATAAAGAAATCGTTATCAAAATGAATGCTTAAATGATTCGCTAATAAAGGAGAACCATCTAAATATTTTATATAGTTATCAGTTAATGGTTTAAGATACCCCTTTTCTTTAGAAATCTCATAAATACCATTATAGTCATTAAATCTAGGATCTAAATCAGCTTTATCATCAAAACATAATGCCGAAATGAGAATGAAATCATTTAGATCATTTGAGAAAAAATTATAAAATAATTCACAAGCAAGTTTTATTCCATTTAAAGGTTCAACTAATTCTGTTTCTTCAAAATAGCCAATCCATGTTGAACTACTGCTAAATCCATTAAAATTAATATTAGCCAAATGAATATTTTTATTTGCTGTCAATTTTGATAATTTTTCCATCACTAACTCCCACTGTTATTTTTTTAGTTTTGCTTGGGCTATTTTTCCCTAAACCAACTTTCCATTCCCCGAGTTTATCTGAATGTTGTGTATTACTTTTTTCCCATATTTCATCAGTATAATTATTTTTATACTGACGACCGTTTTTAGTAAAATCTTCAGGATTAGTAGTAGGAGTTCTAACAAAGTCCCCAATATTTGCGCTATTTACTTTTTTCTTAGGCTTATCAAAATAATTTTCAGCCGAAACAAGATTATCTTCCCAACTCCCAATTTTAATTTCAGAACCTGGTAACACTCCAGTATTTTCAGGAACATGAATTTGATCTCCCCCAGTATTATTAGGTTTTTCATAATCACTCGGATATTGTATTCCTCCTGTATCCGTAATAATAATTCTTGGATCAATTATTTGTTTGCCGCCATACGTCGTAACAACAAGGTTAGGATCTACTGGCATAAATCCGCCACTACTGGTTGGTATCCAAACATTGTTACCAATCAAAGGTTCGCTATCTAAAATTTTACTATTTAAAAAAGCAATTTGTTCAGAGCTCAGTTCAGCTATTTTTTCAGGGTTCTTAAAAGCCCCTATTTTCAAAGCCTCTTCTTGTTCATTTTGAGATAAATCAGTCGAAATAGCCGCACCAAGACCAATCATTTCTGCAAGGGCTTGCTGACAAGCTCTTGCACAAACAAAAGTAGCCACTCTACCAGCAATTGCAAGATTATTATTCTCAACCGCACTTTCCGCTATCGCTTGCCCAGCTGCCGCATTAACAAGTGTAGTTGTGCTATCCGTAGCTGTTCCATCTGCCTGTGCCGTCACCGTTGCCGCCAATGCGCCGCTCAGACTACTCAACGCCGAGATATTTTGCCGCTCCCGTTCGTTCAGTTCACTTGCACTTTTGCCGTAAATGGTCGTGGCAAGCAGTTCTGCTGTCGCTTCCCCCGTCATCGCTGCCGCCGCACCGCCCAACGCACTGCCGCCGTTAACTTGCGCTTCGACCGCACTTAGGATGCCGTGCAAGAGCAGGTTCGCCGCTTTATCGACGTTGCCTTCTTTATCTGTTGTCGACGCTTTGATAAGTTTGTTCGCTTCCGGTGAAAGTGCGGTTGCCAATAGCTGTGTTGAGCTGCCGTTGGCGAGTGCGAGGCTGATAACTTTGCTGGCGGTATCTAAGGCACGGCTGTAGTCACCGCCCGTTCCCCATGCCTCCGCTTGGCTTTTGGCTGCGTCGTAATCGGCTTTGGCTTGTTCATATTGCGCTGGATTGCCGCGTTTTGCCGCTTGTTCGAGCTTGGCTTGGGCTTCCGCCTGTTCGGCTTGGGCGGCAGTGTGTTGCTGTTTGCTGAAGCTTGCTACCCCTGCGCTGATGTCCGCAACCGCACTTTGCATGGCTTTTTGTGTGGCAAGTGTTGTGTTGATGTCTTTTGGTTTTTCAGTCTGTGCGTTGCCTTTGCCGCTGTCGCTGTTAATCCCCAACGCGGCCGCCGTGGTTTGGGTTGGTTGGCTGTCTTTGTCGAGGATAATGGTGCCTTCGCTCAAGGTCGCTTTGGTGACGCTGCTATCCTTGCTGCGGCTGTACATCGGCAAGCCGCCCGTCGGGCTGACGTCCGTCACTCGCTCCGGCTCGCCTTTGTCGTTTTTGATTACCTTGCCGTTTTCGTCCTTGTTCAAGTCCGAACTCGCGCTCACCCCAATGCTCGCACTCACCGCCTTGCTCTCACTACGGTTTTCAATGTCGTTGAAGGTCAGTTTGTTGGTAACAAGGCGGTTTTTGTCGGTTTGCTTGCCCGTGATGGCGCCGCCGTTCAAGTGAACATTATTCGCCTCCACATCATAGTGCTCTTCGGCAAACAAACCGCTTTGACGATTGACCTGTTGACGATTGGCACTGCCTTGTTGTGCGCTTGCGTTGGCACTCGCCTCCCAAGCCGTACCGAACGACACCTGCACCCGTCCGCCGACACTGCTGCCGCTGCTTCGCTGCTGCTCACTGTCTTGTAAACTGTTAATCGTCAGGTCGCCGCCAATCCGCGTTTGAATCTGTTTGGCGTGCACCTCCGCCCCGTTCAACGTCGTATCGCCTCGGCTTTTGACGATAACCTTATCCGCATCCACAACACTATTATGATGATAAATGCCTTCACCCTGCTGACCGCTGCGGTTATAACCGGCTTCAACATAAGCGTAGACCCCCGTTTGTCCGCCGACGGAATAACCCACGCCCACTTGCGCGCCGCTGCTGCGTTGGCTGCTTTGTTGGCGATAACCGTCCACGCCCGCATTCAGTAAAATCTTGCCTGCCGCGTCAAACTCAACCGTACCGCCCGACGTGCGCTTGCCCTCACTGTCTCGGGTGGTGAGAGTGGTGTAGGTCGCATCAATATTGCCGCGGCGTGCCGTCAAACTTACACCCTCTGCCCCATTGAGATGGTTGCCGACCGCACTTTCGCTATAACGGGCGCTGTCGCTTTTCGATTGGCTAAAGCCAACGCCGACTTCGCCTTTTATCAGATAACCTTTGTCCGATAAGCCCTGGTAGGTGCCGTAGCCTTTGGCTGCCAGTGCCGCACTTTGCAACGCATTTAAGCGGTCGTTGGATTTGTCGTTTTTGGAGGCGTGTTGATCTTGGTAATCAATAGACACGCCATCACTAAAATGTACAAAGTTACCTACCGCACATCTACGTTCAGAAGACGTTTTTGATTTTGCCAGCTCCGAAACAACAATAAATTGTTGTTGGGATTGGCTGAAGATTATGCGGTAGGTGTTTTTGTTCATTGATTTATCTGTATCTACTAATTA
Organism: Testudinibacter sp. P17/SS/0325; assembly: GCF_053570765.1. The sequence continues at coordinate 854,494 of NZ_CM131635.1, read as the reverse complement.
TCTTAGGTAATAGTATGTATATATTTTTTTTAAAATATCTTTGTAATTCTCAATTTTAAATTCTTCTTTTTTTATATTGTATCGCTTTATTTCCCTAGTAAAAAATGGATCTATATTTTTATAAAAAGCAAAGCAATCTACAGCCCTATAAAAAAAAATAATATTTTTCACTTTCATTAAAATCTTCAAAAAATAATTATATAAAGAGTTATTTTTTAGATGTATTCGCTCAATTGTTCTTAGCATACTAAAAACACTAAATAGGTCTATAGGTATTTCTATAGCTATCCTAAAGGCTTCGAATGAAAAAAAGTAATATTTATCTTTATCAAATTCAACTCCTTTATCAAAATTATGAAAGGCATGATATAAAACTGCACGACTTATATCTTCTATGGTTTGATCATAATTATATAACCTATGAGGTCGCAAGGCTAAATCCTGAGAATAATTTTTAGTGAATTTCAATAAAAAGTTAAATGCTATATCACTCCCCTTTGAGCAAGCAATATTAGCCGCTGAAATTAATTCATCAAGATCACCATTGGATTTCAAAATATAATCTTCCAATAGAGGTATGATTTCATAAGGAAATTCATTTTCATCTAATTCTATCATCTCCCATTCAGATAATTTTTCCATACCATTTCTTGAGATATATAGAGATGATATTAAATTACTCATAAGCACCCCTTGATTTATTTATATACTCACTAGGCACTTTTGGAGTTATTAAAACCTCATTATCTCTTATTACATTATTTAAATCCCGTCTTGCACGAATAAATTCATATCTAGTATTTTTTGTTGGATTTCTAGAGTACGAATCAAATTTTATTGAGGATTTATTTTTCAAGTAAGAAACAACATCTTGATTTTCTATTATATCAACTCCCTTTAACTTACCTGATGAAATATCATTCTTTAGATTATCTAGCGCAACTGAAATTGTATTATACCCATATTTCTTCCCATTATTATTACCTGAAAAAGAAATATATTGGCTTTGTTCTTTCATTGGGCTAGCTCCCCTAACATGCTGTGTTATGGTTACATTTCCATCAACATTTGCTGATAATAAGTCCCCAGAGGCATTAATATATGCTTTTGTTTTCCCCTTAGCATTAATATTAGAATAAAAATTATCATCTGAACGATAAATAACTTTTCCATTAACGGCTACAGATTCAGTATGATAACCCTCAGTAATACCAATGATAGGTAATTTAGAGTTTGAAGTCTCCGAGCTTCCGATATTATTTACTCCACGCCCAATTACAACTCCACTTTCCCAAGCGTTACTCCAGTGTTCAATATCTTTTAACTTGTTATCTAATCCAGCTCCGTCATAACCTAAATCTCTTAAACTCTTTTCATCAAAGATCCGATAAATATCACTATCACCACCGCCTGCATAATGACCAACAACCTCTGATACATCGTTCTTATATAAGCGACTTTCAGCTCCAACTTCTCTACCTGAAACTAATGCGCCTTCCGCCATTTTTGGCAAAATAGTTGAAATAATATCGGTATAATCATTTCGACTTATTATTTCGTTTTCTGCCAATTGCTTAATGATTTCAAGCCCCTCAGAAGTCGCTTGACTGTTCAATACTTCGATTTGTTGGCGACAACTGTCAGTTATACAAGCGAGATACGCCTCTGTAAAATCTTCTGTAGATTTTACACCGTTTTCTTTCAACAATTCGACTAGAGCTTTATCCTTTTCAGATCTCAGATAGCTTTCACCCTGACGATTTAAAAGCGCATTATTCTCCACAGCACTTTCCGCTGTCGCCTGCCCAATCGCGGCATTAGCAAGCGTATCAGCGAGGTTCGTCGTGCCGTTTGTCGCGTTGCTCGCCATCCCTGCCGCCAATGCCCCTGTCAGGCTGCTGAGGGCGGTGATGTTCTGTTTCTCGCGCTCGTTCAGGTCGCTCGCCTTTTTGCCGTAGAGGGTTTGTGCCAACAGCTCTGCCGCCGCTTCCCCCGCTATCCCTGCCGCTGCACCACCCAACGCACTGCCGCCATTTACTTGCGCTTCGACCGCACTTAGGATGCCGTGCAAGAGCAGGTTCGCCGCTTTATCGACGTTGCCTTCTTTATCTGTTGTCGACGCTTTGATAAGTTTGTTCGCTTCCGGTGAAAGTGCGGTTGCCAATAGCTGTGTTGAGCTGCCGTTGGCGAGTGCGAGGCTGATAACTTTGCTGGCGGTATCTAAGGCGCGGCTGTAGTCACCGCCCGTTCCCCATGCCTCCGCTTGGCTTTTGGCTGCGTCGTAATCGGCTTTGGCTTGTTCATATTGCGCTGGATTGCCGCGTTTTGCCGCTTGTTCGAGCTTGGCTTGAGCTTCTGCCTGTTCGGCTTGGGCGGCAGTGTGTTGCTGTTTGCTGAAGCTCGCTACCCCTGCGCTGATGTCCGCAACCGCACTTTGCATGGCTTTTTGTGTGGCAAGTGTTGTGTTGATGTCTTTTGGTTTTTCGGTTTGCGCGTTGCCTGTTGTGCTGTCGCTGTTAATCCCCAACGCTGCCGCCGTGGTTTGGGTTGGTTGGCTGTCTTTGTCGAGGATAATGGTGCCTTCGCTCAAGGTCGCTTTGGTGACGCTGCTATCCTTGCTGCGGCTGTACATCGGCAAGCCGCCCGTCGGGCTGACGTCCGTCACTCGCTCCGGCTCGCCTTTGTCGTTTTTGATTACCTTGCCGTTTTCGTCCTTGTTCAAGTCCGAACTCGCGCTCACCCCAATGCTCGCACTCACCGCCTTGCTCTCACTACGGTTTTCAATGTCGTTGAAGGTCAGTTTGTTGGTAACAAGGCGGTTTTTGTCGGTTTGCTTGCCCGTGATGGCGCCGCCGTTCAAGTGAACATTATTCGCCTCCACATCATAGTGCTCTTCGGCAAACAGACCGCTTTGACGATTGACCTGTTGACGATTGGCACTGCCTTGTTGTGCGCTTGCGTTGGCACTCGCCTCCCAAGCCGTACCGAACGACACCTGCACCCGTCCGCCGACACTGCTGCCGCTGCTTCGCTGCTGCTCCCCGTCTTGTAAACTGTTAATCGTCAGGTCGCCGCCAATCCGGGTTTGAATCTGTTTGGCGTGCACCTCCGCCCCGTTCAACGTCGTATCGCCTTGGCTTTTGACGATAACCTTATCCGCATCCACAACACTATTATGATGATAAATGCCTTCACCCTGCTGACTGCTGCGGTTATAACCGGCTTCAACATAAGCGTAGACCCCCGTTTGTCCGCCGACGGAATAACCCACGCCCACTTGCGCGCCGCTGCTGCGTTGGCTGCTTTGTTGGCGATAACCCTCCACGCCCGCATTCAGTAAAATCTTGCCTGCCGCGTCAAACTCAACCGTACCGCCCGACGTGCGCTTGCCCTCACTGTCTCGGGTGGTGAGAGTGGTGTAGGTCGCATCAATATTGCCGCTGCGTGCCGTCAAACTTACACCCTCTGCCCCATTGAGATGGTTGCCGACCGCACTTTCGCTATAACGGGCGCTGTCGCTTTTCGCTTGGCTAAAGCCAACGCCGACTTCGCCTTTTATCAGATAACCTTTGTCCGATAAGCCCTGGTAGGTGCCGTAGCCTTTGGCTGCCAGTGCCGCGGTTTGCAACGCGTTTAAACGATCGTTGGATTTGTCGCTGCGCACCAGGGCTTCGGTCTGTTGTACCAAGTCAATCAACGGCGAGCTGACTTTGGCAAATGCGCCGATTTTGCTGTCACGGCTCGATTCGCGCTGTTGCTGCACATTAGTCGCTTGGCTGAACGTGAGGCTGTCGCCGACAATATCAACCCGTCCGTTATTCGCTATCACATCACTTGCCGTCTGGCGGTAATCATCTCCGGCATTCAAATTGACACGGCCTTGCAAGCTGCCCAAGGTGGTTCCCTTGTTCGCCAGTTCGTTTGATTCTGTACTTTCGCTGTTGCGATAAAAACCGGCGAAGCGTTCGGTGTCGGAGATAACCGCTTTTCCTATCCCTTTGCCGCTGCGGTTTGAAGCCTGTTGTTGCCATTCGTCAGTCGTGGTCAGTATCAGGTCACGCCCTGCGGTCGCGTCAATATCGGCTACGGCAACAACATCACTGCCGATAAACCGGATATCGCCTTTTTCGGTTGCCAGTGTCAACGTGCCGCCGCTGGAAAGATGGCTCACCTGTGCTTGTTTAATATCGCCGCTGTCTTGTTGTTGATTGCGGTAGTCAATCACACCCAGCATGGTTGCGCCGTCATAACCGCCGCCGCGCTGCTGTTTCTCGCCCCGTTGGCGCAAAATATCCTGTGCGACATCAAAAATAAGATTGTCTGTCGCGCTGAACGCCATATCACCGTCAGCGCTGAAGTTCGCCCCTTCGCTGAAAATACTGCCTTTGTCCGCTGTCACCGTTAGCTTGCCGCCGGCATTGAGTTCACTGACAACGGCACGTTGTTGGCTGCCTTGCTGTTGTTGCGATTGGCGTTGTGAGGTGGAAAAGTCCGTCACCGGCTTCATTAACCGCAGGGTGGTTTCCGCAACCGCTATGCCGTGCGCCGTTGCCGTGCCAACCACGCTTTTACCGTTTCCGCCTTGCGGTGATTGTTCCCCCATACTGTCTTGGTAAGTCTGCTTGGCGACTTCAAGCGGATTGTACATCACCTGCACACCGATACCGCGCATTTTGCTTTCTTGTTGCAAAGACCGCTCGCTGTTTTCCGTCATCGCCGTGAAATTAACCTCGCTGCCCCGCACCGTCATATCGCCGCCCGACACTAATGCGGAGGCGGCAATATCGACTTTTTCACCGCCTTTTATCAATAGGTTGCCTTGTGTGGCTTGAACCAAACTGGCATTCAACGCCGTCGATTGCCCCGTGCTATCCGTTGAAGACCGCGCTTTTTGATACCCCACCGTCGCCACACCGTTTTTCAGCGAAGCGCTAAAGCCGGATTTTTTATTTTTCTCCTCATAATGAGAGTTATACCGATTTTCTGATGCGTCAATCTGAATGTTATCTTTAGCCAAGATAGTAATATCGTTTTCAGCCGTCAGATTGCTGCCGACAATATGCAGGTTACCTGCTCGAAGATTGATCTCTTTTCCTTGTAATTGTGAACCACTTTGCTCGGTATGTGTTTGTTGTGAATGCGTTGTTTTGCTACCTTTACTAAACGTGCTGCGATATTTAGTGTGGTGATATTCCTCAAAGTCCAAATTAGATTCACGGGTACCGATCATCAGATCATTATTTGCAACCACATTCAGTTTGTCTTGCGCTGATAAGTGTGCACCTTCACTGGTCAGATTCTTCGCTTGTAGTTGTACTACACCACCGCCACTAACGCGGCTGTTCACCGCCTCCGTTACTGCCTCTCTGCGGCGATCGTCACTATTTCCACCCAACGCTTCGTGATAACCAACCTCAACCGTATCCAAAAGCAGATTATTTTTCACATCAAGCAGTGTCATACCCTCTCCTTGATTGGTGATATCCGCTCCGCTCACATGCAAATTATCAGCAGAAAGTGTTAATTTGCCGTCAGGATCACGCACATAGAAAGTAGCTTTACGATCCAGCACCGTATCACGGCGCTCAAATCCCGACTGCCGTACACCGCGAGTCCGTACGGTGGATTGATGCTGGATATCGCCATCCGCCTTAATCTGTAAAACCTTGTCCGCATCAATTTGCCCGCCTATATTACTTAGCGTTGATGCATCAAGTGCGGTCAGGCGGGAGCTTATCCGTCCGCCCAGATTTTTAATATTTTCCTGATTGAGGCTGACCAACTCTCTGCCGGCTATCGTGCCGCTATTAACAAGTTCGGCACCGTTGGTCATAACGCGATTACCGCTCAACAATGCACCTCGTCCGTCAACATCCCCTTTTCGCGCCAGCACATACACTTTGGGCACTAATACGGATACGGTTTCACCAGAATCCAATTGTACTTGTTGAGTTTCCAGCCAGACTATATCAGAAGTCAATTGTACAACTTGCGCCTCGCTCAAACTGACACCCAATGCTAAATTAAACTTATTCGCAAACGTAATGCCGCTGTCCATTAACGCTTTATACTGGCTTTCATTATCTTTATAGCCGCTTAAATAACGATATCCGGTTAATTGGTTGATTTGTTCATTAATCAGCTTTTGTTCATAGAACCCATCCCCCAAGCGTTTATGCGCGCGATTCGGATCGTGACGCAACGTATTGAGCATATAATCGGAGCTGAGCCATTGCTTATACTGCGCAAAAGCCGGGTCGGTTTCCACTAAGATATGGCTTTGTGTGTTTGGATTGACTTTATATAACGCCGAAGTCGGCAGGTGAGTGTCTATCTCAATAAAACGAACATGATCGTTTAAGGTTTTAACTACGGATTGCTTTTCCTCTCCCATGGTAAAGGGGGTAAATACCGATAAATTCGGCTGTAGAGTGCTATCCGAAGAGAAAATATCTACCGCTTTGTCCAAAACCACCTGTTTTTGCTCTACTTTGGTGAGATAAATCGGAATGGTTGTTGCTTCGGTTTTTAACAAGCCATTGGAGATTGGAATAGGATCCCGTTTATATTTAGTCCTACCGCTACCTGTTTTACCATTTTTGATTTCGCGACTATAGATTTTGCTGCCGTAATCTTCGGTAACACGAGTTCCCTCTTCATTTTTATTTTCAATCTTATCTGTCAAGCCCCGCATGATACCACCGGCGAGCACGTGGCTTTTATCATTTAAAAATGTGCTACCGCTGAATAACATATTGCCACCGGAAAGTATTTTCCCCGGCAGGCTGGAGACCACCACATCTTCTTTGATAATTTGTTTATCAACCTTGATATCATAGTAGTCTTTATATTCCTTTCTTTTTTCAGCAACATATTTTTGATTATGTTGTTCTATCTCACTGGACAACCACTCAAAAGCCGCTTTATTTTTTTCAACCCATTGTAAATAATAAGGCTTAATCTCATGGTCAAATTTTTCTTTATTACTCAAATAAACACTATAATCAATATCATACTGTAATTTTTTCTGCTCATACTCGGCTAATAACCGCTTGTAACGACGCTCTGATCTCCTTTTAACCGGCTTCACCGGTTCAATAGGGGCAACCGGCGCTTTAGCATTAACGAGATGGCGAGTAAGCGTATCATCTGCTTCAGTCGTGATATTAAAATAGCCCCACGCCGGATCGGTCGGGAAATAATAGGAATGAGGCTCAAAATCACACTGATTTGCTATCGATTGGCACTGATTGACCTGTGGCAAGATAAAGGATTGCACATCACCGTTTTCCGGTTTTATCACCGTATCTTGCTGACGCCAAATTAATTGGCTTTTTCCCCTCACCCCTGATGTCATCTGCAAAAGATTATAAGCAATTCTCAAATCTTTTTCGGCATAATCTCTAGGGACAATATAGTGCCAGTTGCGCACTTGTTCTCCGACAGTTTGCATTTCCGTTCTATAAAAAGCATTGGTATTTTCAATGTGATGAATCGCTAATCCCATTGCGCCGTTACTTTCAATCACCGCACTTTGATTATAAAGATGATCGGTTTTACCGGTAGCATGATTTTGCTCATCTAATGTTTGACCGAATAACAACTCGCCCTCACTGTAGATCATGGCACTGCCGTTCATATTTGGCACATAAGTGTCATTTTGGTTATAAATCGTTCCAACCCCGAGATCTAAGCGTTTTCTAGCGGCAATGACAGCACCGGCGTGTTTGCCATTCACGACCTCATCGTGGTTTTTTAACTGTTCGGCTTGCAACGCAATGCTGTCACCATAAATCCGCCCGGTACCCACGTTGTCAATAAGATCGGCTTTAAGCAACGTCAATGAGGAACCATCATCGCGCAAACTGTTAATCAACCCGCGATTAATAATCTGCTTACCCGCGATGAGCTCCACATCGCCGGCACTCATTTGCCCAGTAGCCCGGTTTTCGATCTGCTGCGCATGCAATCCTAACTGATGACCAGCCTGCATCACACTGTTATTGACCACATGACCCGCCGTTTTAAAATTAAAACTGCCTTTAGCATATATCGCCGTATCAGCCGTAAAGTCTTCTTTTAAGCTAATATTAAGATCACCACGGCTCTTTATATCTCCATCACCACTCAGCTGTGTCGCCTCAATCTCCAATAAATTAACCGCGTGAATCTTACCGGCACGATTATTAATCGACACCTCATTTCCCTGTAAAGAAGCGGTATTTAAGGAGGATAAAATACCCTCTTGGTTATTGAGATAACCCGCCGCCGTCATTGATAAATGATCGATCGCATAAATTCCGCCTTTTTGATTTTCTGCATTGTTGAGTTGAAGCTCAATTGTCCCTGCGATAATACCCTGTGTAATTTTTCCATCTTCTGTTGAAGACTCTGTTACTGTACCTTGATTTAACAGAGTATCGAGTTGCAAGGTTAATTTTTGTGTAGCCTGTATCAACGAACCGGTTTGTGATTGATGACGATTATCTAGCACTCGTCCAATAATATGCAAATCTTCACCCGCATCCAGAAACCCTTGTTGATTATTGAGTGCATCAATATTCAATACGCTATCACTGCCACTTAATAATGTCCCTTCTTGATTATCTAATATCGGTACCGTCACCGATAATTGCCGTCTGGCACTGATTTCACCTTGCCGATTATCAATCTTTGTCCGAATCTCGAGATTAGTATTACTTTGTTTGGAACCTATATTACCGCCGACATTATCAATAGCCTCGCTGGTTATCCATAGATGCTGTTCACTGACAATATTCCCTTGCCGATTATTGAGCGGCTTAAGGCTGGAGATGTCGCTATCTTGACCTGCAAACAGTGTTCCTTGCAGATTATTAAGAGCGGTAGTCTCTATCTTCATATTCCCGGCTGTGGATATTTTTCCTTTGATATTATTTAACTGCCCGCCGAGTGATAATTGAAAATCGGCTACGCTGCGCTGAATCCAACTGCCTTCACTGTTATTGATTTTGTCTGCACCGACAATAAAATAGTCGGCATTTAAGTTTGCGTTCTGGGTTACAAGTGCGGTCGGGGTGCGGAATTCAGCACTGGTTTCACTGCGGATGATACTGTTGTCCGCAGTAATCGCACCACTGCGCGCTTCGACCTGTAGGCGGTTGGCGCTGGTTTGGCTATTATTTAAATCAATCTGTTCGGCTTGTACGCTAATCTGCCCCGACGCCAGATTCTGCCCCTGCGCCACCGCACGTTGCTCGGCGGTTAAGGTCAGGTTTTTACCACTTTCGCTTGCCGCATTCAGGGTTTTGCGTTCACCGTTTTCGGTTTGTTCAAAGCGCACGCCGGCGGCAAGCACGGCGGATTTTCCAGCTTCAATCTGGTTGGCTTGGTAGGTGATATCACTTTCGGCGAAGGTTTCGCCCTGCTGGGCTATCTTGCCTTTTGCCTGCAACCGCACTTTGCCCTTGCTTTGTGAATCGCCTTTGGCAATCACGCTGCCGCGTTGGTCGATACCTTGGGTTTGGCTTTGCAGCTGCACATCACCTTGTTGCGTATAAACCGTGCCGCGGTTTTCTATTTGATGTTTTGCACTCAGCTTGACGTCTTGCTGTGCGCCGACAAAGCCGCTATTGACAATCTGCCCCTGCGAATCAATCCGCACATGGCCTTGGGTCGCGCCGATATGCCCGGCATTGCGCACGCCCAAGCCCTCTTCGGTGCCGACCAAGTGGATTTTGCCGGCATACATCCCGCCCAATTCCGATACGTCCACCGCATAGCGCACGGTTTGTGCCGGCTGTTCCGTGTCGTTTTGTTTGCTTTTATGAATGACTTGCACCGATTGATTGTCCGCCGAGACCTTGTTTATGCCGGTGGTGACTTTCAGTTCTTTCGCCCAAATGCCCGCATTGATTTCGGTTTCTCGCGCAATAATATCGGTGTAATCGGAACGGCTGGTGTCCATGCCGCGCCCGGAAACGGTGACTTTGCCTTGCTCGACTTGATAGCCTTTCACCATCCCGTTTTCCAGTTCCACCTTGCCGGTGGTCAAGGCGGTGCGGCCGGCGTTAATCGTGCCGCAGCCTTCGCAATGAATGCCGGACGGGTTGGCGATAATCACCTCGGCACGCTTGCCGGCGACTTCGACATAACCTTTCAGTTGGCTCGGGTTGTTGGAATTGACTTCATTCAGAATCACCTTGGCTTCGCTGCGTGCCAGATAGGGATTGCCCTGCACCCACCCGCCTTGTTCGGTTTGCACTTCGGTGCGGCTGTTGTTCAGAATCGCGCCTTGGGTATCGACATCGAACTGTTGGTATTTATTATGCGACAAGCCTTTGTCATTCGGGGTTTGGATATTCACCTGCGGCAAACCGTTCGCCGTTTGCAATATAATCGCCTGCTGGTTTTTCGGTGCGCTTTGGTCGGCGCGAATTTGCAGTTCATTGGCGGAGACATTGCTCACCAACAAAAAGCCCAACACGGTAAATAAACTGAGATTGACCGCACTTAGCCGCCAGCCTTGGGTTAAAAAAGTAAAACGGCCCGCCTCCTCCGCAACCATCTGTCCGCCCTCGCCTTTGGCTTTGCCCTCGCGGGTGGCTATTTCAGACACCACAACCACACGTTGTTGGCTTTTGCTGAAAATCAGGCGGTAAAGATGCTTGTTCATAGGGTGTTCCTTTTACGTTTACTGTTTTCTTCTTTTACTACTGTTTTCTTCTTTTACTACTTTTACTACTTTCTTCTTTTTTACTCTGGCGACTTGGATTAAAACTGATAACTCAGACTAAATCCGGTGGTTACATGGCCGGTACGGAAACCTTGCGGCTTATGAATAGGCGTACCGATAAAATACGCATAATCCAAGCCCCACAGATTGCCGCGCAAACCGACCGCGCCGCCAACCAGATGACGACCGAGAAGCTTGGCCGTACTGCGCCCGCGTACCACGCCTTTATCGATGGCAAGGTACAGTTCATGTCCGCTTGCCATCACATTCCACGCCAATTCATTGCGCCATAACCAGCCGCGGTCACCGCTTAAGGTCAATTCGCCGTCAAAACCGCGCACCGTGTAACGCCCGCCGATACTCAAGCGCTCTTGCGGAACAAGCGGGGTTTTGTTCCATTGCCCTCGCCAACCGGTACTCAATTGCCACGGCTGTTCGCCCAGTTTGAACGGTTGCTTGAAGCTGATTTCGGCACTGATGATTTTCGGGCGCGACGTGCCTTCGCCATGCGCCTCTTCCGGCGCCGCCAGCGAACGGTTGGCGCCGGTGCCGCGTTTATAGTCGAAGGAGAAATCTAAGGTGGCACTGCCGAGATATTCACGGTGATTCAGCCCGATTTGCCAACCTGCCATGCGCCGACGTTGCACATCGATTTCCGACCGGTCCACAAAGTTCGCGGTGCGGCGATGCCAGACACCAACTGTCGCCGTCGTTTTGCGGCTGCCGTCACGATATAACGTCCGGGAAAGGTTGGCATTCAAATGGGTGCTTTTGCCGGCATATTCATAATCGGTGAACGGGCCAAACACCGTTTGGTGGTAATCATATTGTGACCCGGACACGCTCAACAGCCAATTTTTCCACGGCACGCCGTAATACAGGCTGGTATTGTTGCTGCCGCGCGCACCGTCATCATCGCTGCCGCGTTTGAAACTGTGTGTAAAAGAAGCGTAAAACAGATCGTTCAACGACAACATGTTTTCAATCGACACCGTTGCCGTGCCCTGCAACCGCCCGGTCGCTTTACTGCCGCTATCGTCCAACGATAAAGACAAGCGATAAGGAAAGCGCTGTTGAAAATCAATCTGCAAATCACTTTCGCCCGGCTGCGCGCCATTGCCTTGCGCCGGGATGATTTGGATATCGGCATCGGCGTGCGGCGGGCGTTTCAGGTTTTCCAAGCCCTGTTCGATAGCGCGGATATTCAATAACGCCCCGCTTTTCGTCGGCAACGCAAACCACACCGTGGCCAACGTGGCTTTCGGATAATCGCTGTTATCCCGTAATTGAATTTGCCTTACTTTGCCGGGAATCACGGTTAAAATCAGCTTCCCGCTGCGTAAATCCTGCGGCTGCACCAACACCCGCGTGGTGACAAAACCCTTTTCGATAATCGCGTTTTGAATCCGATTAATCAGAATGCCGATGCCTTCACCGCCGATACAATGCGGCAGGGAAAAATCCCGTGCTTGATACACCGCATCCAACGCCCAATCGAATTGGCTTCTCGGCGGTCGTACACCTTTTAAAGCGTATGCAGTCATGTCAGTTTGGGTAAGTTCGAGGTCAGTCAGGTAAAGTTCAGAAATGGTCAGGCATTGGGCTTCGGGAATTAACAGGGGGCGTTCTTGAGTGGTTTCGATATCGCTTTGAAACCGCACTTCCGGATGATTGATTTGTTGCCGTTGAATTGAAAGGGTTTGTTCCTGCTGGCGTTGTTGCTGCTGAGCATCAAACGTCAGATCATCTGTGCTAGGTGCGGTGGGGGTTGCTGCATTTACTGTAGCCAGTATGTTAGTTATTGATAAAATTAGATTAAATCCAATAAAAGATAACTTAGAAGAGAATGACATGATATTCCTAACCAGGCAATAAAAAAATCTTATGGAGTATAACGTTATTTGATGTATTTTCCTAGATGTAAAACTCAGTAAATACTCATCCCAGGGCTTCCTGACAATTTGTTTATGAGGGGATTTTTGTTCCTGAAAATGTAAATGCAAGGCAAAAAACGCAGTAAGATTGGACATCTTTCGAGGCTTTTTAACGCAGCAGATGCGTTTTCAGGGGCGAAAAGTAACCGTAAATCGAATTGTCAGGAAGCCCTAGCGTCGCTACTTCTCGGTCTACGAATAAGACAACGATCCACTCTTGCCTTCTGGTAAACACAATATGGCAAAAAATCCGATGTCTGTCGGCAAAAGTGCGGTTTGGCGGGGTTTGGGTTTCGCACAGCCCGTCGATTTTTTTCGGGCAGCGGCGTTGGAACGGACGCTAGCGCAAGTGATCGAAGCAAAAATGGCGTTGATAACTGATCGCCAAATCGCGCACCGCTAACGCTGTTTCCACTTGTTCGCTTAAAAGTGCGGTCGGCTGTTGATGTTTAACTGCATTTGGCGTATTCGTCCGAACGCAAAATTGGTATATCTAAGGCACTATCGTCTAAGCTAAAAGAGATCCGGATCGGCTTAGGTTGCTTTGCCAATAATTGCAACAATAATGCCGACCATTTCGGCTGCTGAAACGGTGCGCCGATACGCAATAATTCACGCCCCATACCGCCGTCGAGTAGTGTAAATGTCATATGAACCTCACTGTTGTTTTGCAAAGCAAAACAGAGAACGGCATTTAAAATAGCAAGGGGGCGCCTCTTTCTTTTTCAACCTGAAACGGTTATAGTTTGCGCGTTTTTTCTCCATTATTTTGTCACAATACAAGGATTTTTTATGGCATTTGCCTCTCTTTTTACACTGTTAGATGATATTACTGCGGTATTGGATGACGTCGCGCTAATGACCAAAGTTGCCGCCAAGAAAACCGCCGGCGTGGTCGGGGATGACTTGGCATTAAACGCCAATCAGGTTGCCGGCGTCAAAGCCGAACGCGAATTACCGGTGGTGTGGGCGGTGGCGAAAGGCTCGTTTTGGAATAAAGTGATTTTAGTGCCGTTAGCACTGCTGATTTCCTCCTTTTTCCCGGTCGCCATTCCCTATTTATTGATGATTGGCGGTGCTTATCTCTGTTTTGAAGGCGTGGAGAAAATTTTTCATAAATTGCTGCATAAACATGACGAGAATGAAAGTGCGGTCAGCGGCGAGATGACCCCGGAGCAAGAGCAAGAAAAAATCAAAGGCGCAATCCGCACCGATTTTATTCTGTCGGCGGAAATCGTCACCATCGCCCTCGGCATGGTCAGTGATTACAATCTGCTGACCCAAGCGTTAGTGCTGTCCACTATCGCACTCGGCATGACGGTGTTGGTGTACGGTTTGGTCGGCGGGATTGTCAAACTGGACGACCTCGGCTTTTGGCTAATGCGCAAACCCAGTGCGGTCAGCCAAGCCATCGGGCGTGGGATCATTGCCGTAATGCCGCACTTTATGCGCCTGTTAAGCGTGGTCGGCACATTAGCGATGTTCTTGGTCGGCGGCGGCATTATCGCCCACAACTTCGGCTTGATCCACCACTGGCTGGAACAAATGCACTGGCTCGACGGCTGGCAATTCAACCTTGCCGCCTTGCTGATCGGCGTTGCCTGCGGCGCATTGGTGCTGGCGGTGGTGGCGACCTTCACTTCGTTGTTTGGCAAAAAGCCCGCGACGCATTAACTTATTTCGTGCAACAAGGCAAAGTGCGGTTAGTCATCTGTGATCTGACCGCACTTTTGCTTTCAACAAGCATAAGAAAAATATGCCTATAATTTAGTGCCTTAATTCGAGGCTCAATACGGAGAATTTCCTTATGCAAAATTCACAACGATCACTACAGCTTTTTTCCGCCTACTTTAATGATTGGGTAGCCACTTATAAAGAGGGGGCAATCCGCCTGGTTACTATGAAAAAATATCAGGCAACGCAATATTGGATTAAACTGCTTGCGCCAACACTTCAGGTAAAGGATTTAAGCCGAATCAGTTACCAAAAACTCTTAAATGATTATGCGCAAACTCACGAAAGACAAACTACCCTTGATTTTCATCATCAACTGAAAGGGGCGATTCTTGATGCCGTTGATGAAGGGCTGATTGAAAGTGATCCTACCCGTAAAGCAATCATCAAAGGCAAAACACCCAGAGGCAAAAAAATCAAATACCTGAATCAATTTGAACTGCAAGCCCTGCTCAACAGCTTGAACTTGCCGCCGATGCTGAACTGGGAATGGTTTATTTTGCTGATTGCCAAGACCGGCATGCGTTTTTCCGAAGCCTTGGCGATTACTCCTGCGGATTTTGATTTTGCCCACCAAACATTGCAAGTCAATAAAACCTGGAATTACAAAGAAAACGGCGGTTTTTCACCCACCAAAAACCGCTCTTCGGTGCGCAAAATCCAAATTGACTGGCAGACGGTGATTCAGTTTTCCCAATTAGTCAAAAATATGCCGCCCGAACAACCGATTTTTCACCGGCAAACAGCGGTTTACAATTCCACCATCAACGGCATCCTGACCCGTTTGTGCCAAAAAGCCAAGGTTTCCGCGATTACCATTCACGGTTTGCGCCATACCCATGCTTCGCTATTGCTATTTGCGGGTGTGTCGATTGCCAGTGTTGCCCGTCGGCTGGGACATTCAAGCATGACCACTACCCAGCATACCTATATCCATATTATTCAAGAGCTTGAGAATCAAGATACCGATATTGTGATGCGCCATTTGGCTGGACTTTGCTAGTTAATTCCGGCGGGTATAGACCCGCCCTATTCTGATTATTTCCCAGTCTTAATATAGGATGACTGACGTTGATGAGAAGCGATAGCCTCATCCAGCTGTTTGAAAAAGTTGCCGATCAATTTTTGTTCATGAATATCAGGAATTAATAAATTTTGTTTGGCAATATCTTTTGTATTTAAAGTTGTCATCATCAATGTTTTTGTTGTTGCTTTAACAAGAATATGTTTCATTACACTTTCATTGTTGATGTAAATCTTCATGAAACTTACATCCATGTCAACTTTAGGTCTATATACATTAAATACATGAGATACTATTCCATCTCTCAAGTCATTCAGAACAAATCTGCCAAAGGAAAAGTTTTTCGATTTATTTCCCTCGAAAGCAATATCTCCATAGTGGAGAATGTTATAGGTTCTCATGTAATCATCTGATGATTCTCGCTCATTCGGCACTAGTTTCATTTGAGCGACAGATATAACAGTATCTGATGAAAATCGTAAACTTGAATTCTTCTCACTTGATTTTTCCCATACGGCTTCAAACTTTCGCTGTTCCCAAGCGTGTGTATTTTTAATGATAGATTTTCAGAACCATTTCACACACGCTTGGGAACAGCGAAAGTTGGGGGATGTGGCGGATATAGTGCGAGGGGCTAGCCCACGTCCTATACAAGATCCTAAATGGTTTGATGACACAAGTAACGTTGGTTGGCTGAGAATATCTGATGTAACAGAGCAGAATGGGCGAATCTATCAATTAGAACAACGAATATCAAAATTAGGGCAAGAAAAAACACGCGTTTTGACCGAACCGCACTTGCTATTAAGTATTGCGGCGACGGTTGGCAAGCCTGTTGTGAATTACATTAGTACAGGTGTACACGATGGTTTTTTAATATTTCAAAATCCTAAATTTGAACGTGAATTTATGTTTCAATGGTTAGAGATGTTTAGAAGTAATTGGCAACGATATGGTCAGCCTGGAAGCCAGATAAATTTAAATTCAGATCTTGTTAAAAACCAGGAAATATTACTGCCAACTATCGCCGAACAAACCGCCATCGGCAACTTTTTCAAGCAGCTGGACGAGGCTATCGCTTCTCATCAACGTCAGTCTCCATTGCTCTTAGCCATTAAAAAGGCCATTGCCGCAACCGCACCGGCAATGGCTTTCAAAGCATTTTCAAACTAGATATTCACGCCCAGCAATCTCAGCTGTTCATGGATTTTCTGCTCTAATTCCGCAATTTCGCGGTTATCTTCCGCCAATTGCCGCAACACCTCGTCCAAGTCGATTTGCTCTTCTTCCTCAAAGGTATCCACATAGCGCGGGATATTCAGGTTGAAGTCGTTTGCCTTGATTTCTTCCAATGTGGCGAGATGGGCGTATTTGTCGATGCTTTGCCGTGCCTGATAAGCATTTACGATTTTGTCGATATGCTCATCGCTTAATTTGTTTTGGTTTTTGCCTTTTTCAAACTCGTTGCTGGCATCGATAAATAAAATATCCTTGGTTTGGCGGTTTTTCTTGAATACCAAAATGGCGGTCGGAATGCTGGTGCCGTAAAACAAATTGGCAGGCAGGCCGATCACCGTATCGAGCTGGTTTTTTTCAATAATGGTTTGGCGGATATGCGCTTCTGCCGCACCACGGAACAGCACACCGTGCGGCAGCACAATCGCCATCGTGCCGTTGTCGTTCAAGTGATAAAGGCTGTGTTGGATAAAGGCATAGTCGGCTTTGGAAGCCGGTGCGAGCTTGCCGTAAGGTGCAAAGCGCGGATCTTTCAGTTTGGTGTCGGCATTGTCCCATTTCGCGGAATAGGGCGGATTGGCAACCACGGCATCGAAAGCGCGCGGCTGATCCACGCCTTTGTCGTCGGGGCCGTCCGGCCAGTCGCCTTCCAGCGTATCGGCATTGTGCAGGGTCATATTGTAATAACCGACATTGTGCATCATCAGATTCATGCGCGCCAAGTTGTAGGTGGTGGTGTTCAGCTCTTGTCCGTAGAAACGGATTGCCCCCTCTTTTTCACCGCCGGGCAATTCGGCGCGCACGGTCAGCAACAGCGAGCCCGAGCCCATGGTCGGATCATAAACCGAAAAGGCTTCTTTCGATTCGGCTGCATTTTGCGTCACCAGCTTTGCCAAAATTTTGCTGACTTGGTGAGGTGTGTAGAATTCACCGCCTTTTTTGCCTGCTGATGCCGCAAACTGACCAATCAAGTATTCGTAGATTTCGCCCAGAATATCTTTGCCGTCGTCGCTTTTGTATTGCACGCTGTCCACCAGTTTGACAATACCATTCAATGCCTTGGCGCGTGCGGTGGTGGAATTACCCAAGCGTGAATCACCCAAATTGATGTCGTTGAACAAGCCGCTGAAATCGGCATAGGCTTCTTTGTTGAGTTCGGAATTTTTGTTAAAGCTGTCGAACAAGGCTTGGTAATCGCTTGGGATCATTTCGCTGTTGTTGATTTTGTCCATCAGCGACGCCCAAGTATTTTCCGGATTGATGGCATAACCCAAGGAGGCCGAAATATCTTGCAGATAGTCGTCCAATTCATCGGCGGTTGCCTGCGCCCGATACAACTCATTGATGGATTTTCCGGCTTCCAACTCCAATACTTCATTCTTTGTCAGATAGTCTTCTTGTCGCTCAGACAAATAGCGGTAAAACATAAATGCCAAGATATAGTTTTTGTATTCCGACGCGTCCATATTGCCGCGAAGTTCATTGGCCATTGCCCAAAGTTTGGAAGTGATGTCTTGCAGATTGTTACTCATTTTTTAATACTCCGTTTTATCTTATTGTTTATACGAACATTTGTTGTAACAAGCCCTTTTTCAGGGTCTGCATATGTTCCAGTTTACGTTGATGAGAAGCGATAGCCTCGTCCAGCTGCTTGAAAAAGTTGCCGATGGCGGTTTGTTCTTCGTGAATAGGAAATGGGATAGGCATTTGGGCAAATAATTTATCTTTGATGGCAAAACGATCTGCTCGTGCACCGGTATCGCCATTTTCTTCCATAAACCTATGCCAATGATTACTACTAAAATAGGTTTCTAAAAACTCATGCACAATGCCGTCTGTTCTGAAAACATAATAAAGTGGTGACATTACGCCAGTTCTACCCAGTTTATTCCGTTTTATTGGTCCAACAGGTGCTGAATTCGATATTCTTGGGTTGTAGACAAAATCATTATGCTTTACTACATAGTAGCCATTAAGATTACTTGAATTGGAAATATCTTTATCAAAGAAATCTCTTTGACTGACTATTCCAAATTCTGCTGAATTGGTAAATGTTTCAATATATACGCCATCTGTATTTTTTTGAGTTACCTTGCTGGAGATTTGATTTAACTTTCGCTGTTCCCAAGCGTCCGTAAAATTCGGGAATCTAAGCTCCGGAAATGCCTCTCCGTCTCTCGGAAACATTTTTTGCAGCATACTTTGCTTGAGTTTTTTCATTCGCTCATACTTACGCTGATGAGAAGCGATAGCCTCGTCCAGCTGCTTGAAAAAGTTGCCGATGGCGGTTTGTTCGGCAAGAGTGGGATATATCAGATTTACTTCTTTCAAATCATTATTTCTTAAATGAACAACAGATTTTCCCTGAGCGCATTTAGCTAAATCTCTCTGTTGCCTCCCATAGGAAAGCACTAGAGCTAAAAAAATAGGATTAATAATTGGTAAAGGAGTAATAATATTTAAATCTCCACCTAAAATAACATCTTGTTTTATAACAGCTGATGCTCTAGCAATATCTTCAGCCGTTTCTCCAGATGCAGGAACAATAACTTCCTTACCGCTACTTTTAATTGTAGAACTCAATATATTGGAAACAAAAGTATCAACTTCATTAATTACTGATTGATATTTAGTATAAAGTCTGCCATATAAAATGATTGGAAATCCTTTATTGGTTAAATCTCCTTTAGAATAACCATTCCCTTTAGTAAAACTTGCCAGCAATTCCAACTTTCGCTGTTCCCAAGCGTCAGTGAAGTCGGGGAAGCGTAGTTTTGGCACAGCGTTGTTTTTTGTGTTCATTGTTACTCCATGTAGGGTGGGTCTTGACCCACCATTTCAAAATCATTGTGGTTAATTGGTGGGTCAAGACCCACCCTACGTTATGTTTTTTTTACGGCATTTTCCAAAATTTTTAAATTGCTCAAATAATCCCGCTCCACTTGGCTGAGGGTTTTGGCTTGGAATTTTTGATATTCTGCTTCCACTTTTTTCTCCATCTGCTGATGGGAAATATTGCCTTTACCGGTTAAAAGCGTTTCGCCGGTGGCGGTCAGGATAGTATCAACATGGGCAATCCAGTCTCGCATGGTCATGGCAATCTCTCTGTCGGCTTGGCGTTCGGCAAAATCCAGATAACCGGAAACAAGCTGATTCAGCCCTTTCAGTTCTTTTTCGGAGAGATAATTTTTGGCGGTTTTGGCTTCTTTCAGTGTTGGTAGCTCACCTTTAAAGGTGGTCAGCCCCATAAAATCCTGATCATTATCCACGCGGGAATAAATCAATTCTGCAGCGGTGTGTTGATGAATGGCGTAGTGCATTTTGTTTTGCACAGTAGCAAAAAACTGCTTGGCAGTTTCGCTTTTGCCGTCATAATCCTGACTGGTGGCGAATAAATCCAAGATCTGACGATAAAATACTTTTTCACTGGAGCGAATGTCTCGAATCCGAGCCAACAGCTCTTTGAAATACCCGCCGCCGCCCAATTCTTTCAAACGGCTGTCATCCATGGCAAAGCCTTTAACCAGATAGTCTTTCAATACATTGCTGGCATAGTGACGGAACTGTACGCCGCGCACCGAACGCACGCGGTAGCCGATGGCTAAAATTATATCGAGATTGTAGTAGGCAACTTGTTTTCGTTGAACTTTATCAGCCATTGCGCCGTGAGCAGTGGTTGTCAACTGATAGTTGACAACCACTTTTTCAGATAACTCCCCATCGGCAAAAATTGCTTTGATGTGTTTGCTGATGTTTTGCTTGCTGGTTTGGAACAGCTCGGCGATTTCCAGTTGGTTCAGCCATACCGTGCCATCTTGCAAGCGCAGAGAAATCGCCGCATTGCCGTCTTCGGTGTTGTAAATAATAATTTGGTTGCTCATTTAACATTTTCTCATCATTGCATTTAATTCACGTTGTCCGTTTTTTTAACCAAACGGTTTTTTAATTCGCTATGCACTTCATCCAGCAATATGACATCTTCCGCTTCGGCTTGTGCTGCCTGCCATTGTTTGCGGGCGGTATCGAATAGTTCGTATTGGGCGGCTGCCAGTGATTTCATCTGCTCGCGATTGCGCGAGCCTTTGCCTGCCAATATCTCAAAGCCGTTAAATGCCAATAATTGCTCTACATTGTTGCGCCAATAGGCAAGGGTTAAATCACGGCGGTTTTTCACCTGCAATTCGGCGGATTCCAAAAAGATGGTGCTCAAGCGGTTTAGGGTGTCGATTTCATCGGCATTGAGGTAGTTTTTGTCAATGATGATGTCGCCTTTGCGAACCACTTTGCCCTTCCATGCCTGCAAACCCATATTGGGCTGATTGGCATCGGCACGGCTGCACACCAGCTCTGCCGCTGTTTTGCCTGTGGCGGCATACAGCAATTTGTTTTGGGTTTCGGCAAAAAACATCTCGGTGGCTTTATCGCCGGGGTCGTAATCTGACGACAGTTTGAACAGATCACGGATTTTTTGATAAAACCGCATTTCGCTGGCTCGGATATCGCGAATCTGTTCAAGCAGTTCGTCAAAGTAATCCGGTCTGCCATTCGGATTTTTCAAACGTTCGCTGTCAATCAAAAAGCCTTTTTGCAGATAGCTTTGCAAATGCTGATTTGCCCAACGGCGGAACTGCACCCCTCTGGAGCTACGCACACGGAATCCGACCGCCAAAATCATCTCCAAGGCATAATGCTTTACCTTGTATTGCTTGCCATCGGTGGCAGTTATCAAGTAATCCTTGATAACTGAAAACTCATTTAACTCTTTGTCTTCCAATATATTTTTGATGTGCAAGGCGATATTTTGCACGGAGGTGTCAAAAAGTTCGGCAAGCCGGGCTTGGCTTAACCAAATATTGTCGCCCTGCACAAACAAGGCTACGTTGCTTTTGCCGTCGTCGGTGTTGTAGATAATGAAGTTGTCTTTCTGCATTTCGTTCATGGTTTTCCCTAGTGCTGTTCCGTCATGCGGTCTGCCAATTCGTAAATCGCCGCGCGTAAATCGTTGCCGTAACGGATTTTGCTTAATTGTTGTACTGTTTGGTCGTGCGCCAACGTACGGTAGTCTTTGCGCGCTTCGGCAATCAGGTCGCGGATTTGACCGTTGCCGTCGAGGTCTTGCACGCCGTATTGGTGTTTGGAAAACAGTTCGCGCATTTGTGCGCTGCTGATGATGTCGGTAATGCCCCATTTCACCCGGAAATCGAGGAAAGTGCGGTCGAGGCTGACATTGCTGGCTGCCTGGATAATCTGTTCGCTCGATTGCAGGTTGCGCACGGGATAGGTGATGTTGTCGGCTTCAGTCGGGTAGCTGCCGTTGAAAATGGCGGTGGCGGCATGGATGATGGTGCTGGCGTAACCACGATCTTCCAAACCATTGGCAAAGCGGGTGATTTCGGCGCGGGTTTGCTCGGCTTCTGCCATTTTCTGTTCGTGCACTTCGTTGAGCAGCCGCTCGACCAGCGCGGTGAGGTAGTCGTAATCGATTTTGACGTCTTTCACATGGGTCATGCGCAATTCGATTTGGTGCAGCGGGATTTTTTTACTCTCTGCCAAGTGCTGTTTCAATTCGTTTGCCAGCACGGTGGTGAGCATTTTTTCCTGCTCGGCGGTGATGCCCAAGGCGGCGAGCAAGACATCGGGCTGGTCGTAATCAAAGCCGATTTCGCCTGCTTCGGGGTTGTATTGCTTGAGTTTGGACATGCCGTTGTTGTAGTCGCGCAGCAAATCGACCATTTGTTCTTTGGCTTTTTCAGACGGCGGTAATTGATTGAAATCGTCAGTCATTCCGCCGATTTTTTGCACGGTGGCTTTCACCTCTGCCAACACTTCATGAAAGGGCTTTGCCAGCAAGCCGTCTTTTTGGTTGCTTTGGCGCTGCTCGTCGGGCGAGAGAATCGCCGAATCCTTGTTGGCATAGATGGCGAGCGCATCGTTCATCAGCTTTTCATTGTGCGCCGGCCAGCGGTAATTGACGATGCGTCCCCACGGTTTTTCTTTCATGTCGGCAATGCGGTTGGTGCGCGAATAGGCTTGAATTAAGCCCGCACCTTTCAAAGTGCGGTCTACATAAAGCGTGTTAAGTTCGGGCGCGTCAAAGCCGGTCAGTAGTTGATCGACTACGATCACCAAATCGAGAAATTGCTTGTCGGCGGCGGATTTATTCAGACGGCTAGTGACATCTTGGGTGTAGCGCGCCACATCGTCCATTGCAAATTGAGTGCCGAATTGCCGGTTATATGCCTCAATCGCTTCATGCAAACCGCGGTTGCTTTCAAGCATACTGTCGTTGTTGCTGGTATTGAGGCTGAAGGTGACCGCCACTTTCAGGGTCGGCAATCCGGCGGCTTGGTTTTCCGTGTTGACGCGTTGAAACTCGCGGAAATACATCATTGCCATCGGCGTGCTGGCTTTGCCGCCGCCGACGTGGGTGGTGAAGAGGGCGTTGTATTTGCCGTCGTTGGAGCGGTTGCGCCAGTTTTTGAAAATATCCGCCACCACCAGCTTCACATGGTCGGCATTTTCGTCGTAAAAGCTCGACTCGACTGCATCGTCCATATCTTCTTGGCTTAGGTTGGCGATTTTGTCGGCGATTTGCTGCTCGCTCCATTTCGGATACCGCACTTTATAAAATTCGGGCAGGTATTTGTTTTTCATCTGCACTTCGTCGATGGTGGTTTCAAAATCGACTTTGAAGCCCAACACATTGCGGTCGGCAATGGCTTCGCGAATGGTGTAAGCATGCAGTAACGGACCGAAAATGTCTTCGGTACGCAGGCCTTTGGTCGTGTCGTCAAACATCGGCGTGCCGGTGTAGCCGATCCAGGCGGAACGCTTGAAGGCTGCCTGAATTGCTTTGAAACTGTCGCCGCCGGTGGAGCGGTGCGCTTCATCGACGATAAAAACGATGTTTTTATCAGGCGCGACAAAGCGCTTGCGTTTGATCAGGGTGTCAAGTTTTTGTACCGACGTGACGATAATGTCGTTGCCCTTACTTTTGAGCTTGCGGCTCAAATCGCTGGTGTTGTTGGTGTCTTTGACCACGCCGCTTTTCACCAATTCGCCGACATCGCCGTCGGGATCGTAGGCTTGGTAGTTTTCGCTGGTCTGACGGGTGAGCGCAATGCGGTCGACCACAAACACCACTTTGTCCACGCGCGGCATACGGCTGGCAAGCCAGGCGGTTTTGAAACTGGTGATGGTTTTGCCGCTGCCGGTGGTGTGCCAGATATAGCCGACCTTGTTGTTGCCGAATTCGAAATCCACTTGTTTCAGACGGCTGATGATGTTTTGGGTGGCATACACCTGATACGGGCGCATCACTTTGAGCATTTGCTTGTTTTTAGTGCCGTCCAAAATCATATAATTGGTTGCCATTTGGTGCGCCATCGGAATACTGAGCATGGCATCGGCAAAAGCACGCCAATCGCGCACGATGGCGTTGCTGTCGCGGTGTTGCCAGTTGAAGGCGAAATCTTTGTTGAATTTGTCGACAGTGGTGTTTGCCATGTATTTGGCGTTGTTGGGCGTGAGGGCGACCAGAATTTGCAGAGTGGAAAAAATATCGCGGTATTGCCCCTCATCGATATATTGGTGCATCTGGTTCAGGGCATCGTTCACATCGAGGGTGTCGCGCTTTTCTTCAATCTGAATAATCGGCAAGCCGTTGATCAGCAAGGTGGTGTCGAACACGCGGTTTTGCTTGCCGTTGATGCGTGCCGGACGTTGGATTTGATTCACCACCTGATAGACGGTGTCGCCTGCGCCAACTTGTTTTTGGTCGAACACGGTCAAAAAAACATGACGGCCGTCATCCAAATCAATCTCGATTTGTGAAACGCCGTTCATGCCGTAGAGGAATTGCCCTGCCTGATAGGGTGTATACAAATCGGAAATAATCTTTTTCACCTGATTGAATTCCATTACACTCAACGGGTGTTCCAGCGTATTTTGGTTGTGCTGTTCGAGAATCTTTTTGAAGTTCTGCCATAAATCTTCGGTGGTTTTGATTTCGGGGTGATAACGCCAGCGTTTGGTGGCAAAATATTCCGCCTGCGGCTCGGCAATGGTATTGGCATTCTCAGGGCGGCGGATCACGCCGTGGCTCAAATATTGGATCAGTTCGGTTTCAAATTGGCGTTCATTCATGCTCGCTTGCTCCTGCCAGTAAGAGATTAATCTGTTGGGTCTGCCGTTCGGCTGCCTGCTGTTTCAATGCTTGCAGGCGCTGCTGCATCAGGTAAATATTGCCGATGATTTTTTGCTTTTCCAAAGGGGGAAGTGCGGTCAGGGTCAGGGCTTTGAGCTGCGCCAAGGTGTATTTCAACACACTTGACCCCTGCAAAGCCGCTGCCCATTGCTTTTTGATGTGGCGGTTTTCATTCAACAGATACACCAAAAATGCGGCATCCAGACCTTGTTCGGGCAGCAGCTTGATGTAATTTTGCGTTTGAATCATGCCGCCATGTTGCTCACCAACCATTGCCGCTTTGCCGGAAATCAGGCTGAACACCACATCTCCGCTAGCCAGCAGACAAACCTTGTCGAAGGTGGCAACGCTTTTGCTTTCAGACGGCATCGTCGCCATGCCGGACAAATCGGCGGCAAGATGGTGCTGGGCATACCAGATGTACACCGGCGCGCTGCTATCTGTTGATTCCGTAACCCGGAATTGAGGCGAGCCGCTACCGAATTGCACATAATCGCTGAGTTTTTTCATGTCAAACCAAAAAGTGATTTTAATTAATTACAAATTAAAATCAGCATACGCCGTTCATCTTATGCAGTCAATCTTTTTATTTGTAGTTTTTTGAAATTACAAAAATGGTGATCGTATAATATTGAAAAATGCCTTCTGATTACATTACTATTTTTTATATCCCATTCCGATACAACCGAAAACACACCTCGCCGCCGATTTTCTCTTTCAGCAGTTGCCAATTTGGCGGTACATTAATCTCGCCCAGTTGCTTTTCGCTTTCAACATAAACCAAGGCGTCGGCAGCCAGCCAATTGCCGTGGTTTAATGCTTCTAAAGTCGGCGCAAGCAACCCTTGTTGAAACGGCGGGTCGAGAAACACAATATCAAACGGCGCATGCGGATTGCCATTGGCGAGCAGTTGCAGGGTGTTGCCTTGTTGGATTAAACCCTTGCTGCAATCCAGTCGTTGTAGATTTTGCTGCAACTGCTTGGCAGCGGCTTTGCCCAATTCGAAAAATTGAACCGCACTTGCTTGGCGCGATAATGCCTCAAAACCCAAGCTGCCACTGCCGGCAAAGCAATCCAGACAACGTGCGCCGACGATATACGGCATTAGCCAGTTAAACAACGTTTCTTTAATTCGGTCAGTAGTCGGGCGTAAGCCTTGGCTGTGCAACACCGGCAATTTACGCCCGCGCCAAAGACCGGCGATGATCCGCACTTCGCCTTTGTTTTTACTGGCGGGTGGTTTGCCCTGGCTTTTTTTGATGGCGTTAAACGCGTTGGCTTGCGGTTTTTTCATGATGGCGTTCCTTATAACAGAATGACAATAGTGTATGTCATTTCGCCGTAAAAAGGGATGTTTCCTTATCGAGCCGCTGATTTTTCAAACAGCCGTTAAAATTCGAGTACCCGGCACCGAATGTTTCAAAAAAATGTTTGAATCTATTCTGGTTACCTTGATTATTGCGGCAACCATTGTTTATCCGGGGAAAAATCCGCCCTGCCGAATTGTGATAAATGTTGCGGCTGCGACAACAGTAAAAATTGCCATTAAAGCGACATTCCACCCATCTCCAAGTGCGGTTTTGCTTATCCCATACCGCACTTGTGCTTTTAGCACTGTTTCTTACCGGTTTTTCAGTTATAATTTAGCTTTATTCAATCGGCTGAAAAAATCCCATGTTGCCTAATTTTTCTCATTTCCTGCGTAAAGTGCGGTTTTATCTACGGCATAAAACGCATCAAACTTGGCGTTTGTCGCGTAAAAGCGTGGAATTTGCCTGTCTGTTGATCGGTGCAGGCTGGGTGGCGTTGTTCTCATTGGGCTTTGCGTTATTGGCAGAATTAGGGTTGGAATGGAACGCCCACTGGGCGGCAAAATATCCGTTATTGGTCTGGCTGCTGTTGCCGCTCGGCATGGTCACGCTCGCTTGGTTCACCACCAAGTACACCCCTTATGTTTCCGGCAGCGGCATTCCGCAAGTGATTGCCAGCATTTCCTTACCGCACGGCGGCAACAAAACCCGCCTAGTCGCCTTCGGGCAAACCTTATGGAAAATTCCGCTCACCTTTTTCGCCATGTTGATCGGTGCTTCGGTCGGGCGCGAAGGGCCGTCGGTTCAAGTCGGCGCGGCGGTGATGTTGGCATGGGGCAATTTTTGTCGTAAACACAATTTGGCATTCAAAGGCTTAAGCAGCAACGAATTGATGGCAACCGGGGCGGCGGGCGGTTTGGCTGCCGCGTTTAACGCGCCGCTAGCCGGCGTGATTTTCGCGATTGAGGAACTGGGACGCGGAATGCTGCTGCGTTGGGAACGGCTCGTACTGCTCGGCGTCTTGGCGACGGGCTTTATACAAGTGGCGTTGATGGGCAACAATCCCTATTTTCCGCAGTACAGCGGCGCCACGGACGTACCGCACTTGTATCTTTGGGTCTTACTCTGTGCCGCCGTATGCGGCTTTTTCGGCGGTATCTTTGCCCGCTTATTGGCGAAAGGTTTGGCGACATATTCCCCTGCGCGTTGGCGCGGTTGGATTCGGCGCCATCCGTTATGGATCGCCGCCCTGCTGGGAGTGGTTTTGGCTGCATTAGGCAGTTACTCGAAAGGCGCGACCTACGGCACCGGTTATGATGTGGTCACCCATTTATTACATAACGCACCGTTGTCTATCGAAGGCTTGGGCGTTGCCAAATTATTTGCCACGGTGGCAACCTATTGGGCAGGGATCGCCGGCGGGATTTTCACCCCGGCACTGACCGCCGGCGCGGCTTTGGGGGCACAAATTTGGGAAATGACCGGCGGCGCAGTCGATCAACGCTTGTTAGTCTTGCTTTCCATGGCGGCGTTTTTAGCGGCGGCAACCCAATCACCGGTCACCGCCAGTGTGGTGGTAATGGAAATGACCGGCAGCCAGCCGGTGCTATTTTGGTTGCTGGTGTGTTGCTTATTGGCGTCGTTGGTTTCGCGCCAGTTCTGCCCGAAACCGTTTTACCATCTTGCCGCCAGCCGCTTTCGGCAACGGATTCAAGAAGAGAGCAACAAAGCCGCCGCCGTCACGCAAACCAATCAACCGACTTAAACGACAGGATATTTATTTACTTTATGCACACTCACTACCGCGCCCGTTTTTCGGTCGCCCCGATGTTGGACTGGACCACGCGCCATTGCCGCTATTTTCACCGCCAGTTCAGCCGCCATGCGTTGCTTTACACCGAAATGATTACCACCGGTGCGATTATTCACGCCAAATACGATCACCTGCTTTACGATCAAGGCGAACAGCCGGTGGCGTTACAATTGGGCGGCAGT
Organism: Testudinibacter sp. P17/SS/0325; assembly: GCF_053570765.1. The sequence continues at coordinate 826,341 of NZ_CM131635.1, read as the reverse complement.
GATCCGGCGCAGCTCAAACTTTGTGCGCAAAAAGCCGAACAATACGGCTATAACGAAATCAATCTGAATGTCGGCTGCCCGTCGGATCGGGTGCAAAACGGCTTTTTCGGCGCGTGCCTAATGGCAAAAGCCGATTTGGTGGCGGATTGCGTGGCGCAAATGCAAAGTGCGGTTTCGATTCCGGTGACGGTGAAAACGCGGATTGGGATTGATAATCTCGACAGTTATGACTTTCTGTGTGATTTTGTACAAAAAGTAAATCAAGCCGGTTGTCAGGAATTGACCATTCACGCGCGCAAGGCGTGGCTGTCGGGGCTGAGCCCGAAAGAGAACCGTGAAATTCCGCCGCTGGATTACGCACGGGTTTATCAACTGAAACGCGACTTTCCGCAGTTAAAAATCGCCATTAACGGCGGGATTAAAACCCTTGACGAAATGTTACGCCATTTGCAGTTTGTCGATGGAGTGATGGTCGGGCGCGAAGCCTACCAAAATCCAAGTCTGCTCGGATTTATCGATCAAACGTTGTTCGATCCGCAAAGTGCGGTGGTGACCCCGCGTCAGGCGGTGGAAAAAATGTTGCCGTATATTGAAAAAGAACTGAGCGCCGGCACGCATTTAAACCATATCACGCGGCACATGGTCGGGGCATTTCAAGGCTGCAAAGGCGCCAAGCTATGGCGGCGTTACCTCAGCGAAAAGGCGCACAAAACAGGTGCCGGCGTTGAGGTGGTCGAAACCGCACTTTCATTGGTCGAAGAAGTGTGAGATCGATCACAAAAAGTTTTTGAAATTTAAGTCATTGAGATTATCTATCCACATTTATCCCCAGATTGGTGTAAACTCAACAAACTATTTTTTGGCAAATAATTATTTCTATTTTGAACAGGAGAATCACATGGCTTCACGCAAAGAATTGGCAAATGCGATCCGTTTTTTAAGTATGGACGCCGTACAAAAAGCAAAATCCGGACACCCGGGCGCACCGATGGGCATGGCGGACATTGCCGAAGTGTTATGGCGCGATTTTTTAGTGCATAACCCGACCAACCCAAGCTGGGCAAACCGCGATCGTTTCGTGCTGTCGAACGGACACGGCTCAATGTTGATCTACAGCCTGTTGCATTTGAGCGGCTATGATTTGTCGATCGACGATTTAAAACAGTTCCGCCAACTGCATTCCAAAACCCCGGGACACCCGGAATACGGCTACGCACCGGGCGTGGAAACCACCACCGGTCCGTTGGGACAAGGGATCACCAACGCAGTCGGTATGGCGCTGGCGGAAAAAACCTTAGCCGGGCAATTCAACCGTGACGGTCACAACATCGTTGATCACCACACCTATGTCTTCTTGGGCGACGGCTGTTTGATGGAAGGGATTTCGCACGAAGCCTGTTCTCTTGCCGGTACGCTGGGCTTAGGCAAACTGATTGCCTTCTACGACGACAACAATATTTCGATTGACGGTCATGTTGACGGCTGGTTCACCGACGACACGCAGAAACGCTTCGAAGCCTACGGCTGGCAAGTAATCCCTGCGATTGACGGACACGACGCGGCACAGGTGAAAAGTGCGGTTGAACAAGCGCAAGCGGAAACCGGCAAGCCGACCTTGATTATCTGTAAAACCATTATCGGTTACGGTTCGCCGAACAAATCCAACTCCCACGACAGCCACGGCGCACCGTTGGGTGACGAAGAAATCGCCTTAACCCGCAAAGCATTAAACTGGGCGCACGCGGCATTTGAAATCCCTACCGAGATTTACGCCGAGTGGGACGCAAAAGCCAAAGGACAAGCGGCGGAAAAAGCCTGGGATGAAAAATTCGCCGCTTACCAAGCCGCTTATCCCGAATTAGCCGCAGAATTCAAACGCCGCGTGAACGGCGATCTGCCGGCAAACTGGGCGGCGGAATCACAAGCCTTTATCGAAAAATTGCAAGCCAATCCTGCCGCCATCGCCAGCCGTAAAGCCTCACAAAACGCGATTGAAGCCTTTGCGCCATTATTGCCTGAATTCTTAGGCGGTTCAGCCGACTTGGCAAGTTCAAACTTAACTTTATGGTCGGGTTCAAAACCGATCCGCGCCAATATCGTGGATGGCAACTACGTCAACTACGGCGTGCGTGAGTTCGGCATGTCGGCAATCATGAACGGCATTGCCTTACACGGCGGTTTCATTCCTTACGGCGCAACTTTCCTGATGTTTATGGAATACGCCCATAATGCTGTGCGTATGGCGGCATTGATGAAACAACGCGTGCTGTTCGTTTACACCCACGATTCCATCGGCTTGGGCGAAGACGGTCCGACCCACCAGCCGGTCGAACAAACCGCCGCATTGCGCTTGATCCCGAACCTGCAAACTTGGCGCCCTTGCGACCAAGTGGAATCGGCAATTGCGTGGAAAGCGGCGGTTGAGCGCAAAGACGGCCCGAGTGCAATGATTTTCACCCGCCAAAACTTAGCGCAAATGGAACGCAATGCGGAACAGCTAGCCAACGTCGCGCGCGGGGCGTATGTGTTGAAAGATTGCGACGGCACGGCGGATTTGATCTTGATTGCCACCGGTTCTGAAGTGGAACTGGCGGTGAAAGCAGCGGAACAATTGAGCGCGGAAGGTAAAAAAGTACGCGTGGTTTCAATGCCGTCCAGCAACGTGTTTGACGCGCAAGATACCGCTTACCGTGAATCGGTGTTGCCAAGTGCGGTGACCAAACGCGTGGCAATCGAAGCCGGTATCAGCGATTTCTGGTACAAATACGTCGGCTTCGACGGCCGTATCATCGGCATGAACAGCTTCGGCGAATCCGCTCCGGCCGATCAACTGTTCAAACTGTTCGGTTTCACCGTGGAAAACGTGGTGGCGAAAGCGAAAGAAATTTTATAATTTCGCCTTAATCACAATGAGATCCCTGCTGTTCGGCAGGGATTTTTTTATTTCACCAATTCGTACTCTAAAACCCAAAGTGCGGTTTCATTAGGATAAATTTCGCTGATTACCGTTTTCAGCGCCTCCAGCGTCATATTTTCCTGCCGGGCGTGTTCTTCGTTTAATTCGTCAAAACGAATGGCATTGACGGACAGAATCCGAATTTGTGCAAACCAGCGTTGGCTTTCGTAAGTCAACACATCAACCACCGAGTTCGGCTGATAGTGGCTTTCGCTCTGATCGCGAATCGTAATGGTCTTACTGCCGTTGAGAATATTGGTTTCAAAACGTTCGAAAAAGGTGATTTGGGTTGGTGTCATTTGGGGTTCCGATAAAAATAGATTGTTATATTTTATGCAGAATCCAATAGAAAAACAAACTTATAAGGCATACTTAAAAAAATAATATTTGATTATTTTAAATCAAAAAGATTGCAAATAATCAAATTTGTGATCTGGCACAAAGTTTTAGCCGGATGTTCTCGCTATAATCCTTCACATCCAGAAACAAATGAGGCGATTGAGCAGAATGAAAATGTTGGTGATTGCAGACGACTTTACCGGAGCCAATGATACCGGCGTTCAGTTTTGCAACAAGCAAGCCACGGTCGATGTTGCATTAAACTGGCAAAACAAAGGCCACCCGGCACAAGCCGATGTGATTGTTGTCAATACCGACAGCCGTGCACTCCGCAGCCAGCAAGCCGCCGAACGGGTAAGTGCGGTTGTTGCGGCTTACCAAACCGCCGCACTCACAATTTATAAAAAAACCGATTCCACCCTGCGCGGCAATGTCGGTGCCGAGCTAGAAGCGGCGCTGAATGCCTCCGGCAGGCAGGCGGTTTTTTTCTGTCCGGCATTACCCGACGCCGGAAGAACGGTACGAAACGGTATCTGCTATCTTGCCGGCGTACCGCTGACTGACACCGAATTCGCAACCGATCCGAAAACGCCGATTTATTCTTCGCGCGTGAGTGAAATTCTCGCCAGCCAGACCGCACTTCCGATTATTGAAATAGAATTGGAAATGTTAAGAAGTGCTGACTGCATGGATTATCTGCGGCAAAAGATGGCGCAATCCACGCAATGCCTGTTCACTTTCGATGCGGAAAAAAATCAAGATTTTGCATTAATCAGCAATATAATCAAGCAAATAGATGAATCATATATTATCGCCGGTTCGTCGGGATTAGCTGCTTTTTTGCCCGACACGCTCTATCGTGAATACGTCGACAGCTCCGCGCTATTGTTTGTGGTCGCGTCAATGAGTGAGGCTAGTGCGAAGCAAGCCGAATACCTGCTGGAGCGGAATTTGGCACAGTTGATTGAAGTCAAAATAGAACCGCTTTTGACGGATAACGGCTATCGCAGTCGGCTAATCGATCAACTTTACGCACAACTTACCGACAAGCAAACCGTCCTGTTCAAAACCGACAGCAGCCAACAAGCGCGACAAGGTATCAACGCGTTATGCAAACAACTGACGTTAACCAGGGCACAATTGGGTGAGCGAATTTGCTCATTATTATCCGACATAGTAAACACCACGTTACAACGAATCGACCACCGCCTTGCCGGCTTGGTTCTCACCGGCGGCGATATTGCGATTGGCGTGGCGCAAGCGTTGCAGGCGGAACACTACCGTATCGCCGGAGAGATTGAAAGCGGGGTGCCATTCGGCTATTTGCCGCATACCGCACTTCACGACATCCCGATCATCACCAAAGCCGGGGGATTCGGTTCCCCGGGCGTTTTTGAGAAAGTCATTAATTTTATTCGGAATACACCAAATAAGGAGCGTTAAATGAAACCAGTATTAGGCATTACGATGGGAGACGCGGCAGGTATCGGCCCTGAAGTGATCATTAAGGCCTTGGAAGATAAAAGAATCTATGAATTGGCTCGCCCGGTTGTGATCGGTGATAAAAAAATCATGCAAAGAGCCTTAGCAATTGTTCACTCTGCCTTAAAACTGCGGGTGATTGAGCAGATCGAAGATACCAAAAGTGAATTCGGCACCATTGATATGATTGATCTGGATAATTTACCGGCAGATTTGCCGTTCGCCCAAGTGGATGCCCGCGCCGGAAAAGCCGCTTACGAGTATGTCGAAAGAGCGGTTGAATATGCCATGCAAGGCAAAATCCATGCGATTGTCACTGCTCCATTGAATAAAGAGGCGTTACACGCCGGTGGAAAAATGTTCCCCGGTCATACCGAAATTCTCGCCTATCTGAGCAAAACTAAAGATTTCTCCATGTTGTTAGCCAGCGAAAAACTGAATGTCATTCACGTCACCACCCATATCCAACTGCGCCAAGCCTGTGATTTGGTGAAAAAAGAGCGCGTGATGAAGGTTATCCAGCTTGCCGATGAAAATATCAAAATGCTCGGTTTCAAACAACCGAGAATTGCCGTTGCCGGTTTGAATCCGCATGCCGGTGAAAACGGCATGTTTGGCGACGAAGATGAAAAAGAGATCGCACCGGCAGTGAAAGAAGCGCAAGCGCAAGGCATTAATGTGATCGGGCCGATCGCGCCGGATACGGTATTCCACCGCGCGGCGAATTTGAATGAGTTCGATATTGTCGTGGTGATGTATCACGACCAAGGTCATATCCCACTCAAATTATTAGGCTTCGATAGCGGCGTGAATGTCTCGGTCGGCTTGCCGTTTATCCGCACTTCGGTTGATCACGGCACCGCCTTCCCGATTGCCGGTCAAGGCATTGCCGATAGTCGCAGCATGACCGAAGCACTCTATTTAGGCGCCAAAATGGCAAATGTGAAATATGCCTAATCACAACAAGTTATGTTAAATCACATGAGGAAATTATTATGTTTAAACCAGAAGGCATTATCGCTCCCGTTTTAACCAGTTTAGATGAAAACGAAAAATTTAATCCGGGTGCTTATAAAGAATTTATTGAATATCTGATCAACGCCGGAATTCACGGGATTTTTCCGTTGGGTACCAACGGCGAATTTTACGCCTTTAACCGGCAAGAAAAATTGGACGTGATCAAAACCGCAATCGAAGCGGTTAACGGTCGCGTGCCGGTTTATGTCGGCACCGGTTGCGTCACCACCAAAGAAACGATCGAATTTTCCAAACAAGTAATGGATTTAGGTGTCGATGTCCTGTCGATTATTTCGCCTTATTTTGTCTCGGTTTCACAAGATGACCTATATCGTCATTTCAGCACTATTGCGAAAAACGTGGCGGCGCCAATTCTGCTGTATAACATTCCGGCACGCACCGGCAACAATATCGACTATAAAACCCTGAAAAAACTGGCTGAATTTGACAACATCATCGGGATCAAAGACAGCAGCGGAAACTTCGATAATTCACTGAAATACATTGAGAATACTGATCCGCGTTTAAGCGTGATGGCGGGCAATGACTCCTCGATTCTTTGGACGTTACTGGCTGGGGGCACCGGCGCAATCAGCGGCTGTTCCAACGTTTTCCCGGAACTGATGGTTGAAATCTACGAATACTGGAAACAAGGCGATTTCGAAAAAGCCAATACGTCACAGAAAAAAATCCGTGATTTCCGTAACGTAATGCAAATGGGCAATCCGAACTCAGTGGTGAAACGCGCGGCGCAACTGCGCGGTCATAATGTCGGCCCGGCACGGGAACCGTCAAACTGCGCAAATCCAACCATTGATCAGGCACTGCAAGCAGTCTTTAAATTGTACGAATAACGAGGAAACACAATGAAAAAAGTCGTTATTTCCCATCGCTTACACGATGATGGCATGGCAATTTTAGAACAAGCGAATACGAAAATTGCGATTACTAATGATGGCTCTCCGGCGGCAATGCTGCCGGAGTTACTCGATGCCGACGGTTTGATTATCCGGATCGGTTCGATTGATCGTCAAACCATGCTGCAAGCAAAGAATTTAAAAGTCATTGGCAGACCCGGTGTCGGAGTTGATGATGTTGATGTTAAAACCGCAACCGAACTGGGGATTCCGGTCGTGATTGCGCCGGGCGCAAACACGCGATCCGTGGCGGAGCACGCTTTTGCCCTGATGTTTGCCTGCGCAAAGGATTTGATCCGCTCTGATAAAGAAATGCGCAAAGGCAATTTTGCTATTCGCAGCAGCTACAAAGCCTATGAACTGAACGGCAAAACATTGGCGCTGATTGGTTATGGTCGGATCGGTTCGATTTTGGCACAGATGTCGAGCGCAATCGGGATGCAAGTCAAAGTTTATGATCCGTTTGTGAGCCGGGAAACCATTGAAAAAGAAGGTTACTTCTATTGTTCTCAGTTAGATGAAGCCATCAAGCAATCTCACGTCATTTCCATTCACGTACCGCTCACTCCCGAAACACGCAATTTAATCGGCGCACAAGAGATCGACTGGATGTCGGCGAACACGATTCTGATCAATTGTGCCAGAGGCGAGGTAGTTGATGAAGCGGCATTAACCGTCGCCTTGGAAAAAGGGCTGATCCATAGCGCAGGTTTGGATGTGTTTGCTTCTGAACCGGTAGACACCACCGCCCCGTTATTTGAATTAGATAATGTCACCGTTTCGCCACATATGGCAGGGCAAACCAAAGAGGCGGCTTCCGGAGTGGCAACAATGGCAGCCGAAGGCGTACTTGCGGTGCTCAACGGTGAACGTTGGGAAAACGTTTGTAATCCGGAAGTGTATAACCATCCGAGATGGAACAAATAAACAACAAGGAAACAACAAAATGTCAGGTATTTATTCTTTATTTAATCCAAGCAAAGTAATCGGCGGCGCAGGTTCTATCACACAAATCGCCGACGTTGCCCAAGGCTATAACGCAAAAAACGTAGTGCTCATTACCGATACCGGTGTGTTTAAAGCCGGTTTAACCGCCAAGCCGCAACGGATTCTAGAACAAGCCGGCATTGCCGTGCATATTATCAGCGATGTACCACCGGAGCCGCCGCTGGAAGCGGTCAATCATATTTTCAATGAAGCGGTGAAATTCAATGCGGATATGGTGATCGGTATTGGCGGCGGCAGTGCGATGGATACGGCAAAACTGGTCGCATTAATGCTACGTAATCAGGATATTTCGTTAAAAAAAGTGACCTCCGGCCAGAAAAAATTTATCCAACGCAGTCTGCCAACCTTAATGGTGCCGACAACCTCGGGAACCGGTTCCGAAGCGACCCAAAACTCAATTGTATTGGATACGGAACAAGCACTCAAAATCGGGATTGTCGATGAAAAATTGGTGGCAAGCAGCGTCATTTTAGATGCGGAATTGACGCTCGGCTTACCGAAAAGCATTACCGCCAACACCGGTATTGATGCGTTGTGTCATGCCATCGAATGCTATATCTCTAAAAAAGCCAGCCCGTTCAGCGATATGTTCGCGTTAAAAGCCATTGAACTGATTGCACAAAATATCCGCACTGCGTTCAATGACGGAAAAAATATAACCGCGCGTGAAAATATGTTACTAGGCTCGTTTTTAGGCGGTGCCTGCATTGCAACGTCGAGCACCGTGGCGGTACATGCGCTTTCTTACCCGCTCGGCGGTAAATATCATATTCCACACGGACTATCCAATGCGATTTTATTAGCCGATGTGATGAAATTCAATCTACCGGTTTGTACCGAAAAATTTGCTAACGTTGCACAAGCAATGGGCTTAGATTTGCAAGGCTGCACACAACAGCAAGCGGCTGAAAAGATGATTGACGAGCTGTATGCGTTAATCCGCGATTTAGAGATTAAATGTGATCTAAGTGCGGTCGGAATTAATGAAGAAATCTTAGATGAATTGGTGGATTCGGCATTTAAGGTCAGACGCTTATTGGATAATAATCCGCGGGAGATGACTAAAGTCGATATTTTAGCCATTTATCAAAAGTTACTATAACCGCTGTTTAAAATATTAACAATGCTGATATTGTACTAGGAGGAAATATGAAAAAATATTTCTCAAACCAAAACTTTATGGCCGGGTTTATCTTTTTCTTCGTGGCTATTTTGTATTTGATCAGCTCATTTTTTATCAACACGAAGAATGTTGTCAGTGTAGAAGCAGATTTTATGCCTAAAATTTATGGCGGTTTATTATTAATAACCTCCATAGCATTAATGCTGACATCTTATATTAAAATAAAAGATAGCCCGGTAAAAAAAGAGAAAAAACAAGCGGATTGGAAAAGAATTTTTGCCATATTGGCATTGATATTTGTTTATATTCTTTTGATTCAATACGTAGGGTTTGTTTTGGTATCCATGCCATTTCTCTTTTTCCTTGCCCTGATGTTGACACCGGATTATATTCAAAAAAGATTATGGATATACATTATATTTTCTATTATGTTGCCAATCATTGCCAATTTTTTATTTAGTCATTATTTAAACTTAACTATGCCATCCGGTATTCTCTTCTAAAGGAAATGAATTATGTATGATTTATTATTACAAGGATTTTCCACCCTATTAACTGTCAGTGGAATGATCTGTATGATAGGCGGAGTGTTTATTGGCATTATCTTTGGTTCTGTCCCCGGATTATCTGCCACCATGGCGCTCGCCCTATTTTTACCGATTACCTATGCGATGGATCCGAATACCTCTATCATTTTATTAATCGCACTCTACATCGGCGGTATTTCCGGAGGATTAATTACTGCAATCTTAGCGGGTATTCCCGGCACGCCATCATCCATAGCAACCTGCTTCGACGGTTATCCCATGACCAAAAAAGGTCAAGCGTTCAAAGCTCTCGGTGTTGGCGTTACCTTCTCATTTCTAGGTACTATTTTTTCAACGGTTGTCTTGGTTTTCCTGTCACCAATATTGGCTAAAATCGCGATAAAATTCGGTGCTTATGAGTATTTTGCCGTTGCATTATTTTCATTAAGTATGCTGGTTGGCTTATCCGGAGACAATATTTGGAAAGGGCTTATTTCCGGATTAATGGGGTGTATGTTTGCAACCGTAGGCATGGACAGTATTTCATCGGTTAATCGCTTTACTTTTGGTTCGGAAGAAATCGCCTATGGCTTTGATGTCTTACCGGTTTTAATCGGTTTATTTGCAATAACCGAAATTATTTCCAAAGCAGACACGGTGAAAACAGAAAGAAATAATATGCAGGTGATTGCCGCAATTAAAATTGTCAAAGGACTTGGTTTCTCAATCAAAGAGTTTTTCGGGCAAATAAAAAACTTCTTGCTCTGTTCATCATTAGGCACCGCAATCGGTATTTTACCGGGTATCGGAGGAGGTGCAGCCAATGTGATGGCTTACACCGTATCCAAATCGACCTCCAAATATCCTGAAAAATACGGCACCGGAATTATGGACGGTTTGGTTGCATCCGAATCTTCGAATAATGCTGCTATCGGCGGCGCTTTGGTACCCTTGTTGGCACTGGGTATTCCCGGAGATACCGTTACCGCCATTTTACTTGGCGGATTAACATTACACGGTATTGTGCCCGGACCACTGATGTTTACTGAAAATGTAGGCACTGTTTATACTATTTTTGTTGCGATGTTTGTCGGTGCCATTATCATGTTTTTAATGGAATTTTATGGTTTGCGCCTTTTCACCAAAATTTTGGCTATCCCAAAACATTTCTTACTACCTGCTATTTTTCTGTTTTGTATCATCGGGGCTTTCGGGGTGAGAAATAATTTCTTTGATGTTTGGGCAACCGTCTTATTCGGCGTGATCGGCTTTACATTTTTTAAATTATCTATTCCGGCCGCACCATTTATTTTAGGATTTATTATCGGCCCGCTTGCCGAAGTTAATTTAAGACGGGGATTGATGTTCTCCCGCGGGGATTTTTTTGAGTTTTTCAGAGCACCTATCGCATTAGCATTTTTCATCATGACTGCTATCGTTATTATTTTTGCCGTCAGATCACAAATAAAGAAAAAACATATCAACTAATATATCACAAGGAGATTTACCATGAGGAAAATATTCAGTTTATTTATAACCGCGGCTTTAGGAATGTTTATCGTTGGATGCGATAAAGACAGTAAAAATGCGGAGACTTCTACAGATTCTAATAGCTGGCCCAATAAAAATATCACCATTATCGTACCCTTTAATGCCGGCGGTGATACAGACTTCCATGCGCGTAATCTGGCTAGCCACTTAGAAAAAGAATTGGGTGTCACTATTATTGTTAATAATGTTTCCGGCGCAAATGGTAATGCCGGCATGCGACAAGTCGTCAATGCCAAACCAGACGGTTATACCGCCTTATTCTTTCATGAATCGATGTTAACCAATAAAGTGGTTGGTACGGCTACCCAAGCACACGAGGCACTGTCTCCGGTAGCGGCGACCATTGTTGATGATTCATATGTTATTGCCGTTAACGCAAACAGCAATATGAAAAATTTGGATGATTTAGTTACCGAGGCCAAAAAAAGACCGGGTGAACTGATTTATGCCTCTTCCGTTGGTGGATATTCATATTATCTAGGCAGAGTGTTTGAACAATTAGCCGATGTCGACTTCAATATTGTTGATGCCGGTGGCGGAACAGATAGAAATGCAGCTTTACTGGCAGGTAAAATTGACATTAACGTTAATCCTTATGGCGTAATGAAATCCTATTTTGATTCCGGTGATTTTATTCCTTTGGCAGTGATTAATAAAAACCGTAACAAACTGTTCCCGGATGTTCTTACCGCCAAAGAACAAGGATATGACTGGTTGGCAGAAAGATATTACTTCTTAAGCTTTCCAAAAGGCACAGATAACGAAATTGTGGCCAAAATGGCAAATGCCATTCAGAAAGTAACCGAACAACCGGATTTCCAGAAAAAAACCGAAGAGGCTTATAGTGTTTCTCCGACATTTGTCGGCACACAAGAGCTGATCAAACATTTAGACAGCACTCTTCAATTATTTGAAAATAATAAAGATCTAGTCAATAATTAGCACTTATTATTCTAATATATGCCTCTTATTCTCCGGAGGCATATATTTTCATGCCGAGTATACACACTCACGAACTTAACCAGAGTCCGCTTTTTTGTTCCACTCTTTACACGTAAAGCCAACAAAAAGAGATCTACATCACATTAATGTGATTTATTTTAATCATTGTGATTATTTGAGAGCTGGATCTCATATTTAATCATCATTATAGGGTATAAAACCCTATAAGTTGATTGAATTAAATCAATATGATTCAAGTTTTGCATAAAAGGGGGCTCACTCGAAAAAACTTCGCCTTTCTTAATCAATTACTTTACCCGCAACTTTTTTAGTTAATTTTATTTAGAGGATACAGACCATGTTAAAACTGAAACATTCACTAAAAATTGCCTTAACCGCTCTGTTCTTTACCGGCGTTGCCCAAGCCAGTGTTGAATCCACCATCATCTCCCAACCACCGGGCAATGGCTGGTACACCTATGGCACCTCATTTAATCGTTTAGTGCCTGAAGCGACCAATAATGAATATAAAATCAAGTTAATTCCTCGTGGGGGCGGCATGACCAATCCGGTGGTAGTTAACGATAAAAAAGCCGATTTCGGATTCGCAACCTCAAATGCAATTGTTTGGGCGAGAGACGGGTTAACCGACCTCTATAAAGACAAGCAAAATAAAGATCAACGCTTGGTTTTTGGCAATATGCAAGAGGCCTATACCATCATTGTTGCACGCAAATCATGGGTTGAACAAACCGGTAATGATACTTTAGAAAAAATTATCAATGCCGATAAAGTGGTCATTGCAACCAAACCGACCGGTTCCCAAGTGCCGATCATTGCCGATTTTATTTTCAAAGCGCTGGGCACAGACTTTGAAAGTATGAAAGCCAAAGGTAAGGTCGTTCAAATCAGCAGCGGACAAACCAGCCAAATGCTAAGAGACAATACGATTGATGTCTACATCGATAATGTGCCTGCCATGCACCCGAATTTGACCGAAATGACCCTGACAAATGATGTCGTATATATTCCATTTCCACAAAATGTATTGGACGCCTTGGCTGAAGTCGGATTGCCGACCGGCACCATGCCAAGCGGCACCTATAAAGGGCAAGAACAGGATTATATCAATCCGGTCAGCGCAACAGTATTTATTACCAACGCCAGTGTTGCCGATGATACTGTTTATAACGTAACCAAGGCTTTGGTGGAAAAACAACAGCAACTTAAAGAGGCTCATGCTCCGTTGAATTATTGGAAACCGGAATTAATCGCGCAAAATGCTGCTTGGTTCGAATTACACCCGGGCGCCGCAAAATATTTCCGTGAGCAAGGTTGGATCAAATAAGCATTTTTTAATCTATAGGTATCAATATGAAATATGATCTCTTTTTGAAGATATTAGCTTCCATCCTTGGGATTTTCTATATCACATTTTTATTGCAGCAATTCTTTGTGCCAATGTCACCATTGGCGGCTGCCAGTATCCATGTGTATATGGCGACTGCTTTAGTTTTTTGTTTCAGACCATTGGAATTAAAACAAAACCAATATTTAGGGCGGGCAATTGATTTAATTTGTATCGGGTTAACATTATACATTTGTTACCACTACTATATTTCAATTCCAAGATTGGAATCCCGTTTAGAAATGATCGATGATGTTTTATTCGCGGATAAATTCGCTTTTGTTGCCGGTTTAGCGATGTTATTCGAAGCGGTAAGACGTTCAGTAGGTTTCTCACTGTTATCCGTCGTGATTATTTTCGTACTTTATGGGTATTTTGGACCCTATTTCCCGGGATGGACGGCTTTCGAAGGATTTTCTCTTGATACCATGACAGAATTAATCAGCATGCAAACCGAAGGTTTATTCGGTATCACTGCCAGCACTGCGATTAACTTTGTGTTTTACTTTGTGATGTTCGGCTGTGTATTCACCATGACCGGCGGCGGCAGTGTCTTCATTGATTTAGCAATGAAAGCAACGGCGCCGCTACAAGGCGGTGCTGCCAAAATGTCATTATTGGGCTCCGCCTTATTTGGTATGGTCAGCGGCTCCGCCGTTGCCAATACCACCTCAACCGGAGTACTAACAATCCCGATTATGACCCGTTCCGGCTATAGCAAAGAGCAAGCGGCGGCAACCGAAGCCATAGCCTCTACCGGCGGACAATTAATGCCGCCAATCATGGGGATTGCCGCTTTTGTCATGTCCGATATGCTAGGCATTCCTTATGTGGAAATCGCTGCCGCCGGCTTAATTCCCGCCGTGGCATTTTATTTTGCATTATTTGTAATGGTTGACCTCCGAGCCAGAAAAAGCGGCGTCGGTAATATCTCCATCAAAGAACTAAAAATCGAACCGATCTTACCAAGAATCCACTTATTGATTTCACCGCTATTACTCATCATTGCGCTAATCGCCGGGTATTCTGCACCATATGCCGCCTTTGTCGGTTCCATCGTTGCGCTATTAGCCCCGTTATTACGTAAAAGTACCCGTTATAGTCTGAAAACCATCTATCCGATAATTATTGATACGGCAAAACAGATGGCTTGGGTTTCCGTTCCATTGGCTTCGGTCGGTATCATCATGGTCGTGGCAACCCAATCCAATCTCGCGTTTAAGTTTGTTGAAATCTTAAGCGAAGTCGGTACCGGCAATTTATACTTATCACTGATTATGGTCATCTTTGGCTGTATTATCATGGGCATGGGGTTACCAACCGTCGCCGCTTATATTATCGGTGCGATAATCTTTGCACCGGCGTTAATCGATTTGGGCGTCGATCGCTTGGCTGCCAATATGTTTATAATGTATTACTGCGTCCTTTCCATGGTAACGCCGCCTGTCGCACTCTGTTCCTATGCCGCGGCGGCAATTGCCAATAGTAACTCGTCCAAAACCGGTATGATCGCATTTTCTTATGCCCTCGTGATTTTCCTAATCCCATTCAGCTTTATTACCGATCCGGTTGTACTCTGGCAAGGCAGTATTGGTATGATTTTAATCGCCTTCTTCGGAATGCTGGTTGCTACCCTATGTTGGGCAATTTTCCTGCAAGGTTGGATGAAGAAAAATCTGAATATGGTTGAACGCATAATCTTCTTGGCCATCAGCTTAGGTATTGTGTTGGATAATTCCGGTACCGCACTTTGGTATACCTGCCTGCTGTTTGCTTTCGGCATGATACTTTGGTGTTGGAAAAGTGCCGTGCCTAAAAAACCAGTAGTTGCTTAATTTATTTGTAGCAAAAGCGTAAAGGAATAATGAATATGAACCAAACAACAGAAACCGTCGTTGCCAATGGACTGATTGAATACGGTAGCAATCCCGATGTCGCTACCGCCATAATCCCGGTGCAATGTCCGCAAAACCATGCTTCGAATTTATTTGAGTTGCCAAATGGCGATTTGCTGTGTACATGGTTTGGCGGCACGCAAGAGGGGATTGCGGATATTTCTATCTTTCTTTCCCGCTTACCGAAAAACAGCCAACAATGGACAAAACCGCAACAATTATCCAATGATACATCAAGATCAGAGCAAAATCCGCTCCTCTTTCTCGATCCGGATAATGTATTATGGTTACTATGGACGGCCCAAAAATCGGGCAATCAGGATACCGCCATAGTCCGTTATCGCCAATCGACTGATTTCGGTGAAACCTGGGGCGAGATTGCGGTTTTATTGGATAAACCCGGCACATTTATTCGTCAGCCAATCACCGTGCTGGTAAATGGTGATTGGCTTCTGCCGGTTTTCTACTGCGTCACTCAGCCTGGAGAAAAATGGGTTGGCAATAATGACTATAGTGCGGTAAAAATTTCCTCTGATAAAGGAAAAACCTGGCGCGATGTACTGGTGCCGGACAGTGTAGGCTGCGTGCATATGAATATCACGCCGTTAAAAAACGGCTCATTAATCGCTCTGTTCCGTAGCCGTTGGGCAGATTATATCTATAAAAGTATCTCATCCGACGGCGGTAATAGCTGGTCATCGCCGGAGCCGACCGCACTTCCCAATAATAATTCGTCTATTCAGGCAACCACATTAAAAAACGGCGATCTCGCATTGGTTTTTAATAATTCCAGTGCATTAAATGCTTCGGAAAGACGTCTTTCACTGTATGATGAAATTGAAGACGAAGATGACGGATTAACCGAAAACACCGGGCAAAGTGCGGTTTCCCCGCAAGGGAAAGCCGCTTTCTGGGGTGCGCCGCGTGCGCCGATGACGTTGGCTATTTCAAAAGATAACGGCGAAAACTGGATTATTGTCAGAAATCTGGACGAAGGCGACGGCTATTGCATGACCAACAACTCACAGGAAAAACTCAATCGGGAATTTTCCTATCCGAGTATTATCCAAGGTAAAGACGGTGTTTTGCATATTAGCTATACCTATTTCCGGCAAGCAATCAAATACGTACGGATAAATACGCTCTAGCGCGTATTTATCAGGAGAATCTATTATGATCGGTGGCAACCTGAATTCATTACACAGTGCCGGGCTACCCGGCATTTTAACCACGTTATTGGCGAATCCCGGGCTATCTTTAAATGCATTATCCGCCAAACCCGACGGCAGATACCAACCTGATGGTGCAGAATGGTTTTATACTATCAATGTCTCTGAAACCAGCCCAAGAGAATCACGGCATACCGAATTACATCAACGCTATGCCGATATACAAATTGTGTTGCAAGGCGAGGAAATTATTCACTATTCCCTGCTCGACTGCTTAGCCGAAGAAAAAGAGGAAAAAAAGCCCGATTTCTTTATTCTTACGCAGCCAAAACTAACACAAGCGATCCATTTGACGGCCGGAGATTTTGCGGTATTTTTGCCGGGTGAAGCCCATCAGGCGCTCTGTATGGTGAACCAACCGGGCAAGGTCAGGAAAGCCGTATTTAAAATTCCTGCAAAAATGCCGGGGTAGCGCAATGCATACTAAAAAACATGCGGTTGTTACCGGCGTCAGCTCCGGAATCGGTAAAGCGATTCTGGCGTCTCTGCTACAAAACGGTTGGCGAGTCACCGGGTTAAGCCGGCGTCCGCCAAGTGAAAATTACCCTGCCGAATTTCTGTTTCAGAGTATCGACTTAAACGACACGGCGGCATTAAAACGCTATTTACAGGGTATTGCACATGTAGATGCCGTCATCCATGCCGCCGGCAGCATGACAGCCGCTGGTCTGGGTCAACTGGATGAAGAACGTAGCCGACAATTATGGCAGCTGCATGTCCATGTTGCTGAAATATTGGCGAATACCTTGCTTCCTAAATTACCCCGAGGCGGCAGAATTGTACTGATTGGCAGTCGGACATCGAAGGGGATGGCGGGCCGCTCACAATATACCGCAACCAAAGCGGCGTTAGTGGCAATGGCGAGAAGCTGGGCCGCCGAACTCGCGCCAAAAGGTATCACGGTTAATGTTATTGCTCCGGGAGCGACGGATACCCCAATGTTAAAGCAGCCGAATCGCCAAAGTTCCGCACCAAAACTTCCCCCGATAGGTCGTTATATTATGCCTTCTGAAGTTGCGGATTATGTCGACTATCTTCTTTCACCGTCCGCGGCGGCAATTACCGGGCAAGAGTTAATGATCTGTGGCGGAGCATCATTATAAAATGTTGATTATTTTATCTTGTATCTAACACATTGGTGTTAGAATGTTATAACAATAAATCTTTACCTTATAAATCAACATTCAGGAATGTATTATGCCAAAAGAAAGAGCGGAAAAAATAATATTATTTCTTAAAAATCATAATATTGCGACTGTCGAGCAATTGGTCAAAGTCACAGATTCTTCCCCGGCGACGATTCGTCGCGATCTGATTAAACTCAGTGAAGAAGGGACTATTCTCCGTACTCACGGTGGCGTGAGCCTGAATCAATTCATTCCTTTCCAACCAACAACTAACGAAAAACTCGCCAAACAAATTTTGGAAAAAGAAAGAATTGCCGAATATGCTATGTCGCTGATTTCTCCCGGCGACTCTATCGTGCTGGATGCCGGCACCACAACCCTGTGTATCGCCAAGAAAATCGCCCATATGCCGTTGCGGGTGGTCACCACCGACTTACACATTGCCCTGCTGTTATCGGAATACAAGCAAATCGAAATTATCGTCACCGGCGGCAGAGTGGATAACAGCAGCCAATCCTGTATCGGCAACTATGGTCAAGAAAGCTTACAAAAAATTTATCCGGATCTCGCTTTTGTCAGCTGTAATTCCTGGAGCATGGAAAAAGGCATTACCGCCCCCACCGAGGAAAAAGCGTTTTTGAAAAAATGCTTGGTACAGAACGCAAAGCGCAAAGTGCTGGTCGCCGACAGCAGTAAATACGGAAAATATTCTTTCTTTTGTGCGACACATTTAAACGAACTCACCGATATCGTTACCGACAGCGCGCTAAGTGCGGTACAACAGCAAGAAATGCAACAGCGAAACTTCAATTTAGTGATGGTCTAAATTGGTTTATTTTACCCCAATCCCCGATGTAAATTTATTCATCGGGGAATAGCTTATTTTGTTAGCGCTCCTTCCGTATCTCCGCCACATCCCGCAACAACTGCCGCACTTGCGGATCCGCAAAAATTTGATCTAAAGTGCGGTTCAAGCGTCTGCGCCAGTTCGGGTATTGGGTGCTGGTGCCGGGGATATTGACCGGTTCGGTCATGCCGAGCCAGTCTTCCGGCTGCAAGCCGAACAGGGCGCTGTTGACCGCCGCCACATAGCGTTGCAACTCGTGGTTGAACGCCAACGGGCAGGCGGAGTGCAAACTCTCGTCCACCCCCTCGGGAATGGCAATCTCGGCTTCACGCAGACGCTGTAAAATCTTGGCTTTGGCATTGACTCGATCCCGTTGTAAAATTGCCAAGATTTTCGGATCGGGATAGACGTCATACTGCTGCCCCAACTCAAAATCGTGACCGCGCCAGTAACCGTTGACGGTCGGCAGATCGTGGGTGCTCAAGGTGGTCATCGCCTGATACGGATACTCCGCCAACGCACGGCTCTGCCCTTTTTGATCAAATTCAAAATAGAAAATTTTATAGGAAAAAATAGCGGCGTTTTTCAGCTTGCTGATAATCGCTTTCGGCACTGTCCCCAAATCTTCACCGATAATCATGCATTGTTGTCGTTGGCTTTCCAACGCCAAAATCGCAATCAAGTCGTCCACCGGATACGCCACATAAGCGCCGTTTTTGGCGCTGTCGCCACGCTTCACCCACCACAGCCGCAACAGGCACATGATGTGATCAATGCGTAGCGCACCGCAGCTTTGCATATTGGCGCGGATCATCTCGATAAACGGGCGGTACGCCTGCTGTTGCAACACATGCGGATTCATCGGCGCCAAGCCCCAATTTTGCCCTTGCGGCCCTAAAATGTCCGGCGGTGCGCCGATCGAGACCGTTAAACAGAACAACGATTTATCCAGCCACGTTTCCGCGCCGTTCGGAGTCACGCCCACCGCCAAATCACGATACAAACCGATCGGCATGTTTTGTTGGCGGCAGAATTGATAGCATGCCTCAAGCTGTTCGGCGGCACACCATTGCAACCACGCGTAAAACCGCACTTCGTCTTCATGTTCGCGTTGGAAATCGGCGACCGCAGCGGCGTGATAATCCTGATATTCCGCCGCCCAACAATCCCACCCCCACTGCTCGGCAAAACGGGCGCTCAAATCGGCGTGCAACGCGTCAAAGGTGGCTTGCACTTGCAAACTTTCACCGCCTTGTTGCACAAAGGCTTGGAACTGTTGTTGCCGCTCGCTTATGGTGTGTTGTTCAGGGGTGTGTTGTTCAAACTGGGCAAACGCAAGCTGCAAGCCGTGCAATTTCAACGCCATTACGGCGCTGTAATCAATCCAATCCGCCTTGCGTAACTGCGTCAATTGCTGTTGTACGGCTTCCGATTGAAACCAGCGTTGCGCCGCCGCACTTTGCTGAAACTCCGGCAGGTTCGCCACATCGATATAAATAATATTCAACCAGTTGCGTGACGACGGGCTGTACGGGCTTGCCCCCTCGGGATTTGCCGGGAACAGGGCGTGAATCGGGTTCAAGCCGATAAAATCGCCGCCGTTTTGCCGGAATTCGGCTAAAAATTGCCGTAAATCGCCGAAGTCGCCGACGCCCCAATTGCTTTCCGATTTCAGGGTGTAAAGCTGCACGCAACTGCCCCACAACTTTTGCTTGGCTTGGATTTCAGGCGGTTGGTAGCATTGGCGCGGCGCAACGATAATCGTCGCCGCAGCGGCGTGCCGACCGCACTTTAAGCTTAATCGATGATAACCGAGCGGCAAATCGCGCGGCAAATTCAGGGCATTCCGTTTGATTTTGCCTTGTACGCATTCGCCGTTTTCTAACTGCAATTGCCATTCGCCGTGATAACGCTGCCCGTTATGCACATTCAGCCGCAAATAAGCCGGGCTGTTATGGTAAAACACCTTCACCGGCGGCAACAGGTTTTTCGGCATATTTTGCGGAATTTTGCCGTCAAACGCAGCCAAAATCTGGCTTTTTACCGCACTTGACGCATAACTGCGCAAGCCGTGTTCATTGAAAAAATAACGCTGAATACCGGCGTTGGCAAATGCCTGTTCTACTTTATCCGTCATACCGCACTTCCTATTTCTTTAACCAAATCCGTTGCTGATAATCCCTAATCGAGCGATCCGAACTGAACGCCCCCAACCGTGCGGTGTTCAAAATCGCACTGGTCAGCCAAGCCTCTTGATCGAGATAACGCAAACCGACTTCCTGCTGCGCCGAAACATAGCTGTCAAAATCGGCAAACACCAAGAACGGATCACGTTCGAGCAGGCTTTCGAGCATTAAACGGAACTGCTGCTTGTCGCCGCCGCATACGTTTTTCTTGGTCAGAAAATCGACCGCTCTTTTCAGCGCCGGATTGGTTTTATACACCGCTTTCGGGTGGTAACCGGCTTGCAACAGCGCACGCACGCTCTCGACCGTATGCCCGAAAATAAAGATATTCTCTTCGCCGACCATTTCGGCAATCTCCACATTGGCGCCGTCGAGCGTGCCGAGGGTGAGCGCACCGTTGAGTGACAATTTCATATTGCCCGTGCCGGAAGCCTCTTTGCCCGCCATCGAAATCTGCTCGGACACGTCCGCCGCCGGAATGATTTTTTCCGCCAGACTGACACGGTAATCCGGCAAAAACGCCACTTGCAGCTTGTCTTTCACGCTTTTGTCGTTGTTGATCAGCTGCGCCACGTTGTTGATGGCGTGGATAATATTTTTCGCCAAATAGTAGCCCGGCGCCGCTTTGCCTGCGAACACGAACAGCCGCGGGGTGTAGTCCATATTCGGGTTATCTTTCAACAGCTGATAGCTGTGAATGATGTTTAACAAATTCAGGTGCTGGCGTTTATATTCATGGAAACGTTTGATTTGAATATCAAAAATCGCCTCGCAATTGACCCGCAAGCCTAAGCTGCGTTCGATCTCCTCCGCCAAAACCTGCTTGTTGCCCTGTTTGATTCGTCGGTACTCCTCACGGAAACCGCTGTCGTTGACCTGTTTTTCCACCCCGCTAATCAAAGACAGATCCCGTGTCCAGTCGCCGTCCAAAGTGCGGTCTAACAAATTCGCCAAGTTCGGGTTGGCTAAACGAATCCAGCGACGCGGGGTGATACCGTTGGTGACGTTGCGGAATTTGTTCGGGAACAGTTGATGGTATTCAGGGAACAGATCACTGACGATTAAATCGGAATGGATTTGCGCCACGCCGTTGACCGCAAAACAGGCGACCACGCACAAATTCGCCATTCTGACGCGATAATCATACAAAATCGCCACTTTCTGCCAAATTTCGGCATTTTCGCCGAATTGCGCCATCACTTGTTGTTGAAAAATTGCGTTGATTTTATCCACAATTTGGAAATGGCGTGGCAGCAGGCGTTTAAACAGGCGCTGATCCCACTGTTCCAATGCTTCCGGCAACAATGTGTGGTTGGTATAGGCAAAAGTGCGGTTGCAAATCGCCCACGCCTCGTCCCACGAAAGCTGGTATTTATCTAATAACAGCCGCATTAATTCCGGAATAGCAAGGGTCGGGTGGGTGTCGTTCAGTTGGATAATCTGCTTTTCCGGCAGTTGTTGCAGGCTGTAACCGGCGCTGAAATGGCGATCCAAAATGTCCGCCACCGAACAGGCGCAATGGAAATATTGCTGCATTAAACGTAATTTTTGCCCGTTTTGATGGTTATCGTTCGGATACAACACTTTGGTCAAGGCGGCGGCAGCCACCACCTGTTTTTCCGCCTTCAGGAATTTGCCGTCGTTGAAATCGGCAAGATCGAACTGCTGTTCATTGTCTGCCTGCCACAAGCGCAGCGGTTGCACCACGCCGTTGTTATAACCGAACACCGGCAAATCATAGGCTTTGCCCTGAATCAACAGCGCCGGTGTCCATTGGTATTGATCGCCCTGCAAGCGTTCACTTTTGCCGCCGAAACCAATCATACAGCTTTTGCCGCTGTTGTAAGTCTGCCACGGATAGTGATTGCGCGCCCAATCGTCGCCCTCTTCCGCTTGTTTGCCGTCGTTGAATGACTGTTTAAATAAGCCGTATTGGTAATGCAAGCCGTAGCCGGTCGCCGGTTGCCCAATCGCCGCCATCGAATCCAGATAACACGCCGCCAACCGCCCCAAACCGCCGTTGCCCAATGCCGGATCGCGTTCCTCTTCCAACAGATCGCTCAACTCGATTTGGTATTGTTTCAGGTATGACCGCACTTGCTCATACCAACCCAAATTCAGCAGATTATTGCCGCTCAGCCGCCCGATTAAAAATTCCATCGACAGGTAATTAACATGGCGCAGATCCGACACCAGCGGCTTGCTGTCGGCATAGGATAAATCCAGCACCGCCTGCGACACCGCTTGGTACCACTGTTGCAGGCTGAGTTGCTGCGGATTTTCGACGTTTAAATAACGGCATTGTTTTTTAATCGCCAAGTCAAATTGCTGACTGTCGAACGGAAGGGTTTGTGTCGCTGACATGAAATTGTCTCCTGATATTTGAATAAATGTAACCGAATGATTTGGCACCATTATGCAATAACCCGATGATTTTTACTCCTCCTTGTTGCAATCTTTATGGGAGGATAATCGGGGCGTAAACGGTTAGCGCTTGTATGCCTCGCCAATAGCTCTTATCATTAGCCTATTCTTATCATATTTGCAGGAAAAATCATGCTTATTCCGTCAAAACTCAGTCATTCGTCACGTTTACAGCATATCGTTGTCCGCTCCCGTTTGCTGACGCTCTTGGAAAAAGCCTGCCACTATCCGTTAGTACTGATTAACGCGCCGGCCGGTTACGGCAAAACCACGCTGTTATCGCAATGGGCGGAAACCCAACCGCATATCGGTTGGTATGCATTGGACGAAAGCGACAATGAGAGCGAACGTTTTATCGCCTATTTCCGTGCGGCGTTGGCACGGGCGACCCATCAGGAAAGCGGCAGTACCGCCGCCAATCCGGCGCAAACCAATTTTTTGGCGGCGTTGAGCCGATTATTAGTCGAAAGCAACCAGTTCAAACCGCACTTTTTTGTGGTGATTGATGACTATCACTTGATTGATAACAATGAAATTCACGAAGGGCTAAAATTTTGGATTAAGCACCAGCCGCAAAATATGACCCTGATTCTGATTTCACGCACCATGCCGCCGCTGAATATCGCCAATCTGCGCGTGCAGGAGCTGCTGTTGGAGTTGGACATCACCCAATTGCCGTTCACCCACGAAGAGAGCCGCCAGTTTTTTCTTGACCGAGGTGAGGAATCACTGTCGCAACACGAGGTTAACCAGCTTTGCGATCAAGTCGAAGGCTGGCCGACCGCACTTCAGTTAGTCAATTTATACGCCCGCCAGCATAATACCTCGTTGCACGAAGCGGCAAAATCGATCACCAAAATCAACAGCAACCATATCAGCGAATACCTAAACGACGAGGTGTTTCGCAATCTCGCTGCCGACACCCGCCTGTTTTTATTGCGCTGTTCGCTGCTGCGCTCGATGAACGAATTTCTGGTCGAAAAAATCACCGGTTTGTCCGACAGCCGCCAACGCTTGGATCAGTTGGTGAAACAGGGCTTGTTCGTCTATCCGATCAATATCGATCAACAAGAACAATGGTGGCGTTTTCACCCGTTGTTCGCCTCTTTTTTAGAGCATTTCCGCGAGCTGGAGCTGCAAAACGAATTGCAGCGTTTACATCAACAGGCCGCCGACGCTTGGCTGGAAATCGGTTATTCCACCGAAGCGCTGTATCACGCCATGCAGTTGCAACAACAAGATACGCTGTTGGCAATGCTGCAACAAATCGGCTGGCAACTCTATCATCAAGGCGAGCTGAAATTACTGGAGGAGAGCCTAAGTGCGGTTCAGTTGCAACAGCTGGCGATCTATCCGCGTCTGGTGCTGCTCAAGGCTTGGCTGCTGCAAAGCCAGCACAAACACCATGAAGTCGGCGGTTTGCTGAAAAAATTCGCCGTCGCGGTACAACAACAGCAAATTGCGGTCGACCAGCCGCTGCAGGCGGAGTTCGACGCCCTGCGCGCGCAGGTGGCGATTAACGCCGGCGATGATCACACCGCACTTCAGCTTGCCACCACCGCGTTACAGCACCTGCCGCAAGAAAAGCAGTATGCCCATATCGTCGCCACCGCCGTGATCGGCGAAGCACAACATTGTCGCGGGCAGCTGAACCAAGCCTTGAAAATGATGCGCGAGGCGGAAAAACTGGCGCAGCAAAATCAGGCGTACCACCATATTTTATGGTCGCTGTTGCAGCAGGCGGAGATTCTGCTGGCGCAAGGCTTTCTGCAAACCGCCTATGATATTTTGGACAAAGCCACGTTGTTAGTGAAAAAACAGCACCTGCAAAAACTGCCGATGTATGAGTTTTTACTGCGTCTGAAAGGGCATATTTTATGGGAGTGGTATTCGCTGGATAAAGCCGAAACCATGGCGGAAGCCGGCTTGCAGGTGTTGGCGGACGAAGCGGATAAATTGCAGTGCCTGTCCTTATTGGCGAAAATTTCGATTACGCGCGGCAATTTGGACAACGCCGAACGGATTTTACGCCGTCAACGCAGCCTGCTGCAAACCCACCATTATCACAACGACTGGCTGTCGCACCATAACGAAGCGGAATTGTTGTATTGGCAGATGAAAGACGAAGTGCAGCAAACCCGCTCTTGGCTGCTGCAAAGCGACAAACCGGCGCAGGACACCAATCACTTTTCCCACCGCCAATGGCGCAATATCGTGCGTGCCAACATTATCTTGCAGCAATACGACGACGCGTTACTCCTCAGCGAAAAACTGATCAGCACTGCCAGAACTTATAATTTTATCAGCGAATTAAACAAAGATCTGGTGCTGCATAACCGTGTCTGTTTTCTGCAAGGCAAATTCGTCGAGGCGCAAAAAAGTTTGTTGGAGGCGTTGGAAATCAGTAAACAGACCAACTTTATCAGTATTTTTGTGATCGAGGGCGAAATTATGGCGCAGCAGCTGCGCCAACTGCTGCAACTGAATATTCTCGATGAACTGCTGACCCACAAAGCGCAATTTATCCTGCGCAGTATCAACCAGCACTACCGGCATAAATTCGCCCATTTTGACGAAACCTTCGTCGAAAAATTGCTGCAAAATCCGCAAGTGCCGGAGTTGTTGCGTATCAGCCCGTTGACCCAACGGGAGTGGCAGGTGCTGGGCTTAATCTATTCCGGCTACAGCAACGAACAGATTTCCAGCGAGCTGCAAGTCGCCCCGACCACCATCAAAACCCATATCCGCAACCTGTATCAAAAAATCGGCGTCAACAACCGCGCCGAATCGATTGAATATACCCGCCGTTTGTTGACGTTGATGGGGTATTCCAATTGAGCCTAAACCGCACTTTGCCGGTAATCGGTAAAAGTGCGGTTGCCTCAACGCAATAAAATTTAGCCTTTCACCCCACCGGCGGTCAAGCCGCCGACCAGCCAGCGCTGCGCCAGCAGGAAAACCACGGTGATCGGGATTGCCGACAGCACCGCCGCGGCGGCGAAATCGCCCCACAGGTAGTTTTGCGGATAGAGATATTGCTGCATGCCGACCGCCAACGTGTAGCTGTTGACATCGCGCAGCAACAGCGACGCCACCGGAAATTCAGTGATGGCGGCGATAAACGACAGAATAAACACCACCGCCAAAATCGGTACCGACAGCGGCAGCAACACCAAGCGGAATGCCTGCCACGGCGTAGCGCCGTCCAGTGCGGCGGCTTCTTCCAGCGAACCGTCGATGGTTTCGAAATAACCTTTAATCGTCCACACATGCAACGCAATGCCGCCGAGATAGGCGAAAATCACGCCGCCGTGCGTGTTCAAGCCCAAAAACGGCACATACATTCCCAAGCGGTCGAACAAGGCATACAGCGCCACCAGCGACAGCACCGCCGGAAACATTTGGAAAATCAACATCCCCTGCAAAATGGTCTTTTTACCTTTGAATTTCATGCGGGCGAAAGCGTAAGCGCAAGTGGTGGACAGCGCCACAATCCCGATCGCACTAATTCCGGCGATTTTAATTGAATTCCACAGCCACAACAGCACCGGAAACGGCGGCTTGGTGATTGAGCCGTCGGCATTGATCACTTCCATGCCTAACGCCAAGCGCCAATGCTCCCACGAGATTTGCTGCGGGATCAGATCGCCGAGCGCCAAATTGCCCGGCCGCAGCGAAATACCGATCACCATCAATAACGGAAACAGGATCAGCGCCAAAAAGCCAATTAACAACAGATGGGTTGCCCACAAACGGTAGCGCATTGATTTCGGTTGCACCATTGCCATATTTTTTCTCCTAATCCAGTTTTAACTTGGTGGCTTTCAAATTGAGCAGTGCCAGCCCGCCGACCAACAGGAAGATAATCGTCGCGATCGCCGCCGCCAAACCGAAATCTTGTGCGCCGCTGCCTTCAAAGGCGATACGGTAGGTGTAGCTGACCAATAAGTCGGTGTGCCCTGCCGGCGTGGACGTGCCGATCATATCCGGACGCCCGTTAGTCAACAGTTGGATCAACACAAAGTTATTGAAATTAAACGCAAACGAGGCAATCATCAGTGGCGTCAGCGGTTTGATCAGCAACGGTACGGTGATTTTGCTGAAATTTTGCCAAGTGCTGGCGCCGTCCATTGCCGACGCTTCGTATAAATCTTGCGGAATCGCTTTCAGCAAGCCCATACACAAAATCATCATATACGGATAACCCAGCCAAGTATTGACGATAATAATCATCACTTTGGCTAACGTCGGGCTATTGAACCACTCCGGACGGATACCGAACAATTGGTTTAAAATCAAGTTGATTTCGCCGAAACTTTGGTTAAACAACCCTTTGAAAATCAAAATGGAGATAAACGCCGGCACGGCATAAGGCAAAATCAGCAGCAGACGGTAAACGCCTTTGCCGCGCAACGGTTCCCACTGCACCACGCACGCCAGCACCATGCCGATCACCACGGTAAACAACACGGTCAGCAGCGAAAACAGCACCGTCCAGATAAAAATCTGGATAAACGGTTTTTGAATGCCGTCGTCGGTAAAAATTTTAACGAAATTGCCCCAGCCGGTGCTGACGGTATAACCCGGCTCCAGCGTTTCGCTTTGCCAATTGCCTTGCGTATCAATCCGTTGGAAAAAACCGATCTCGTTATTGGCTTTATAACGCTTGCCGTTTTCCAGATTAACCAGCTCTTCGTTTTCGTCGTTATACTGATAGCGCTGGCTCTGTTGGGCAAACTGGCGCAGCGAACTCATGCTCAATTCGTTGCCGTCCGGCAGAATCAAACGGCTTTGTTGCAACGCATTACGATGTTCAATCACGGTTTTAAGCGGCACGGCAGGCTGTGCGCTGACCGCACTTTCGGCGTTTAACGCGATCGTTTCCGCCCCCAACGCAAACTCATCGGACAGGTAGCTTGCGCCCTGCGGCGAGGTCACTTCGATTTGCCACCGGTTGTCCGGCTGTGCGAACAACTTGAAATTGTATTTCTCGCCTGAAAAATAACGCTGTTGCGACAGCACGCTGACCGCTCTTTCAAAGGCAAGCTGGTTGGTGCCGCTGTAATTGGTAAATGCAATCACAATGGTGCAGACCAGCGGAAACAGAATGAAAATCCCCATGCCCATAATGCCCGGATAAACATAGCGCCAAGCGTAAGTTTTCCGGTTGGCGAAAACATAGATGCCGGAGCTGATCACAATCAGGGTGAGAATGGCAAACAGGATCTCGCCCTGCAGATACATCACCGAAACCAGATAAAAATCGAGCAGCAGTACCAGGGCGATTAGTCCCCATTTAAGGTATTTGGCCGCCGCAGACGTATCCGTCAGCGACCAAAGAGATTGTGTGGTCGTTTGTTGCATAAAACCGCCTATCCGAAAAAAGAGACCGCACTTTTACCTCACGGCGTTCGCCGACGGCAGATAAAGTGCGGTTGAAACCGATTATTGCGCCTTGATACGGGCGGCGGCGTCATCCAGCGCTTCTTTCACGCTTTGGCGCTGATTCACCGCATTGATAATCGCACTGCGCTCCGCATACCAGAATGCAGCCATTTGCGGTACATTCGGCATGATTTCGCCGTTTTCCGCATTTTGCATGGTGGCGGCAATGCGGCTGTCTTTTGCCAGTTGTTGCTGATAAGATTTCAGCGCCACCGCACCCAACGGCTTGTCTTTGTTGACCATATCCAAGCCTTCATCGGTCAGCAGGTAGTTTTCTAAAAATTCGACCGCCAAATCCTGATTCGGGCTGGCGGCGTTGATCCCGGCGCTCAACACCCCGACAAACGGTTTGGACGGCTGACCATTCAAGGTCGGCAACACGGCTACGCCGTAATTGATACCGCTCTTTTCAATGTTGCCCCATGACCACGGGCCGTTAATCGTCAACGCCGTTTGCCCTTTATTAAACGAGGCTTCGGCGATCGCATAATCGGTATCGGCATTGATAATCTTATTTTTCACCATATCGACAACAAATTGCAAACCGCGCAACGAACCTTCGTTATTGACACCGATATCGTTCACATCATATTGGTTATTGGTGTATTTAAATGCATAACCGCCGTCAGCGGCAATAATCGGCCAAGTGAAATACGGTTCCGCCAGATTCCACATGACTGCATTTTTGCCCTCTTTTTTCAATTTGGCGTCCAGCTCGACGACCTCTTCCCAGGTTTGCGGCGCTTTCGCCACTAAATCTTTGTTATAAATCAATGATAAGGCTTCAATCGCCACCGGATAGCCGATGATTTTCCCGTTGTAACTTTCCGCGTCCCAAGCAAAAGACACGAATTTGTCTTTAAACTCCTGACTCGGGTGCAATTCGCTCAACAAGCCGGATTGCGCATAGCCGCCGAAACGGTCGTGTGCCCAAAAGACGATATCCGGGCCGTCACCGGTCGACGCCACTTGCGGATATTTCTCTTCCAATTTATCCGGATGTTCGACCAACACCGGAATGCCGGTGTCCGCTTCAAATTTTTTACCGACTTCCGCCAATCCGTCATAGCCCTTATCGCCGTTGATCCAAATGACCAGCTTGCCCGCTTCCAGTTTTGCCATGCTGCCGCCGGAAACCACCAACGCCGCAACCGCACTTAGGGTGAGTGTTAAAAATTTATTTTTCATATCGACTGTCCTTAATTTAAATTTAAGTAATAACAAAAGTATTGTGTTTGACATCCTAGTTGTCGCCAATAATGCCCTTTTTACGGCTAAAATGACATCATCCCCCACACTCCTCCCCGCGCTGGCAAACGGTGATCTTGATCACACAAATCCTGGTTTTTGCGATAATGATCACAAAAAATAACATGATAAACAAGATCCTGATCACAATATCGGGGCATAAAAAATATTTTACGATTTTGCGTTATTTTTCATCTCCCCCTTAAAAAAACGGCCGAAGGAGGATTTTTTTCTTGCATTATCGCTGCATACTGGCCACCATAAAATTTTAATCATATTGAGTTATCAAGGGATAAACAGCGGTGAAAACGCCGTAAGGCTTACAGGGGAAAATTATGTCGAGTCTTTCTTTACGTAAAATATACAAATCTTATGGCGATATCCATATCTCCAAAGATATTAATTTGGAAATTGAAGAAGGCGAATTCGTCGTATTCGTAGGCCCCTCCGGCTGTGGTAAATCCACCTTATTGCGCATGATTGCCGGCTTGGAAGACATTACCTCCGGCGAACTGTATATCGGCGACACGTTGATGAACGATGTGCCGCCGGCAAAACGCGGAATCGGCATGGTGTTCCAATCTTACGCCCTCTATCCGCACTTGGACGTGGCGGAAAATATGTCGTTCGGCTTAAAACTTGCCGGTGTTAAAAAAGAGGAGCGCAATAAACGGGTTAACCAAGTCGCTGAAATTTTGCAACTGGCGCATTTGTTGGATCGCAAACCGAAAGCCCTGTCCGGCGGTCAACGCCAACGGGTCGCCATCGGGCGGACATTGGTCTCACAGCCGCAAGTTTTTCTGTTGGACGAACCGCTCTCCAATCTCGATGCCGCATTGCGGGTGCAAATGCGGGTGGAAATTTCAAAATTACACAAAAAACTCAACCGCACGATGATTTATGTTACCCATGATCAAATCGAAGCCATGACCTTGGCGGATAAAATTGTGGTGTTGAATGCAGGCGGAATCGCACAAGTGGGCAAGCCGTTGGAGCTTTACCACTATCCGGCCAACCGCTTTGTCGCCGGTTTTATCGGTTCGCCGAAAATGAATTTTCTGCCGGTGAAAACCACTGCGGTGGAGCAAGCGCGGGTGCAAATCGAATTGCCGGACGCCAATCACCATCGTTTTTGGATTCCGGTCGCCGGTGACGGCGTGAAAGTGGGCGAAAATCTGTCGTTGGGCGTGCGTCCCGAACACTTGATTCCGGCGGCGCAAGCTGAAGTTAAATTAAAAGGCATTGTCACCGTGGTCGAACTGTTAGGCAATGAGACCCAAATTCATCTGGAAATTCCCGAAATCAAACAGCCGACACTGGTTTACCGGCAAAACGATGTGGTACTAGCCGAAGAAGGGCAAGTGATGGATATCGGCATTGTGCCCGAGCGCTGCCACCTGTTTAAAGAAGATGGCAACGCTTGCCGGCGGCTACATCGAGAGATAGGCGTATAGCTTAACCAACCTATTGTTTTTATTAAAAAATTTAAATATTCCGACTATTTTATCAATATTCGGACGGGATATTTTTGTCTGTAAAACCCGGCTTATCCGCTTCGGTGACGATAAGCAAATGAAAAATGTAGTAATTTTAACCAATAAAAGAGGCCAACATTATGAACAGTAAAAAAACCCTTCTCGCGATTGTTATCGGCAGCACCTTACTTGCCGGTACAGCAAGTGCGGTCGATTTCCACGGCTATGCCCGTTCCGGTATCGGCTGGACGGCAGGCGGCGGTGAACAAAGCGCATTTAAAGCCACCGGTGCTCCGGCCAAATACCGTTTGGGTAACGAAGCCGAAACCTATACCGAATTCAAATTGGGGCAAGCGTTATTCAATCAAGGGGAAAAAAGTATCTATTTGGATACCAACGTCGCCTATTCGGTGAATCAACAGGTAGACTGGGAATCAACCAGCCCGGCATTGCGCGAAGTCAACGTACAGTTTAAAAACTTTGCCGATTCGTTACCCGGGGCAACGCTTTGGGCCGGTAAACGTTTCTATCAGCGCCACGATGTGCATATGAATGACTTCTACTATTGGGATATTTCAGGCCCCGGTGCAGGGGTGGAAAATATCGATCTGGGCTTCGGGAAATTGTCTCTGGCGGTGACGCGTAATACCGAACCGGCCGGCGCCTATTCTTGGGAATATAACGAGATCAGCAAAAAGTGGGAAACCAATAAAAATAAGAACGTTTACAATGATGTCTTTGATGTCCGTTTAGCCGATTTAAATGTCAATAAAAACGGTAAATTGGAGTTCGGGGTCGATTTTGGTAATGCCCATACCAAAGACGGCGTAAAATTTGCCGACGGTGCGAGCAAACGCGGCTATATGCTGACCGCCGAACATACGCAAAACGAGTTCTTCGGCGGTTTTAACAAATTCACCGTGCAATATGCAACCGATTCCATGACCTCTTGGAATACCGGTCACTCACAAGGCGCTTCGGTGAATAACAACGGGCATATGCTGCGCTTGATCAATCAAGGGGTGGTTAAACTCAGTGATCGTGTCGAAACCATGTACGCCTTGATTTATCAAAAAACCGATCTGGATAATAATCAAGGTAATACCTGGTACTCCGCCGGTATTCGCCCGATGTATAAATGGAATGATACCATGAGCACCTTGGTCGAACTGGGTTATGACCGCGTCAAAGATCAAGCCAGCGGCAAAAAGAACGATCTGAAAAAAGTCACCTTGGCCCAACAATGGCAAGCCGGCGACAGCATTTGGGCGCGTCCGGCAATCCGGGTCTTCGCCACTTACGCAGATTGGAATGACAAATTCGGCGATCGAACCACAAACCCGAGCAAATACGGGAAAGCCAGCGATCATGAATTGGTATATGGCGTGCAATTCGAAGCTTGGTGGTAATCGCCAAACCGCACTTTGTCACGCGGCTCGACAAGCAACCACGATAAAGTGCGGTCTTTTTACTTTTGTTTTTATGAGGTTAATATGAAAAAGCCAATTAAATCGATACTGCTGGCGCTTGGGCTGATTTGCGCTTCCTTTGGTTACGCCGCGCAATTGAATATCAACGCGCAGACAGCCGCCCAACTGCCATGGCAAGATATCGGCTTATCACAGCAAACCGACACCACTTTATCGGAAAATGAGCAACCAATCGCGGCGATCCACAGCCCGATTGCCGCTTACCGCCTGCCGGCAAATCAAGGCACGTTAAATATTACCATCAGTAGTTTCGCCATCGACAATCAAGCGCTGTTCGTCCCGACAGTTGCGGTGTTAGATGCCAATTACAATTTAGCCGCAACTTACCCTTCATCCGTGTTTAAATTGCAGCACGAGAGCGGTTTGCAAGCAAATCGCTTGAGTACCGAACTCAACCTAACCCCGACGCCGAATCAGGATTATATTTATCTGCTGGTTTATACCGCAGCTGACGATTTGCAAGGCAGTACTTCGATTCCCCACCCGGCAAAACTTTACGCCAAAGCCAGAGGCAACCAGCCGCCGGCAATTGACGATTTACGGGCGCAACACAGCCGTAACGGTAAAATTCAAATCCGTGTCGACGGCAAACAAAGTGCGCAATTTATCGGTATGCAAATGCCGTCTTTCAAAGATAAGTCTACAACGCCGCAAACTATCGGTAACACCGCCAAAGCTGCTGGCACAACATTAACTAAGCCGGTAGAAAAAGAAACCGAGCGCTATTTCAATACGGCCATTCGCAATGCCTTAAAACAAAACGATATTGACAGAGCAATGAATCTGGTGAATGAAGCCGAAAAGCTGGGATTATCCTCTCCGCGCAAAACTTTTATTGATAATATTTCTAAGAAGTAAGACCTGCCTTTTTACTTTCCCTTTCCACCTCAATTCGAGGTGGTTTTTTATATCTGTAAAAAATATAAATAACGAACCTATCTTTCTTCAAAGAGCGCTTGACCGCACTTTCAGGCTGATTATTACCAAAATCCAGCCTGTTGCCATACTTTTCTCATTGAACTTCACTGCAAACCGCACGGGTATTTCTTCGTATTGCTTAGCTTTCTTGTCTTAGGATTTTTTTCGCCCAAAACAAAAACCCCTTGTATCGCTACAAGGGGCTCTGCTTCTCTAATATAATATCCGGCGGTGTCCTACTCTCACATGGGGAGACCCCACACTACCATCGGCGTTACGGCATTTCACTTCTGAGTTCGGCATGGAATCAGGTGGTGCTACCGCACTATCGCCGCCGGAATAATTCGGCTTGATTGTTTTTGCTTCTTCTTACTTTGTTTTGTTCTCTATTTTTTATTCTTTCAGCGTTTCTTTCGCTGTTATTCCTATTCGGTCACAAGCTAATCTGATTCAAACTCCTCGAGCCCTACTCGAGCTTCTTACTTCGCTCTTTCGTCTCTTGTCTTTTCTTACAACTTTCTCTCGGCTTTTGGGTAAAACCCTTGAGCGTTGTATGGTTAAGCCTCTCGGGCAATTAGTACGGGTTAGCTCAATGTATCACTACACTTACACACCCCGCCTATCTACGTCTTCGTCTTAAACAACCCTTACAGTCTTATAGACTGGGAAAACTCATCTCAAGGCAAGTTTCGTGCTTAGATGCTTTCAGCACTTATCTCTTCCGCACATAGCTACCCCGCAATGCTTCTGGCGAAACAACGGGAACACCAGCGGTGCGTCCACTCCGGTCCTCTCGTACTAGGAGCAGCCCCTTTCAATTTTCCAACGCCCACGGCAGATAGGGACCGAACTGTCTCACGACGTTCTAAACCCAGCTCGCGTACCACTTTAAATGGCGAACAGCCATACCCTTGGGACCTACTTCAGCCCCAGGATGTGATGAGCCGACATCGAGGTGCCAAACACCGCCGTCGATATGAACTCTTGGGCGGTATCAGCCTGTTATCCCCGGAGTACCTTTTATCCGTTGAGCGATGGCCCTTCCATTCAGAACCACCGGATCACTATGACCTGCTTTCGCACCTGCTCGACATGTCCGTCTCGCAGTCAAGCTTGCTTATACCATTGTACTAACCTCACGATGTCCGACCGTGATTAGCAAACCTTCGTACTCCTCCGTTACGCTTTGGGAGGAGACCGCCCCAGTCAAACTACCCACCAGACACTGTCCACGACCGCGTGCCGCAGTCTGTGTTAGAACATCAAACCTTAAAGGGTGGTATTTCAACAACGACTCCATATTAACTGGCGTTAATACTTCTCTGTCTCCCACCTATCCTACACATCAAAATTCAATGTTCAGTGTCAAGCTATAGTAAAGGTTCACGGGGTCTTTCCGTCTAGCCGCGGGTACACCGCATCTTCACGGCGATTTCAATTTCACTGAGTCTCGGGTGGAGACAGCCTGGCCATCATTACGCCATTCGTGCAGGTCGGAACTTACCCGACAAGGAATTTCGCTACCTTAGGACCGTTATAGTTACGGCCGCCGTTTACTGGGGCTTCGATCAAATGCTCTCACATCATCAATTAACCTTCCAGCACCGGGCAGGCGTCACACCCTATACGTCCACTTTCGTGTTTGCAGAGTGCTGTGTTTTTAATAAACAGTTGCAGCCAGCTGGTCACTTCGACTGACTTCACCTCCATCCGTTAAGGACTTCAATTACCGTCAGCGCACCTTCTCCCGAAGTTACGGTGCTATTTTGCCTAGTTCCTTCACCCGAGTTCTCTCAAGCGCCTGAGTATTCTCTACCTGACCACCTGTGTCGGTTTTCAGTACGGTTTATGATAAGATAAGCTTAGCGGCTTTTCCTGGAAGTGTGGTATCGGTTACTTCGACTCCGTGGAGTCTCCCCGTCACGCCTCTGATTTAGATGACCGGATTTGCCTAATCATCCATCCTACACGCTTGGACCGGGACTTCCGTCACCCGGATAACCTAACCTGCTCCGTCCCCACATCGCTCTTATCACAAGTACGGGAATATTAACCCGTTTCCCATCGACTACGCTCTTCAGCCTCGCCTTAGGGGCCGACTCACCCTGCCCCGATTAACGTTGGACAGGAACCCTTGGTCTTCCGGCGAGGGGGTTTTTCACCCCCTTTATCGTTACTTATGTCAGCATTCGCACTTGTGATACGTCCAGCAGCCCTCTCGAGCCACCTTCTTCCGCTTACACAACGCTCCCCTACCCAATCAGATGACAGATTTCAGACGTCAGGTTTCGGTGTTTTACCAAAACCTTGTAACATCTTCGCAATTTCTTCGTATTCATTACGCCATCTTTGCCAATCTTGTTCATCTACATATTTCAAGTCATAACAGTATCTTAACCAAACTCGCATTTCATCAGCACTGCCTATTGCCATGCTAAGAAATCGATTTAAATCCGCTTTAGTACGTTGCCTTGCAAAACCTTCGGCTAAATTTGCACAAATGCTTTTGCTTGCCCGTCTAACTTGGTCTCCTAACGCATATTGCTCTATCTTAGGAAAATCCAAGCTCGCTTGATGAATTTCCAACGACACTTTATAAGCGCGTTGAAACACCTTCAAATCTTCAAACTTGATTGCCATACTGTCTCCTGACATCTGAAATCTGTCATCTGAATGCCGCAGCTTCGGTGCTATGTTTTAGCCCCGTTACATCTTCCGCGCAGGCCGACTCGACTAGTGAGCTATTACGCTTTCTTTAAATGATGGCTGCTTCTAAGCCAACATCCTAGCTGTCTAAGCCTTCCCACTTCGTTTCCCACTTAACATAGACTTTGGGACCTTAGCTGGCGGTCTGGGTTGTTTCCCTCTTCACGACGAACGTTAGCACCCGCCGTGTGTCTCCTAGATATTACTCTTCGGTATTCGCAGTTTGCATCGGGTTGGTAAGTCGGGA
Organism: Testudinibacter sp. P17/SS/0325; assembly: GCF_053570765.1. The sequence continues at coordinate 789,834 of NZ_CM131635.1, read as the reverse complement.
TGACCCCCTAGCCGAAACAGTGCTCTACCCCCGAAGGTATTCGTCTAAGGCTCTACCTAAATAGATTTCGGGGAGAACCAGCTATCTCCCGGTTTGATTGGCCTTTCACCCCCAGCCACAAGTCATCCGCTACTTTTTCAACAGTAGTCGGTTCGGTCCTCCAGTTAGTGTTACCCAACCTTCAACCTGCCCATGGCTAGATCACCGGGTTTCGGGTCTATATCGTGCAACTCTTCGCCCAGTTAAGACTCGGTTTCCCTTCGGCTCCCCTATTCGGTTAACCTCGCTACACAATATAAGTCGCTGACCCATTATACAAAAGGTACGCAGTCACCCCATTAAAGAGGCTCCCACTGCTTGTACGTACAGGGTTTCAGGTTCTATTTCACTCCCTTCACCAGGGTTCTTTTCGCCTTTCCCTCACGGTACTGGTTCACTATCGGTCAGTCAGGAGTATTTAGCCTTGGAGGATGGTCCCCCCATCTTCAAACAGGATTTCTCGTGTCCCGCCCTACTTAGTGTTAGCTTAGTACCGTAACTGTGCCTTCGGATACGGGATTATCACCCTCTGCGATTGAGCTTCCCAACTCATTCTCCTAACTCACTTACTATCACTAACGGCTTCTCCGTGTTCGCTCGCCGCTACTTACGGAATCTCAATTGATTTCTTTTCCTCGGGGTACTGAGATGTTTCAGTTCTCCCGGTTCGCCTTGTTAACCTATGGATTCAGTTAACAATAGTAGATTCTTCATCTACTGGGTTTCCCCATTCGGATATCGTGGAGTGATAGCGCTTCTTATCAACTCCTCCACGCTTTTCGCAGATTAGCACGTCCTTCTTCGCCTCTGACTGCCTAGGCATCCACCCTGCACGCTTAGTCACTTAACCATACAACCTCAAGAATTTTCAGACCGCACTTTCATTTCAACTAACCACTTTCGTGCCCGTTTCGTTCAGTCCGCTTTCCATTCCCAAAGCCGTCTTCCATTGACTCGTGCGTAAGTTTCCCTACGCTGACCTGCTCAGTGCCTTTTCTCACCAAACAAGCCCAATTCGATTCTCGATTGCTCGATTTTCAAATACTCAGCTCTTACGTCCTCTCGAACGCTTGAGTTCTCTTCAGTTTTTAGCTTGTGTCCAAATTTTTAAAGAACAAATCGGTTTTTCAACCAATACTCAATCCTCTTAACCGCACTTTAGGTTTTTTAATCCCTCATAAAGCGTTGGCTAAGAAAACTCACTATTAATCAATAAACCCTTATCACCGATACTTCAGTCATTACTGACCTCGTTGTGACAAGTTAAAGCGTGGTGGAGCTAAGCGGGATCGAACCGCTGACCTCCTGCGTGCAAAGCAGGCGCTCTCCCAGCTGAGCTATAGCCCCTTTCTTTTCCCGTATTTAGCAAGTTCTAGATAGTTCAGCCAATGGTTTTAGCAAAATCAGATTGAAATCGAGAAGCGCAGTGTGCGAACAGCACATGAGCATCGCAGATATTCAAGATGATGAAGATAAAATCATTGGTAGGCCTGAGTGGACTTGAACCACCGACCTCACCCTTATCAGGGGTGCGCTCTAACCACCTGAGCTACAAGCCTATCTCTCTATACGGTCTGTCTTCTTTTCTATCAAACAATCTGTGTGAACACCTATACAAAATCATCAGTCATATTATAAGGAGGTGATCCAACCGCAGGTTCCCCTACGGTTACCTTGTTACGACTTCACCCCAGTCATGAATCATACCGTGGTAAACGCCCCCCTAAGGTTAAGCTATCTACTTCTGGTACAACCCACTCCCATGGTGTGACGGGCGGTGTGTACAAGGCCCGGGAACGTATTCACCGCAACATTCTGATTTGCGATTACTAGCGATTCCGACTTCATGGAGTCGAGTTGCAGACTCCAATCCGGACTACGACGCACTTTAAGAGATTCGCTTAAGCTCGCACTCTCGCCTCCCTCTGTATACGCCATTGTAGCACGTGTGTAGCCCTACTCGTAAGGGCCATGATGACTTGACGTCATCCCCACCTTCCTCCGGTTTGTCACCGGCAGTCTCCTTTGAGTTCCCATCTTTACATGCTGGCAACAAAGGATAAGGGTTGCGCTCGTTGCGGGACTTAACCCAACATTTCACAACACGAGCTGACGACAGCCATGCAGCACCTGTCTCTAAGTTCCCGAAGGCACAAGCTCATCTCTGAGCTCTTCTTAGGATGTCAAGAGTAGGTAAGGTTCTTCGCGTTGCATCGAATTAAACCACATGCTCCACCGCTTGTGCGGGCCCCCGTCAATTCATTTGAGTTTTAACCTTGCGGCCGTACTCCCCAGGCGGTCGATTTAACGCGTTAGCTTCGAGAGCCACCCATACAGGCAACCCCCAAATCGACATCGTTTACAGCGTGGACTACCAGGGTATCTAATCCTGTTTGCTCCCCACGCTTTCGCACATGAGCGTCAGTCTTTGTCCAAGGGGCCGCCTTCGCCTCCGGTATTCCTCCACATCTCTACGCATTTCACCGCTACACGTGGAATTCTACCCCTCTCTACAAAACTCTAGATAAACAGTATGAAATGCTGTTCCCAAGTTAAGCTCGGGGATTTCACATCTCACTTATCTATCCGCCTGCGTGCCCTTTACGCCCAGTTATTCCGATTAACGCTCGCACCCTCCGTATTACCGCGGCTGCTGGCACGGAGTTAGCCGGTGCTTCTTCTGTGACTAACGTCAATTGCTCTGTCTATTAAACAAAACACCTTCCTCATCACCGAAAGAACTTTACAACCCGAAGGCCTTCTTCATTCACGCGGCATGGCTGCGTCAGGGTTCCCCCCATTGCGCAATATTCCCCACTGCTGCCTCCCGTAGGAGTCTGGGCCGTGTCTCAGTCCCAGTGTGACTGGTCATCCTCTCAGACCAGTTAGAGATCGACGGCTTGGTGAGCCTTTACCTCACCAACTACCTAATCTCACTTGGGCTCATCTTATGGCGGGTGGCCCGAAAGTCCCACCCTTTAGTCCTAAGACATTACGCGGTATTAGCTACAGTTTCCCGTAGTTATCCCCCTCCATAAGCCAGATTCCCAAGCATTACTCACCCGTCCGCCGCTCGTCGGCAAAGTAGCAAGCTACCCCCCGTTACCGCTCGACTTGCATGTGTTAAGCCTGCCGCCAGCGTTCAATCTGAGCCATGATCAAACTCTTCAATTCAAGTTCAATCGCTCAACGAATCTCTGACTATAATGTTGAAACCACAAAAGTTTCAATTATGAATTTACTATCAGCACTCATTAAGACTTTAGTTTTTTAAATCTTTAAATTACCAATGCCTTGCACAAGTGCCCACACAGATTGTCTGATATATTGTTAAAGAACAGTCACAATCGCCGGCTTCAAACAGCTGCGTCGTTGTGAGGTGCGCATTATAGACATTCCATAATGCTTTGCAAGGGCTTTTTCTCACTTTTTTGCAAAAAATTTCCAAGCGGCGCTTTTTTAAACGAAAAACCGCACTTTGGATTATTTTGTCAGCGAAATATCACTTCTAATTCGTAAAAAAGTAGCAAAGCGTGGTTTGCCGTTTTTGGTTAAGCCGCGATATTGATAAGTTATCACGCTGCCGATCGGCGGCGGATTTTGCCGCTGTTGCAGATTAAACCCCGAGCCAATTCGAAAAACGCCACGCTGATTGCGGCAACTGAGCGCGCCCAACACCTGTGCAAACTGCCCTTTGCCTTGATGATGCGCCACCACTTCGCACTCTTCATCTTGCGTGGTTTTAAATTTCAAAATCTGTGAACTGCGCTGTTGCTGATACGCAATAAACGGATTACGCACCACAATACCCTCGCCGCCCAACGCCTCGACTTCGGCTAGAAAATCTTCCGCATGTTGCTTATTCTTAATCGGAATTTGTCGAATGATTTCAATATGCGCGCTTGGATTTTGTTGCAAATAATCCGCCAAGGTTTGCAAACGCGCGTTGAGATCCCCGTCTGCATTGGGTACATCAAACACATACAACTTCAATTTGTGCCAACCGCGATCGTCGGCACTGCGCACAATCGAGGAAATCATTTCAAACTCACCACGCTGGGAAAACAGTTCGCCGTCGATCGCAAACGGTGGAAAATGTTGGACAAAATAATCCGGCGGATTTAGCGGATTACCGTTGCGGCTCAACAGTTGTTTGCCGTCCCAAAAACCACGCACGCCGTCCAATTTTTCGCTCATCATCCAACCGTCTAACGCTTGCCCTTGATAGACTTCCAATAGCATTAAATTCGGCTTGCTGCTTGCCGCCGCGCCGGTTATCGCGCCCAGCCATGCCAATAGAGCAATCATACCTACACGCCACATCGTTCACCTCTCGAACAAATGAATCAAAGTGCGGTCAGGCTAACGTAACGGACAAGAAAAAGAACGGGGTTATGAAAATAATTGGAATCCGGATCGCAAAAAGAACAAGCGCGGTCAAATCATCGTCTGACCGCACTTGGCGTAAAGTAAAGAATAAAATCAAATCACGGTTTGCACTAACGCCGACAAATCACCGCTGAATTGTCGGGTTTTCGCCATTGCGATAATCTCGTTTGAGGTATGGCAGTCGGCGTTATACACCACCACCATGCTGACATCGCCCGGCTGCAAAAAATGGGTTTCGCCGAATTCGGTATAACGGGTCGCACCAATGCTAATCACCGCCTGTTGCGGATAATCGGCTTTTTCCAGCAAGCCGGCGATATGGTGCATTGGCCCTTGATCCGGCTGGTTGTTCATGCGATCGACAGTCCAATTGAGTAATTTTTGATGGAAATAACTGTAACCGACTGTCGGGCTGTCCACGCCGTAAATATTGAATTGTTCGCCACGCTGATGAAAACAGGCGATACGATAGCGATCCAAATTACAACCAGCCTCGAAGCCATCCAGTGGGATCAAAGTTGACGCTAAACCTTTGGTTTGCGCGCCCCAATTTTTCTTGTCGGCGATTTTATGAGCATTCGGGCGGCGGATTGAACAATCGTTATATGCGCCAAACGCTTTCGGTAAAAGTGCGGTCACTTGATGATGTTGATCATATTGAATATCACAAATAATCGCCACTTCCGGCTCGATTTGCAGGTTATCCGCATCTCGCGGAAAGCGCAATGTATCGGACGACAGCGGATAAACCGATAAAAAACCGTCAAAGTGCGGTACATAAAACGGAAAAATCGCTTTCGGTTGATGCGCTTCCTGCACCTCGACCTGTTTAAAATCCGCTGCCTCGCCCGCTTGTTCCAAATGTCCGGCAAAATTGCCCGCCACGCCAAAACCGATTGCTTGTTGAAATGCCATCATTTTCCCCTATTCGCTATGCAAAAGTGGTTTGAGTATAGCCCAATCGCAGCTACTTCTCCAGCGCCATACTCAGTAAGGTGATCGGGTGCAAACATTGGCGGGTGGTGGACATATCGATCTGCCATTTGCAGGTTTCGCAGTCGGAAATCACGTAATCAAAACCGCCCTGTTCGATCTGTTCAAACAGCCCTTTACCGATCGCTTGCGCTGTGTCGTAGTTTTCCGATTTAAAGCCGTAAGTGCCGGCGATACCGCAACATTGCGAGTTCAACATCACGATTTCCAGTTGCGGAATTTTGCGCAACACTTCGATGGTATAAGGCACCCAACCGCTCTTTTCCATATGACAGGCGGTGTGATACGCCACCCGCAGCGGCATTGGTTTCAGCGGCAGGGTTTTGCCTTGTTCCAATAAGGTATAGAGGTAACGGGTGACCAACTGGATATGCGACCGCACTTTGTGGTTATCCAAACCCAAAATATGCTGATATTCATCACGCAAGGTTAAGGTGCAGGTCGAGGAGGTGCCGACAATATCCAATTTGCGCTCAGTAACCGCTTGTTCTAATTGTTGAATATTAAATTCGCCCTGTTTTTTGGCGCGTTCAGGAAAACCGTTCACCATCAGCGGCACGCCGCAGCATTTCTCTTTTTCCAACAGCACCACGCCGATATTCATCGCATTAAACACCTCGATCAGCTCTTTGCCTAAGGCCGGGTTGTTGTAATTCACGTAGCAGCCGTGATAATAACCCACTTTTTCCGCATACTGCTGTTGCTGCGCCGCCACTTTGCCGTACCATTGGCGGAACGTGCCGAACGAATATTTCGGCAGGCTGCGCTGTTTGGCGACTTTCAAGGTTTTATCCAGTAAAAAACGGGTCGCTTTCAGGCTGGTGACCGCATTCACCACCGGCGCAAACGGCGACGACAGCGACCCCATAATATCGGTGTTGCTCAGCACCGCGTCGCGCAGTTTTTGTACCGCCGATTTATCTTTGCCCTGCCCGTAACGGTTGCGTGCGCGCACGATAATATCGCCGATTTTGACATCGGACGGACAGGCAACTTCGCAGCGTTTGCAGTTGGTGCAATATTTCAAGGCTTCGTCATAAAATTCGGCACTTTTCAGGCGCAAGCGCTCGCCGTCCGGGCCTGACTGTTTCGGACCGGGATAGAACGGATTATTGCGCGACACCGGGCACACTGCAGTACAGGCGGTGCACTTGATACAACTTTCAAAACTGTTATCGATATGCGCCTGTTGTTGGATCTGCTCCGCTTGTTGAATCAGTTGTTGTAAATTCATCGCTTGCCTCCTTGCAGGATCCGATCCGCAACATAAAGTGCGGTCACCACCGCCACTCCGCTACCGCAACCTTGATGAATGGCGTCATAACCGCCGACCACCGCACCGATCGCATATAAATTCTCTAGGCTTACACCCTGTTTTTGTGCCTGACAATCGGCATTGATTTTCACCCCGAATTGTTGATACGGCTGCGGGTGCGCAAAGCGCGCATGCGTCCACTGGTGGCGGTTCGGGGCACTAAACAGATCCAGATTAAAAATCGGTTCGCGCACCTGATTAAAACTTGCCACCAAGCCGTTACTGAAAAAACTGCCGCTCGCCAACACATACTGTTCGGCGCGCAAGGCGACCTCTTCGTTCAAACGGGTATAAAGTGCGGTCACGCGGTTTTCTGCCATATCAGCGCGCAATACGCTGTCGCCTTTCATCATCAACCCGCCCGCCTGCTCAAACGCTTTTTCCAATACGCGGTGCTGACGAATGCCGAGCAGCGATGGCGGCAGGGTCGGCAGTTCAAACAGATGAATGCCGCTCGCCTGTTGCAGCTGTTGCAGGAAACCATCGTTATCCAAACCAAAACACGCCGGTAAAAACACCGTATCGGCACCGTCGGCGGCGTTTTTCAGTTCCGCCACCAATTGGTCGAAATTGAGTTTATGTTCCAATGCCTGCGAAATATTAATGCTGCGGAATTCGCGTGCGTCGGTACGCAGATGATCCAGTTCGGGAATGTGCAGATAGCCGAAACTGAGCTGCCACTGCGCAAAGTGCGGTAGCCGGCGCAGGTTTTCACACAACAGTTGCGGCTGAAAATCGTTAAATCCCTCGATCCCCAACACCGCCACTTTTTTAGCGGATAAGACGCCGTTCTCGATTGCAAAAGTCGGCACGCTGCGCGGCGACAGCCAAGTCGGACGCAAGGAGCCCAACGGCGTTAAACGCAAGTGATTGTGCGCCCTGCCCTGTTTCAGATTGAGTTGCAGCGCCGTTGCCAAACCTTCAAATTCCGCCGCTTTCTGTAGCACCACATCTTGCCCGAGCAGGCTATAAGGATGTTGCGGTTGTTGCCGCGCCAATTGCGCCAAACCCTGCGCCAGATCATCGATTGGCGCACCATTTTCCGCTTGCCCCAGCAGATCCAACGAGCCGGAGGAGAAATCGAGCGCACTTTGCCCGTTACTGACGATCACACAGCGCCGCCCGCCTTGTTGCAGACGGATCCCGCAAATCAGCCCCGCCAAACCGCCACCGATAATAATGTTATCAAACTTCATTTTTATCCGTTCCCTGTAACTGTTGTTGTCCGGCTTGCGGCACCTCGTTCAAGCCCAATAAACCGTAATATACCCATGAGGTAAACTCCGCCTCGCGCAAGGCGTCGCCCCACGCAATCGGCTCAATCCCGCGCCAGCGCTCTTCCATAAAAGCGGCAAGCTGCGTGGTGGATTGCTGCGCATTGGCGACCTTAAACCGCGCCATTAAGCCGGCGGCGCGACAGGCGCACAGTTCGCCCTGACACGTGCCCATGCCAACCCGGGTGCGACGGCGCAAATCGACCAGATTATTCACTTTCAGCTCGTCCACCGCATAGCGCACTTCGCCGGCGGTAACGGCTTCGCATTCGCAAATCAAACTGCGATCCAAACGTTCTTTTTCCAATAATTCGGTGGCGCGCGAACCGTGGCGATACACCGCCGAAACCCGCAACGGAGTCGGTAACGAAATCACTTTTTGGTGGGTTTCGACCGCACTTTCGTTTGAACCGGGCAGCGGTATATCGGCGGTGGTGCAAAGTGCGGTTTTGTTCAATTTCTGACAGGCAAGATCCGTCGCCCATTCCGCCATTAAGCGATAAGTAATCAATTTGCCGCCGGTGATGGTGATAAAGCCCTCCAAACCGTCGCGTTCGGCATGGTCGAGTAACACAATACCGCGGCTGACATTACGCCCGGACGGATCATCATCGCTCGCCACCAACGGGCGCACCCCGGCATAGGCGCGCAACACCCGCGTGTGACGCAGGCTTGGCGCCAGTTTTTCGCCTTCCTGAATCAGCAAATCCACCTCTTGCGGCGTGACCTGCATATTGTCGATTTGATCGTATGGAATGCGGCTGGAAGTAGTGCCGATCACACTGATAGTATCGCCCGGCACCAAAATATCGGCATCCGCCGGTTTGCGGCAGCGGTTGATCACCATTTGATTGAGGCGATGTCCCATAATCAGCAACGCGCCTTTCGCCGGGAACATTTTGATTTTCAGATCCGCATATTCGGCAATGCCCTGCCCCCAAATCCCGGCGGCGTTAATCACCACCGGCGCAAAAAATTCCCGCCGTTGTTTATGCTTATGATCATAAGCGCGCACGCCGATCACTCGGCTGCCTTCGCGAATCAGCTGTTGAACTTCACAGTAAGTGAACACCTGCGCCCCGCGCTCTTTTGCGTCCAACATATTGGCGGAAGTCAGACGAAACGGGTCGATACTGCCGTCCGGCACCACCACCGCGCCGATCAAATCGGGATTGACCGACGGCTCTAAACGGCGCGCCAATGCCGGTTCGATTTGCACCGCATCAATCCCTGCTTGCTGACAGGCTTGCAAAAACGGTTTTTGGAAGGCTAAATCGTCCTCCGGCAGGGTGATAAACAACCCTTTGCAATCGTCAATACAGTGTTTGGCGATTCGTTTTAGAATATTATTCTCGTCAATACACTCTTTCGCCGATTCCGGATCGTTGACCGCATAGCGTCCACCGCTGTGCAACAGTCCGTGATTGCGTCCGGTTGCGCCGGTGGCAATATCACGCCGCTCAAGCAAAACCGCACTTAGCCCGCGCAAACGGCAATCGCGCGCAATCCCAGCGCCGGTCGCACCGCCGCCGATAATAATCACATCACTTTGTACACGAGAAGAAAATGATTCCGCCATCAATCTGTTCCCCACACTAAATAAATTCGAATACGAAAAAATAAATTAGGGATATTGTAGGTCATGTCGTGAGTTTTCGCCATAAAATGTTCGATAACAAACATTAAAAGTAAGGGCTTGATCACAGTTTAGCGATTTTTATGCGCTTAAATCACACCGCTTGAGTTCAATATAATGGGAAGGACAACTGATTTTGCATTCGCCGCAACCGTTGCAACGTTCGTTGTCCAACAACATTTTTTTGCTGTCGGCGTCAAAGCGGATCGCATTCGGCGCACAGGCGGTACGGCAAAACTGACAGCTTCGCCCCTGTTGTTGCAGACAAAGGCGGTGAAAGTGCGGTCGCAGCTCAGTGTCAGACCGCACTTCGCCGCTAAGTGCGCCGGTTTGGCAACGGTCTGTGCATTTGCCGCAATGGTCGCAGGCAGAGTAATCGATTTGCAGCACCGCTTTTTGATTCTGAAGTTGGATTAAGCCGTAAGGGCAGGCGGCAACGCAATCGCCGCAACCGGTGCAGTGTTGCATAAACAACGGCTCGGCAACCGCTTGCGGCGGGCGTGTTGCCGCGCGCTGATACAGCGTTTGGCTGATTTGCTGCTGCGCTTTCTGTCCGGCATTGAAAATCCCGCGCAACAAACCACGGCGTGAAATGCGGTTATGTTGCAGGTATGCCTGATAGTAGCGTTCGTTTTTTTCAGCCATAATCAAATCATTAACGATATAACCGCACTTCGGGGATTTGCAGCTGTAACTGTTGCTGCCAATGCGCCAATAAAGCTTGCGCCAACAAGCCTAAGCCGCAATAGAACGGGCGGTTTTGTTCGGCGGTCAGTAATTTGAGGAAACGCCCCGACCAAGTGAGCAGGTGCTGTTGCAAAAATTCGTTTAACTGTTCAGGTTGATTTTCCGCCAACCACGCCGCCATCAGCAACATCAAGCCGAAATGGTCTTCCGGTTCGTTTTGTGCCAATTCCAACACAATCCCATGCATACGCATAAAACCGCGCAATTCTAACAACGAACTGCCGAAAATCACCGCTTCTTTATCCAAATAAACCGATCCCCATTGCGGCGCCGGCAGCGCGTCAGGCCCGATAAACAGCGCCTGAAAATCCGCCTCCAAGGCTGCAGCGCCCTGCGCCAAACCTTCGCTCAACCGCACTTGGATTACATCAAGCTGTTCCGCCGATAAAAAATCACAGCTCGCCTGCCATTGCGGATCGGCAAATAACGGCAATAACGCCTGATTTTGCGCTTGTTGCGGCGAAGCATAAAACAGCGAACCTAAAATTCGCCCGAATTGGGAAATGGAAGTTAATGGTGGATTCATCATCTTTATCATCTTGGCTCTGGAAATATTGCGCTACTGTACCATACTTCGGCAAAGTGCGGTACAGTAGCACAAATTCGGTATTAAAAATCAATTCTTCAATAAATTAAAATTGTTCTCATTTTTTCGCCTTGACACTAATCAATTTTAGGCAGATCCCTGTTTTTATACGCACTCCGATTGATATTAATCATCTTTTTGCCCATTTCTTTTTGTTCTAATGAAAGCAGTGTAGTCATTCGGAGGGACTTGTTATGGATAGTCTAGTGAAAGATGTCATTAATTATGATATCGAAAGAAGAACTTTATTGAAACATGTCGGATTAACCGGTATTGCTGCAGGTGTATCCTTACCTTTTTCAGTGAGGGCTAAAACCAATACCGCACCAGAAGAGCAAGCGGAAAAAGTGGTTTGGAGTATGTGCTCAGTTAACTGCGGTAGCCGTTGCGCATTACGGATGCACGTAAAACAAGACGAAGTTGTTTGGGTTGAAACGGGTCGGGAAACGGGGCGAGGGCAAATTTAAACGGATTAGTTGGGAAGAAGCGCTCGATACCGTTGCCGACGGTCTGAAGCGGATTGTGAAAGATTACGGTAACGAAGCGGTTTACCTTAATTATTGTTCCGGCATTGTCGGCGGAAATATTACCCGCTCTTCCGCTTTTGCCTCGGCAATGGCGCGTCTAATGAATTGCTACGGCGGTTTTCTGAACCAATACGGCACCTACAGTACGGCGCAAATTGCCAGGGCAATGCCGTTTACCTACGGTTCAAATGTCGGTAACAGCACCTCCGATATTGTCAATTCAAAGTTAGTCGTTTATTTTGGCAATAATCCGGCGGAAACCCGTATGAGCGGCGCTGGAATCACTTACCATTTGGAGCAGGCAAGAGAACGTTCCAATGCCAAGTTAATTGTGATTGATCCGCGCTACACCGACACCGCAGGCGGACGGGAGGATGAATGGATTCCGATTCGTCCCGGTACCGACGCCGCATTGGTCTCCGGTATTGCATACGTATTAATTACTGAAAATCTGGTTGATCAAGATTTTTTAGATAAATACTGTGTCGGTTATGATGAAAAAACTTTACCTGCCGGTGCACCGACAAATGGACACTACAAAGCGTATATTTTGGGGCAAGGAGATGACGCCATTGTCAAAACGCCGATATGGGCAGCAGATATCACCGGCATTCCTGCCGATAAAATCATTAAACTCGCCAGAGAAATCGGTAGCACCAAACCTTGTTATATCAGTCAAGGCTGGGGACCACAACGCCAATCTAACGGTGAACTTGCTGCCCGTGCGATTGCGATGTTACCGATTTTAACCGGTAATGTTGGTATTAGCGGGGGAAATTCCGGTGCTAGAGAAAGCACTTATACCATCACGATTAAGCGGTTTCCAGTGTTAACCAACCCTGTACAAACCAAAATCCCAGTGTTCATGTGGACAGATGCCATTGAACGTGGAACCGAAATGACGGCGGTAAAAGACGGGATTCAGGGCAAAGACAAGTTGGATGTGCCAATTAAATTCCTGTGGAATTATGCGGGCAATACCATTATCAATCAGCATTCCGACATAAACCGTACACATAAAATCTTACAAGACGAGAGCAAATGCGAGATGATTGTGGTCATTGATAATTTCATGACCTCCTCTGCCAAATATGCCGATATTTTATTACCGGATCTGATGACGACAGAACAGGAAGATATTATCCCGAATGATTCTGCCGGTAATATGGGTTACCTGATTTTCGGACAAGCGGCGACAGCGCCTAAATTCGAGCGACGCCCGATTTATCAAATTCTATGCGACATAGCTAAACGCCTTGGTGACGAAGTATATGACAAATTTAGCGAGGGAAGGACTCAGGAACAATGGCTGCAACATTTATATGCCGAAATGCGAGAAATGGATACCGATCTGCCGACATACGACGCCCTGAAAGCAATGGGAATTTTCAAGAAAAAAGATCCGAAGGGTCATCTGGTCGCCTATAAGGATTTCAGGGACGATCCAAAAGCAAATCCGTTAAGCACACCGTCCGGAAAAATCGAAATTTATTCCGCCCGCTTAGCCGAAATTGCGGCTAGTTGGGATTTAAAAGAGGATGAAGTGATCGATCCTCTGCCGATCTACCACCCGGGATTTTATAGCCATATCGAGGCGCAAAACGGACAATTCCCGTTACAACTTGTCGGTTTCCATTATAAATCCCGCACCCATTCCAGCTATGGCAATATTGATGTGTTGGAAAGTGCCTGTCCGCAAGAAGTATGGATTAATCCGCTTGATGCCAAATCGCGAAATATTCAAAGTGGGGATTTGGTCAGAATCTTCAACGAAATCGGCGAAACCCGAATTGAAGCGAAAGTGACGCCAAGAATTATGCCCGGCGTACTGGGTATGGGGCAGGGCGCTTGGCACAGGGCAAATATGTGGGGCGATAAAATAGATCATAACGGCAGTATCAACGTCCTCACCACCCAGCGCCCGTCGCCGTTGGCGAAAGGGAATCCGCAGCATTCCAACTTAGTACAGATTGAGAAAGTGTAAGGAGCAGATTATGACGGAACAATATGGTTTTTACATCGATTCGGATCGCTGCACCGGCTGCAAAACCTGCGAACTGGCGTGTAAGGATTACAAGGATTTGCCGGTGGATGTGAATTATCGCCGGATTTACGAATATGCCGGCGGCGATTGGCTGGCAAACGGCAACTGTTGGCAGCAGAATGTCTTTTCGTATTATTTGTCGATTTCCTGCAATCACTGCGAAGATCCGGCGTGCGTCAAGGTATGTCCGAGCGGGGCAATGCACAAAAATGCAGATGGGTTTGTCATTGTCGATGAGGAACTGTGTATCGGCTGCCGCTATTGCCATATGGCGTGTCCATACGATGCGCCGCAATACAGCGAAGCCAAGGGACATATGACAAAATGCGACGGTTGCTATTCACGGGTGAAAGCCGGTGAAAAACCGATTTGTGTCGAATCGTGCCCGCTGCGGGCATTGGATTTTGCGCCGATCAGCGAGCTGCGTACAAAATACGGCGAGTTGGCGGCTTTAGCACCGCTACCGGCGGAACATTATACTGCGCCGAATTTGGTGATCAAACCGAATAAAAATGCGCGCCCGAGCGGCGATACCAGTGGATTTTTAGCCAACCCGAGGGAGGTGTAACATGAATGCCGGATTACATGAATTACCGCTGGTGCTGTTTACCGTGCTGGCGCAAAGTGCGGTCGGTGCGATCATTCTAATGGCATTATGGCTATTGTTGAAAGCCGATGAACCGCTGCGACAACGCAAAGTCGTATTATTGCTACTGTTGCCGTTAATCCTGTTGGGATTAGGTTTCGCCGCTTCAATTCTACATTTAGGTTCACCGCTGCGCGCCTTTAATTCATTGAACCGAATCGGCAGCTCGGCACTTAGTAACGAGATCGCTGCCGGTGCGCTGTTTTTCATTCTTGCCGGCGTATATTGGCTGTTACAGTTGCTGGATAAAATGCTGGCGGCATTAAACAAACTTTGGCTGTTTTTGTTGATCGTCAGCGGCGGTATTTTTCTCTACGTGATGAGTACGGTTTACTTAATCAGCACCGTACCGACTTGGAACAGCATTTCGACCCCGGCGTCATTCCTGCTGACCGCACTTTTGGCCGGCTTTACTCTCGGTTATGCCTTGCTGCGTTTTGCCGGTGTTGAAGCCGCTCAATTGCGCTGGGTTCCCGGCATTTTGGGATTGGCACTACTGCTTGCCGTATGTTTAGTGGTGTTGCAAGCAACCAGTTTGGCCGGCATCCAAACCTCTGCGCAAAAAGCCTCAACATTAGTGCCGGATTACGCCAATTTAATGATATTGCGTCTAGTGTTGCTGTTCGCCGGTATCGGGCTACTGTTTTACAGTCGCCGTGCTCAAAACAGCTTACCTAGTTTGTCACTCTGTGCCAGTGTACTGTTGGTTTTCGTTGCCGAATTGATCGGTCGAACCCTGTTTTACGGTTTGCATATGACCGTCGGCACGGCGATCGCCGGCTGATTAATCGCCCGTCGCTTAGCAGGCAATTTGTCCTTTCGCGGATAAGTTGCTTTTTTATACGTGCTTAACATGGATTTTTATCCAAGTGCAGTATATGCTGTAGCAATCAATCACACAAAATGGAGTAAATTATGTATCAGTTAAAACGAGTGTATACCTTTGACGATAATGATTTTCCAGCCGTATTGGCAGATCGGTTGTGGCCGCGCGGAATTGCCAAAGTGCGGTTAGACGGAGTGTTGTGGCTGAAGTCGGTCACACCCTCCAACGAACTGCGCCAATGGCTGCACCAAGATCCGCTTGCGCATTATGACGAATTTTGTCGGCGTTATTACCATGAATTGAGTGCCGAGGCGGTGCAGGCGGATTTACAGCAGTTGCGCCAATTGCACGCACAGCACGACCGCCTGACGTTATTGACCGCCGCCAAAGCGATTGAACACAGCCATTTGCCGGTGTTGCAGGCGGTGCTGCAAGGCAAAATCGAACTTCCGAATCACTAGGAATTAAATTAACAAGATGATATTAAAACTCAAAACCCGTTTGACCGATTTGCTTGCGCAAATATGGCCGCTGGCGAAAAAATATCCGCTGGAAATGCTGTGGATGGTGCTGTTTTCCCTACCATTTCTGTTTTTTGATCTTTTTGACGTTAAAGGCGGAGATTTGTTGCGCTATTGGCTGTTTGCACCGGCGTTTTTCGCCCTGAGTTATTTACTCCATCGCTATAAAATCGCTTATTGGCTGACGGCGGTGATGGTGCCGTTAGTGCTGTTTTGGCAGCTGAATAACGGGTTGATATTGGAGGATTATCTGGAGGATCGCCGGTTTGCGGCGTTGCAACTGCTGTTATTGCTGTGTTTACTGGCGCGCGGTTGGGCACAGGAAAACCGCACTTTTATCACCCGTTTTCTGCAAACGGCACTGAATATTGCCAAAGCCTGGCTGATTAACGCGATCGGGTTGCTGCTGTTTTTTGCATTACTGGGCAGTGTTGAATTGCTGTTTAATCTGGATCTGCCGTTTGACCGCATACTTCAGCGAATACTGCCATTTACTTATTTCAGTATCTTCCCACTGTTCTTTTTGCTATTTGAGCAGAATAAGGACACGGAACAAGTCGAGCTAGGGCATTTCGGGCAACTGTTGTTGAATTTCGTACTTTCGCCGACACTCATCATTTATAGTCTGCTGCTGTATCTCTACAGCGCACGCATTGTCCTGCTGGGTGAAATGCCACAGGGGCAAATCAGCTATATAGTGTTGCCGTATTTGTTGCTCGGACTCGCGTTAAAAAGCGTACAACTGCTGCAAACCTCGCCAAAATGGCAAGGTTTTTACCATATCTTCGGCTGGATTGCCTTACTGCCTTTGGCGCTGTTGTGGTTTGCGGTGTATCAACGGTTGAGCGCCTACGGACTGACCGAAGTGCGGGTTTATCTGCTTGCCTTGACGGTGTTAATTTCACTGTTTATTGCGTTATCCTTGCGCACATTCAACGGTCAACACCGCACTTTTGCCAGCTTGATTGCGCTGACGATTATTTTGCTCGGCTGGGTGTTGAATCCGAAGGAAATCGCCTTCGACAACCAATTGGCAAGGTTTGATCGGCAGTTACAGCAATTCGATTTATTGGATGCTCAGGGCAAAATCAAAGCGCTGCCCGACACCGCCGCACAAGCCGGTTTTTCCGAGCAGCAACGACAGGATTATCATAATTTATCCACTCAGGCGCGCAATTTAAATTGGATCTATGCACGGCGTGGACAGATAAATGCGCGTTACGGGCAACATTTTCCTGAATTAGCCGGTGCGAGTGAAGATACACCCCAAATTGCGCCGAACGTAATACAAACGCTACACTTTTATCACCGTGAAAATGTCAGGGTGATAACCTTAAAACACCCTTACCAAACAATGCTGAGTGTCGATTACTCGCTCGATAGCGACACAGTGGCAGAGGCGAAATATCGCTACCGATTTGCAGAACACGGGATCCATTTTGAAGTCGATTTAAACGGGTTTATCAATCAAATTTTGCTAAAAAACGGCTTTGCATTGAAAACCCAATATCCTAAGCAAGAATTGCAACCGCTTAACGATCAGTTTTTGCTGCTGCAAGGCGAGAATTTCCTGCTGCTATTTTCTCGGTTTTCCCTGCGTTACGATAAGACGTTAGGCTATGTCTTTGCCGGAGCTCATTTAGAATCGGTGTTGCAGTAATATTCAGTAATCTGCACCCCAAAAGTTAGACTGCAAAACCAACTGACTAGGGTGCAGATTTTTATGACAAAATATTTGATCAACCTATTTCACACCAAGTTCTCCTTAAATGTTTTGATTTAAGGGTTTTTTGTTTTTATTCAGATTACCTCCTATAATACCCCAATCCCCCTCAAGGAGTTTTGTCATGCAAATCAAAAAATCCGTAACGTCGCGTTTGGCGTATTATTTGGTGATGATTATCATGTTGTCCGGTTTGTCGGTGTGCGTGACCACGCTGATTATGATCAGCAACCATTCCGATGCCGAGATGATCAATGTGTCCGGTTCGCTGCGGATGCAGAGCTACCGTTTGCTGTATGAAATGCAGTACCAGCCGGAGTTGCTGACGCATGGGATTCAGACTTATCAAGCCAGTTTGCAGACGCCGACACTGATGAATTTGGAGCGGTTTTATGTGCCGGATTCGGTGCAGAATGCCTACCGCACTTTGCTGGCAAGTTGGCAGGTGATGGCGGGTTATTTGCGACAGGGGGAGGCAGGATTGTATCAGCAGAATTTGGAATCCTATGTCGATCAAGTCGACAATTTCGTGTCGGTGCTGCAACAGTTTTCCGAGCAGCGTATCCGTTTTGCGATTTATACTAACCTGTTCAGTTTGCTGCTGATGTTGGTATTGGGCGGTTATCTGTTGAGCTACAGCCGTAAAAAAGTAGTGGCGCCGTTGCAGCGCTTGGCCACCGCCAGTCGGCAGGTGCAGAACAGCCAGTTTCAGCACATTGAACTGGATATTGACAGCGATAACGAGCTGGGCGAGCTGTCACGCGGTTTCACCCAAATGGCGGCACAGCTGCAAAAACTCTACCTTTCGCTTGAGGAACAAGTTAGTCAGAAAACCCGTAGTCTGACCCAAATTAACCGCACTTTATCCATGCTGTATTATTCCTCACAACAGCTGACGCTGCATGAAATCACCCGTGAAAATCTGACCACCGTGCTGAAATTGTTGCAACAAAACGAACGCTTGCAAGTCGTGCGCTTGGTGGCGAATGGGAACGAGATGTTTAATCTGGAAGTGGGCAAAGAAGATAGCGCAACAAACTGGCAAACCACGCGGATTACGATTAACGATCAGAATCTGGGTAGCCTGAATTGGCAGCGCAGCGCAGCCTATCCTGACCTGCGTACGATTGAAAATATTGCGCAGATGTTGGGGCGGGCATTGCATTCCTATCAGCTGTTGCGCCAGCGACAACACTTAATTTTAATGCAGGAACGCTCGATTATTGCGCGTGAATTGCATGATTCCTTGGCACAAGTGTTGGCATATCTGCAAATCCAGTTGACGTTGCTACGCCGCAGTATTTTGCAGGAACTGAGCGAGGAGCGGGCGGCGAAAAGTTTGAATATTCTGCACCAATTTGAAACCGCACTTGCCGACGGTTATACCCAACTGCGCGAGCTGTTGGCGACTTTCCGTTTGACCGTCAGCGAGTCGAACTTGAAACTTGCCTTGCAGGAGGTGATCGATTCGCTGCAATCCCGTTCCGAAGCGCAAATCACGCTGGATTGTGCGTTACCGTCGCAATTGCTAAACGCGCAACAACAGATTCATTTACTGCAAATTGTGCGTGAGGCGGTGCTGAACAGCATTAAACACGCCCACGCCACGCTGATTGAAGTGATTGCGCGCAGTAACGACAACGGCGAAAACACCGTGATTATTCGCGATAACGGTGTCGGCATTCCATCACTGGCGGAACCAAGTGGGCACTACGGCTTGAATATCATGCAGGAGCGAGCGCAAGAGTTGAATGCGCATTTGACCATTGCGCGTCGTGCCAGCGGCGGCACCGAAGTCAGTTTATTGTTGGCGGACGACGTGGAATAACAAGGATTACACATGACAACCATTCGGATTGAAAAAGCCCAAGCGCAAGATTTGGCGCAAATCGTGGCGATTTATAACCAAACTATCGCCAGCCGCCGTATCACCTCCGATTTAGCCCCGATATCGGTTGCCGACCGGCAAGCGTGGTTTGACTTTCACCGCAATAGCGTGCGCCACCCGATTTGGGCGGTGCGAAATACGCAAGATCAGCTGATCGGTTGGGCAAGCTTGTCGCCGTTTTACGGGCGACCGGCATACGATATCACCGCCGAAGCCAGTTTTTATCTGGATAACCAAGCCAAGGGCAAAGGAATTGGCACGCAAGTGGTACGTTTTTTACAACAGCAAATGCAACCGCTGCATTATTCCACTCTGCTCGCCTTTGTGTTCAAAGGCAACCCCGCCAGCGTCGGCGTGCTGCAAAAGTGCGGTTTTCAGCAATGGGGCGAACTGCCGAATATCGCCGATATGCAGCAGCATAAAGAAACGTTGCTGTTGTTGGGTTACCAAACGGAATGAAATAGGCATAGTAGCTGTAAATAATATGCTTCATTATTATAAGTGAGTTGGGATATACAAGACAAAATTGTTGGTAAAAAGTAGGTTAACGCCTTATAGTCACTGGCTTTAACCCACTTTTTTGAAATATGAATAAAAAATTGTCCTTTTTGCTCAAAATCAACTATTCAGAAATATGGCACTTATCACCATATTCAACGCTATAAATGCCTGACGTGCAATAAAACATTCACCCTAAAAAATAAGTTGAATTCCAATAAAATTTGGCTTGATTACACGCTTGGAAAACAGACTTATAAACAACTTGTCGATAAATATCATTGTTCTCTAAGAACTATTCATCCTGATGAAAAAGGAAAATACTATACTGCCCGACTTCAAGCGCCTAGTTCACCGCGTAGGATTTTAACGCTGCAGTGTGTTTTCGGGGAGGGTCTAAAGTCTTCATCTTTCAATGCGGCTAAGATTTTAGGGACTTGACTACGGTCAATCCGTTTTAATGATTTTTTGAAACGTTTTGTCGGCAACACAGTGTATATAACGTTTTGCTGCCCGTCATACCCCATACTCCCGTTCGAGTTCGTCCATAGTGGTATATTCCACCGTACCATTTTTGACATCTTCTCTATGCGCGCGCAGATCGGCAATATCTTCAAGTTGAGACAAATGCGCATTGATTAATGACATGACGATGGAATCATAGACATCATCATTAAAGAGTTGGTCATCTAATCCGTGAGCAGACAGCAGGGCTTTTTTCGTCTGTTATTCTCATGACATATTCCTCTAATGAATTAAAGGTAATAATGCCCTCTTTCGAGGGCATGGGTCAAGTGTTGCCGAATAACAATTACCCCTCATTCACCACTCTTGGAAACAAAATATTGTTTTCCAGATGAATATGGTGCATTAAATCGTCGATAAACTCGTTAATGCCGCTGTAGAGCGCGCGCCAAGTGTTGCACGCGTCCGTCGGAGGGGTGACGTTGTCGGTCAGGGATTTCAGCACTTCCACTTGTTGTCCGGCGTCGTCGTGTTCATGCTCCATCACTTTGATCGGCATTCTTGCCATCGCATATTGCCCGGCTTGGATCATCGGGAACAGAATCTGTTCTTCTTTTTGCATATGATGGCTCAGTTCGGCATAAATCTCTTTTAATACCGCCGACGCGCCCATCGGGCAATCGGCGCGATCACCGTGCACGTTTTCCACTTTTTCCGCCATCGCAATCAGCTCCGGCAGCTGTTCGCGGTGGCGATCATGATAGCGGGCGATGATATGGGCGATAATTTCCGGGTAAGCGGTTTGCGTCCAATCCTGCTCCTGCCCGAGGTCTTGCCGCGCTGCCAGTTCGGCTAAACGGCTTTCAATCGCCGCCAAATCCAGATTTTTCACGTTTGCCGCAAAGCCAAGCGTGTTGGCGCCGCCGCAGCAAAAATCCAAATCATATTCGCGCAACAGTTTGGTGGCGCCCGGAATGGCAATCGCCAATTCGCTCAGTTTTTTATCTTGAAATGACATAATTTCCTCGTATTCGTTAGGATAAAAGTTGAGTTAAATAGTAAGGTATTTTGACGATAAAAGCCGTATTTTTAATTCATCTTTTGATCTATATCAAATCGAATACCTGAAACGAGGTAGGCAATACCGCACTTTGCGTTATCAAAATGGCAAAGTGCGGTCAGAAGGATTTAAACTTTTTTCTTCACGGTTAAGCCGGCAGGCGCTTGCGCTACCGGCATGATTTCAATCCGGTTGATATTGACGTGTGACGGTTGCTCGGCAATCCAAACAATGGTGGCGGCAATATCGTCAGGGGTCAGATAATCCACATTGGCGTATAAGGCTTCGGCTTTGGTGCCGTCACCATAGAAACGCACGTTGGAAAACTCGGTGCCACCGCATAAACCCGGTTCGACATTGCTGACCCGCACCGCCGTGCCGACCAAATCGGCGCGCAAGTTGAGGCTGAATTGTTTGACGAAGGCTTTGGTCGCGCCGTACACATTGCCGCCCGGATAGGGATAATCGCCGGCAATCGAGCCGAGATTGATAATGTGCCCGCGGTTGCGCGCCACCATGCCGGGCAGAATGGCGTGGGTCAAGGTGGTTAAACCGCCGATATTGGTGGCGATCATCTGCTGCCAATCTTGCAAGCGGCTGTTCTGTGCGGCGGCAACACCGAGCGCCAAACCGGCATTATTCACCAATAAATCAATTTCTTGCCATTGCGGCGGCAAACTGTGAAGTGCGGTTTGCACCGCCGCCGGATCGCAGACATCAAATGCCAGCGCCAGACAATTGTCGCCCAGCTCCTGTTGCAATGCCTGTAAACGATCTTGCCGACGGGCGCTGATGATCACCCGATGTCCGTGTTGCACCAATAAACGTGCGGTTGCCGCACCAAAGCCGGCACTGGCGCCGGTAATTAAAGCTAACATGGTTACCCCCTCTGCTATTTGCATGCGTAATGATTTTTACTATAACAAAAAGCGGCTTGCTGTCCATTGGCACGGTAAAAATTTTTGCTAAAAGAGTTGCTTTTATTGAAGTGATGTTGTAATTAATTAGAGTAGAAAATTAAAACACAACATCAAAAAAATAAGGAAACAATATGCAAAACGTAGGTTTTATCGGTTGGCGCGGAATGGTCGGTTCGGTTTTAATGGATCGTATGCAACAAGAGCAAGATTTCGCCTTGCTTAACCCGGTCTTTTTCACCACCTCCCAAGCCGGACAAAAAGCACCGAGCTTCGGCGGCAAGGACAGTGGCGTGTTGAAAGACGCCTTTAACATTGACGAATTGAAAGCGCTGGATATTATCGTCACCTGCCAAGGCGGTGATTACACCAATGAAGTCTATCCGAAACTGCGTGCGGCAGGTTGGAACGGTTATTGGATCGACGCCGCTTCTACCCTGCGTATGGAAAAAGACGCGATTATCGTGTTGGATCCTGTCAACCAACACGTCATCCGCGACGGTTTGGCGAAAGGCGTGAAAACCTACGTCGGCGGCAACTGCACTGTCAGCTTGATGTTGATGGCATTGGGCGGTTTGTTTGAAAAAGATTTGGTGGAATGGGTTTCGGTTGCCACTTACCAAGCCGCGAGCGGCGCCGGCGCGAAAAATATGCGTGAATTGCTGGTGCAAATGGGCGAATTGCGCGATGTGGTGAAAACCGATTTGGACAACCCGGCTTCGTCGATTTTAGCGATTGAAAGAGCGGTTGCCGACAAAATGCGCGGCGATTTGCCGATTGAAAACTTTGGTGCGCCGTTGGCGG
The DNA here is from genome assembly GCF_053570765.1 of Testudinibacter sp. P17/SS/0325. The sequence continues at coordinate 766,936 of NZ_CM131635.1, read as the reverse complement.
GCAGTTTGATTCCATGGATCGACAAATTACTCGACAGCGGACAAACCAAAGAAGAGTGGAAAGGCTATGCCGAAACCAATAAAATCCTCGGTTTATCCGACAGCCCGATTCCAATCGACGGCTTGTGCGTGCGTATCGGTGCGCTGCGTTGCCACAGTCAGGCGTTCACCATTAAAATGAAAAAAGCTCTGCCGTTGACGGAAATCGAACAACTGTTAGCCTCGCATAACGAGTGGGTGAAAGTGATTCCGAACGACAAAGAAAGTACCCTGCGCGAGCTGACCCCGACCAAAGTCACCGGCACCTTGAGCGTTCCGGTCGGACGTTTGCGCAAACTGAATATGGGGCCTGAATATCTGGCGGCATTCACCGTCGGCGATCAGCTGTTATGGGGCGCGGCTGAACCGTTGCGTCGCATTTTGCGTCAATTGGTGGCGTAAATCGTTTCCCTCCCTACCCCATTTTTCTAGTGAAAAATGGTACTCCCTCCGCACGCGGAGGGAGAGAAAAATACCCTAAGGCGGGAACTCCCGCCTTATCTTTTTGCTAATACGACAGGTCATCAAATGGAACGAGAACCGCACTTTGGGCAGTTTGCTTTAAGAACCTTGAAACCCTTTGTCGAACAGTTTCCGCTGCAATATTTTGACGGGCAGCGCGGCTGTAGAATCGCGTACCGTTTTTTTGAACACCCGGCGACGGAATCTATTCCGCGTAACTTGATGATTTTGGTCAGCGGTCGCAGTGCGAATTTATTAAAATGGTCGGAAATCGCTTATGATTTTTATCAGCTCGGTTTTGACGTGCTGAGTTTCGATCACCGCGGACAAGGCTATTCGCAACGGCTGCTGCCCGATCCGGACAAAGGCTATATTGATCGGTTTGAGTATTATTTGGACGATATGGACGCGGCGATTCACCAAGTCAACCAGCGCCATGCCTATCAACGGCAGTTGGTGCTGGGGCACTCGATGGGGGCATTAATTGCAACCCTGTATCTGGCTAAATATCCGCATCAGATCGACAAATTGGTTTTGAGTGCGCCGCTGTTTGCGCTACCACTGAAAAACCCGTTTTGGGAACAACTGGTGGTGAATATCATGGTGCTGCTCGGACAGGATCAACGTTATATTTTCGGCAGAACCGCCTATCAACCGGTCAATCCGGACAATAACGATCTCAGTTTTTGCAAGACCCGCATGAAATGGATGAACCGGATTAACCGCCGTTATCCGGAAGTGCATTTGGGCGGGCCGACCTTTCGCTGGGTACATCAGTGCATTATCCAGTTTAAAAAATTACCGCGTGCGATCAGCAAGATTAAAATCCCGGTGCTGGTGCTGCAAGCGGAAAAAGAGCTGATCGTCTCGAATCAGCAAATTGAAAAGTACGCCAAATTATTTAGCCGCTTGCAGCATGAAGTGGTGAAAAACGCCAAACACGAAATTCTGTTTGAACGCGACGCGATTCGCCAAGCGGCGTTTGATAAGATTGCGGCGTTTTTAACAGATTAATTCCAAAGTGCGGTTTAAACCGCACTTGAGATTGCTGACAAACTGACTTCTCTCCCTCCGCATGCGGAGGGAGTACTATTTTTCGCAAGAAAAATGGGAGGGAGGGGAATATGAAAATGTAACATATTCATTTTTAACATTCTTTATGCCTCCCTCCGTCCTTCGGACACCTCCCTCCGTATACGGGGGGAGGGAAATGATTAGAGAAAAAGACTTTGTCATTAGCCTGAAGTGCGGTTTGACCGCACTTTGTATTAATTTCTCGCCGATGACAGTAACAACATCAATCCCAACAAGCATAAAATCACCCCGATCACCCGATTAACAATCACTTGCCGTTGTAGCAAACGTTGGCGAATCGTCGGGGCTGAGAGCAGCACCGCCACCAAGCCGAACCAAAGCAAATGCGCCAATGACATAAACGCCCCGTAACTAATCTGCACCCACAACGGCGTATTGGGATTGACGATTTGGGTGAAGGTGCTGAGCACAAACAGCGTGGTTTTCGGGTTGAGGGCATTGGTGATAAAGCCGTTTTTAAACGCCTGTTGATCGCTGAGCACCGCACTTTCACTTTCTAGATTAAACGCAGCCGGACGGTGGCGAAAGGTGGAAAAGCCGATATAAATCAAATACAACGCGCCCAAGGTTTTCACCAGATGAAACAGGCTGGGCGATTGCAACAACAATACACTCACGCCTAACAAGGTGTAGCCGACATGCACCCAAACCGCACTTGCAATGCCGATGGCAGTGATGATACCGGCACGTTTGCCGTATAAATAACTGTTGCGCGTGGTCATGGCGAAATCGCCGCCGGGGCTGATGACGGCGAGAATGGTGATGGTGATCACCGCAAGAAGTTCGTGCATAATGGTTGAGATAATTTCCGTTTAGATTAAGATTGAAAAATAGGGTTTGTTGTTTTTTGTTTATATTTTGCCTGATTTTTAACAGAAGAAAATCGAAATATTGTCATTAAGGTGTGAGATTTTGGAACAGATAGCCAAGCTGCCGTTGAACGCGCTTAAATATTTCTATTTTGTCGCCAAGTGCGGTAGTTTGAGTGCGGCGGCATTACAGTTGCACGTGACTCATGGCGCAGTCAGCAAACAGTTGAAGCTGTTGCAACACCATTTCAGCGAGCCGCTGCTGCTGAAACAGAGGCGCAATCTGCTGTTGTCGCACAACGGACGGATGTTGTATCAGCATTGCCAAACGGCGTTTTCCGAGCTGGAAAGTGCGGTTAAGCAGATCAAAACCCGCCAGCAACAGGATTTGGTGATCTCGTGCGAACCGACTTTGGCGATGAAATGGCTGATTCCGCGTATTAGTGCGCTGCAACAGCAAACCGGCTTAAATCCGGTGATTTTGGCCGCCGGCGGTGCAGTCGATTTTGAGCGGCAAGCGATTGATTTGGCAATTCGGCGTAACGATTTCCAGTGGGCGAAATCGCTGTATGCGAAAAAAATTGCCGATGAGCAAATGGGTTTGGTACAGCATTTGCAAGTCAAACAACATCGCCGTTTGCACACCCACACCCGTCCGCAGGCGTGGCAGGATTGGCAAAGGCTCAGCGGTTTCGCGCTTAATGAATGGCAAGAGGACAGCTATTTCGAGCATTTTTACCTCTCGATTCAAGCCGCGATTGCCGGCATGGGCGCGGCGATTGCTTCACGTTTTATGGTCGAAGCCGAAATCGAACAAGGTATTTTACACGCGCCGCACGGCTTTATCGGCGACGGTTCGGCATATTATCTGCTGTCGCAAACGCCATTGGCTCAAGGCAAAAGTGCGGTTTTGTTGCATTGGCTAAAGGCGGAAATGCTCAACAATCGTTGAATTTTTCAATCTTTATTGAACTATTTGCTGACAATTTAGTCTAATTTTTTACCAAACAACTGGTCTGAAACAGCAAGTGCGGTCTGGAATTTTGAACTCGGCGTAATTTGTGCTATAACTAACGCCTCGTTTATCATAAGCAGGTCGTGCAACAACGCACAGCAAGACAAGTGATTAACTGAATAAACAAAGAAGGAATGCGATGACGAAAGAAATGCAAATGATGCTTGTTCCTCAAGGCAACTTGGAAAGCTATATCCGTGCCGCCAACCAATATCCGATGCTGACCGCAGAGGAAGAGAAGGCGTTGGCGGAGCGTTTGTATTACCAACAGGATTTGGACGCGGCAAAAGAATTGATTCTGTCCCATCTGCGTTTTGTGATCCATGTTGCGCGCGGTTATTCCGGCTACGGCTTGCCACAAGCGGATTTGATTCAGGAAGGCAATATCGGGCTGATGAAAGCGGTGCGCCGTTTCAATCCGGAAGTGGGCGTGCGCTTAGTCTCGTTTGCGGTGCATTGGGTCAAGGCCGAAATTCACGAATATGTGCTGCGCAACTGGCGGATTGTCAAAGTTGCGACCACCAAAGCGCAACGCAAACTGTTCTTCAACCTGCGTAAAACCAAACAGCGTTTCGGTTGGTTTAATGAAAATGAAGTGGCAATGGTTGCCGATGAATTGGGCGTGTCGGTTGATGACGTGAAAGAGATGGAATCGCGCATGACCGGGCAGGATATGGCGTTCGACCTGCCGAGCGACGACGCGGAAGAGACTTACAGCCCGGCGTTATATTTAGAAGATAAAAGCTCTGATTTCGCCCTGGAATTGGAACAAGAAAACTACGAAAGCCAAGCCACCGAACAGCTGAACGAAGCCTTGGACAGTTTGGACGAGCGCAGCTTGGATATTATCCGCTCCCGTTGGTTGGATGACAATAAAGCCACGTTGCAGGATTTGGCGGCGAAATACAATATTTCCGCCGAACGCGTGCGCCAGTTGGAAAACAACGCGCTGAAAAAATTAAAAGTCGCCGTTGATTTTTAAACGATTGAAAGCGTGAAAAGCCTGTCTGATGTGACAGGCTTTTTTGTTGCCTGCGTTATAGAAAAATCCCCAATAACAACGCAATAAAAATCCCCATGCCAAAGTAGTTGTTATTGAGAAACGCCTTGAAACACTCTTCCCGCGTGCGCTCGCGCGTCAGTTTGCATTGATAGACAAAGCAAAGTGCGGTGACGGCAAGGGCGGCATAATAAGCCGGGTGTAAATTTGACAGATAGCCGATCGCAATAAACAGCACCAATGCGATAAATTGCAGTAACGCAATGATTTTATTATCAAATTGTGCGAATAAAATCGCAGTGGATTTGACGCCGATCCGCAGATCATCGTCGCGATCCACCATCGCATATTGGGTGTCATACGCCACCGTCCAGAGTAAATTGGCGGCAAACAGCAACCAACAAATCAACGGCAATTGCCCGCTCACGGCGGCATATGCCATCGGAATCGACCAACCGAACGCCGCACCCAACACAAATTGCGGCAAATGGGTGTAGCGTTTCATAAACGGATAGACAAATGCCAAGCTGACCGCAATAAACGACAGTAAAATGGCGTAACCATTCAGATTCAGCACCAATAAAAAGGAAAGTGCGGTCAGAATAAAAAACAGGATTTTCGCCTCTTTCTCATTCACTTCACCGGTGGCAAGCGGACGATGGGCAGTGCGCTTGACGCTGCCGTCAATGTGGCGATCGGCATAATCGTTGATCACACAGCCTGCCGCCCGCATTAAGACTACGCCGCACAGAAAAATCAGCAAAGTGCGGTAGTCCGGCACGCCGTCCGCCGCCAAAAATAACGCCCACAAGGTCGGCCACAGCAATAATAAAGTGCCAATCGGACGGTCGAGACGCATTAAACGGGCATAAGCCGGCAGTTTTCGGATAAATAAATTCGACATGTTACACAATCGTAGTACGGTTAGACCGTATACTGGTCTTAAAAAAGAATGATAAAAGATGGTGTTATCTTACCTCAAAACAGGTAGGCTGGCATAGCGTTATCGGTGCTGCCGGCGGTGATAACCTAATATGAATGCGTTGTCAGCACTGGGCAGATAGACTATAATTTCAGCAACGTTCATTGATTATCGGGGCAGATGATGAATAAAGAATATGAAAAATGGTTGACTGAAAAAGTACAAAAAAGTATCGATAATTTGGATCAAGGCGGCAAAAAATACACTTGGGACGAAGTGGTGAATCTGGCACGTAAACATTATACCGATAAAGTGTTTAAGAAAACGGCGTAACCCATGCGATTAGTTATTTCTGAACATGCCAAAGACGATTTTTTAACGATTTATTATAATATTGCCAGTTATGTCAGTATTGAAAGTGCGGAGAAAATAACCACGGAGATTTACAAAACCATCGAACTTGCGCTAACCCAGCCGTTAATGGGCGTGGTTGGCATTGTCGAGGGGTCCGAGAGTTATTTCCGCGCGGTGGTACATACCGAATTGTGTATCGGATCGTTGAAAACAGTAAAGAAGATGAATTACATATTTTGAATATCGCATTGGCGAAACAACAATATCCTCAAATTTAAGCAATACAGCCAAATAAGCCGCAAATCCTCACAGATTGCGGCTTTTTTGTCCAATTATGACTTTCTTAAGCCGCGAATAAAACTCACTGCTTCTTGGGTTAAGCGCGTGACTTGTTGCCAATTTCCGGCGGCAATCGCCTCATTCGGCAGAATCCACGAGCCGCCGACGGTGGCGACGCAATCCAAGGCGACATAGTCGGCAACGTTTTTCGGGCTAATGCCGCCGGTCGGGCAGAATGTCAGCTGCGGCAACGGTGCGGAAATCGCTTTCAGCGCCGGCGCACCGCCGTTGGCTTCCGCCGGGAAGAATTTGAGGTGATCATAACCCAACTCAAGTGCGGTCATCATTTCCGACGGGGTTGATGTTCCCGGCATTAACGGCGCCTCGCCTTGCAACGCGTGTTTCAGCAACGACACCGTCGCCCCCGGCGAAATCACAAATTTCGCACCGGCCGCCACCGCCGAATCATATTGTTGCGGTGAAATCACGGTTCCCGCGCCGACCAATGCTTGCGGCATAGCCTCGCTAATCAGCTTGATTGCATCAAGTGCAACTGCACTGCGCAGCGTGATTTCAAACACATTGATCCCGCCGTCCAACAACGCCTGCGCCATCGGCAGCGCGTCGTCCAAATTTTTGATTACCATCACCGGCACCAGCGGTGACGCGGCGAAAACCGCACTAGGTTGGAGTTTCCATGACATAATACTATTTCCTTTTGTTAATAATGATCTCTAATTAGAGAATGATTGTTTAAATTTCACCCTGCTTTGCGGATAAGACGTAACCGATAAACCAATAGTGCACAGAGAATCAAGCCACAACCCAGCAATTTAAGCACGGTGACGGTCTCGTCCATTAACCACACGCTTAACATCAGTGTCCAAACCGGTTCCAATACCATAATAATCGCTGCCGTACTAATATTACAGTGCTTTTGTCCGATGGTTTGCACAAAATAACGTAAGTTACTGGCGAGCAACACGCTGGCAAGAAACCAGAGCCAGGTGTTGAACGAAATTGTCGTTTGCCAGCTTTCGGCTAGTATTGAATAGCCGCTGCATACTATGCCGACAATAGCGAATTGAATCGTAATCAGCGACATCGGCGGAATATTTTTGGCATATTGATGATTCAATACGAAATAGAACGCGGCTGATAGTGAGCTGAGTAAAAATAGGATACTGCCGCCGGAAAAACGCAGCCCGCCATAACGACCGATGGCTAAAAAATATAAACCGACCAGCGCAATCGGCATTGAAAGCCAGAACACCGGCAACGGGCGTTGCTTGAAAAGCAGCCATGAAATCAACGGCGCAATCAGCATGGCAAGGCTAACTAAAAATGCCCCTTCGCCCAACTCATTGCTGTAAGTAATCCCCTGCACCCACAGAAACAAGTTAAGCGCCAAGGCAATGCCAACCGCACTTGCGTTGAGAATTTGAATTCTCTTCAGGCGATATAACTGCCGATGGGCAAAAGGCAGAAAAATCAAGGCGGCGGTTAAAAAACGCAGCCCCATAAAGCCGACCGACGGCATTTCCGCAATCGCGTTTTTTGATAAAAACCACCCCGAGGCGCCGATCAGCGTCACGATGAAAATCAGAATTTGCCCGAGGTAGTTTTGCATATCATCAATTGCCGGTATTGAGAAACTCTCCCAATCATCACCTTATTGGTTAAAATACACTTTTTTTAAGGCAAGCTCCAAACCGCGGAATTCGGCCAACCCTTTTAAGCGACCGATGGCAGAATAGCCCGGATTGGTTTTCTTGCGCAAATCGTCCAACATTTGGTGTCCGTGATCGGGTCGCATTGGAATCAGGCGCGGGTTACCGGCGGCTTTGCGTTTGTATTCTTCGCTCAATAAGGCTTTGACCACATTAAACATATCCACATCGCCTTCCAAATGCGCAGCTTCGTGGAACGTCAGCGGATTTTCTTCGCGGCAAGTAGAACGCAAATGCGCGAAATAAATCCGATCGGCAAATTGCTCGGTCATCTGCACCAAATCGTTGTCGGAACGCACGCCGTAAGAACCGGTACACATAGTGAAACCGTTTGCCGCCAGCGGCTGGGTTTCGACAAACCACTGCATATCCTCAATAGTGGACACAATGCGCGGCAAGCCCAAAATCGGGCGCGGCGGATCATCAGGGTGAATCGCCATTTTAATCCCGACTTCTTCCGCCACCGGAATAATCTGTTGCAAGAAAAATGCCAGATGTTGGCGGAATTGTTCCTTGCTGATAGCTTGATAGCGATCCAGCTGTTGTTGGAATTCGGCAAGGGTGTAACCCTCTTCCGCCCCCGGCAAACCGGCAATAATATTATTGGTTAATTGCTGAATATCCTGCTCGTTCATTTGATCGAAATAGGCTTTTGCCGCTTGCTGTTCGGCTGCGCTGTAAGTTTCATTTGCCCCCGGGCGTTGCAAAATATACAGCTCAAACGCCGCAAAGGCATCTTGATCGAAGCGTAACGCTTTTGAACCGTCCGGCAATTGGTATGCCAAATCGGTGCGCGTCCAATCCAACACCGGCATAAAGTTGTAACAAACCGTATCAATACCGCACTTTGCCAAATTGCGCAGGGTCTGCTGATAATTTTCAATCCACTGCAAATATTGCCCGCTTTGGGTTTTGATTTCCTCATGCACCGGCACGCTTTCGACCACCGACCACACCAACCCGGCTTGTTCGATTTCCTGTTTGCGTTTCTCAATTTCCTCAATGATCCACACCTGCCCGTTCGGAATATTGTGAAGTGCGGTCACAATCCCCGTCGCCCCCGCTTGGCGGATATCCGCCAACGAAACCGGATCTTTCGGTCCGTACCAACGCCATGTTTGTTCCATTTTTATTTTTCCTATTCCTATTCTTTACTATCTTATTTAGTTACTAATCTCTAAAAATAAATCCATCAAAATTTGGATCATCAATATCAGAGTGTTCAAATAACCTATTCTTTACATTTTCTAAATGTGTCCACATTTTTTCGTAAGCAGAATCTGGTTCTTTTCTTTGAAGAGCCATATAAATTTCCTGATGATCCGATAACCAATCACTTCGATAGTCTTTATGATTGATTTTCCGATGTAATTCATTCCATTTCATACTTCTTTGTCTGCGTTGCCATATGTCTTTGACCATATCAACCAGAGCAAGGTTATGAGTTGCTCTAGCTATTGATAAATGGAACATTAAATCTGTATCATATTCAAAATTACCGTGTTCAACATTTTGGCGTTCTAATACAAGAATTTCTTTAAGTGTTACTATGTCAGATTTTGTAGCTTTTCTGGCAGCAAGGTGAGCAATATTACTTTCTAAAATTTGTCGTGCTTGCAGCATTTCAAATGGACCAATTTCTAAATCAATATAACTACTATCTCCAGTCAATAACCCGTTTGGTTTTAGAGATGCTATATACATACCTGAACCTTGTCTTATGTCTAGATAACCTCCAACTTCAAGCATGGTAATGGATTCTCTGATAGTGGTTCTCGCAACACCATAATGAGCCATAAGTATCTTTTCTGTCGGTAATTTATCTCCAATATTAAATTTTCCGTCAGATATTTGATTAATAATATCCAAGCCAATTTCTATATATTTTTTCATATCTCATAAATTCATTGATCAGTTTTATATTATTAATCATACTGATTTAGAATTTAAGGTTCAATAAAAATTACTTATTTAATAAATAATTATGGTTTATTTTTGATAATTTTAGATCTGGATCACAAATTTTATTAAAAATTCATCGACAACTTTACGAGAGCTTTATGAATCTTGTAGAGTGATATTGAAGCATATGAATGGCAGTATCTAAATATTTTATTACTCTTTTATATAAGGAAAAAGTTATGAAAAAAATGACTATGACATTAATGTCACTTATGTTTTTAGCTTTCAGTGATGTAACTCATGCTTTAACGCTCAAGATTGCTGATAACCATAGTAAAGATGACTCTACGGTAAGAGCATTGGAGGATTTTTCGAAAAAAATATCTGAACGGACGCAGGGCAAGGTAAAGGCGAGAGTATATGCCAATGGAGTACTCGGTGATGAAGTACAAGTTTTGCAGCAATTACAACAAGGTATCATTGATATCGGTAGGGTCTCTACTTCAAATTTAAGTCAGTTCAAACCTCAGTTTTCAATTATATCAATGCCTTATCTATTTAATGATATGGAACATTTTAAACGTTTTGCTAATAGCTCAGTAGGAAAAGAATTTTTAGATTCGATTGATGATGATGGGATGATTGGTATTACATTTTATACAAATGGATTCCGTTCTTTTTATACAAAATCTAAACCTATTCATACACCAGCTGATCTTGATGGATTAAAAATTCGAGTTATGGGAGATACCACAGCAATTAATATGGTCAATCATTTAGGTGCAAAAGCAACACCAATGGCATATTCAGAAGTATTCAGTGCAATACAGCAAGGTGTTCTTGATGGTGCTGAAAGTGCAATAACGGTATTAACGAACGGAAGTCATGGCGAGGTTGCTAAATATTTTTCTTTTGATGAGCATTCTCTAATTCCGGATGTGGTTGTTATCAGCAAAAAATCATATGAAAAACTAAACGAAGATGAACGTAATCAAGTTATTCAAGCGTTAAAAGAATCTTGGGTTTTACAAGATAAACTTTTTGTTGAAGACATGGAAGTGGCATATAAAATCGCTCAAGAAAAGATGAAAGTTAATTTCAATGATGTCAATAAAGAACCATTCCGTGAGCTAGTAAAACCTATGTATGATTCTTTACCACAAAATGATAAAGATATAGTGGAAAAAATAAAGGATTTATAACTTTTAATTTAAGGAGAGTTTAAATGGATAGATTGATATATTTAAAGGGAAAAGTAGAGGTTGCATGTAGTACTTTTGCTGGATTGCTTATGATAGCTATGTCAATAATAGCTGTCTGGCAAGTGGTTTCTAGATATGTATTGAACTCTCCTAGTACTAATACAGAAGAAGCTTTACGTTATTTGATGATATGGATGGGTTTTTTTGGAGCAACATATTGTTTTGGAAGAAATACTCATCTTTCGATTACACTACTGGAAAATAAATTAAATCCTAAGAATTATTTTTATTTGAAAGTTATACAAATAACAGTTGTATGTATCACAATTTTAATATCGTCGATATATGGAGGTTACCATTTTGTAGTATCTAGTTTTTCTCAATATTCACCAACACTAGGAATTTCTATGAGTCTAATATATGCTATTATTCCTGTCTCAGGATTGTTAATATTGTTTCTTTGTATTTGCAATTTGCTAATATTAATTGAGGAATCAAGAGAGGGAAATTATGGATGCTGAATTAATATATATAAGTCTAGTGCTTTTTGGCACATTTATAATCTTGTTAGCTATCGGAATTTCAATTTCTATCAGCATTCTATTGGCTAGTATAATAACGTTATTTTTCGAACTTCCAACTGATATGGTTTTATATACTGGAAGTCAAAAAATGTTTTCTGGAATTGATAGTTTTGGATTATTAGCAGCACCTTTCTTCATATTTTCTGGAAATTTAATGAATAAAGGTGGGATAGCAAGGAGATTAGTCAATTTGGCCTTGTTGATCGGTGGTAAAATACCAGGATCATTATTACATGCTAATGTAATTAGTAATATGCTATTTGGAAGTGTATGTGGTTCTTCAGTAGCAGCTGCTTCTGCTGTAGGTGGTTTTATGGGACCACTACAGAGAGAGAAAAATTATGATCCACGTATTTGTGCGGCTGTAAATATTGCTTCTGCTCCAACGGGGTTGCTTATTCCTCCTACAGGAATGTTTATTATTTATTCGTTGATGACAGGTGCTTCAGTCGCAACATTATTTATTGCTGCCTATATACCAGGAATTTTAATGGGACTTGCAGTGATGATATATGCATATTTTGTGGCTAAAAAATATAACTATCCAACAGAAGAGACTAAAAATTGTAAAGAAGCAATTAGAGTAGTAATAGAATCGATACCAAGCCTTGCAATGATTATTATTGTTATTGGTGGAATTGTTGCTGGAATTTTCACTGCAACAGAGGGAGGGGCTATTGCAGTAGCTTATGCTTTAATATTGTCTCTAGCATATAAAACAATAAAAGTAAAAGATATTCTTCCTATTGCTATAGAATCAGCCTATGTATCTGGAACTATTTTATTTTTAATTGCAGCATCAGGTGTTATGTCATGGGCTATGGCATTTCTATCTATACCAGAGAGCATTAGTGAAATATTGATTAATATGTCAGATAATAAATATGTCATATTTATTATTATGAATATTATTTTATTATTTGTTGGTACATTTATGGACGTTGCACCGGCATTACTTATTTTTACCCCTATATTTTTTCCAATTGCGGTGTCTTTAGGGATGGATCCTATTCATTTTGGGGTAATGATAGCATTTAACTTGTGTGTTGGGAATTTTACGCCTCCTGTAGGCAGTGCTTTATTTGTAGGATGTAGTGTTGCTAAAGTTTCTATTGATGAAGTTTTGAGACCATTGCTTCCAATATTTTTATTAGTATGTGTCGCATTATTTCTTGTTACTTACATACCTTGGTTTTCTTTATTCCTTCCTAGACTATTTGGATTAATATAGGAGTAATATATGTATATTAGTTTATCTGAATATAGTCCATCAAGAGATGGAGTTAAATTGAATACTGACATTTTTAATCAAGCAATTTTTGATTTAAATAAAAAAGGAGGTGGAGTATTATATATTGAGGCGGGTAAATATCTCGTTGGAAATGTTTGTTTAGAAGATAATGTTTATTTGTATCTGGATCCTGGTGCTGAAATAATTGCAAGTTCAAATTATAATGATTTTAAAAATGCAAAAAGTTCTGTTATGGCAGAACAATCTTTTTTAGGTTTTATCTTTGCAAAAAATAAAAATAATATCGGTATATTAGGTAAAGGATTGATAAATGGTAATGCACCATTCTATCATTCAACTAATGTAGATGAGCTAGGTTATAGAATGCCGAATAGATCGAGAATAAGAACAATTATTTTTGAAAGTTGTGAAAATATTTTACTCGAAGATTTTACAATAAAAGATGCACCAATGTGGACAGTACATTGTATATCATGCCGGATTGGAAATATTAATAATATAAAAATTATTAATGATTTTAGATTTACTAATACAGATGCAATAGATATAGATGGATGTTCTAATTTCAATATTCAAGGTTGTTATATAAAAACTGCCGATGATGGCATCTGTCTTAAAACTAGTGAAAAATCAAAAGAAATAGATACTCCGTGTGAAAATATACTTGTGAGTAATTGTATTATTGAATCACATAGCTCAGCATTAAAGATTGGAACCGAGAGTTATAATAACTTTAACAATATTAAATTTAACAATTGTATAATATCAAATTCAAATCGTGGAATATCGTTAGTGACAAGGGATGGAGGTTGTATAAATAATGTTACAATATCAGATATGTCGATTACTACTAAATTTACATTAGATTGCCATTGGGGAAAAGCTGATCCAATTTTTATTTCCGTCAAGAAAAGAGATCCAAATAATATACATTGCGGGCAAATCAATAATGTAACATTTAATAATATTAATATTATATCTGAAGGCGCTATTAATATTCATTCAGAACCTAATGATAAAGCGAGTAAAATATTTTTCAATAACATCAATCAATGCCAAGTAGTAAGTGAAAATAAAAACAGGGGAACATATGATATAAGACCTCCATGCAACCCAAATCAATATGATAATAATGGAATGAATAATGCCTACTATATTCCTTTGGGGGAGTCAAGACCTTGGGGGGTTTTTGAATATCCAAATGGAATTCCTGCTATTTTTATAAATGGAATTAGTAAGGATAGTATAAGTATTAATAATTGCTACTTTTCTAGAGAAAATGTTCAAAAATGGAGTGATAAAACAATTCAATTTTACAAAGACGGTGAGGAAATTTTATGAACATCTCGAGCAGTAGAATGATTCATCTTGGATTTGGTGCTTTCCATAAGGCTCATCAAGGCGTATATATGGATGAAACAAATCAACAGAGTGAAATTCAATGGCTCTATTATGAAGTAAATTTAATGGCAGGGCTTGAACCAATCGTAAAATTAAGAAAGCAGAATTTGCAATACCATGTTTTTGAAAAAGGTGTAAATAAAAATACTCTAAAGAAAGTTAGAGCCATTTATGATGCTTTTCATCCTAAGTTAGATAGTATTAATACTATTCTAGAAAAAATGGCAGAACCGCAGATTGCGATTGTGTCTTTAACCGTCACCGAAAAAGGCTATTGCACCGATCTTGCCACCGGCAAATTGGATTTAAACAATCCGTTGATCCAACAAGATCTGGCTAATCCGCAACAGCCGAGTTCGGCGATCGGTTATATCGTGGAAGCGTTGCGGCGGCGTAAGCAGCGTAATCTCGCGCCTTTCACCGTGATGTCGTGCGATAACGTGATGGAAAACGGGCATATTGCCAAAAGTGCGGTTTTAGGATTGGCATACCAAATCGACACGGAACTGGCGCAATGGATTGAACGGAACGTAACGTTTCCTTGCACCATGGTCGATCGGATTGTCCCGGCGGCAACCGATGAAACCTTGCAGGAAATCGCCGAGATTCTGGGTTATTACGATCCGTGCGCAATTGCCTGTGAAGAATTCAAACAATGGGTGATCGAAGATAATTTTGTTGCCAGTCGTCCGCAATGGGAGTTGGTCGGCGCGGAATTGGTGGCAGATGTACGTCCGTTTGAACAGATGAAACTGCGTATGCTGAACGGCAGCCACTCCTTTTTAGCCTATTTGGGCTATCTCGGCGGTTACGAACATATCTCCGACACTATGAATGACAGTGATTACCGCGCTGCCGCCCATCGGTTAATGTTGCAAGAACAAGCGCCGACCTTGAATATGCCGCAAGGCACGGATTTGGCGCGCTATGCCGACTTGCTGATCGAACGCTTTACCAATCCGGGCTTGAAACACCGCACTTGGCAAATTGCGATGGACGGCAGTCAAAAACTGCCGCCGCGTTTATTGGAATCGATCAGCTATCACTTGCAACAACAGCAACCGTTCCCGTTATTGGCTTTGGCGGTTGCCGCTTGGATGCGCTATATCAGCGGCGTTGATGAACAGCAACAGCCGATTGAGGTAAAAGACCCGATGAGCGCACAATTTGCGGCGATTTATGCCAAGTGCGGTCTGAATGCGGCTGTGGTCGATGAATTGTTGCAACTAGACAATATTTTCTCACCGCAACTGGCGGCAAATCCGATTTTTGTGGCACAAGTGAAACAGGCATACCAAAAATTACTCGATGTCGGCGCACGCCGAGCGGTTGCCGAGTATTTGGCGTTAGCGCAACACTAGTCAGGAGCTAAAAATGAAACCGTTTATGTGTGAAGATTTTCTGCTGTCAAACGAAACTGCACGCCGCTTATACCACGATTACGCCGCGCAACAGCCGATTTTTGATTACCATTGCCATCTCAATCCGCAAGAGATTGCGGAAAACCGCCAATTTAACGATTTGAGCGAAATCTGGCTGGAGGGCGATCACTATAAATGGCGTGCCTTGCGCACCGCCGGGGTGGAAGAACGCCTGATCACCGGCGATGCCTCGAATTATGAAAAATATCTGGCGTGGGCGCGCACCGTGCCGTTGTGTATCGGCAACCCGATTTACCATTGGACGCATTTGGAACTGCGCCGTCCGTTCGGTATTCGCGATACCTTATTTAATTTGCAAAATGCCGACAAAATTTGGCAACAATGCAATGAAATGCTGCAAGATCGCCGTTTCTCGGCGCAAGGCATTATGCAACAAATGCATGTCAAATTGGTCGGCACAACCGATGATCCGATTGACAGTTTGCAATACCATCAAGCCATTGCCGCTGATCCGACCTTCGATATCGAAGTCGTGCCGAGTTTCCGTCCGGATAAGGCGTTCAAGATCGAATTACCGCACTTTAACGACTATTTAGCCCAGCTGGGTGCGGTCAGCGATATTGAGATCGTCACTTTTGCCGATTTACAACAGGCGCTATTGAACCGCTTGGATCATTTTGACCGCCACGGCTGCAAATCCGCCGACCACGGCATTGAAATCTTGCGTTTCGCGCCGATTCCGACAGAAAAAGAGCTGGATCGGATTTTACAATTGCGGCGTGATAATCAGCCGTTGAGCGAGTTACAAATCGCCCGGTTCAGCACGGCGGTGTTGGTGTGGCTGGCACAGCAATATCACCAACGTCGTTGGGTAATGCAATTACATATCGGTGCGTTGCGCAACAATAATACGCGCATGTTTAAGCTGTTGGGTGCAGATGCCGGTTTTGATTCGATTGCCGACCGCACTTTTGCCGAACCGCTTTCGCGTTTGCTCGACACGATAGACCAAAACGATTGCCTGCCGAAAACCATTATTTATTGCCTTAACCCGCGCGATAACGAAATGATCGCCAGTATGATCGGCAATTTCCAAGGCGGCGGCGTTGCGGGAAAAATCCAATTCGGTTCGGGCTGGTGGTTTAACGATCAAAAAGACGGCATGGAGCGCCAACTGCAACAACTTTCGCAATTGGGCTTGTTAAGCCAATTTGTCGGTATGCTGACCGATTCGCGCAGTTTCTTGTCCTACACCCGCCACGAATATTTCCGCCGTATTTTGTGTGAAATGTTGGGGCAATGGGTGGAAAAAGGCGAAGCGCCGAATGATCTCAATGTGTTGGGCGACATGGTGAAAAACATCTGTTTCAACAACGCCAAAGGTTATTTTAAATAGGGTTATACTATGAAAAAAATCGCAATTATCGGCGAATGTATGATCGAGCTGTCGCTGAAACAGGCAAAGCCACCGCAATTGGCGTTCGGCGGCGATACCTTGAATACCGCCGTTTATCTGGCGCGCTTGCTGAAAAATCAAGCTGCTGAAATCCATTATGTAACCGCACTTGGGCAAGATACGTTCAGCCGGCAGATGTTGGCGCAGTGGCAGCTAGAAGGCATTCGCACCGAGTTGGTGCAAATCTTGGCGGACAAATTGCCCGGTTTGTATTCGATTGTCACCGATCCGCAAGGCGAGCGCAGTTTCTATTATTGGCGCAACGATTCGGCGGCGCGTTACTGGCTGCAAACCACCGACAGCGCGGCGATTACGGCACAATTGGCAACCTTTGATTATCTCTATCTCAGCGGTATCAGTCTGGCGATTTTGGATCAGGCAAGCCGAGAAAAACTGTACGCCTTGTTAGCCGAATTTAAACGCAACGGCGGCAAGCTGGTGTTCGATAACAACTACCGCCCGCGCCTGTGGCAAGATGTGGCAACCGCACAGCAGGCGTATCAACAAATCTTATCGCTTAGCGATATTGCCTTTTTAACCCTTGACGATGAAACCGCACTTTGGGGCGGTAAATCCGGTGAAAGTGCGGTTGAAACGGTGATTGCGCGCACGCAGGGTTATGGCGTGAACGAAATCGTGATTAAGCGCGGCGCAGACAGTTGCATTGTCGCCGTGCAGCGGCAACGCGTTGACATCGCCGCCAATAACATTGCCGCCGAAAAGGTGATCGACACCACCGCCGCCGGCGACTCGTTCAGCGCCGGTTATTTGGCGGCACGCTTATGCGGCGGTGAGGTGCAAAGTGCGGTGCGGCAAGGACACCAACTGGCCGGCACGGTGATTCAACACCGCGGCGCAATTATCCCGTTGGCAGCAATGCCGAAACATTCGATCGTCTTCATATGAAATAAATTTTCTAATTTTATTAAAAAACAAGCAATTGGTGGCTTATCATTAACCATAAAAGCTCTTATAATGTTGACAATATTTCACTATTGAGAACATAACATGAATAAATCGTTAGAGCTGGAGCAGCTAGAGAATGAGATCCGGGAGCGTTACGACAGCCTGAGTAAACGTTTAAAACAGGTTGCCAAGTATATCCTTGATAACCCGAACAGTATTGTATTTGACACGGTTGCGGTGATCGCAGAACGCGCGGATGTGCCGCCTTCGACCTTGATTCGCTTTGCCAATGCTTTCGGCTATAGCGGTTTTAATGAGATGAAACAAATATTCCGTCAAAATCTGATGGAAGAAACCGTGAATTACAGTGAGCGGGCGCAACTATTTGATCAACTTGATCCGGAAAATGCCACGCAAGGCGCACCGAATGAGATTTTGAGCGTCTTTGCACAGGCAAATCACCAAGCCTTATTGCAACTGAGTGCACAGACCGGTCGTGAGCAGTTGGAAAGGGCGGTGGATATTTTGGATTCAGCCAATAATATCTTTATTATCGGCTTGAAACGCTCATTTAGCGTGGCGAGTTATCTGAATTACGCCTTGCACCATTTAAATTGCCATTCTTATATTATCGATGGTTTAGGCGGGATGTTTGAGGAGCAATTAAATCTGATTAAGCCCGGTGACGCCGTGGTAGCAATCAGTTTTTCACCTTATGCCAAAGAAACGCTGAATATTATGAATGCGGCGGCGAAAAACGGGGTGAAACAAATTGCCATCACCGACAGTCAAATCAGCCCGTTAATCAGCTTCAGCGACGAGGCGTTTATTGTGAAAGAAGCACAAGTCAGCGGCTTCCGTTCGCAATGCGCCACCATGACCTTAGTGCAAACCTTGGCGATTTCGTTGGCGTTTAAGCGTAAAGAATAAAATTTCTGTGAAACGAAAATAAGCCTGTCGCTGTGTTACGGCAGGCTTTTTCATAGAATTTATATAGAACCTATATAAAACTTATTTAAACTTCTCCGCATACGCCTCACTGTTAATCCACTGATGATCTTGTTCCCAAGTGAAACGCCATTTGCGCACCGGTCCTGCCATCACGTTAAGGTAATAATTGTTATAACCGGCAATGGTCGCAACCGGGTGGTAACCTTTCGGCACTTTGACTACATCGCCGTCATACACCGCCATGCATTCGTCCAACGTGCGGTCATCGGTATACACCCGTTGCAGGCAGAAGCCCTGTTTCGGTTCGAAACGGTGGTAATAGGTCTCTTCCAGATAGGTTTCGCTTTCGCTGTTTTTTTGATCGTGTTTGTGGCTTGGGAATGAGCTGGTGTTGCCTTCGTCGGTAAAAACTTCCACCACCAGCAAACTGTCGGCAGCTTCGGTTTCCGGCAGGATATTGTGCACTAAACGTTGGTTATTGCCGTAACCGCGTTTTTCCACCCCGACCTCTTCCGGTTTGATCACCCGAATCGGCAGATTGCCTTGGCTTGGCGCGCGGCAAATCGCCAATTCCAACTCGGTGTCGGCGATCACCAACACACTCTTCTGGTGCGGCACATATAATGAATAGGGCGGAATGCGTTCAAATGGCGAAGTGCGGTTGCCCAGATGTTCAAAAATTTTGGCATCGACCGCAAAAGAGGCGTAACCGGACACCACCACAAAGCAAACCTCGGTGTTTTCCGTATGGATTTCAACGGTTTTTCCGGCGGACAAATGCAGCAGTTCGAAACCGACATATTCCCAACCGGCATTTTGTGGGGTGATTTGTTGGCGGAAACCGTCTTCAATAGGATTAGATTTGGATAATAATCGACTCATGCTTAACCTCGCGTTGTTATTAGGGTCTGTTAGCTGAAAAAAGTATAGCGGATAACCGCACTTTGCTGAACGAGATCTTGTTCAAGATTCTACTTAGATCACAAAAAATGAAATAAAAATTTCATTTTAGCGTTTTTATGGTTGAAAAAGCTGTTTCGTAGGGGTATTGTGTAGGTGAGATTTCTATCTATTGCCAACTTTTGATTGAGGAAAAATATGAGCCAGTTTATCCCAAATTTTATTAACGGTCATGTGGTTGAGAGCCAAAGTGATCGTTTAACCCCTGTGTTTAATCCGGCAACCGGCGAGCAAACCAAGCAAGTGAAGCTCAGTACGGTGAGTGAAGTTGAAGCGGCAATTGCCGCCGCACAAGCCGCCTATCCGGCATGGTCGCAACAATCTCCGCTGCGCCGAGCCAGAATTTTATTTAAATTCAAAGAATTACTAGAAGCCAGCTTTGACGAATTGGCAAAATTAATCACCAGTGAACACGGCAAAATTTATTCCGATTCGATCGGCGAATTGACCCGTGGTTTGGAAGTGGTCGAGTTTGCCACCGGCATACCGCACTTGTTGAAAGGCGAGTTTTCCGCCAATGTCGGGCGCGGCATTGATACCCATTCCGTTATGCAGCCGTTAGGCGTGGTAGCCGGGATTACCCCGTTTAACTTCCCGGCAATGGTGCCGATGTGGATGTTCCCGATTGCATTGGCGTGCGGCAATACCTTTGTGTTGAAACCGTCGGAAAAAGATCCGTCGTTGTCCATCCGTATTGCGGAATTATTAAAACAAGCCGGCTTGCCGGACGGCGTATTCAACGTGGTGCAAGGCGATAAAGAAGCGGTGGATGTGCTGTTGCGTGATCCGCGTATTCAAGCGGTGAGCTTTGTCGGCTCGACCCCGATTGCGCAATATATTTATGAAACCGGTTCGGCACACGGGAAACGGGTGCAAGCGTTGGGCGGCGCGAAAAACCATGCCTTGATTATGCCGGATGCGGATATTGAAATGACGGCCAATGCGTTATTGGGCGCGGCATTCGGGGCGGCAGGCGAACGTTGTATGGCGTTATCGGTTGCGGTCACCACCGATGACAAAGTCGCTGACGCCTTAGTGAACAGTTTAAAACCAAAAGTCGAGGCGTTGCGTATCGGTCCGGGCGTGTTGCCGCAAGGACAAAAAGAAAACGATATGGGGCCGTTAATCTCCAAACAACATCTGGAAAAAGTATCCGGTTATGTCGATCAAGGTGTTGCGGCGGGTGCAACGCTAGTCGTCGATGGTCGTAATTATCAAGTCGCCGGGCATGAAAACGGCTATTTTATCGGCGGAAGTTTGTTTGATCATGTCACAACGGAGATGAGTATTTATCAGGAGGAAATCTTCGGGCCGGTGCTGTGTGTGGTCAGAGCGAAAGATTATGCCAGTGCGATTAAATTGATTAATGATCATCAATATGGCAACGGCAGTGCGATTTTCACCAGTGATGGCGACGCGGCGCGTCAATATAGCCAAGATGTGTTAGCGGGCATGGTTGGTATTAACGTACCGATTCCGGTGCCGATTGCTTACCACTGCTTCGGCGGTTGGAAATCTTCGATTTTCGGCGCTTTGAATGTATACGGTCCTGACGGCGTGCGTTTCTATACCCGCATGAAAACCATTACCAGCCGTTGGCCGAACCATAACGTGCGCGAACAAGGGGCGGCATTCAGTATGCCGACCTTGTAAGTCACGGCTTAACATAACCCGTTTAGGCGGATATTTGATATCCGTCTTTTTTGAATACAGATGAATCAGGAGGAATTTATGCAAACCGTTAGAGTCGGCTTGATTGGTACGGGTTATATCGGGCGCTGCCATGCGATTGCTTATGCACAAGCGCCGACCGTATTTAACCTACAAGGTAAATTAGCGTTGGAATATTTGGCAGAAATCACACCGGAATTGGCTGCTCAGAAAGCGCAGGAATTCGGCTTCAAACGCGCCACCGGCGATTGGCGTGAGGTGGTGCGCGATCCGAATGTGGATGTGGTCGATATTTGCACGCCGAATTTTTTACATAAAGAAATTGCGTTAGAAGCGATTAAACACGGCAAGCATGTTTATTCGGAAAAGCCGTTGGCACTGACCGCACTTGAAGCCAAAGAGATGTATGATGCCGCCACTCAGGCGGGGATTAAAACGCTGGTCGGATTTAATTACATGAAGAATCCGACCAGTCAGTTGGCAAGAGAGATTATCCAAAAAGGGGAAATCGGCGAAGTGGTTCATTTTTACGGCACGCATAATGAAGACTATCTTGCCAGCCCGAATACCCCGATTGATTGGCACTGTTATCGCGCTAAGGCGGGCTTGGGGGCACTGGGTGATATTGGCGCACACATTATCAATATGGCGCAATACTTGTTGGGCGAGGATATTGTCAGCGTGAGCGGTGACTTACAAACCGTGATTAAACAACGCCCGGATCCGCAAGATCGCAGCAAGTTGATTGAGGTGGAAAACGAAGACCAAGCCAGCGCGCTACTGCGTTTTGCCAGCGGCACAATGGGGACGATTGAAACCTCCAGAATTGCCTGCGGTAGAAAAATGGGGCTGACTTATGTCGTCACCGGCACCAAAGGCACGATCAGCTACACCCAAGAGCGGATGGCGGAATTAAAGTTGTATCTGCATGATGACGATCCGGCACGGCAAGGCTTCAAAACCATTTTGACCGGCCCGCTACATCCCGACTATAAACCGTTTTGCGTCAGTGCCGGGCACGGGATCGGTTTCAATGATCAAAAAACCGTTGAAATCCGTGATCTGATCGTCGGGTTGACCGAAGACAAACCGATGTGGCCCGACTTTGAAGAAGGCTATAAAGTATCCCGAATTTTGGAAGCGATTGCCAAATCAGCCGACAGCAAACGCTGGGTTGATGTCAATGAAATCTAGATAAAATGAAATAAGCAGATCATTTTTATGATCTGCTTAACAAAACTGAAACAAACTTTCCAACAATAGACTAAATAGTGCTATCCTTCTTTGCGAAATGAATCAAGCATTTCATATTTTTAATATCTTGATTTTTTATTCGATATTAAATAAATCACATTTACACGTCGTATTTCTTAACGAATAAAATAATGCATCGATGGTTACCAATGTGTTTTTTCTAATCGTATGATGCCACATACCATATCATGAGGTGAATCTATGAAAAAAAGCAGCAAATTAGCCCTTTCTTTATTAACGCTGGGTCTGGCGTTTAATGTCGCCGCGAAAGACGAATTGGTGGTTTTCAGCTTGCCAAACTTGTCCAGCCCGTTTGAAGTGCAATTGTCCAAATCCGCGCTGAATACCGCGAAAGAATTACAAGTCAACCTGCAAGTTTTGGACGGGCAAAGCAGCTCGACCAAACAAGCCGCCGATTTGGAAAATGCCATTACCAAAGGTGCAAAAGGCATCATTATTGCGCCGAACGATGTGAATGCGATTGCCGCCGCAGTGGAAGAAATTATTGATGAAAAAATCCCGGCTGCAACCTTGGATCGTAAAGTGCAAAGCAGTGAGCCGATTGCGCACTTCGGTGCCAATAACTACACCGGCGGACAAGAGATCGCCAATGTGGTCAAAGGCAAATTCCCTGACGGGGCAAATATCATTCTGTTAAGCGGGCAACCGGGTTCAAGCTCCAATATCGAGCGCATGAACGGCATTCGTGATGGTTTGAAAGAAGCAAAATATACTATTTTGGTCGATCAAACCGGCAACTGGTTGCGTTCCGAAGGCTTACGCATTATCGAAAGCGTGCTGCCGACCTTGAAACAAAAACCGGATGTGATTGTCTCCGCCAATGACGATATGGCATTGGGCGCAATCGAAGCCTTGCACGGTTTGGGTTATAAAGCGGGCGATATCGTAGTGACGGGCTTTGATGCCGGTCCGGAAGCGTTGTCCCGCATTAAAGAAGGCTGGTTATATGCCACTGCCGATCAACGCCCGAGCTATGCGGTCAAAACCGCACTTGAACAAGTCGTGTCTAAAGCGCGCGGCGAAGGCGAGGTTCAGGGACTGGATTTCGCACCGACAATTATTACCCAAAGTAATTTAAACGAGGCGGAACGCATCGGCGAAGTCAAATAATTTAACATTCAATTTTCGACCTTTATAGCAAACGATATAAAGGTCGAATCTGTGAGGTTTGTATGTCAGTCCCTTTATTAAAAGTCCAAAATCTGAGCAAAAGTTTTTCCGGCGTGATGGCATTAAACGGTGTGCAATTAACGGTTGCCGCCGGCGAAGTGCACGCCCTGTTAGGGGAAAACGGCGCCGGCAAATCGACCTTGCTGAAAGCCTTGTCCGGTGCGCAGCCGCAGACCAGCGGCGAGATTATTTTTAATGATAAACCCTTGGATATCAATGATACGCCACATGCCAGACAATTACAGGGTATCGTCACCATTTATCAAGAATTTAATTTGCTGCCGAATATGACGGTGGCGGAAAACTTCTTTCTCGGCCGAGAACCGCTCCGCAACGGTATCTTTGTTGACCGCAAAAATCTCGAGCAAGAAGCTAAAATGGTATTGGATAATCTGAACCTGAATATTTCACCGAATGCGCAAGTGGCGCAGTTGAGTGTGGCAAAACAGCAAATGGTGGAGATTGCCCGAGCGCTGACGCTGAATGCCAAATTAATCATTATGGATGAACCGTCGGCGGCATTGAGCGATAAAGAAGTGGAAACCCTGCACCAAATCGTACGCGATTTGAAAGCGCGCGGCGTGAGCATTATCTATGTGACCCACCGTTTAAACGAAGTGTTTGCCCTTTGTGACCGATTTACGGTTTTCCAAGATGGTCGCTATACCGGCGAAGGCAATGTTGCCGAAACCAATGTCGATGAAATTATTCGCATGATGGTGGGGCGGAATGTGATTTTCAACCGCCGTCCGTCAAGCGAAACTCAACACAAAGACAAACCGGTGGTGCTGTCCGTTCGCCATCTGAAAAAAGAGAAACCGCAAATGGATCCGCACGGTATCGCATTGCACGATGTGAGTTTTGATATCCACCAAGGTGAAGTGTTGGGGATTGCCGGGCTGGTTGGTGCAGGGCGGACGGAAATTGCCCGTTGCCTGTTTGGTGCCGATCACTATCAATCGGGTGAAATCACCCTCAACGGCGCACCGTACCATGCCAATTCGCCGCTAGAGGCTTTGGATCAGGGGATTGCGCTGGTGCCGGAAGACCGCAAAAAAGAAGGGCTGGTGCTGGGTCTGCCGATCCGAACCAACATGACGCTTTCCAATCTGAAAAACCTGCTGACGATGAAATGGTTTGTCAATGAAAGCAGCGAAACGGATCTGATCGAGGCATATCGTCAGGCACTCAGAATAAAAATGGCCAGTTCATCGTTAGAAGCGCGCAAACTGTCCGGTGGAAATCAGCAAAAAATCATTCTTGCCCGCTGTATGTCATTAAATCCAAAAGTATTAATCGTTGACGAACCGACGCGCGGCATTGATGTCGGCGCAAAATCCGAAGTGCACCAAGTGCTGTTTGATATGGCCAAAAAAGGGGTTGCCGTGTTGGTAATTTCTTCCGATTTACCGGAAATTATGGCGATTTCAGACCGTATTATCACACTTTCGGAAGGAAAAGTGACCGGTGAAATTCACGGCGACGACGCAACCGAAGAAAAATTAATGTCAATGATGGCGATCGGTGTAAACCGGCATTAATCAGCCTTGTAAGATAAGGAAATTATTATGTTTGAGAATATGCTAAAAAATTTAGGGATTGTGGACGAAAACGGTAAAAAAGACCCGATTGCGTTTTTTGAGCGTTTTGGCGTGTTGGTATTTTTGGTTTTTCTGATTATCTTTTTCCAATTCCAAAACAGTGCGTTTTTATCCGAGCGCAACATTTTTAATATTTTGACCGAAGTCTCGATTTTCGGGATTATGGCGGTCGGTATGACCTTCGTGATTTTAACCGCCGGGATTGACCTTTCCGTCGGCTCGGTGTTGGCGGTGTGTGCCATTTTCGCCGCCCACGTGATTAAAGGTGATAACACCGTCACGGTCGAACCCGGCGCATGGGGCGGCATGAGTTGGCTTATCGGTTTAGGTATCTGTTTGGCAATGGGAACGTTCATCGGCTGGTTACACGGTTTGGGCGTCACCAAACTGAAAATCCCGCCGTTTATCGTCACCCTGGGCGGCATGACGATTTGGCGCGGTTTAACACTGGTGATTAATGACGGTGCGCCGATTGCCGGTTTCGATCAAGGTTATCGTTGGTGGGGGCGCGGCGATCTGCTCGGCATACCGGTTCCGGTGGTGATCTTTGCGATTGTCGCCATCCTAGGTTATATCGCCTTGCATAAAACCCGTTGGGGGCGCTATGTCTATGCCGTCGGCGGCAATCCGGAAGCGGCGCGCCTCGCCGGGGTGAATATCAACCGCACTTTGGTCAGTGTCTATGTCGTCATCGGCGCATTGGCGGGACTTGCCGGTTTTATCCTGAGCGCCCGTCTGGGCAGTGCCGAATCGGTCGCCGGGGTTGCGTTTGAATTACGGGTCATTGCCTCGGTCGTTATCGGCGGCACTTCCTTGATGGGCGGCTATGGCCGTATCACCGGCACCATCTTCGGCTCGATTATCATGGGCGTGTTGATCAACGGCTTGGTTCTGATGGACGTCTCCGCCTACTATCAACAGATCATCATGGGCGCAATTATTATCCTCGCGGTTTCGTTTGATACTTATGCGAAAAGCCGGAGAGGGGCAGTTTAGTTACTCTGAATTTAATATTCTAAAGCGTTAGCAAAGCCGAATCGGGACAAAGACTTCCACTCGGCTTTTCTTATTTTATTTTTTCTTACCGCCGTTTAACAATCCCACCATAGTTTTCCGCTTATCCCCACTGTCTCTATACAACTATTCTTCGATCGTGATCACACAATCAATTAAAGTTGATTGTAAAAAGCCACAAAATCAATTTTAATTGATTATACGGATTTTTAATAAAAAATATTTGAGTAAATAACATGGTAAAACTAAATCAAACGCGGGATTTTCCAACGTTAACCTATCCTTTAACACTGGTTGATAAACAGATTTTGCGTTCGCAGGAACCGGTTTTGACAATGCTAAAAAACCTATTGGGCAATGATTGCGAAGTGGTATTGCACTCGTTAGCTGATTTGCAATGCTCGGTAGTCAAGATAGTGAATTCTCATTTGACCGATAGGGCAGTGGGCGCGCCGATCACCAGCACGGCCTTAAATATGCTGAAACAGATGACGGAAGAAAAGACATTTGTAACCGATGCCTATTTTACCCATGCGAAAAACGGACAAAAAATGCGTTCCATCACTCAAGCCGTACTGGGTGAAAACGATCGCATTATCGGGTTGCTCTGTGTCAATTTAAGCCTTGATACCCCATTACACGATTTCATGTCTTTTTTGTTGAGTACGAATACGGCTCAAGTGCAATCGGCGGCAGTCAATGAAATTAAAAACGGGGAACTGTTTGCAGAGAATATCGACGATTTATTTAATCAGACGGTTGAGAAAGTCATCAGCAGAATCAGTCATGATCCGACTATCGGCGTAAATAATAAAAATAAACTGATTATCGCCGAGCTTTACCAACAAGGGCTGTTCGAATTGAAGGGGGCGACCAAAGCCATTGCCAATTTATTGGGAATTTCAACCCACACCGTATATTTACACTTACGCAATTGTTCCGGCGCATAGGGAGTCAGCAATGAAATTCGGATTGGAAACAGAGTCTTGCCATCTTCTTTTTCAACATCGGCAAATGGACGTATTTTCTTTTATTCAAAAAACATGGGAACTGGGGTTGAGCGGCGTCGAATTGAATATTATTCCTGACTTGAATCTCCACCCGCAATTCGGCGTGCTCGACGGTGATCAAAAAACCTATTTGCACCGTGTAAGGGAAACGATTGAAAAATATAATCTTTATTGCGAAATAGACACCCGGTTTTGTGATACGGAAAGTTTAACGCCGGCATTGAAAATTGCCAATGAGCTGGGCGCCGACGTAGTGCGAACCTATGTCAGCAGAGGCAAGTTTAATCCGGAACGCATGGCAAAAGCCCCGGCCCAATTGAAAGCGATCGTACCGTTGCTCCAGAAATACCGCATTAAATTGGCATTGGAAAATCACGAACACGAAACATCACAAGAAATTATCCACATTATCGAAGCGGTAAACAGTCAATGGGTCGGCGCACATTGCGACATCGGTAATTCCATGATGGCGTGGGAAGATCCGGTCGAAGCGGTGAAAACACTGGCGCCTTATACCTATTCCACCCATTTTAAAGATCATATCGTGGTGATGCATGATGATACTCCCGTTGTGTGCGGTGTGCCTATCGGTCAGGGAAACATTGATATTGATCAATGCTTTAAAATTTTACTGGAGGATTCGCCGGTTACACATATCAATATCGAAAATTGCTATCCCTATTGCGCCCGTTTTGCACGCCCGAAAGGTACGGGAGGCGTGGATACTTTTAGCGGCGCTTTTCAAATCAAACCGCCTCCTTTCGCAGAGAGTTTAATCAAACCGTTAGATTACTATTATCCCCATCAGATTTCTGCACAAGCGCTGGCGATTCTTACACAAGCACAATTGGACGGGCTGAAAATCTCAATTGATGCCCTACATCACTTAAAACAAAAATATTGTTAAGGAGAAATAATGAAACAGATTATCCATACCGCACTTGCGCCACCGGCGATCGGACCTTATGTACAAGCCGTCAGGGTTAAGGACTGGCTTTATATCTCGGGTTGCATACCGATTGCGGCCGACACCGGCAACATGGTTGTCGGTGCTATCGAAGAACAGACCCGTCAAGCGCTAAAAAATCTGGAGGCTATTTTAACGGCAGCCGGCGGTTGTAAAAAAGATATTGTGAAAACAACCTGTTTTTTGACAGACCTTGAGCAGTTTAATTCGTTTAATCGGATCTATTCGGATTACTTTGGGAATGCGTATCCTGCCCGCTCCTGTATTGAGGTTTCGCGTTTGCCTAAAGACGCACTCGTCGAAATAGAAGCGGTCGCCTATCTCGGAGGAGTGTAATTATGGACAGAACAACAGGATTATTTACGAACAAATGGGTGCAATTGGGTTTTTTGGTGCTCGGCGGCGGTACTATTTATAAACTATCCAGTATCAAAGATGTTTTTTATGTGCCGATGCAACAAGATTGGGGGCTGAGCAATACCGAAATCGGCTTAGGTTTCACGTTTTATGCCATTGTACAAACACTCGGCTATTTTTTCTCAATGTATCTCGCCGATCGTTTTTCGAAAAAATATTTGCTACCGGCAGGGCTGTTGGGGGTTGCCGCTTGCGGACTTTACTTATCCACCCTTCCTTCGTTTACCGGTTACGTTTTTGCGTTTGCCGGACTGGCTTTTTTCGGAGAAGTGGTCTATTGGCCGGTGCTGCTCAAAGCGGTACGCTTACTCGGCACAAAAGAGGAACAGGGCAGATTATTCGGCTTTTTAGAAGCCGGACGCGGCATTGTCGATGTGATTGTCGCTTTCGGCGCACTGGGTATCTTTGTCTTGTTCGGTGAAGGCAAAGCCGGCATGCAAGCGGGTATTCTCTACTATGCATTAATAACCGCACTTGTCGGCGTAGTAACTTATTTCTTGGTCGGCGACGAAGATCACATTAAAGTCACCGCGAGAGACAAATCAGCCAATGCGAAAGTTTTCAGCGGTATTCTTTATGTGATTAAAGATATCAATACTTGGTTGGCCGCATTTGTCATTTTCTTTGTGTACTCGTCCTATACCGGTCTGACTTATTTTATCCCGTTCTTAAAAGATATTTACGGTTTGCCGGTCGCATTAGTCGGCGCGTACGGTATCATCAATCAATACGGTTTAAAAATGATTGGCGGGCCGGTCGGCGGCTTTTTATCGGATAAAGTATTCCGCTCGCCGTTAAGATATTTACAAACTGCATTTATCGTGGCTTTTGTCAGTATGATCCTTTTTATTCAATTACCGCACGAATCGATGAGTGTTTATCTCGGTATGACGGCAACATTAGGCTTCGGTGCGATTATTTTTACGCAAAGAGCGGTGTTTTTTGCTCCGATGGAAGAGATTGGCGTGCCAAGGGAATATGCCGGTTCTTCGATGGCATTAGGTTGTTTAATCGGTTATATGCCGTCAATGTTCGGTTATACGCTATACGGCTATATGCTTGATAATTATCCCGGCATTACCGGCTACAATAATGTTTTTTATATTATGTCCGCTTTCAGTTTACTTGGATTCGGTTGTGCGACGATTTTGATCCGCCGTATGCGCAAGTAGTGTTATCACTCGGCACCGCACTTTTCATCTCCTCATAAGTGCGGTGCCGGTTAAGATATATACTTTAATCTTTTAATTCGGTGATACGTTCTGCTTCTCTAACATTCTCTTTCTTAATGATCAACGGCGCAAAATCCAGCCCTTCTATTGCTTTCCCCTCACGCAAGTTATCCGCAATTTGGCTTAACGCGGTGCTGACGGCATAGCTCGGGCGTTGGTCGGCGGTCACATAGAGCCAATCATCTTGAATACGGGACAAGGCTTCCGGCCCGGCGTCAAAACCGGTAACCATAATGTCACCGGCTTTATAGCCCAGCGCTCTCAATGCCTCGATCGCCCCCATCGCCATATCGTCATTGGCGGACAGAATCACGTCGGGTTTTTGCTTCAAGGTCGGCAGCACGCTTTCGATAATACGTAGCCCTTCGGAACGCAACCAATTACCGCTTTGGTCGACAATGATTTTGTATTGCGTGCCATATGATTTCAGTTCATCACGAATCCCTTGTGTCCGTTCAATATTCGAGGTTGAACCCGGCTGCCCGGTTAATAAAATAATATTTGCCCCGTCCGGAAATTTCGCTTTTAACTCTTGTGCGATTTTTTGTCCGCCCAAGTAGTTATTGGCACCGAAATGCGGAATATTTTTTTCGCTGATCACTTTGCGATCGACCGTCGCGACGACGACGCCGGCATTGATCGCATCTTCCACTGCCGCCGCAATCGCATTCACATCATTCGGCGCGATCAAAATGGCTTTGGCGCCTTTGGTGATAGAATTATCAACATCCGATGTTTGTTTGGTCGAACTGTCTTGCCCGTCCAGCACTTGCACTTTCAGATCAAGCGCTTTACCGGCTTCGGCAGCGGCTTGACTCATTTTTATTTGAAACGGGCTATACAGGCTGGGAGAGCTGAAAGCGACCACTTCGTTTTTTGCAAACGCATTCAGTGCCAATCCGGCAGATAACAGTAAAACAAGTTGGTTGATCTTTCTCATATGAAACTCCTTAAACAGGTTTTAAGTCGATTTGATAATGCCATTGCATGATTAATCATGAGGTTAATAATTCTTTTTCCAGTCGTTCTCTGGCTTTAGGCGCCTCCACCGCCATTTTTTCCGGAAAACCGAACATAGAAACGCAAGCAATCGATTCGCCGCCGACGGCAAAAGTGCGGTCGGCAAAATTCATTTTTCTCAGGCTTTCAAAAATACCGTCGAAATCAACTTCCCCCTCTCCAAGCGGTAAGTGCTGGTGAATGGTGGAACAACAACCCGGCGGATTCATGATGTAACGGCAATCAATGGTATGGTTATGCGTATCGGCGAATAAAATATGTGATAAATCCGTACCGGCATATTCCAACATGGCACGCACATCGCCTTTTCCTTTGTCATAAAAGAAGCCGTGCGGTGCGGAATAAACATATTTAAGGTGCTCGGAACGGTAGGATTTCACCATATCAACCGTTTCATTATTGAATTCGCAAAAGTCATAAGGGTGCGACTGAATCTCGCAACGGATACCATATTTTTCAAACAGCGGCATTAATTCATCCAATGAGCGGAATAACATACCGTTACAGATTTCAGGCTGGTGCGGATCGCCGGATAATTCGGTGTTGATCACCCTCACATTCATACTGTCGGCAATTTCGATCATACGTTTCCAATTTGCAACGGCATGCCGGCGCTGCTCTTCCGTCGGGCCCGACCAGCGGTAAACCACGATAAATGACGAGATTTCCACACCGGTCCGCTGAAGTGCGGTGCGGTATTCTTGTTCGCATTCTTTGGAAAACAACGGATGTTTATAAAACGGATTGATTCTCGGGTGTGGCGATTGCTCAATATATTTATAGCCCCAATCCGCAACTTGGTGAACCATATCACTGATTCCCATTTGTTTCGCCAACACATCAACATCAAATGCAATTTTCATAAGATAGCCTCTCTTTGTTGTAATTTATTGATAATCGACCCAAACCGCGCCCAGGTCTGCGGATTTCACACAATTTTCCACCCAGCGCACGCCTTCGACACCGGCAGAGATGTCCGGATACCAAAAGTCGAACCGCCGCCCTTCGTTTTTACATATAATCGCTTCGGCAAAGCGGGCATAGAGATTTGACCAGGCTTCGAACAGCCCTTCAGGGTGTCCGCCGCCAATCCGATCTTCTTTCAAGGCACTGTCATGCAGATAGCCCATGCCTCTTTCCAAAATTCTGACCGGTTCGCCTTGAATTTCTAAACGTAGCTGATTAGGCTGCTCGTCCCACCATTCGAGACTGGCTTTTTCGCCGATAACCCGGATCCGTTGCCCGTGCATTGAACCGGCGTTGACACAGCTCGACCAAACGCTGCCGACGGCTCCCGTGTCATACTCCATTAAGGTCAACGCATTGTCTTCCAATGGGGCGCGGCTTTGCACAAAACTTTGCCGTGAACACAGCAAGCGTTTAATGCGTAAGTGCGGTAGCAACACTTCGGCAATAAACAACGGGTGCGTGCCCAAATCGCCCAGCACATAACTCGGGCCTGCCATTTTCGGATCAACCCGCCATTTTGTGCTTTCAGCCTCTTTTTCAACGGCAACATTATGAAATCCGTGCGCGAATTCCATTTTTACAATCCGAATCTCGCCCAAAACACCCTCAGCGATAAGACGGCGCCCCTCCTCAATCACTTGATGACCGGCATAACCGTAAGTGATAGCGACTATTTTTTGCTGCTTTGCGGCAAGCGCCGCCAGCTCTTCCGCTTGTTTAACCGTGAAGCACAGCGGTTTTTCGCAAATAACGTGCAAGTTGGCTAATAATGCGGCTTTGCAAATGTCATAATGCGTGCCGTTGGGGGTGGCGATTGAGACGGCTTCTATACCGTCCGCCCGTTGCGCTTCTTGGTTAAACATCGTTTGGTAATCCGGATAGCAGCGTTCGGCGGTAACGTGCAGTTGCTGTCCGAATGCTTTTCCTCTTGCAAAATCCAGATCGAAAGCGCCGGCAACCAATTCAAAGCAAAAATCCCGTAACGCTGCCGAACGGTGTATATAGCCGATTTGACTGCCGTGACCGCCGCCGACCATTGCCCAGCGGATAGGTCTTGCCACACGTTTTTCTCCGTAAATCATCTTTTGCTCCTTTAAAATCCAATGTGTTTCAAATAATCGCGACTGATTTTGACATCGTTTAAACTCGAACCTGAATTTCGCGGATCCCGCTCTTGTTCTACCGTGATATAACCTTGATAATTCAGCGTTTTTAAAAGATGATAGATCTCCGGATAAGCAAGCGTGCCTTCCCCGATTCGGCACATTACGCCTTTTGCACAGGCTTCAAAGAAACGGATTTTTTCGTTCATCACCTTTTGATAGACGGACAAATCAATATCTTTGAAGTGTAGGTAATCAACAAACGGCCAATATTTTTTTAATGCCGCCGGCGGCTCTATTTTCGAATAGTAAAGATGGCCGGTGTCTAAACATAATCCGGCTAAATCATAAGGAATATCGCGCACCACATTGTCAATTTCATCTGCAAACTCAATATATCCGCCGGCATGCGGGTGGATAACCGCCCTTATGCCGTAGCTTTGCGCAATAGCAGCCAGTTTTTTGATATGGGACATCATCTGCTGCCACTGTATCGGCGATAAGCGCGGGGCGGTATCGGGATGACCGGCGGCATAATCGCGTTCATCGTGTCCCCAGTCGATAAGCACTAAATAGGGCGTAGCAAATTTTTGATCCGGCTCAGGCGCTACTTGCGGCAGTTTTGTTATTAATTGGCAAATGTTATGCGCTTGCCGCTCCAAAGCGGCTTGATTTTCAATTGAAACCAGATCATCGAAAATAGTGCCGGCAACAATAAACAGATCGTTTTTGGCGAGTTCATCGGATACTTGTTGAACATCAATCGGTAAATAGCCGTAAGGCCCTAGCTCAATGCCTTTGTAACCGGCTTGGGAGGCTTCGTGTAATACTTGAGTCCAGTGCGGTAAATAAGGATTTTTGGGATCATCCACCCCCCAACAACAAGGGGCGGTGCAAATTTTTATACTCATACTTCACTCCTTTTGGTTAAGTTGTGAGTGAAGTATATAAATTATTTTGGTCGGAAAAGTTTAACATCTTGCTTTTTCATCACCGCAAAACGTTAATATTATGTTAAGAATGTCACGTTTTAGTTATGTCATCTTCATTATCTTGCGCTGCCCGTCGAAATAAGACTATTTTTTCCGTCCAATCCAGTAAGTGCGGTAGGCGGTAGGTGAAATTCCCGTCATTTTGGTAAAAATGGTACTGAAATAGTTGATATTGTCATAGCCGACCAACGTGGAAATTTGGGTTATGCTATAACCGGTATTGATCAATAACGATTGCGCCTCACCTATTCTACGCCGCAGCATATATTGGATCAGTGAGAAACCGCTGCCCTGTTTAAATAAATGGGAAAGATAATAAGGGCTGACATTAAATTGTCGGGCAATCGAAGATAATGAAATATTCTCCCAATAATGGCTGTCAATATAGCGTTTAACCTGATGAATCAACATCAATTCATTATTTTTATTGGCTTGTATATTGCGACGGGGAATGTTTGAAATGATGGTGATCAGTGACGCCAGTAAATAACGGCAAGTTTCAGTGGCCGTATTGGGATTTTGTCTGATTTGTGAGTCCATAATACCTAAAATCGCATTGATATCCTCTGCATAATCGCCCGCAGGCAGCACTGCCGGATAATCCAGCTCAAGCAAATGGTTTATTTTTTTGCCTTTTATTTTTAAATTATTAATTCCGCAACAATATACGGTCATATCGCTACCGATTTCCGCCACTTCGTCATGCAACACATCTTGGTTAAAAATTAAGATATCGCCGGCTTGGGTTTGATATTTTTCATTGCCGATTAAATGATTCCCTTTGCCTTTCACAATAAACACTATTTCTAAACGATCATTATGTTTGTGTAATAGCCGGGGAAAATAGTCTTTCATCGTTTCGGTATTACATAAATAAAGCAGTTGCGGTAAACAATTATTTTCAAAAATAGAGTGCTTGTTTTCTTTAACAAAATATTGCAACATTGCCTCCTCCTCACGCTCCAGATTCGATTGACCTTAAACAAAAAAGGCACAAAAGTGCCTTTTAACGATCAGATAACATTCATTTTATTGTTTAGCTAATCTCACTAATCTTAACCGGTCTGCCTTCTTCCATGGATTTTTTCGCGGCTAAGGCGATAAGTACCGGTTGCAATCCGTCGTCGCCATTGACAACGGTCGGTTTGTCATTCACCACCGAATCGACGAAGCAGGAGATTTCATCGGCGAAGGATTGCATATAGCGTTCGAGGAAGAAATATTTCGGTTTTTCCGCTACCACGCCGTTTTCACCGGAGAAAACCGCACTTGAGCCGGTGTCGTTGCTGATTTGGATTGCGCCTTTCGAGCCGAACACTTCGGCACGTTGATCGTAGCCGTAAACCGCTTTGCGGCTGTTGTCGATCACGCCGATGGCGCCGTTTGCCAGTTTCAAGGTGATGACGGCGGTATCGATATCGCCCGCTTTGCCGATTTCCGGGTTGACCAACACGCTGCCGACCGCGAACACTTCGGTGACATTGCTGCCCGACAGATAGCGGATCATGTCGAAATCGTGAATCGTCATATCAAAGAACATCCCGCCGGAGACTTTAACGTATTCGATTGGCGGTGCGTCAGGGTCGCGCGAGGTCACCTTGATGATGTGCGGTTCGCCGATGTCACCGGCAACCACGCGATCTTTAATCGCTTTAAAGTTGTGATCAAAACGGCGGTTGAAGCCGACTTGGAATTTCACGCCGGCTTTTTCCACTTCCGCCAGCACTTGCTTGATTCTGCCGACATCGGCGTCAATCGGTTTTTCACAGAAAATGTGTTTGCCCGCTTGTGCCGCTTCGATTGAAATCGGAGCGTGGGTGTTGGTGGAGGAGCAGACCAACACCGCATCAATTTCCGGATCTTGCAAGATTTGTTTGTAGTCGTCATAGACATGCGCAATGCCCATCGATTGCGCCCAGCTTTGCAGCTCATCAGTCACTTTAATATCGGAAATCGCTTTGATTTCCGCGCCTTTGACGTATTTGCTGATACTTTCCGAATGCACGCGCCCGATACGGCCTGCGCCGATAATACCTACTTTAATCATAATCAAACTCCTGCTACGTCTTTAATGTATTTACGGCCTTTTAAGGCGTATTCAAATGGGTTTGCCAATGCCGGATCTTGTTCGGCTTCCACCACCATCCAACCTTGGTAACCGTGTTTTTCTAAAATTTCAAAAATCGGTTTGAAGTCAATCACGCCGTCGCCCGGTACGGTAAACGTCCCTTTTTTCACCCCTTCGAGGAAACTTAAATCGTTGGCTTTGACTTCGGCAACCACTTCATCACGCACGTCTTTCAGGTGAACGTGGACAATGCGGTCGATATATTTTTCCAACACGTCCAACATCGCTTGTTGCGAGCCTTCGGAATAATACAGATGTCCGGAATCGAACAACAGATAGACATCATCATTGGTCACTTCCATATAGCGATCCACCTCGGCAGGCGTTTGGATACCGGTGCCCATATGGTGGTGCAGACAGACTTTCATGTCTTTTTCGGCGGCTAATTTTGCCAGTTCGTTATAGCCTTCCGCCAACAACTGCCATTCGGTATCGCTGAACACGGTTTTTTCTTTGAAAATCGCTTTTTTCTGCCCTTGAATACTGCGGCTTTGCTCGGAACAACCGATCACTTTGGCGCCCATGGCGTGTAGAAAATCGCGGTGTTGGATAAAATCCTTAATCGTTTGCTCTTTTTTACCGTCCACAAAAAAGGTGCTGAACCAGGCGTTACAAATTTGAATGCCGCGCACGTCCAGTTTGTGTTTTAACACTTTGATATCGCGCGGATATTTATTGCCGACTTCGCAGCCTTCGTATCCTGCCAACGCCATTTCGCTGACACACTGCTCGAACGTATTCTCCGCCCCCAGTTCAGGCAAATCATCGTTGGTCCAGCCGATTGGGGCGATACCTAATTTGACATTTTCTGCTTTCATCTTTTTCTCCTTGAGAAGGTTGATTTTAAATTTCAATTTGATTCGTTCCGATTAATAACGGCGCGCACGCTGAATTTGAATCTCCGCATTTTTAAAGGCTTCGCGCACCCGCTCTTTTTCCGAGACTTCCGCCACGCCGACGTGCCACCAACTGCCGTAACCGTGCACCATGGTTTTCGGCAGCACTTTAATATCGATCAGGGTCGATACTTTTTGCAGTTTGGCATCGGCAAGTGCGGTTTGTAACTCTTCTTCCGTTCTGACTTTATAAGTTTTACAGCCGTAAGAGGCGGCATTCATCGCAAAATCGACCGGAATAAACCCGGCGTCGAGTTTGTTGCTGTGCGGATTGCGGAAGCGGAACTCGGTGCAGAAACTGTCCATGCCGTGTCCGATTTGCAGGTTGTTGATACAGCCGTTGGTCATGTTGTCTAACAGAATAATATTGATTTTTTTGTGTTCCTGAATCGAGGTGATCAATTCGGAATGGAGCATTAGGTATGAACCGTCGCCTAGGAAAGCGTACACCTCTTTTTCCGGCTCGGCGATTTTCACCCCCAAGGCGGCATTGACTTCATAGCCCATGCAGGAATAGCCGTATTCCAGATGGTAGGTATTTTCGCCTTTGCTTTGCCAAGTGCGCTGTAAATCGCCCGGTAAGCTGCCGGCGGCGGCAACGATAATATCGTTTTCACCCAAGCTGTGGTTTAAAATGCCCAACACACGGCTTTGGGTCAGCACCGAACCGGTGAGGCGCTGGAATTCTTGATAAACGCTGTCGGTATCCAAGCGGTCATTCACTTCCGGCACAAAATCTTTTCCGCTGTAGGTCACGTGGTAAACCCGATTTAATTCTTGTGCAAATTGTTGTTTGGCTTGCGCGATTTGATCTTGCCATTGGGTTTGATATTGTTCGGCTGCCAGCTTGTGTTGCAGTTGCGACAATGTCGCTTTGGCATCGGCGGTCACTTGCACCCCGTCCAGTTTATACGCATCAAAACGGGCGATATTGATATTTAAAAACTCTACTTCCGGATGTTGGAAAATCCATTTGGACGAGGTGGTGAAATCGGTATAACGTGTGCCGACACCGATAATCAGATCGGCTTCTTTCGCCAATAGATTCGCCGCGAGACAACCGGTTTCGCCTACGCCGCCGACATTTAAAGGATGGCTGGATACCACCGCACTTTTACCGGCTTGGGTTTCGGCAAACGGAATTTGATAGGCTTCGGCAAAGGCTTTTAACTCGGCTGCCGCTTCTGAGTAACGCACGCCGCCGCCACAGATAATCAAGGGTTTTTGCTTGCGTTTAATCAATTCCACCGCTTGCCGCAACATCGGTTCGGTCGGTAAGGTGCGTTCAATGCGGTGGATTCGTTTTTGTAGGAAATAATCAGGGAAGTCGTAGGCTTCGCTTTGCACATCTTGCGGCAGCGCAATCGTCACCGCACCGGTTTCCGCCGGATCGGTCAGCACCCGCATTGCATTAATACACGCCGTCATCAACTGCTCAGGGCGGCTGACCCGATCCCAATATTTACTGACCGCTTTAAAGGCGTCGTTGGTGCTGATACTTAAATTGTAGCTTTGTTCGATTTGTTGCAGCACCGGATCAGGCTGGCGCGTGGCGAATACATCGCCCGGTAATAGCAATAACGGAATGCGGTTAGCGGTCGCCGTTGCGGCGGCGGTGATCATATTGGCCGCGCCCGGCCCGACAGAGGAGGTGCAGGCGTAAATCTGTTTGCGCGCCTTTTGTTTGGCAAAGCCCATTGCTGCGTGCGCCATGCCTTGTTCGTTGCGTCCTTGGTGCACAATCAGCTGTCCGCTGTCTTGTTCCAATGCTTGCCCCAAACCGAGTACATTACCGTGTCCGAAAATACCGAAAATGCCTTTCACAAATTTCGTTACTTTTCCGTCCACTTCAACATATTGATTATCCAAGAATTTTACCAGGGCTTGTGCGACGGTTAATTTTTGTGTTTTCATAGTTTCTCCTGCGTGATCCATTCCGACTATGTGAATACTTCAACTGCGGTTTTCATCATTAACTATCGCTATTCTACTTAAAATAAATTTCAGTTAAACATAAAATGAAATGTAAATTTCATTTTTGCGAGCTGGATCAATTTCTGTGATAAAAAAGCAGAAAAAAATGATTTTTTATACCTCAACCGAGCAAGCGGAAAAACTTTTTTTGGGATCTCGATCTCAAAAAAGAGTAATAGCAATAGCAAAATGAAATATTTATTCTAAAATGAATAGTGTTAAATGTTTTATTTTGATTGCCCGATCCGAAATCGGGAACAGAATCAATGCCAATAGGAGAGCCCCCTTATGTCGAAAGAAACAGTGTTGAAAACAGTAGCAGACAAACCCCTCGATTTAATTTGCTTAGGACGGATTGCGGTGGATCTGTACGGACAGCAAATCGGCGCACGCTTGGAAGATGAAACCACCTTTGCCAAATACCTCGGCGGCTCATCGGGCAATGTGGCGTACGGCACGGCAATTCAAGGGCTGAAATCGTCGATGTTGGCGCGGGTCGGCGATGAACATATGGGGCGTTTTTTACGCCAAGAGCTGGAAAGCGTCGGTGCCGATACCAGCCATTTAATCACCGATAAAGAACGGCTGACCGCACTTGTGATTCTCGGGATTAAAGATAACGAAACCTTTCCGCTGATTTTCTACCGTGATAATTGTGCCGATATGGCGATTAGCGCCGACGATTTCAGCGAAGACTACATTGCCTCGGCGAAAGCCTTGGCGATCACCGGCACGCACCTCTCGCACCCGAAAACCCGCCATGCGGTGCTGACCGCACTTGAGTATGCCGGACGCAACGGCGTGAAGCGCTTGTTGGATATTGATTACCGTCCGGTGTTATGGGGCTTGACCTCGCTCGGCGACGGCGAAACCCGTTTCATTGATTCCAAAGCGGTGACTGAATCGTTGCAAGAAGTGTTGCACAATTTCGATGTGCTGGTCGGCACGGAAGAGGAATTTCATATCGCCGGCGGTTCGACCGATACGTTGACCGCACTTAAGAACGTGCGCAAATGCAGCCAAGCAACTTTGGTGTGCAAGCGCGGCGCATTAGGTTGCTCGGTGTTTGAAGGCGACATTCCCGATGATTTGGACGGCGGCTTAAATGTGTACGGTGTGCGCGTGGCGGTGTTGAACGTGCTGGGCGCAGGCGACGCCTTTATGTCGGGGTTATTGCGCGGCTATATCAACGGCGAAGGCTGGGAGCAGGCGTGCCGTTATGCCAATGCTTGTGGCGCACTGGTGGTTTCCCGTCATGGCTGCGCGCCGGCAATGCCGACCAAAAAAGAGCTGGACGACTATTTATCGCGAGCCGAATCCGTGCCGCGCCCTGATCTCGATGAGGGTTTAAATCATTTGCACCGTGTGACTACGCGCAAAACCGAATGGAATAACCTCTGTATTTTTGCCTTTGATCACCGTAAACAACTGGATGATATGGCACAAAAGTGCGGTGCCGATCCGAAACGGATACCGCACTTGAAAACCTTATTGCTGCAAGCCGCGGAACAAACCGCCAAGGCGGAAGGCGTGGACAACGGGCAATCGGGCATTTTAGCCGACACCACTTACGGACAAGACGCACTGAATGCCATTACCGGTAAACACTGGTGGATTGGCCGCCCGATTGAAAAACCGTCGTCCCGTCCATTGGCATTGGAACACGGTGATTTAGGCAGCCAGTTGATTTCGTGGCCGAAAGAACACGTTGTCAAATGTTTGGTATTCTACCACCCGCATGACAGCGCGGAACTGAAAGCGCAGCAGGATCAAAAACTGTCAGAGGTATACCAAGCCTGTTGCCGCACCGGACACGAACTGCTGCTGGAAATTATCCTGCCGTTGGATATGCCGCAACAAGAGGCGTATTACCAGCAGATTATCGCTCACCTGTATGGATTGGGGATCAAACCGGATTGGTGGAAATTGCCGGGCATGAGTGCCGACGGTTGGGCGGCATTAAGCCGCGTCATCGAGCAAAACGACCACTATTGCCGCGGCATTTTGATTCTCGGTTTGGACGCCCCGGAAGCGGTGTTTGACGACACCTTCAAAGCCGCCGCCAATGCGCCGCTGGTGAAAGGCTTCGCCGTCGGCAGAACCATTTTCGGCGAACCGTCCGCCGAGTGGTTGGCAGGTAAACTCAGCGATCAACAACTGATTGATGAAGTCTCCGCCCGCTATCAACGCTTAATCCGCTTGTGGAAAAAATACCGCACTTGATGGTTTGGACCGTGACGTGAAATAGAAAAAGGCACCTTGAATATTGAATTTAAGGTGCCTTTGCTTTTTACACTGGTTAAAATAAATTTATTTGTTATTTCTCCAGATAAGGAAATGCCGTGGATTCTTCTTTAATTCCGAATATTGAATGGTTTATTGCACAGGTTGATCCGTTTCATCACCTGCCGAAAACGTTGATTAGCCAAATTGCAGCCAATATTGAAATCCGCTATATTCCGCAAGGTGAAGTGATTGCATTTGAGGAACAGGCGGATAAACGTTGTTTATATTTGATTCGGATCGGGGCGGTCGAACAGAAAAAACCGAATGGCGAGCTACGTGCCCGCTTGGAAAGCGGCAGTATTTTCGGATTCAGTATTTTTAACCCGAAAGAAGACGAGCAATATACCGCCTGTGCGATTGAAAACAGCCTGATTTATCAGATTCCCTATGCGCTGTTGAGCGGTATCGTGCAGCAACACCCGCAATATGCCGCTTATTTTGCCAGCGAAGCCGGTGTGCGCCTGCATGAGGCGTCAAAAAGCACTTGGTTGCAAAACCAGGACGGGATTTTTATGAAAAGCGTGGTCGAGGTGGCGAACCGTAAAATTGCAACGGTCGAAGCGTCGGCTACCATCAAGGAAACGGCGGCAAGTATGTGCCGTCAACGGCGCTCGTCAGCGTTGGTTATGCGGCATGGCAAATTGGTCGGGATCGTCAATGATCGCGATATGACCAAAAAAGTGGTGGCGCAGGCATTGGATGTCAATTTGCCGATCAGCCATATTATGACCGCCGACCCACCGACGGTTGCCGCCAGCGAATTGGTGCTGAACGCCATTTCTTTGATGATGCAACATAATCTTCGTAATTTACCGGTGATCGAAAATGAAAAAGTGATCGGCATTCTTACTGCGACGGATTTGGTGCAGAAAAACAGCACCCAGTCTATTTTTATGATTAATCATATTTTCCAAGCCGATAGTTTAGCCTTGTTGGTGGATTTGTCGGCAAAACGGCAAGCGATTTTCGAAGGCTTAATCGAAAGCGGCGTGGATTATCGCAATATTATGCAGGTGATGACCCTGATTGCCGATGCATTTCACCAAAAACTGTTGATGATGGCGGAGCACCGGTTTGGCGCCCCGCCTTGTGCCTATAGTTGGTTCGTTGCCGGTTCACAGGCGCGTTATGAAATCCATCCGCTCTCCGATCAAGATAATGCGATTATCACCGAGCGGGAATTAGAGCCATCCGAGCAAGCCTATTTTTCGCAGCTGGCGACCTTTGTCAACGACGGTTTGGACAAGTGCGGTTATGCGCATTGCTCCGGCGGATATATGGCGTCTAATCCGAAATGGTGCCAATCCCTCACCCGTTGGCAAGCGGATTTCAAACATTGGATTGTGAATCCGGAGTTGGAAGGATTACTAAATGCGTCGGTATTTATGGATCTGCGAGCCATCCATGGTTCAACTGATTTGGCAGAGCGGCTTACCGGTTTTTTTGCCAAGTTAGTGCAGCATAACCGCCGTTTTTTGGCGTTTATGGTGGCAAATACAATTCGGGTCAAACCGCCGTTGAGTATCTTCAGAAACTTTGTGTTGATCAAAGACGGCGAGCATAAAAACAAACTGAATCTGAAAAAACGGGCGATCAGCTTATTGGTCGATTTGGGACGGATTTATGCATTGTCCGCCGGTATCGGGCAGACGAAATCCACCGAGGCGCGGTTTATCGCCTGTTATGAGAACAAGGTGATCAACAAAGAAACCTTGGATGATATTTTAGGCGCCTACCGTTTCGTATGCGAAGTGCGGTTTAAATATCAATTGCAAGCGCTGCGCCGACAGCAGCTGCTGACCAACCATATTGCCCCGGATGAGCTGACTTCGTTCGAACGGAATAATTTAAAAGATGCTTTCCGTTTAATTGCCAAATTGCAGGAAGCGGCAGAATTGCGCTTTTCACAGAAAGGGTTAATCCGATGAGCAGTGTATTGTCGCGTTGGTTGCAACGGTTTGATCCATTGTCGAAGCTGGAAAAACAACGGCGGAAATTAGTGCAGTCAAAGCGTTGCCCGGCGGAGTTATTACCGCTGTTTGATATGCCTTACCCGGAATTGGCGGCGGATCTGACCCGGCTGAATTATCTGGCGATTGATTTTGAAACCAGCGGTTTGAACCCGATGATCGATCATATTTTGAGTGCGGCGGCGGTGCCGATTGATTGTTTAACCTTGAAGCTGTCAGGCTCATGGCACCAGTTTGTTGCCGATCAGATCGTTAAACAGGATACCGCGGTGATTAACCACATTGTGCCGCAAATGTTACAAAGCGCGGTCGCCTTGGAGCAAGTGATGTCCACCCTGTTCACTTTAATGCGCGGCAGAATCGTGATTGCTCACGGTTCGAGCATTGAACGGCGTTTTATCAATCACTATCTGGCAATGCATTACAAAATGCCGTTTTTC
The DNA here is from genome assembly GCF_053570765.1 of Testudinibacter sp. P17/SS/0325. The sequence goes on along the minus strand of NZ_CM131635.1, from coordinate 723,101 downwards.
CCGCTACTTTGGTTGGATACCTTGAAAATCGAGCGCTCGTTTGTTAGTACGCAAGCCCAGGCGATTAACCCTCATTATCAATTGACGACGGTGCGCCGGCATTACCACTTGCCGGAATATGTAGCGCATAACGCCTTAAGCGACGCAATTGCCGCCGGCGAGTTGTTTTTGGCACAGCTGATTCGTCTGTTCGGTTCCCAACCGAAAACGTTAGGAGTGGTGTATAAACGTTCACAATAGCGCAGTTGGCTAAAAATAAACCCCGTGTGTGGCATGATCTGACCCCAAAAAGTTGGACTGCTTAATGAACGGATTGAGTTCGATATTGTATCGGGTTTAATCCTTTTAATCTTACTTGAATTCGTTCAGTATTGTAATACTCAATATATTGATGAACCGCCTGCTCAATGTCATCTGCCGTATCAAATTGCCGAACATAAAAACATTCTGTCTTCAGCCTGCCGAAAAAACTTTCCATTGCGCCATTATCCAAACAATTTCCCTTTCTCGACATACTGATTTGAATCTGATTATCTGCCAATATCTTGCGATAAGACGGCATTTGATACTGCCGGCCTTGGTCTGAATGTAATATCGGCGTTGCCTCCTTCGGGAGCTTATTCACGGCTTGTCGCAACATCTGCTCAACCAGTGCCCGGTTTGGACGACGACCAAGTTGATAGGCAATCACCTCATTGTTAAATAAATCTACCATTGGCGATAAATAAACCTTATTACCGTCTTTCGCTTTAAATTCAGTGATATCTGTCACTAACTTCTCGTAGGCGTTTTCTGCCTTTCGGCTTCGTCTTTCAGGGATAATTCCATCGACTTTTTTAAGATGGCATTCTCCGCACGCAAACGTAAATTCTCTTGTTCTAATTGTTTTAACGGCGTTAATGGCTTAACGTGTTTTTTCGATTTATTCGGTTTATTCACGGCTGGTCGTCCTTTGGGCTTATCAATCAGTCCATTTATGCCAAATTGTTTGAAACGTTGCAACCATTGATAAACAACACTGCCGTTTGATACGCCCAGGTCAGTTCGGTGTGTTGTATATATTCAATGGCTTTCAGTTTATCTTCAAGCCTATATTTTCGTTGTATATCTAGGACGGCTAGCCCATCAAGACCGGAATATTGATATTGTGCAATCCATTGGCGAATACTGCGTTGGGCAACCTGAAAATGTGTTGCGGTTTTGCTGATAGATTGATGATGTTGAAAATAATATTCAACGATTTGTTGTTTCAATACTTGGGTATATTTAGTCATAAAAATCTGCACCTTAGTCAGTTGGTTTTGCAGTCCAACTTTTGGGGGGCAGATCAACATTAAGGCGTTTTTTATCCGCTAAATTTGTTCGAAAATATCCGCATCGCGTAGTAAATGCTGATCGCCTTTGCGCCGCAAAAAACCGCACTTGTCGAAATATTCGATTAACTGCACCGTCATTTTCCGCCCGAATTGCAACTGATCGCGCAGCTCATTCACCGAAATCGCCCCGTGTTGTTCAATATGCACTTTAATCCGTTCGGCATAAGCATACAGAGTTTCAGTTAAGAAAAAGCGGTCTTTGATAATCGCGGTCAGATAGCCCAGTTTACCGGCTTTATACAGAAAATTACGCATCACACTTTCATCGATTGCCAATAGTTTGGCAAGATCGCGCACCCAAACCGCTTGCCCCTGCGCCGCTAAAAATGCCGCTTCGGTGCGTTGCCACAACTGTTGTTCCTCCTCGGTGAAGGCAATTTTATGATCGGGCAAATGAATCCAACCGCGGGTTTGTGCCAAATCCCCTTGTTGCAGCAACGTCTGGATAAAGTGATAAATCACGCTTTGCGGTTGTTTCAGTGCCGCCATGCGTTGCAAACGCGCTTTGGAAATACCTAATTGATCAGGATGTTGCTGATGATACAAATGCAACGCTTGCACTAATTTTTGCTGCTGTTGTTGCCGATAATCCTGATTAAACACATAGCCTTGCAACGCAGTAAATGCTAACGTCGTCTGCAACTCGGCAAACTGCGTTTCAGTTAACTGTTCCGCCCAGCAAAGTGCGGTTTGTTCAACACAACCCCGTTGTAAATAGCGGCTAATCCGCTGTGCCTGGGTTTCCGCTTGCGCCAATTGCCACAAATATGCCAAACGCGCCGGTTGGCGTTTATACCGTTGCGGCGAGGCGATTTCCAACACACTCGCGCCGGCAAGGGTGTGTTGATTATCGCCGCTGCGCACAATCACTTTATCGCCAAACGCCAAAAACAGTGGCTGTTGTAATATCAGTTCGGCAAGTACTTTTTCATTCTGTTGCATTGAAGCCGTTTCAACCGCACTTTGCTCCAACAACGTCAATTTGCCGACAGTGTGGCTGGCGGCGTGATAAATATGCACGGCTTGGCTGGCTTTTAACGCCTGAATCGGATTTAACAACAGCGTAATCCGATCGTTGGCTTGTGCTTGCGCATGGGAAAACAGCCAGTCGCCGCGTGTGATTGCCAGTTGATCGGCGGCTAAATTTAACGCCAAGCGTTGCCCAGCCACGCCGTGGGTATTTTGCTGATTTTGCGCATGGATATTCTTCACCCGAATCGTTTGTTTCAGCTGGCTGGATAAAAATAGCGTGTCATCAATCGCCACTTGTCCGGCAAATGCCGTGCCGGTCACCACTTTGCCCGCGCCTTTGATATGAAAAGTGCGGTCAATCGCATAACGGAACGGTTTTTCGCTAGCCTGATTTTTTTGGCTTAATCCGAATAAATACCGTTTTAGCTCGCCAATTCCTTGCCCGTTTACCGTTGACGTGGCAAAAACCGCACTTTGCGTCAAAAACGGATAACGTTGTTTTAACTGTTGTTGCAACTGGTTAATTTGTTCCGCCGAGGCTTTATCCGCCTTGCTGATTACTACAATAATTTCTTTAAAATCCAATAAGTTAAGAATGGCAAGATGTTCTTCGGTTTGCGGCTTAATCCCCTCGTCGGCTGCCACCAGCAACAGCGCATACTGCACGCCGCCGACACCGGCAAGCATATTGGATAAAAAGCGTTCGTGCCCCGGCACATCAATAAAACCCAAAATCTGATCGCCGTACGGCAAATAGGCATAGCCCAAATCAATGGTCATGCCGCGTTTTTTTTCTTCCGGCAAATGGGTGGTGTCGGTGCCGGTGAGGGCGCGAATCAAGGCGGTTTTGCCGTGATCGACGTGTCCTGCGCTGACTATAATCATAATTCGTCCAAGGTGATAAAAAGTTGTTGCGGATTGGCAAGACTGCGCAAATCCAACCACAGTTTTTGCTGTTCAATCCGCCCGATAATCGGCTGGCTCAGCTGTTTCAACGAACGGATCAACTGCATTAACTCCTCATTTTTGCCCGAGTGCGGTCGCAAGGTGATCGCTAATGACGGAATGCGGGACATCGGTTGCGATCCGCTACCGATCTGTGCCGAACTGGCTTCGATCTGCAAGCCATAATCCGCGCCCAGTTTTTCTTGCAACTTGGCCAATAGCGGCTCGGCAATCGCTTGTAATTGGCCCACATCTTGGGTTAATAACTGCAAAGTCGGGTTGCTGTGCGCTAATTTTTCCGGGAATAGATAATCACGCAAAGTGGCTTCCAAACCGGCTAAAATCACCTTGTCGCAACGCAACACCCGTTTGAGCGGGTGCTGTTGCAACTGCTCGATATAGGCTTTTTTGCCGACGATAATGCCCGCTTGCGGTCCGCCAAGTAGTTTATCACCGGAAAAACAGACCAAATCCACGCCGTCTGCCAACATTTTTTGCGGGGTCGGTTCGGTCGGCAAACCGTATCGACCGAGATCGACTAATGCGCCACTGCCCAAATCGCTGATTAACGGCAGTTGCTGTTGTTGCGCCAACTGCGCCAATTCCGCTTCGCCGACACTTTCGGTAAAACCGCAAATTTGGTAGTTGCTGCTGTGAACTTTCAGCAAAAGTGCGGTATTTTCGTTGATTTGTTGCTGATAATCGGTTAAACGGGTGCGGTTCGTCGTGCCGACTTCCACCAGTTTACAACCGGCTTGCTGCATAATGTCCGGAATGCGAAACGCACCGCCGATTTCAATCAGCTCGCCGCGTGAAATAATCACCTCTTTACCGCTGGCAAAGGTCGCCAGCAGCAACAACACCGCCGCCGCATTGTTATTCACGATACACGCCGCTTCCGCCCCGCACAACTGCGCCAACAAGTCGCTGCAATATTGATCGCGATGGCTGCGTTTGCCCTGCGCCAAATCAAATTCCAACGCCACGTTTTCTTGCATTGCGCCTAACGCCGCCTGTTGCGCCGACCGCCCCCACAACGCACGTCCTAAGTTGGTGTGCAACACCGTCCCGGTCAGGTTATGCACTTTCTTGATCGCCACCTGCTGTTGCTGTTGCAGTTCATGCGCCACTTTTTTATACAACGCGCTAAAATCACTGAAATAGCGCGGCAGCTGCTGTTGTTGCCGAATCTGCACCCGCGCCTGCTGCAACAAACTACGCAACTGCGCCACCACCGCCGAATGCCCGAACCGCTCGCTCAGCAATTGCCCCTGCGGGGTATTCAAAATTTTGTCGATTGAAGGTAATGCGCGATAAAGTTGGTTCATAACCGCCCCGAATTCAAATAATAACAAGAGATATATTGATTTTAATGCTATTTGAATTAAAATTCAGTACAATATTGTGATTATCAATGGAAGAGCGTCGTTTCCGGTGAAGCGGCAGGACTTCAAATCCTGTTGAGGCTGCCAGCAGTCTCGGGTGGGTTCAACTCCCATTCTCTTCCGCCACTTCACTAATCATACTGTTTCATACTTCCGTATATCGCCCAATAAAACCCAATAACATCAATCATTTAGCTAAAATCTATTCATCACTGTTAATCATATTTTATCACTCTATATCACTTTTTTTGTTCCCTGTTTTATACTATCACCTTAACTCCCTAAATTTACTCCCTAAAAATGCCATTTTTGAAAAATAAATAGGGAACAATAAATCCATAACTCACTGAATATAAAAATGAAAAACAAGATCACCACAGGGATAAAAAAGGATAAATCTTCAAAAACAGGGAACTATAAATTTTTATATAGAGAACAAAAACAAAATAAAGAACTCACTAAGTTGTGTTAGCATTTAGATTGCTGCTAGTGTTTTGCTTCGGCGACATAATAACAGCAATTAGGCACCGCAGGACATGCCGTGCTTGCCTGTGGAGGAACGGTGCAATCAAACCGAATTTACAGAAATAATTACTGTTAAAAAGGATATGTTATGAAAAAAATAGTTATCTTGGCTTTAGCAGCATTATCGCTATTAACTGGCTGTGACAATGAAAAAAACGACACCGCTATCACCACTAGTGAAGGTAATTTCATAGCACAAAAAGAAACCCTGTCATCACAAAATGACGCTGATATTCGTACGGATTTATTAGCTATTAATTCTGTGGTTAATACTTCTAATACTAAAGCATCGGAACTTAATCAAGAGTTGGTTTCTGCAAGTAAAAACAGTGATAGTTCAGCAATAAAAGTTATAATGGGGCGATCAAAAGCGCTGTTAGAATCTACTAATAATTCTTTGTTTGGTTTAAAGATAAAGAGTCAAGAAGTTCAGGATATCCGTATTGGAATTTATCAGGGGAATATGATTTCAATTAAGCTTTATGAACTTTATTTGAAAGATAATCAAACAGATAAAGATAAAGAAGAAATAGAATTACTTCAAAGACAAATGGTTGAGTTGCAGCAAAGTATTGGCAGTAAACTTGACCAATTAAATTCTCAGTACAAGGTACAGTAATGCTTGTCTGCCTAAATCTGCACCATATGCAAGCAAGATTTTATCGGTCGTGCAATTGACACCAACCCTAAAGGCGTTCAGCAATGGACGCTTTTTTAATTGAACGATTAAAAAACTAAACCTCAAATAAAGTTCAGGAGTTCCACTCATGGCAAGGCGAGTTAAGCCACTTTCTGACAGCAAGATTAAGAACGCAAAACCGAAGCAAACCGCCTATTCATTGGCAGACGGTAACGGCTTACCGCTACAATAAACGCAAATGTTACAGGATTGGGCGGACTATGTAGAAAGCTAGGCACCAAGCCCAATAGTCACAGAATAAACACCTAACTGTATGCTAGTACAGTATGCATAGTTATGATTAAATATAGCGCATAATAAGTAATTTCTATTTTGACAATTCGCAAAGCTAAGGGCTGATGAAATGACAGAGCAAATACAACACATTGACGAGTTAAAAAATCAATTGTCGGCATTGCGCCCCTTGAGTGCGGCAGAGCTAAAACGGCTGCAAGAAGAGTTTATTATCGAATCTTCTTATAATTCTAACGCTATCGAAGGTAACACGCTGACACTGCGGGAAACGGCTTTGATTTTGCGTGACGGCATAACCATTGCTGAAAAACCTATCAGAGAACATTTAGAGGTTATCGGCTACAAAGACGCTTTTAATTATCTGTTTGAGCTGGTGGCAAACCGTGAGCCATTAACCGAGCGTACGATTAAAGAAATTCATTCGCTGGTGCTGATGAATGACGCAGAGAATAAAGGCGTATATCGGCGTGTTCCGGTGCGAATCATGGGCGCAGACAATGAACCGGCGCAACCGCACTTAATCGCCGAACAAATGGACGCATTACTTGCTGATTATGCCGATAAATTACAGCACCAACACCCGATAGAGGCGATAGCGTGGCTGCATTTGGCTTTTGAAAGCATTCACCCGTTTATTGACGGTAACGGACGCACAGGGCGGTTATTGTTGAATTTTGAATTGATGAAGTGCGGTTATTTGCCGATTGATATTAAATTCAGTGACAGGGCAAAATATTATCAATGTTTCGATGACTACCAGCACCAACAGCAGCCCAACGCGCTTTTATCATTGATAGCCGGTTATGAAATAGCGGAGTTACAGCGATATATTGCGATTTTAAGCCGTTAATTAACAAAAAAGAGAAAAATATGATGCAGCAAACAGTTTGTATTATCAGCGGCAGCACCCTCGGCAGCGCGGAATATTTAGCGGAGCATTGCGAGGATGTGTTGCAACAACACGGGATCAAAACCGCACTTTTGCATGGTGCGAATTGGGATCAGATCAACGATTTTCAATATTGGCTAATTGTCACTTCAACCCACGGCGCAGGTGATCTGCCGGATAACTTATCGCCGTTATTTGAACATATCGAGCAGGAAATCGATGATTTAAGCCAAGTGCGGTTTGCAGTGATCGGGTTGGGGAATTCCGATTATGATACCTTCTGTTTTTCGGTCAATAAAATCGAAGCAGTGCTAAATCAGAAACAAGCTATTAAGCTAGCTGATAGTTTAAAAATTGATGTGCTTAATTGTTTCGATCATGATCAGGCGGCAGATAACTGGTTACCGCAATTTATCGATCAACTGAAATAATCCGCTTAAAAAACCAGCAAAACGAAAAAAGTTCGCTTGTGGATAACGACGATTATAAGTGTAGATAAACTGTATTTATTATTTGAATAACAATTAAAGCAAATCGGGCTGTGGATAAAACCGCACGTTATCCACAAGATTTATTAAGCGACAAGCGATCTTTTTCACACGATCCAAAATGGATCAAGATCTTATAATTAAAAGAAAAAACGGCTTTCTTCACAGGATCACTACCGGCTAATAATAACAATAATAAGATCTTTATATATAAAAAGATCTTTTCTTTATACGCCGGCGATCAAAATTTGATCCGTATGATCGACACCACGGATCAAGTTAATAAATTTCCTTTCACCCTCTGATTAAATTCAGTAGAATAGCGCCCAATTTTACGATCATTGATCAACGCAAGATCGAATTGATCGTATCCGGATCAAACAAGGCATTTTATGATTTATACAGAAACTTATGATGTGATCGTCGTCGGTGGCGGTCATGCTGGCACGGAAGCGGCACTTGCACCGGCACGAATGGGCTTGAAAACCCTATTATTGACCCACAATGTCGATACCTTAGGGCAGATGTCCTGTAATCCGGCGATTGGCGGCATCGGCAAAGGGCATTTGGTCAAAGAGATCGATGCCATGGGCGGTTTAATGGCAACGGCTACGGATCAGGCCGGGATTCAATTCCGTACCTTGAACAGCAGTAAAGGTCCGGCGGTGCGTGCTACCCGTGCGCAGGCGGATCGGGTGTTATATCGCCAAGCCGTGCGGATCGCCTTGGAAAATCAAGAAAATCTCGATATTTTCCAACAGGAAGTGGTTGATATTTTATTGGATCAGGATCGTATCAGCGGGGTTAGTACCAAAATGGGGCTGACTTTCCGTGCCAAAGCGGTGGTGTTGACTGCCGGGACGTTCTTAGCCGGCAAGATCCATATAGGCATGGAAAATTATGTCGGCGGTCGTGCCGGTGATCCGGCGTCGATCATGTTGGCAGATCGGTTGCGTGAATTGAATTTACGCGTTGATCGTTTGAAAACAGGCACCCCGCCGCGCTTAGATGCGCGCACCATTGATTTTTCGGTATTGGAACAGCAGCACGGCGATACGATCCTGCCGGTCTTTTCGTTTATGGGATCAGTCGATCAACATCCGCGTCAGATCCCGTGTTATATCACCCATACCAATGAAAAAGCCCATGATCTGATCCGTGCCAATTTGGATCGCAGTCCGATGTATGCCGGGGTGATCGAAGGGATCGGGCCGCGTTATTGCCCGTCGATCGAAGATAAAGTAATGCGTTTTGCCGAGCGCAACAGCCATCAGATCTACTTAGAACCGGAAGGTTTAACCAGCAATGAGATCTACCCGAATGGGATCTCGACCAGTTTGCCGTTTGACGTGCAAATGGGGATCGTCAATTCGATGAAGGGTTTGGAAAAAGCACGGATCATGAAACCGGGTTATGCGATCGAATATGATTATTTCGATCCGCGCGATCTGAAACCGTCATTGGAAACCAAAGCGATCAACGGTCTGTTTTTTGCCGGGCAGATCAACGGTACCACCGGTTATGAAGAAGCGGCGGCGCAAGGTTTGCTTGCCGGGATCAATGCCGGTTTGTTTGTACAGCAAAAAGCCGCTTGGTATCCGCGCCGTGATCAAGCCTATTTAGGCGTGCTGGTCGATGATCTGTGTACGCTGGGCACCAAAGAACCTTATCGGGTGTTCACTTCGCGTGCCGAATACCGTTTGTTGCTGCGTGAAGACAATGCTGATCTGCGCTTAACCCCGATTGGACGTGAACTGGGCTTGATTGATGAAGCTCGTTGGGCGCGTTTTAATCAAAAACTGGAAAATATTGAACAAGAACAACAGCGCTTGCGCCAAATTTGGATTCATCCCCAATCGGAACATTTGAATGAAGTCAATGCGATTTTAAATAGCCCACTAACCCGCGAAGCCAGCGGTGAAGATCTGTTGCGCCGTCCGGAAGTGGATTATAAAACCCTGACCGCACTTTCAGCCTTCGCCCCGGCGTGTGCCGATGCGCAAGCGGCGGAGCAGGTGGAAATTTCGATTAAATACCAAGGTTATATCGAACATCAATACGAAGAGATCGCACGGCATAAACGGCATGAAAGCACTGCGATTCCGCCGGAATTTGATTACGATAAAGTCAACGGCTTGTCCAACGAAGTGCGGTTGAAATTGACCCAGCACCGTCCGATCTCGATCGGACAAGCTTCGCGTATTTCCGGGGTGACCCCGGCGGCGATCTCAATCTTGCTGGTGAATTTGAAAAAACAAGGTATGCTCAAACGTGGGGATGAATAATGACGTTGGCGATTGAATTACGGGCAAAATTGGATCAGCTGCTGGCGCAAACCGCACTTTCGGTCAACGATCAGCAAAAGCAGCAATTGGTTGCTTTTGTTGAATTGTTGAATAAATGGAACAAGGCGTATAACCTGACATCGGTGCGTGATCCGCAGGAAATGCTGGTGAAGCACATTCTCGACAGTTTGGTGGTGAGTCCTTATTTACAAGGTTCGCGCTTTATCGATGTCGGCACCGGACCGGGCTTGCCCGGCATTCCGTTGGCGATTATCAACCCCGATCAGCAATATGTGTTGTTGGACAGTCTCGGCAAGCGGATTACCTTTATCCGTCAAGTCATTCGTCAGTTAGGTTTGACTAACGTCACGCCGATTCAAAGCCGGGTTGAGGAATATCAGCCCGAAGTGCGGTTCGACGGGGTGCTTAGCCGCGCGTTTGCTTCATTACAGGATATGACCGCCTGGTGTCGGCATTTAGTGGCGGATTCAGGGCGGTTTTATGCCTTGAAAGGGATTTTTAATCCCGATGAATTGGGCGAACTGCAACCGCACTTTGTATTGCAGCAAAAAATGAAGTTGTCCGTGCCGCAATTGGTCGGAGAAAGGCACTTGATTATTCTGGTAAAAGGTTAAAAATCGGGTTATCAAAAATGGATAAACGAGGGCTTTATCATTTATTGTGATAAAAAAGTAAAATTTTTTTAGTAATTGTTAAGCAGATAGCATTTTTACGCCCTTTAATCGTTGCAATAATTTAATCTGACCGTATAATTTATGCCAGTTTTATTTGTACCTAATTTACCTCGTTAGAGTTAAAGTGTTGTACATAAATTAACCATGAATAGCTAAGTTCTATTTCGGTTAAGTAACAGGATATGAGATGTCGGCGGTACTGGATAAAAATAAAAAGCTTTATAGCAAAGTCTTTATTATCGAATTCGCATTGATATTAATCGGTTATGCGTTATTTTATCTGTTACAATCGGCACTTTCCCTCTCTTTTTTGTTGGGATCCGTGATAGCTTGGCTGCCACAGATGGTTTTTGCGGTTTATGTCTTTTATCTGCAGGCGGATTCGCCGATAGCAAATAAAGCGAAAATACTCTACCGGGGGGAAGGAATAAAAATCGCCTTGATGATCATTTTGTTATTGCTGGTGTTCATCAATATCGAATTGAACCCGATTGTCTTTTTTGCGGGTTATTTTTGCTTTATTTTACTTAATAACCTTTTACCTTTTGTATTGGGGCGGATGTTCGATACAAAAGCTAAAAACTAACTCACTGACGAAGTAGGAAACTGTATGGCTGCCGAAGGTTCATCCCCAACCTCTATTGAATATATTCAACATCACCTTTCGTTTCTCAACAAGGGCGAAGGATTTTGGTCGGTCAATATCGACTCTTTATTTTTTGCCGTCGTAACCGGATTCTTGTTCATCTATTTTTTCCGTAAAGCCGCGAAAAAAGCGACTAGCGGCGTGCCGGGCAAATGGCAATGTGCGGTCGAAATGATGGTGGAATGGGTTGACGGCGTGGTGAAAGAAAACTTCCACGGCAGCCGTAATTTTATTGGTCCATTAGGACTAACCGTTTTCGTTTGGGTGTTATTAATGAACACCATCGACTTGGTGCCGGTCGATTATTTACCGCAAATTGCCCATGCGTTGGGCTTTGAATACCTGCGTGCGGTACCGACCGCAGATATGAACGTGACTTTCGGCATGTCGATTGCGGTATTTTTCCTGATCATTATCTACACCGTCAAATCCAAAGGCTTCGGGGGTTTGGTGAAAGAGTACACTATGCACCCGTTCACCCATCCGGTGTTTATCCCGGTTAACTTCCTGTTAGAAACCGTCACCTTATTGGCTAAACCGGTTTCATTGGGCTTGCGTCTATTCGGTAACCTCTATGCCGGCGAATTAATTTTTATTTTGATCGCCTTGACCTACTCCGCCAACTATCTGGTCGGCGGTTTGGGGATCGGCTTACATCTGGTATGGGCAATCTTCCACATTTTGGTGGTGGTATTGCAAGCCTTTATCTTTATGATGTTAACCATTGTCTATATCAGTATCGCGTATAATAAAGCGGAACATTAATTTTTAACTTTTATTTTTAACCCGGCAATTTTGCCAACACTTTAACTTAAACATGGAGAAACTCATGGAAACTGTAATCACGGCAACAATTTTCGCTTCTGCAATTATGATTTCAATTGCGGCATTCGGCACCGCTATTGGCTTTGCATTATTGGGCGGTAAATATATGGAGTCGGCAGCCCGTCAACCTGAATTGGCTAACTCTTTGTTGACCAAAATGTTTATCGTGGCAGGTTTACTTGATGCGATTTCAATGATTGCGGTTGGTATTGCATTGTATTTCATCTTCGTCAGTCCGTTTACTGCGTTATTAGGTTAATTTTTTGCGTTATAGCCAAATCAAGGCTGTAGCTACCTATAACCATTATTGAGGAGGACGTTGTGGATATTAACGCAACACTAATCGGACAATCGATTGCATTCCTACTGTTTGTCTGGTTTTGCATGAAATTTGTCTGGCCACCGATTATCAAAGCGATTGAAGAGCGTCAGGCTGGGATTGCCAATGCCTTGGCGTCTGCCGAAGCGGCGAAGCAAGAGCAAGCGGATACCAAAGTGCTGTTAGAGCAAGAGCTCAATGCAGCCAAAAAACAAGCGCAAGAGATCATCGATCTGGCGAATAAACGTCGCAATGAAATTTTGGATGAAGTGCGGTCTGAAGCCGAGTCGGTCAAAGCCAAAATTATCGAGCAAGGTTATGCCGAAGTGCAAGCCGAACGCAAACGGGCACAAGAAGAGTTGCGCGTTAAAGTGGCTTCATTGGCGTTGGCTGGTGCAGAAAAAATTGTGGGTCGTTCAATTGATGAAGCGGCAAATAGCGACATCATTGATAAACTTGTTGCAGAACTATAAGGAAGGTGGGGCTAATGTCAGAATACATCACAGTCGCACGCCCCTATGCTAAAGCCGCATTTGATTTTGCGGTGGAACAGAACCGGTTGGAGCAATGGCAGCAAATGTTGAATTTTAGCGCTGCCGTGACTGAAAATGATCAGATTAAAAATTTTCTGAAAGAATCGTTTTCACCGCCAAAAGCCGCCGCAACCTTGATTCAAATTTGTGGTGATCAGCTGGATCAGTACGGGCAAAACCTTATCCGTTTAATGGCAGAAAATAAACGCTTACTGGCGTTACCCGAAGTGCTTCGTCTGTTCGAACAGCTAGTGGATGAGTATAAATCCCTGGCTGAGGTTGAAGTCATTTCCGCCGAACCATTAACGCAGCAACAACAACAAAATATTCTCCAGGCAATGGAAAAGAAACTTGCCCGCAAAGTGAAATTAAATTGCAGCATTGATAAAAGCCTGATTGGCGGGGCGTTGATTCGCAGCGGTGACTTGGTCATCGACGGCAGCAGTCGCGGTCAATTAGCGCGTTTGGCAAATGAATTGCAATTGTAAGAGGAATAGAAGATGCAACTGAATTCTACAGAAATTAGTGAACTGATTAAGAAACGGATTGCCGATTTTAGCGTAACGAGCGAAGCGCGTAATACCGGCACTATCGTGTCGGTAAGTGACGGTATTATCCGCATTAACGGCTTAAGTGATGCGATGCAAGGGGAAATGATTGCCCTGCCGGGTAACCGTTTTGCGATTGCGCTCAACTTGGAACGCGATTCGGTCGGCGCGGTGGTGATGGGGCCTTATTCCGATTTAGCCGAAGGCATGGAAGTGCAATGTACCGGGCGTATTTTGGAAGTACCGGTCGGTCGTAATTTGTTAGGTCGTGTGGTTAATACCTTAGGGCAACCGATTGACGGCAAAGGCGAAATCGTTGCCGATGCGTATTCGCCGATTGAAGTGATTGCGCCGGGCGTTATCGACCGTAAATCGGTTGATCAGCCGGTACAGACAGGTTATAAAGCGGTAGACTCGATGGTGCCAATCGGTCGCGGTCAGCGTGAGCTGATTATCGGTGACCGTCAAACCGGTAAAACCGCACTTGCGATTGATGCAATCATCAACCAACGCGATTCCGATATTAAATGTATCTATGTGGCAATTGGGCAGAAAGCCTCTACAATCGCCAATGTGGTGCGTAAATTGGAAGAACACGGCGCATTAGACAACACTATCGTGGTCGTCGCGTCTGCTGCGGAATCTGCCGCATTGCAATACCTTGCGCCATACGCCGGTTGTGCGATGGGCGAATTTTTCCGTGACAACGGCGAAGATGCGTTGATCGTGTATGACGATTTGTCTAAGCAAGCGGTTGCTTACCGTCAAATTTCCCTATTATTACGCCGTCCGCCGGGTCGTGAAGCATTCCCAGGGGATGTATTCTATTTGCACTCACGTCTATTAGAACGTGCGGCGCGCGTTAGCGCGGAATACGTTGAAAAATTCACTAATGGCCGGGTGAAAGGCAAAACCGGTTCTTTAACCGCATTGCCGATTATCGAAACCCAAGCCGGTGACGTTTCCGCATTCGTACCAACCAACGTGATCTCCATTACCGACGGGCAGATTTTTTTGGAATCCGATCTGTTTAACTCCGGGATCCGTCCGGCGGTTAACCCGGGGATTTCGGTCTCGCGCGTCGGTGGTGCGGCGCAAACCAAAGTGGTTAAAAAACTGGCGGGTGGTATCCGTACCGCACTTGCGCAGTACCGCGAATTGGCGGCGTTTGCCCAGTTTGCTTCCGATTTGGACGACACAACCCGTAAACAGTTGTCACACGGTCAAAAAGTGACGGAATTACTGAAACAAACCCAATACTCGCCATTAAGCGTCGGACAACAAGCGTTGGTGCTGTTTGCGGTGGAATTCGGTTATCTTGATGATGTCGAGTTGGATCGTATCGGTTCGTTTGAAAGCAGCTTATTTGATTTTGCCAATAATCATGAAGCGGAATTCTTAAAAGAGCTGTCCAAAACCGGCGACTACAATGATGAAATCAAGGATAAACTGAAATCTATCCTGGATAACTTCAAAACCAAAGGTGCATGGTAAATATTGACCTAACGGAGAGATGAAATGGCAGGTGCGAAAGAGATCAGAACCAAAATTGCCAGCGTGAAAAGTACGCAAAAAATCACCAAGGCAATGGAAATGGTGGCAGCCTCAAAAATGCGAAAAACGCAGGAACGCATGTCTTCTTCACGTCCGTATTCAACCGCAATACGTAACGTAATTAGCCATGTATCCAAAGGTAATATTGAGTATCAGCATCCTTTTTTGGTGGAACGGGAAATCAAAAAAGTCGGCTTTTTGGTGATTTCGACTGACCGTGGTTTGTGCGGCGGTTTAAACGTTAATTTGTTTAAAACCGCACTTAACGAGATTAAACAATGGAAAGACAAGCAAGTCAGTGTCGAAGTCGGCTTGCTCGGTTCAAAAGCGATCAGTTTTTTCCATTCGTTGGGTTTAACCATTCGCGGACAAACTTCAGGAATGGGCGATACGCCGTCGGTTGAGCAGATTATCGGGATTGCCAATGCGATGTTTGACCGCTATAGCAACGGCGAATATGACGCGATTTATGTGGTTTACAATAAATTCGTCAACACCATGTCGCAAAAGCCGGTGGTACAGCAGCTGATTCCACTGTCTGCATTGGAAAAAGACGAACTGACGACCGAAAACAGCTGGGATTACCTGTATGAGCCAAACGCCAAATATCTGCTGGATAAACTGTTGACCCGTTATTTGGAAGCGCAAGTTTATCAAGCGGTAGTCGAGAATTTGGCATCGGAACAAGCGGCGCGGATGGTGGCGATGAAGTCGGCGACGGATAATGCCGGTAACTTGATTAACGACTTGCAGTTGGTTTACAACAAGGCGCGTCAAGCCAGTATTACAAATGAATTAAATGAAATTGTTGCCGGTGCGGCAGCGATTTAACCAAAGAATAGAGGATCGGTAATGGCAACAGGAAAAATTGTACAAATCATCGGTGCCGTCATTGACGTTGAATTTCCACAAGATGCGGTACCTAAAGTCTATGACGCATTAAAGGTGGAAACCGGATTAACCCTTGAAGTTCAACAACAGTTGGGCGGCGGTATGGTGCGTTGTATCGCAATGGGTTCATCAGACGGCTTAAAACGCCATTTGAGCGTAACCAACACCAACAACCCGATTTCAGTGCCGGTTGGGGTGAAAACCCTTGGGCGTATCATGAATGTGCTGGGGGAGCCTATTGATGAAAAAGGCGATATCGGCGCGGAAGAAAGCTGGTCAATCCACCGTGAAGCCCCGAGTTATGAAGAGCAATCCAATAGCACCGAATTGCTGGAAACCGGGATTAAAGTTATCGACTTGGTGTGTCCGTTTGCGAAGGGCGGTAAAGTCGGTTTGTTCGGTGGCGCCGGTGTAGGTAAAACCGTGAATATGATGGAGTTAATCCGTAATATTGCGATTGAACACTCCGGTTATTCGGTATTTGCCGGCGTGGGTGAGCGTACCCGCGAAGGCAACGATTTCTACCATGAAATGCAAGATTCCAACGTATTGGATAAAGTATCACTGGTGTACGGGCAAATGAACGAGCCGCCGGGCAACCGTTTGCGCGTGGCGTTAACCGGTTTGACCATGGCGGAAAAATTTCGTGACGAAGGACGCGATGTGTTGTTCTTCGTGGATAACATCTACCGTTATACCTTGGCAGGGACGGAAGTATCCGCTTTGTTAGGACGTATGCCGTCGGCGGTAGGCTATCAGCCGACCTTGGCGGAAGAGATGGGCGTATTGCAAGAGCGGATCACCTCAACCAAAACCGGCTCAATCACCTCGATTCAAGCGGTTTACGTACCGGCGGATGACTTGACTGACCCGTCACCGGCAACCACGTTTGCCCACTTGGATGCAACGGTGGTATTAAGCCGTCAGATCGCCTCATTGGGGATCTATCCGGCGGTCGATCCGTTGGATTCGACTTCGCGTCAATTAGATCCGTTAGTGGTCGGTAAAGATCACTACGAAGTGGCGCGTGGCGTGCAATCGACGTTACAACGCTATAAAGAATTGAAAGACATTATTGCGATTTTGGGGATGGACGAGTTGTCGGAAGACGACAAACTGGTTGTTGCCCGTGCGCGTAAAATCGAACGTTTCTTATCGCAGCCGTTCTTCGTGGCGGAAGTCTTTACCGGTTCGCCGGGCAAATATGTGTCGCTAAAAGACACCATTGCCGGCTTTAAAGGTATTTTGGACGGCGAATACGATCATATTCCGGAACAAGCGTTCTATATGGTCGGTTCTATCGACGAAGTATTGGCAAAAGCCGAGAAGATGTAATCATTCCTTGGGTAATATTGCATTGTAATATTACCCGTTAGGTCACTAAATAAAAGGAGAATACGATGGCATCTTCATTTGAACTGACGGTGGTCAGCGCGGAAAAGCAAATTTTTCACGGTGAAGTCAATGCGATTCAGGTTTCCGGGGTTGAAGGGGATTTAGGGATTTTAGCCGGGCATACCCCGTTATTAACCGAGATCAAACCGGGCGTACTACAAATCAAACAAGAAAGCGGACAGGAAATTATCTATGTTTCCGGCGGTTTCTTAGAAGTGCAGCCGACCACGGTAACCGTGCTGGCCGATACGGCGATTCGTGGTGACGAGTTGGATAAAGATCGGATTCTGGCAGCAAAACGCCGTGCCGAGGAAAATACGCATTCCAAACATGGCGATGTGGATTATTCCTTGCTGTCGTCCAAATTGTCACGCGAATTGGCAAAACTGCATGCTTATGAATTGACTGAAAAGTTGACTAAAGCAAAACGTTAATTGCTTGTCTGATAAATACGCCGTCATACTCTCAGCGTTGGCGGCTTTTTATTGGAAAATAAATGAGCGAAGGCTTTGAAAAATATAATGGCTACGGCTACGGCAATAAAAAACAGCGGTTGCAGGGTAATGCCTTTAACCGACCAATAGTAATGAATAATGCCCAATATTATTGCTAAATAGCTTAATTGATGTAATGAAAACCAGTTTTTTGCCATTTTCCGGCGCAGATAAGGCAAAGAACTGACTGCCGCCGCCAAAAATAACAGTAAAGCCAAGCTACCGATCAGCAAGTAAGGACGGGTGGCGATTTCTGTGAAAAACAGGCGGTAATCGAAAGCTAATTCAAAAAATAAATAGCTTACGAGATGTAACAGTAACCAAAATAGCGCCCACAATCCCAAATCACGATGAAAGCTACGTAGGCGGGCGTTACCGTACAACTGGGTCAGTATCCGCAATAGAAATAGCGCGCTAAAGAGATAAAGTGCGGTTAAGCCTAGAAAATGGATCAATTCTTTGCCCGGATCGGCAGCAAAAACCGCACTGATATCGCCATATCCCAGTGTATAAATTAGCCATAGCAACAGCGCGCTACAGCCGCCATGAATACCGATACGAAGCAAGAGGTATAACATCAGAAATTTGTCCGCAGATCGAGATGATTGTATAAAGAAGAGACCTCATCGGCATAGCCGTTAAACATTAGAGTCGGTTGACGTTTAACCGAAAGCAAACCGCCGCTGCCGATAATCCGTTCGCTGGCTTGCGACCAACGCGGATGATCAACATTCGGGTTTACATTGGCGTAAAAACCGTATTCGTGCGGTGCTAGCTTTTGCCAAGTATTCAAAGGTTGCTGTTCGGTCAAGGTGATTTTCACAATCGACTTAATGCTTTTAAAGCCGTATTTCCACGGTACGACCAAACGTACCGGTGCGCCATTTTGTGGCAATAAATCTTTGCCGTACAATCCGACCGCCATTAAGGTGAGAGGATGCATGGCTTCCTGTATGCTCAAACCTTCGACATAAGGATAATCAATGCCGCCGCCGAGATAACGATCGCGTTGTCCCGGCATTTGTTGCGGATCATATAGGGTTTCAAAGCGGACATATTTGGCATTGGCAGTCGGATTGACCATCTTTAATAATTGGTTGAGCTCAAAACCTAACCACGGAATAACCATTGACCAAGCTTCTACACAGCGAAAACGGTAAATTCTTTCTTTCAAGGCAAAACGGTGATGTAAATCGTCCCAATCCAATGTCAGCGGTTGATGGACTTCACCATCAATGGTTAAAGTCCAGGGATTTGTTTGCAACTGCCTGCTCTTTTTTTGCGGATCGTTTTTGCCAACCCCAAATTCGTAAAAGTTGTTATAGCCGGTCACTTTATCTTCAGGTGTGAGTTTAAGTGAATTTTCCGTATCTAATACCGTTTGTGCCCGCAATAAATCCGGAACTAACAAACTGCTGCCGGCAACCCCAAGTGCGGTCAAAATTTTGCGACGATGATGAAAAATACGTTCATCGGTAACGTCATATTCACGATATTTTTTCATATCAACTCCTAGATTATGTTCCATCGTTATTTTAATTGGACAAAAAAATAGTATAAAAGTGCTGTCAATTAATAGGAGTTTATATAAAGATACGTTTTTAAAAATAACCCTGATTCATGTCAGGGTTATTGATTAAGGATAAAACTATTTGATTACACCGCACGCCATTCTGGCACCGCCACCGCCCAACGGCGCCGGGTGATCGGCATGGTTATCGCCACCGGCGTGAATCATAATCGAACGTTGTTTGATGTCAGCCAGTTTTTTCAAGCGCGGCGCCAATACCGGATTGGTTGCGGTGCCGTCTTGGTTCACGGTTAGTGCCGGCAAATCCCCTAAATGTGCGCCTTTTTCCCATGGGAAACCGTGTTTTTCCGCTTTTTCAGGATCCCAATGCCCGCCTGCGGCTAAACCGGCGACCAGTTTGCCGTCTTTTTCTTTGGCATCACAACTCGGATTTTGGTGTAGGTGAAAACCGTGCAAGCCCGGTGTTAGATCGCGTAATTCCGGGGTAAATACCAAGCCGTAATCCGATTCGGTGACCACAATTTTGCCGATGTCTTGATTGCCGTTAGCCGGATCCAACAACTGCACCTGAATGCTCAGACTATCGCTGTCGGCGGCCAGTGTGCTTGTCGGCAGTACAAAAGCGCAAAGGGAAAGTGCGGTGACAAGTAACGTTTTTTTCATAGTATCTCCTTAAGTAAGTGATTAATCCGATACTCAACGACCGGATAAGTCTACCATAAAGCATAATTAACAAAATTTTAAGTGATTCGGTTCACAAAACGACTAAATTATGGAATATCATGCCCCTGTGCCGCTTTATACACCTCAATCCAATCCTGTTCGGTAAAGCGGATTGCAAGCGCCTCGACCGCCCTTTTAATCCGGCGCAGTTCGCCCGAGCCGATCACCGGCGTGATTTTTGCCGGATGGCTGAGCAGCCAGGCGAATGCCAAGGTGTCTAAGTGGCTTTCGTTAAAACGTTGTCCGATGTCGAGCAGGGCTTTGCGCACGCGCGCGCCGGCAGGGTTATCTTTGTTAAACAGCGCGCCGCCTGCCAACGGCGACCACGCCATCGGACGAATGCGTTTTTCCATTAAATAATCCAGCGTGCCGTCGTTGAACGGATCTAAATGCAATGGCGAAATTTGAATCTGGTTGGTGACTAACGGCTGCTTGAGATAGGATTGCAACATACTGAATTTACTCGGGGTGTAGTTGGATACGCCGAATGACCGCACTTTGCCGCTGCGTTGTAAATCATCAAAGGCGTTGGCGACTTGCTCCGGGTCAACGCAAGGCGAGAGACGGTGAATCAGCAGCAAATCCAGATATTCGCACTGCATTTTAGCAATCGAACGTTCGGCGGAAGCCACGATATGTTCGTAGCTGTTATCGTAATAATGGCTGTCGATATTCGGCAGTTCTTGGCTTGGAAAGAGGATACCGCACTTGGTAATCAGCGTGATTTCTTGCCGCAGCGACGGTTTGAGTTTTAACGCTTGCCCGAAGGCTTCTTCATTGGTAAACGCGCCGTAACAGGCGGCATGGTCAAAGGTGCGGATACCGATTTCAATCACTTGCTCGGTCAGTTGTAACAGTTGTTGTGGGGTTAAATTCCACTCTTTTAAGCGCCAGTAACCGTGTACCAGCCGATCCAGTTGAAATGCGCTGCTCATGATGTTCCCCTTTTGTATTTGCTGTGATTATAGCGACATCATAACGCAAAAGTGCGGTCAGGCGACAGGCTATTTTATTGCTTTTGCAGATTGGCTTGATGTTCTTTAATCAAAGAGATAAACGGCTGGGCGAAGCGATCCAACTTACGCAAACCGACGCCGTTGATTTGTAGCATTTCGCTGTTGGACGTCGGCATTAGTTGCGCCATTTCCTGTAAGGTGGCGTCGTTGAACACGATGTACGGCGGAATGCTTTCCTTGTCGGCGATTTGCTTACGCAGGAAACGCAGACGGGCGAACAGGTCTTTGTCGTAATTTTTCAGCGCGGTGTTTTGGCCGCGCTGAATCACCGACATCGACAAACGTGGGGTGGCAAGCGAAAGTGCGGTTTCGCCGCGCAAAATCGGGCGTGCCGCTTCGGTCAGGCGCAAGGCGGAAAACTGCATAATGTTCTGTTCGATATAGCCGAGATGAATCAACTGGCGGATCACGTTGAACCAATACTCCTGACTCTGCTCTTTGCCGATGGCAAACACCGACAGTTGGTCGTGCCCGTGATCTTTAATCCGCTGGTTTTGCAAACCGCGCAGCACCGCCACCACATAATGCAAGCCGAAGTTCTGCCCGACACGGTAGATCACCGACATCACTTTTTGCGCGTCGAGCAAGCCGTCATAGGATTT
This sequence comes from Testudinibacter sp. P17/SS/0325, assembly GCF_053570765.1. The sequence goes on along the minus strand of NZ_CM131635.1, from coordinate 701,530 downwards.
GGGCGGATCAAGGCAAATATCGCAGTTTTTACACGGCGTAGTGCGGTGTTCGCCGAAATAGTTCAACAGCACCAAACGGCGGCAGGTCTGCGCTTCGGCAAAGGCGCCCATGGCTTGCAATTTATGCTGTTCCACTTGGCGTTGCTGGCTTTCCGGCTTTTCCAACAACATCTTGTTTAACCAGGCATAATCGGACGGATCGTACAACATCACCGCTTCCGCCGGCAAATCGTCGCGCCCGGCACGCCCGGTTTCCTGATAATAGGCTTCAATCGTGCGCGGCAGATCAAAATGCAGCACAAAACGCACATTGGATTTATTAATTCCCATACCGAAGGCGACGGTGGCGACCACCACTTGAATATTATCGCGCTGAAACGCCAGTTGCGTCGCCTCGCGCTCGGCAATGTCCAAGCCGGCATGATACGGCGCGCAACTGATATTGCGCCGTTGCAGGCTTTCGCACAGCTGTTCGGTTTTCTTGCGACTGTTGCAATACACGATCCCGCTCTTGCCCTTCTGCCCCAACACAAAGCGGCATATCTGTTCAATCCCTTTGTATTTTTCGACCAAGGTGTAGCGGATATTGGCGCGGTCAAAACTGCCGATATATTGATAAGGCTGCTCGAACGCCAAATACTGCAGAATATCCTGCCGGGTCGCCTGATCGGCGGTGGCGGTCAATGCCATAATCGGCGTGTCGGGAAAGCTCTTTTTCAAGCCGCCAAGTGCGGTATATTCCGGACGGAAATCATGCCCCCATTGCGAAATACAATGCGCCTCGTCAATGGCAATAAAACTGACTTGGCATTGGCAGATAAATTGGAAAAAGCCGGTGGTCATCACCTTTTCCGGCGAAATATACAACAGCTTCAATTCGCCGTTGATCGCCTTATTCTGCACCTGTTGCTGTTCGGCAAAGGATTGGCTGGAGTTGAGATACGCTGCTTCCACGCCGTTGCTCAACAACTGATCGACCTGATCTTTCATCAGTGAAATCAATGGTGAAATCACGAGGGTCAAGCCGTCAAAACAGAGCGCAGGCACTTGGTAACACAGCGATTTACCGCTGCCGGTCGCCATCACCACCAGCGTATCTTGTCCGCTTAACACCGCTTCGATCACCGCCTGCTGCCCCTGACGGAAAGCATGATAACCAAACACTTGTTGCAATACGGCAAGTGCGGTGGTGAGTGTTGGGCTAGGCGGCAAGGCAGACATGGATTATTTTGTTACGTGATTAGCGAGGGTCACGCTTTCGCTGTAATAAGCGGTCAAGGCTTGATTTAACAGTTGGAAAAATTCCTGTTGATCGGCGGTCAGCCACTGTCCATCGCGGAATTTGAAGTGATAGCCGCCCAGTTTGCTGGCAAGCCACAGCTCAAGCAACGGCTCTTGTTTGTTGATCACGATTTGCTGTCCGTTTTCAAAAGTGATGGAAAACACCGAACCGTGGGTGTCGCAATCGACATCAATTTCCTGCTGATCCAGTTGTTCTTCAATTGTGTTCCAAGTCTGTTCAACCTGACGGTGAAATTCTGCTACGTTCATAGGTTAGGGTCTGTTAAAGGAAAGTAGGCACAAATTATAGTCATTTTGCCGCGATAGTGATAGCACAAAGCGTGAATTAATGGTAAAAATAGCCGTTATTTAATGATAAGAGGCAGTTATGAAAAAATATTTGGCGTGTTTGCTGACAACGGCGATGTTGCTCGGTTTAAGTGCGTGCGGCGTGAAAGGTCCGCTCTACTTCCCTGCGGAAAAACCGGCTGAAACACAATCAATCAATCAGGGTTAAACATGGATTTTTTTCACTATCAAAATCAACAATTGATGGCGGAAAACGTGCCGGTGGCGCAAATTGCCGCCGAATTCGGCACGCCGCTGTATGTTTATTCCCGCGCTACGCTGGAACGCCATTGGCACGCTTTTGACGACGCATTCGGCGCGCACCCGCACTTAATCTGCTTTGCGGTTAAATCCAACCCGAATATTGCGATTTTAAACCTGATGGCAAAATTGGGATCAGGCTTTGACATTGTGTCGCAAGGGGAGCTGGAGCGCGTGCTCGCCGCCGGTGGCGACGCCGGCAAAGTGGTGTTTTCCGGCGTGGCAAAAACCGAAGCGGAAATCCGCCGCGCGTTGGAAGTCGGTATCCGTTGTTTTAACGTCGAATCGCTCTCCGAATTGAAACGGATTAACCAAGTGGCGGCAAGTTTAGGCAAAATCGCGCCGATTTCATTGCGCGTCAATCCGGATGTCGATGCCAAAACCCACCCGTATATTTCCACCGGCTTGAAAGAGAATAAATTCGGGGTCAGCGTTGATGAAGCGCGTGAGGTTTACCGCTTTGCCGCTACCTTGCCCAACATTAAAATCAGCGGCATGGATTGCCATATCGGTTCGCAACTGACCGAATTGCAACCGTTTTTGGACGCAACCGACCGTTTGTTGCTGTTAATGCAGCAATTAAAACAAGACGGCATTGCGTTGCAGCACTTGGATTTAGGCGGCGGATTGGGCGTGCCTTATCACGGCGAAACGCCACCGCACCCGAGTGAATACACCACCGCTTTGCTGCAAAAACTGCAAGCTTATCCCGAACTGGAAATTATCCTCGAACCGGGACGCGCCATCACCGCCAATGCCGGCATTTTGCTCAGCAAAGTGGAATACCTGAAAAGCAACGAATCGCGCAATTTCGCCATTGTCGATGCCGGCATGAACGACATGATCCGCCCGGCGTTATATCAGGCGTATATGGAAATCATCGAAGTTGACCGCACTTTAGATCGGCAAAGTGCGGTCTACGACATCGTCGGCCCGATTTGCGAAACCTCCGATTTCCTCGGCAAACAACGCCAACTGGCAATTGCCGAAGGCGACTTGATTGCGCAACGTTCGGCAGGCGCTTACGGCGCAAGTATGTCTTCCAACTACAACTCCCGCCCACGCATCGCCGAAGTGATGGTGGACGGCGATAAAGCGCATTTGATTAAACGCCGTGAAAGCTATCGGGAGTTGTGGCAGTTGGAGCGGGTGTTGCCTTAAATGCCGAGTTCAAACCGCACTTTTATCGATGATCTGCACCCCAAAAGTTGGACTGCAAAACCAACTGACTAAGGTGCAGATTTTTATGACCAAATATACCCAAGCATTTAAACAACACACAGTTGAATATTACTTTCAACATGCTCAATCTCTCAGTCAAACATCAAAACACGTTCAAGTTGCACCACGCTGTATTCGTCACTGGGTTGCGCAATATCAACATGCGGGCTCAGATGGCTTGCGAGTCAAACATACTGCCCGAAAATTTACCGTCGAAGAAAAGCTTCAAGCCGTCAAATTAGCCCGACAAGGGCTGTTCTCCCTTGAACACATCGCCTTAACCTTGGGTATCTCAGGAGGCACTGTTATTTCTAAATGGTTGCAACGATTCAAACAATTTGGCATAAATGGACTGATTGATAAGCCCAAAGGACGACCAGCCGTGAATAAACCGAATAAATCGAAAAAACACGTTAAGCCATTAACGCCGTTAAAACAATTAGAACAAGAGAATTTACGTTTGCGTGCGGAGAATGCCATCTTAAAAAAGTCGATGGAATTATCCCTGAAAGACGAAGCCGAAAGGCAGAAATTGTTAAAGCCTTAAACGGTGATTTTCCGCTTAATTTATTATTAGATATCATTAAGTTAGCTCGAAGCACTTACTTTTACCATCAACAACCGAAGACAGATAAAGAGGCCGATTTAAAAGCGGAAATTCGTCAAATTAAACGAGAGAATCCGCAGTATGGCTATCGCCGAGTGACATTGGCACTCGGTACGGTCAATCACAAAAAGGTGCAACGTTTGATTCAGATGATGGGCTTACAGGTGAAAGAGAGGAAAAAACGGAAATATTGTTCTTACAGAGGTGAAGTGGGTCGAATTGCTGATAATCTGTTAGTACGTCATTTTACGGCGGAAAATGCCTACGAGAAATTAGTGACCGATGTCACTGAATTCAAAGCGAAAGACGGCAATAAAGTGTATTTATCGCCGATTTTAGATTTATTTAACAATGAGGTGATTGCCTATCAACTTGGTCGTCGTCCAAACCGGGCACTGGTTGAGCAGATGTTGCGACAAGCCGTGAATAAGCTCCCGAAGGAGGCAACGCCGATATTACATTCAGACCAAGGCCGGCAGTATCAAATGCCGTCTTATCGCAAGATATTGGCAGATAATCAGATTCAAATCAGTATGTCGAGAAAGGGAAATTGTTTGGATAATGGCGCAATGGAAAGTTTTTTCGGCAGGCTGAAGACAGAATGTTTTTATGTTCGGCAATTTGATACGGCAGATGACATTGAGCAGGCTATTCATCAATATATGCAGTATTACAATACTGAACGGATTCAAGTAAGATTAAAAGGATTAAGCCCGATACAATATCGAATTCAATCCTTTCATTAAGCAGTCCAACTTTTTGGGGGCAGATCATAAAAGTGCGGTTTTTTTACGACTTATGAATTAATGCAATACTGTTTTTTAGAGTTTTCTTGGCGGTATTCAAGTGTTGTTTCAACTCTTTTGTTGCACCTAATTTATCATTATTTAAAATATTCTGAATAATAACCAAATGTTCTTCCACCGCTAAAACATTGCGCTCAAGTAAATTCCTATTATCCCATTGATAATGAAAATGAAATACAACGGAAATCAGTTCAATAAAATCATCAATAAAAGGATTATTGGCAGCAGAGAGTAATAATGTGTGGAGTTTATTGTCCAATCCGGAAAAGTCAGGATACTCTTTTACTACATTATTGCGTAATTTTTGATGTAGATTAAATAATATTCTCATTTCTTTCCAGCGTTGGTTCTCTTTTGGTAGCTGCATAAAACACTCTAATGCGTGAATTTCAAGTAGCTCTCTTAATTCGAATAATTTGTCCGCATAATATTCATTAATTTCAATTAACTGCCATCTTCCTCTTGATAAACTTTCTATCAAATTAAAGCGAGAATATTGAATCAAATATTCTCTAACGGTAAAAATATTCACAGAGGCATCTTTAGAAAGTTGTAATTCTGTAAAAATATCGCCGGGTTTTAGTGATTTCTTTTGAATAACCTCTTTAAAATAAGTATCAATCACGTGGTATTGATTTTTTCGTGGATATTTTATTCTGATTTCAGCAAGAAAATCATGTCTCTCTGGTTGACGAATAACCAAGTATTGCTCCTCTTTCTTTTCAAGAAGCCGAATTTTGAGTAAATGTTGGATTGTATGGCGAATCGTGGTTCGGCTGACATTACAAAGTTCCGCTAACATAACTTGTGATGGTAGGGGAGATTTAAGTTGTCCATTAGAAATAAGTTCAAGCATTTGATTTATAGTGTCATTCCTTAGGTTTTGATTACGTCCTCGGCTCATTTTTCAACCCTTGTTCTTTTTTGTTTTGAATAAAAAACACTAAAAAAACATAAAAGCATATTATCTATCACAAATCAATCAACTAAGTTTAGAAGATCAGAAAAATTAGAAAATAATGTATACATCACGTTAAAACTTATTTAAGGATTGCATTATGAAGTCACTTGTATGTACAGAACCATTTGTATTGAACTACCAGGAAAGAGATATCCCTTGTGCCAAAGATAATGAAGTGGTTATCAAGGTATCGGCGGTAGGCATTTGCGGTACGGATATCCATGCTTATCAAGGCAATCAACCATTTTTTGAATACCCGAGAGTATTAGGACATGAAGTTTGTGGCAATATTACCGCCATCGGTAGCAAAGTGCATAACTATAAAATTGGACAGCGAGTCGCATTAATTCCGTATTTATCTTGTGGTAAATGTGTTGCCTGCCAAAAAGGAAAAACCAATTGTTGTGAGAAGATCTCGGTAATGGGGGTTCACCAAGATGGCGGATTCAGCGAATTTCTGGCAATCTCGGATACAAATATCATTCCGTTGGCTGATAATGTCGATGATATCAGTGCAGCATTAATCGAACCTTTTGCCATTAGTGCGCATGCAGTTCGCAGGGCACAAGTCAGTAAAAATAACAATGTGTTGGTTATCGGTGCCGGTCCGATAGGATTAGGAGTAGCGGCAATAGCCATTGCAGACGGTGCAAATGTTGTGGTTGCGGATACCAGTTTGTCAAGACGGCAGCATATTCAGCAAAAATTAAGTGTGAAAGTCGTCGATCCATTATCTGAAAAAATAGAAAATTATTTTGGCAGTATGTTACCTGAAATCGTTATTGATGCCACCGGTAATCCACATTCAATGAATAACGCTGTTAATTTTATTTGTCACGGCGGCAGAATAGTTTTTGTCGGATTATTTAAAGGTGATTTGGTTATTCATGATCCGGATTTTCACAAAAAAGAAACGACATTAATGGGAAGTCGTAATGCGACGCAAGAGGATTTTACTAAGGTTCAGAAATTAATGTCAGAAGGGAAATTAAATTCATCCATGATGCTCAGCGACACATTTAACTATACTGAACTTGCGGATATTTATGAGGAAAAGATTGTTAAAAATAAAAACTTGGTAAAAGGAGTAATACTCTACTAATCGGTCTGAATTTAAAAAAATACAGACTATCATGATAATAAGCGAGGGCATTTTATGGCTATTTTAAAAAAATTAAAAACGATTTCTTTGTTAGGTCTCATTGGGTTAAGCGTGAGTTTTACCGTGCAATCCGCGACAGAAATTATGGTTGCTTATGGAAATCAACCGGGTGAACCAATTGACAAAGCAATGCATTATTGGGCTGATCAGGTTAAAGAAAAATCCAATGGTGATATTGTTTTTAAATTATTTCCATCAAGCCAACTTGGTAGTGAAACGGAGGTCATGGAACAAGCAAAATTCGGGGCGAATATTATTACGATTAGTGATTACGGCGCACTAATGGATATTGTACCTGATCTGGGGATTATCAATGCGCCTTATTTAAGCCAGTCATTTGAAAAGAAATCAAAATTATTACATTCGGAATGGTTTAATAATTTATCTGCACAATTAGATCAAAAAGGCGTGCATATTGTTGTACCGGATGTGATCTACGGTACAAGACATTTATTGACTAAAAGAGCAGTGACTAAACCGGAAGATTTGAGAGGAATGAAAGTGCGGGTGCAACACTCTCGTTTATTTGTTGCCACTATTAGAGCAATGGGCGGTGTACCGACGCCTATGTCATTGGCGGATGTTTATCCGGGCTTGTCCGAAGGTATTATCGATGGATTGGAGAACCCGACCGTCGTGTTATTTGGCGGTAAATTTTATGAAGTGGCTAAAAACTTAAACCTAACGGCACACACCAAACATATGTCTCCATTTGTAGCTGGCAATGCCTTTTGGCAGCGTTTAACACCGGAACAACAAAATATTATCAAAGAAACCGGTGTCGACATGGTGAAGTACGGTGCTGCGCTTATTGAGCAAAATGAAACTGAAGCATTAAATAATTTGAAAGATGCGGGTGTTACTGTGAATGAGGTTGATCTGGAGGAATTTGAAAGTGCGGTTAAAGAGCAAATCCAAAAAGATTTTCCCGAATGGACACCAAATTTATATGCAGATACTCAAAAATTACTTGCTGAATTTTAATTATCCAAAGGGGAGTTTTCTCCCCTCTTCTTTGAGGAATAAAATATGGCAGATATCCCTAAAAAATCTCAATCTCTCTGGGTAAAATTAAGCTCACTTGACGAGATTTTAGCTTCTGTTTTTTTAGCTATTATCGTTATACTTTCCGCTTATGGTGTTGTGACACGTTATATATTAAACTCACCAAGTGCCTGGGTGGAAGAAGTTTGTATCGTATTTTTTATTTGGTTTACCTTTTTGGCTTCTAGTGCTCTCGCTAAAAATAATGAGTTAATAAGAATTGATTATCTGTTAACAAAGATACCAGCTCGGATAGCTAATATTATTGATGGAATATTTCAACCGTTGGTAATGATATTTTGTTTGATTTTTATGATCTATCTTGGTTTTAAATTGCTTCCTATGGCACAGTTTAGATTTACTCCCTCATTACAATTATCGTATGCCTATATTTATGCGGTGATTCCGATTAGTGCTTCATTCATGTTTTTTTATGAGGTTAGAAAGATAGTTTATTTCTTTAGAATAAATAGAGGAAATAAATCATGAGTATTCTGATTCCAATTATTCTTTTATTAGTGCTGTTTATTTTAGGTATTCCAGTTGCATTTTGTATCTTTTTTTCTACGTTAAGTTACTTTTTAATGAGTGATTTACCTATGATTATGTTGGTGCAAAGATTAGCAGGTGGGTTAGAATCCGTTACGTTATTGGCTATTCCGTTTTTTATTATGGCTGGGGTGTTTATGAATCATTCTGGTATCAGTGAAAGGTTATTAAAATTCTGCGAAGTACTCACTGGGCATTTAAATGGCGGATTAGCGCAAGTCAATGTTGCACTGAGTACTTTAATGGGCGGGCTATCCGGTTCTAATATTGCCGATGCCGCCATGAACTCAAAACTTTTAGTACCACAAATGGTCGCTAGAGGTTATAGCGCTTCTTTTTCATCAGCAGTGACTGCTGCCGGATCACTTATTACCCCGATCATTCCACCAGGCATTGCGATGATTATTTATGGCTATGTGAATAATGTTTCTATTGGTCGTTTATTTCTAGCGGGTGTTGTCCCCGGATTTTTACTCTGTATTTTAATGATGATCTTGGTTTCTATTATTTCGAAAAAGCGCGGATATTTACCGATCAGGGAAAAGAGAGCTTCATGTAAAGAGATTCTTTTTTCAGCTAAAGATGCAGTTTTAGCTCTGATGTTACCGGTTATTATTATTGGTGGGATCCGAATGGGGGTTTTTACACCAACGGAAGCCGGTGCAATAGCAGTTATTTATGCACTAATTTTAGGGATGTTTATCTATAGAAAAATGGATCTGCGTCAGTTATGGTTTGCTACCAGAGAATCTGCACTTGGTGCAGCAAATGTCTTATTAATTATCTGTGTTGCCGTCGGTTTTTCTAAATTTTTGACTTGGGAAAGAGTTCCGCAATCGTTAGCAATGTGGATTACCCAAATTGTGGATAGTCCGTTAACATTTTTAATGATTGTAAATGTTACCTTATTAATTTTAGGAATGTTCTTAGAAGGCAATGCCATTATGATCGTGCTTGCACCTCTACTTGCACCTATTGCACATTCATATGGTATTGATCCAATTCACTTTGGGATTGTTTTTATTTTTAACGGTGCTATTGGAACAATCACCCCTCCACTGGGAACAGTGATGTTTACTACGTGCTCTATTACTGAGGTGCCAATCGAAAAATTTATTAAAGATGTCATGCCATTCTGGGCGTTATTAATGGTTGAACTTTTATTATTAACTTATATACCTGCAATTACTACAACGTTACCTAATTTTATCTATGGATCTTAATGAATTTTGTATAAGGATATAAAATGAAAAAATTAAATAGAACTAACTTCCCCGGTCCGCAATACCCGACCAAAATCCTCCAATTTGGCGAGGGGAATTTTCTGCGGGCTTTTATTGACTGGCAAATTGATCTTTTGAATGAAACAACCGGGTTAAACGCCGGGGTGAGCGTTGTGCGTCCGATTGATACCGATTTTCCACTGTCGTTAAATAGCCAAGACGGGCTGTATACTACGATTATCCGTGGTTTAAATGAGCAAGGCGAAGCGGTGAAACAAGCGCGGATTATCCGCTCGGTCAATAACGAAATCAATATTTATCAAGATTTTGCCGCTTATCTGGCGTTGGCGCGCGATGAAAATATTCAAATGGTATTTTCCAACACCACCGAAGCCGGGATCAGCTATCATGAACAGGATAAATTCGATGATGCGCCGCCGAGCAGTTATCCCGCCAAACTGACCCGTTGGCTGTATGAACGTTTTGCCCATTTCAACGGGGATCCGAGCAAAGGCTTGACTTTATTGCCATGCGAATTGATTGATTATAACGGCGAGCAACTGAAACAACTGGTGCTGAAATACGCGGCGCAGTGGCGGTTGACACCGCACTTTAGCGCTTGGATTGAACAACACAATACTTTTTGTTCCACCTTGGTCGATCGCATTGTCACCGGCTATCCGCGTGATGAAGTGAGAGCGCTTGAGCAGGAATTCGGCTACCGAGACAGCTTCTGGGACACCGCCGAATATTTTTACCTGTTCGTGATCCAAGGTCCTGAATCGGTGAAGCAGCTGCTCAAGTTAGATCAAGCCGAGATGAATATTTTGGTGGTGGACGACATTAAGCCGTATAAAGAGCGCAAAGTGGCGATTCTGAACGGGGCGCATACCGCACTTGTGCCGGTGGCGTATCTGGCGGGCATGGATTATGTCGGCGAAAGTATGGACGATCCGCAATTGCGTGAGTTTGTCGAGGCAACCATTCATCGGGAAATCATTCCGGTGCTGTCGTTGCCGCAAGCGGAGCTGCAGCAGTTTGCCGCAGATGTGATCAAGCGTTTCCGCAATCCGTTTATCAAACATCAGCTACTGTCGATTTCGTTGAACAGTATGACCAAATATGTCACCCGCATTCTGCCGCAGTTATTGGCGTATCATCAGAAATTTCACCGTTTGCCGCGTCGTTTGACCTTTGCCTTGGCGGCGCTAATCGCTTTTTATCGCGGTAAACGTAATAATGAAACGATTCCGTTAAATGATGATCCATTTTGGTTGCAACATTATGCGTTGTGGTGGCGGCAAGTTGAAACACAACAGATGACGTTATCCCAGTTGGTGAGTAATGTTTTATCGCAACGAGACCACTGGCAAGTGGATTTAACCGTGGAACCCGGTTTAACGCTGGCGGTCACCGAACAACTGCAATCGATTTTGGATCACGGCATTCGGACTTCCTTAAGAATTTATTGTAAGGATTGAGCCATGAAACAGCTGATTAAAATCAATCCGCAGGATAATGTCGCCGTTGCGTTGCAGGATTTAAGCGCCGATAGCCAAGTTGAATTGGACGGTTTAATCCTGTCGATCAAAAGTGCGGTGACGCGCGGGCATAAAATTGCCTTGCAGCCGATCGCAAGCGGAGAATTGGTGATCAAATACGGTTACCCGATTGGGCATGCCACGCAGCCGATTGTGTTGGGCGAACATGTGCATATGCATAACACCAAAACCAATTTAAGCGATATTAATGACTATCAATATACACCGGTTTCAACCGCACTTGCAGCGCAAGGGTCGGACAGAGCGGTGCAGGTGTATCGCCGTGCAAACGGCGATGTCGGAATCCGTAACGAACTCTGGATTGTGCCGACGGTCGGCTGTGTGGTCGGCATTGCCCGTCAGATTCAAAAACAATTTTTGCAGAATCACCCTGAACTGGCGATTGACGGGGTTTATACGTTTAACCATAGCTACGGCTGTTCGCAGCTGGGCAACGACCACGAAAACACCAAAATCATTTTGCAGGATATGGTCAAACACCCGAATGCCGGCGGCGTGCTGGTGATCGGTTTAGGCTGTGAAAATAATCAAGTCAGCGTGTTTCAACAAACCTTAGGCGATTATGACCCGCAGCGGGTGAAATTTATGGTGTCGCAGAAAGTGGAAGATGAGATTGAAGCCGGGGTTGCCTTGCTCGACACCTTATATCGGCAAATGGCGCAAGACAAGCGGCAGGCGGGCAAACTGAGCGAAGTGAAATTCGGTTTGGAATGCGGCGGTTCCGACGGTTTTTCCGGTATCACCGCCAATCCGCTGCTGGGGCGGTTTTCCGATTATTTAACCAGTCACGGCGGCACCACCGTCTTGACCGAAGTGCCGGAAATGTTCGGTGCGGAACGGATTTTAATGAGCCATTGCCGCGACGAGCAGGTGTTCAATAAAACCGTTGCTATGGTGAATGATTTCAAACACTATTTTATCCGCCACCAACAACCGATTTATGAAAACCCATCGCCGGGCAATAAAGAGGGTGGGATCACCACTCTGGAGGATAAATCGCTCGGCTGCACGCAAAAAGCCGGACATAGTCAGGTGGTCGATGTGCTGAAATATGGCGAACGCCTGCAAACACCCGGCTTGAATTTATTGAGCGCCCCGGGCAATGACGCGGTGGCGACCAGCGCCTTAGCGGCGGCGGGCTGTCATATCGTACTCTTTACCACCGGACGCGGAACGCCTTACGGCGGTTTTGTACCGACCCTGAAAATCGCCACCAACAGCGAATTGGCGCAGCGCAAAAAGCACTGGATCGATTTTGATGCCGGACAGTTGCTGCATGAGGTTTCAATGCCGCAGTTGCTGCAACAATTTATCGATCTGCTGGTGGCGACGGTCAACGGGCAGCCGAGTAAAAACGAGCTGAATGATTTCCGCGAACTGGCGATTTTCAAAAGCGGTGTGACCTTATAGCGAGGAAATGGCAAGATGACGAAAAAAGTCGCCATTATCGGCGAATGTATGATCGAGCTGTCGCTGAAACAGGCAAAGCCACCGCAATTGGCGTTCGGCGGCGATACCTTGAATACCGCCGTTTATCTGGCGCGCTTGCTGAAAAATCAAGCTGCTGAAATCCATTATGTAACCGCACTTGGGCAAGATACGTTCAGCCGGCAGATGTTGGCGCAGTGGCAGCTAGAAGGCATTCGCACCGAGTTGGTGCAAACCTTGGCGGACAAATTGCCCGGTTTGTATTCGATTGTCACCGATCCGCAAGGCGAGCGCAGTTTCTATTATTGGCGCAACGATTCGGCGGCGCGTTACTGGCTGCAAACCACCGACAGCGCGGCGATTACGGCACAATTGGCAACCTTTGATTATCTCTATCTCAGCGGTATCAGTCTGGCGATTTTGGATCAGGCAAGCCGAGAAAAACTGTACGCCTTGTTAGCCGAATTTAAACGCAACGGCGGCAAGCTGGTGTTCGATAACAACTACCGTCCGCGCCTGTGGCAAGATGTGGCAACCGCACAGCAGGTGTATCAACAAATCTTATTGCTTAGCGATATTGCCTTTTTAACCCTTGACGATGAAACCGCACTTTGGGGCGGTAAATCCGGTGAAAGTGCAGTTGAAACGGTGATTGCGCGCACGCAGGGTTACGGCGTGAACGAAATCGTGATTAAGCGCGGCGCAGACAGTTGCATTGTCGCCGTGCAGCGGCAACGCGTTGACATCGCCGCCAATAACATTGCCGCCGAAAAGGTGATCGACACCACCGCCGCCGGCGACTCGTTCAGCGCCGGTTATTTGGCGGCACGCTTATGTGGCAGTGATATAGAAAGTGCGGTTCGGCAAGGACACCAACTGGCCGGCACGGTGATTCAACACCGCGGCGCAATTATCCCGTTGGCAGCAATGTCACGCCTTTAACAATGGGATAAAAAAGAAACCTCGGCACGAGACCGGGGTTTGAGGCGGATGACAAAGTCGCTTTCTCTAATCATTTCCCTCCCTCCGTATACGGAGGGAGGTGTCCGAAGGACGGAGGGAGGCATAAAGAATGTTAAAAATAAATATGTTGCATTTTCATATTCCCCCTCCCTCCCCATTTTTCTTGCAAAAAATGGTACTCCCTCCGCACGCAGAGGGAGAGAAGTAAGTTTGTCAGCAATCTCAAACCCCGGCACAAGACCGGGGTTTTAGGCGGATGACAAAGTCGCTTTCTCGAATAATTTCCCTCCTTCCGTATACGGAGGGAGGTGTCCGAAGGACGGAGGGAGAGAAGTCAGTTTGTCAGCAATCTCAAACCCCGGCACGAGACCGAGGTTTTGCATTTTAACGCAGCCAGGATTAAACCAACTCTTCTTCTTTTGGTTTGATTGCGGCGTACAGGAAGCCGGTGACGGCGGTACCGGCAAGAATCGCCACTAAGTATAACAACACCGGTTGGATTGCGCCCGGGATTGCCAAAACGAAGATTCCGCCGTGCGGCGCCATCAGTTGTGCGCCGAACAGCATGGAGAGTGCGCCGGTTAGGGCGCCGCCCGCCATACAGCTTGGGATCACGCGCATTGGGTCGCGTGCGGCGAATGGGATTGCGCCTTCGGAGATAAAGCATAATCCCAATACGAATGAGGCTTTGCCGCCCTCGCGCTCGCTGGCGGAGAATTTTTTACGCGCCAAGAAGGTTGCCAAGCCCATGCCCAATGCCGGCACCATGCCCGCCGCCATCACCGCCGCCATTGGCAGGTAGGTGGACGAAGCCAGTAAGCCGACGCCGAAGGTGTAAGCGGCTTTGTTGACCGGGCCGCCCATATCGAAACACATCATCGCACCCAAGATAATACCGAGCATAATTGCGCTGCCGGATTGCATGCCTTTCAGGAATTCGGTCATGCTGTTCATAATCCAAGCCACCGGGTCGCCAACCACATAAATCATGACTAAGCCGGTGATTAAGGTGGCAAAGAACGGAATGATTAAAATCGGTTTTAATGCATTCATGGTCGGCGGCAGTTGCACTTTGTCGGCGATAAATTTCGAGACGTAACCGCCTAAGAAACCAGAGATAATCCCGCCGAGGAAACCGGCGCCGAGGGAACTGGCGAGCATGCCGCCGACCAAACCCGGGGTTAAGCCCGGGCGGTCGGCAATCGAGTAGGCGATATAACCGGACAACACCGGAATCATCAAACCAAAGGCGCTGCCGCCGCCGATTTGCATTAATGCCGCTGCTAACGTGCCTTCCTCTTTAAAGGCTTCGATCCCGAAGACAAACGACAGCGCAATAATCAAGCCTCCGGCAACCACCACCGGCAACATATGCGATACCCCGGTCATCAAGTGGCTGTACACGCCTTTTTTCTCGCTTTTCGCTTCCCGCTTAACCGCACTTTGTGCCGTGGCAGTGAACATTTTGGCTTGTTTAAACGCTTTATCGAACTCTTGTGCTGTTTTTTTCAAGGCGAGACCGGTGGAAGTGCGGTACATCAATTTACCGTCGAATTTGCTCAAATCCACATCAATATCGGCAGCGACAAATACCAAATCCGCCGCGGCGACTTCTTCCGGGCTGATCGGGTTGCCGGCGCCCACTTGACCGCGGGTTTCCACTTTCACGTTCCAACCTTGCTGTTTAGCGTAGGCTTCGATTGCTTCCGCCGACATAAAGGTATGCGCCACGCCGGTTGGGCAGGCAGTAACCGCAACGATATTTTTAACCGCATTCCCGCCAGTGCTGACCGCACTTGCCGCCGCTGCACCGCTTGGCGCCACATAATCTGTCGCATTGGCAAGCGCGTCGGACAAGGTTTTTTCCGGGGCGCTAAAGGCGCTGTCCAGGTTTGCCAGATACACTTTTTTGCCTGCCAGTTGCGGGTTATTCGGCAAATTATCGCCTAACACCACGGCGAGATCGGCGTCGGCGGCATTGTCCACCACTTGATGTGTCGCATTGCCGGCGGCTGCGGCTAATACTTGGCGTACCAAAAAGGTTTTCGCTTTGCCTAAAGCGCTGCCTTCTACCAGTAGAATTTTCATGTTGTTATCCTTCTAGAACGTTAATTTTAACTTGCTGCAAAATCGTATCGAGCAACGTGCGATCGTTGATACCGACGTTACTTTGCGAAACCGCAAAAGCGGAAACCGCACTGGCAAAAGCCAAGGTTTGCGCTTGTGTCCAACCTTGGCTGATCCCGTAAATCAATCCCGCGACCATCGAATCGCCGGCGCCGACGGTGCTGACCACGTTTTCGCATTTCGGCGGCTGTGCCTGCACCACCGCCTTGTCACTCAGCCACACCGAGCCTTCGGCGCCCATCGAAATAATCACATTGGCAATGCCTTGCGCTTTCAGTTGTTTGGCGGCGGCGATAATCTCCGCCAAACTGTTTAACGGTTTGCCGATCCAAGCTTCCAATTCGCGTTGGTTTGGTTTCACCAACCACGGATTGGCTTTTAAACCGGCGGTCAGCGCGGCGTTGCTGCTGTCGAGCACCACTTTCACGCCGCTTTGTCCCAATTGACTCAGCCATTGGGTGAATTGTTGCGGGCTGACGCCGCGCGGCAAGCTGCCGCACACCGCCACCACATCAAAGGTTTTGCTCCAGTTCAGCGAATCTTGGGTAAATTTCGCCCAGTCGCTGTCGCTGATTTGATAGCCTAAAAAGTTCAGGTCGGTGACATCAGCCTCCGTTTCAGTGATTTTTACGTTGATCCGTGTCTTACCGGGAACACGTTGGAATTTATCTTCCAAATTCAACGCCTGAAACATCTGGCTGAAGTCACCTTGATTCTCTTCGCCGAGAAAACCGCTCACCGCTACAGCGACATTCAAATCATATAGCACTTTCGCCACATTAATGCCTTTGCCTGCCGGGAACAACCCCAAGGTTTCGACGGTATTGACTTCGCCCAACGCAATGCGCGGTAAACGCCCGACCAGATCGTAGGCGGTGTTTAAGGTGATCGTTGCAATTTTTGCCATGTGAAGCCCCTTATTATTCGCCTAAACCGGCGGCAATCGCCGCACCGATGGCGTCAATTGCCTGCTGTGCGTCATCGCCCTTGGCGACAAAGCGCAATTTATGGTTTTTCAGCGCACCGAGGGCGACTACTTTCATCATGCTTTTCGCACTCACTGCCGCCGATTGGCGATCTAAATTTTCTACGGTAATTGCCGATTGGAATTTCTTCGCTTCCTGCACCAACAAAGCACAAGGGCGGGCGTGTAAGCCGTGTTCATTTTTCAGACTGAAAGTGCCTTCGGCTTGTGCTTCGCTACTTGCCGCCGACTCACTTTGCACGGCGGGCGTGCTACTTGCCGGTGCGGCGACCGCACTTGCCACTTCTTCAATCGTATCCGGTGTTTTTGGAGTTACGCCGGCGTCTTCGCCCAAGCCGTCGGCAATCGCTTTGCCAATGGCTTCAATCGCGGCTTTGGCGTCATCGCCTTCCGCCACAAAGCGTAAACGGTGTCCGGCAACCACGCCGAGCGCCACCAGTTTCATCAGGCTTTTCGCGTTCACGGCGTTGCCCGGGCGATCCAGATTTTCCACCGTGACTTTGGCGGCAAACGGTTTAACCGTGCTGACTAACAGCGCACCCGGACGGGCATGCAAGCCGTGTTCGTTACGCACGGTGAAGGTGCCGATCACGTGATCGACCGCACTTGCCGTGGTACCTGCCGCTACGCTTGCCGCCAATTTACCTTCTAACAACGCCATCACCTGTTCCGCGCTGTTGGCGGTTAAAAGTGCGGTTTGGAGCTCGTTATTCAGCAGACGGGTTAATACCGGGTTTAATTGATCGTCAAGTGCCGCGACGGTCACCACCGCTTGTACGCTTTGACCCTTGCCGTTTTGAAACGCCTGTTTGGCACGGCTGAACGCCACGGCGTTATATTGGTTGCCTTGCGCATTATCGTTCAGCCAAATGCCGTTACCTAATGGCAAGCCGGGATCGGCGATGACTTGGCTGACAAAACGGTTATCGACCGCACTTTTGGCTTCCAATTTACCGGCGTTAATCGCGGTTAAGGTCAGCACGCTGGCGGTGTCAACATCTAATGAGATGAAATCCGCTTGCAACGCAGGCTCTGTTTTCTCACCCATCAAAATCGCGCGGAATTCGGCTTTATCTTGCAGCGTGACCAATGAAGCGGCGGTGTCGTCATCGCCTAACACGTGGGTTAATTGGCGCAATAATGCCAAATGTTCGTCGGAACGGGCGGCAATGCCGATTACGATATAAGCGGTGTTGCCTTCGCCCCATTCGACTCCTTGCGGGAATTGGAAAATTTGCACGCCGGTGTTTTTCACCATATCACGGGTTTCCAACGTACCGTGCGGAATGGCAATGCCGTTGCCTAAAAAGGTGGAGGTTTGCTGTTCGCGCGCTAACATGCCTTGCAGATAGCCCGCTTCGACATAGCCGGCTTGCACCAAGGCGTTCGCCGCCATTTCGATTGCTTGTTGTTTATTATCGGCAGTTGCTGATAAATGAATGTTGTTTTCCGGTAAGTTAAACATTCAATTGCTCCTATAGTTACGGGTAAAGAAAAAACGTTATCTTTTTTGCTGTACAAAAAGCAAGCGGTTTATTTTTGCATCTCCTTGAAAAATCGTTTCAGCAAAGAAAGAAAAAATTTTGCCGCTGTAGTTATGAGTCTCTTTACAACGACAAATTGACGATGGCTTTATTATTCGCCATTCGCCTGCGCAGTTCAAGGTAAACGGCGGGAAATTTGCTTAAAAAGTGATATGTATCACATTTTATCCGCTATTTTTGACAAACCGCCAAGAATTGCTCGGTGCCGGCGCTCAGATAGGGATCATTTTCCGTCCGCACACGGCTTTTGCTTAAATCGCGCATTGCATCGTAGATACCTTGGGTCAGGCTCGGTTTATTCAATTGCGACCAACAATTGCTGTTTAAACGGGAAAAGTTGTTTTGCAGTTCGCCGGCGAACACCACGCCGCTGCGAAAGGCGTAAATATTGCTGTCTTGCAGTTGGTTGTACAGCTTATCACGCATGTTGGCGACGCTCTCTTTAATATCGCCGCGATACCACGCCTGCGCGCCGCGCGCAAAATCATCGACTTCATAGTTTTTATCGACAATGCCGTCAAACGACTGCACCGTGGTTTGGTAAGCAATCGCATAGGATTTGGCGTCGCGTTGGCTGTCCGCCAGATCAATCACCGGTTTACTGCTACAAGCGGCTAAAATCAGTGCCGCCGTTATCAGCGCTACTTTTTTTAACATCAGTTTTCTCCTTAAACCGCACTTTTTGTTGATTACGGTTATTTTATGCCACTTCTTGCGCGTTTTGTCGATAATTTTCTTGTGCCGAATCTTGCTATTTCGCCGGAAAATCGGTAATTTTCCACTCACTTTTATTCACCTCTTAATGAAGACACATAATATGGAAACAACCGTTGAAAAAAGAGATCGGGTCAGAAGAACCTCGATTTTCAGTAAAATCATCTTTGCCAGCCGCTGGATTCAACTGCCGATTTATATCGGGCTGATTGTGGTGCAAATGGTGTATGCTTATAAATTTATCAAATCGCTGTGGGAATTGCTGGCCAACCTGAATCAGATGAACGAAAGCATGGTGATGTTGGCGGTGCTGAACCTGATTGACGTGGTGATGATTGCCAATTTGTTGATTATGGTGATTGTCGGCGGCTATGAAACGTTCGTTTCCAAATTGAACACCGATGATCACCCGGATCAGCCGGAATGGTTGAACCATGTCAACGCCTCGGTGCTGAAGGTGAAATTATCGATGGCGATTATCAGTATTTCGTCGATTCACATGTTGCAAACTTTCATTAATGTCGGCAATCTGCCGGAGAAGCAGATGATGTGGCAGTTGCTGCTGCACCTCGGCTTTTTGGCGTCGGCGTTGGCGATGGCGTATACCGACCGGATTTTATACGGCACTACCCATAAAAATCACTAATTAAAGTCAAAGTGCGGTTAAGATGACGGATCTCAGTAAAGGCATTGCGGCAATGCTGATCTCAGCCTTGGGTTTTACCGTGATGGCGGTGTGTATCAAACTTGCCGGCGATCTGCCGGTGACGGAAAAATCGATTTTCCGCAATGCCATCGCGGCTTTACTGAGCGGCTATTTGGTGTGGAAAAACCGCACTTCCTTTATCGGGCATAAGCAAAACCGCCGCACCTTAGTGTTGCGTTCGGTTTTCGGTTTGTTCGGCGTGTTGCTGGGGTTCTATTCCATCGATCACCTGCTGTTGAGTGACGCCGATATGATCATGAAACTGTCGCCGTTTATCTTAATCGCGCTGTCGGCGCTGTTTCTGCAAGAACGGGTGACGCCACGCCAAATCCTGCTGTGTCTGGTTGCGTTGCTCGGCGTGGTGCTGATTATCCGTCCGTTTGCCGATTCAATGCAAACCGCACTTTCCGCCTATCTGATCGCGATTCTCGGTGCGGTGTTCGCGGCGGCGGCGTATTTGATGTTGCGCGTGCTGGCGTTGAGCCCGAAAGTGGAATCGCCTTACACCATCGTGTTTTTCTTTTCCTGCTTTTCTACCTTGGCACTGCTGCCGCCGGTGTTATGGCAGTTTAAGCCGATGTCGTTGCAACAACTTGGCTATTTGTTGCTGTCCGGGGTGATGGCGACGGTCGGGCAGTTCGGCATTACTTTGGCTTACCGTTACGCCAGCGCCAAAGAAGTGTCGATTTATTCTTATGCTTCGGTGCTGTTTGCCGCGCTGTTCAGTGTGTTATTGTTTGGGCAGTATCCCGATTGGTTCAGTTGGGGCGGTTATCTGTTGATTTTTCTCAGCGGTTACTGGATGTATCGCTTAAACCGCAAAACGGCGGTTTAATTGCTTTCATCACGCGGCTTAAACTGTTAACATTCGCGCAACATCCGTCAGTAAGGGAATATGCGATGACAACCGAGATCGAAACCGTTACGCCACAACAGGCTTGGCAGCAGGTGCAGGACGGCACGGCGCTGTTGCTGGATATTCGCGATTTACAAAATTACCGCTTCCGCCGCGCACCGCAGGCGTTTCATTTAACCAATCAAAGTTACGGCGAACTGTTGGATCGTTATGACTATGACTTTCCGCTGTTGGTCAGCTGTTATCATGGTGTCAGCAGCCTCAACGTCGCCCGCTTTTTGCTGGAGCAGGGCTTTGATTACGTGTACAGCGTACAAGGCGGCTTTGACGGCTGGCTGCGTGCCGGGCTGCCGACCGAGAGTGATTTGCACGATTAAGTCCACCCTCATCCGCCCTTCGGGCACCTTCTCCCATCAAGGGAGAAGGGATTTTTATCGTCTCGATTCATGGTGATAATCTCTTCGCCTCTTGTGGGAGAAGGACAGATTTTCGCTTTGTTCAGAAACGAAAATCAGGATGAGGGGCGCATTGTTTGATTTCACTCTCATCCGCCCTTCGGGCACCTTTTCCCATCAAGGGAGAAAGGATTTTTATCGTCTCGATTCATGGTGATCTTCCCTTCGCCCCTTGTGGGAGAAGGACAGATTTTCGCTTTGTTCAGAAACGAAAATCAGGATGAGGGGGCATTGTTTGATTTCACTTTCATCCGCCCTTCAGGCACCTTTTCACATCAAGGAAGAAGGGCGGTAATCAAATAACTTAAAAAACCATAGAATAAAATAAAACCGGCGAACAACAAGCTCTGCGCTAGACGCGGTGCCGATTGGCGCAGTTTGTTCAGTAATACTGCAACCGTCAATAACAGCAACGGATACAGCCAAAGTGCGGTGGAGAGCCAATAGACTTCGCGGTTGCTCAAGCTTGGATGATCGCCAACCGACGGCGAAATCAACAGCGCCAGCGGCCACAAAATGGCAGGCAGGCAAAACAGCGCCAAGCCCCAGGCAAAAGCGGAAAAGCCGGTCGGCAGTTGTGGTTTGGTCATTTTTTTATCCTTTGTACTTCTCATCTTTTGAGCGAACGGCTAGTATAGCGCAATCCGTTTATTACTGAAGCATTTATTACTGAAGCAATTATTATGATGAAAGTGATCCTCAGCAGCGAGCAAGCGGAGTTGGCACTGCGTTTCCGAGATTATATCCGTCAGCGTTATCAGCGCGATCTGCCGCTGTATCAAGAACAGAACGTTTATTTATTGGCAGTGGAACAAGACGATCCGCAGCTGACCGCACTTTTGGGCGAAGCGGAACAGTATCGGCGCGATCCGTTTGACGAAAAATATACCCAAGCCAGCTGGCAGGACGGCGAAACCTATTCGCTGCAAGGGCGTTTCAGCAGTTGGCTGCCGAATATCGGCAATTGGCGCAACGCACTGCGCCAGGCGCCGCTGACTTGGACGCTTGCTTTGCTGTGTGTCGCGGTCTATCTCTTGACTCTGAGCGGCTATCGTGCCGAGGTGTATCAATGGGCGCATTATCCGGAAAATAGCAGCCAATATTCGCAACTGTGGCGTTTTGTCAGCCATGCGCTGGTACATCTGTCGTTTTCGCATATCTTGTTCAACCTGACTTACTGGCTGGTGTTCGGCGCGATGATCGAACGCAAAAACGGCAGCGGCAAGTTGTTTATGCTGTTTTTCGCCGCAGCGGTGATCAGCGGCAGCGTACAAAACGCCTTTAGCGGCGCGGCATTTTTCGGTTTGTCCGGCGTGGTGTTCGCCGTGTTGGGCTATGTCTATCTGCTGAGCCGGCTTGATCCGCAACAGCGTTACCGCTTGCCGAGCGGCTTTATTTATCTGCTGCTGATCGGTGTGTTGTTCGGCTTTGTTTCGCCATTAGTTG
This sequence comes from Testudinibacter sp. P17/SS/0325, assembly GCF_053570765.1. Next base: position 679,281 of record NZ_CM131635.1, on the reverse strand, counting down.
ATATTGCGGTCGGCAATGCGGCGCATATTTCAGGGCTTATGGTCGGCTTGGCATTGGCGTGGTGGCAAGCACATTGGCAGAAATAACCGTCGAGATAACATAAGAAAAACCGCACTTTCAGATTTAAAAGTGCGGTTTCAGCGAGATAAGATTAGGCTTTACTTATTTGTCGCCACTTACTTGTCGCCGTAAAACGCTTTGGTTAGGATCACTTCCATATCTTCCACCATCGGCAAGCGCGGGTTTGCCGGGGAGCATTGGTCTTCAAACGCCAGCAAGGCGATCTCGCGGCGGCTGTCCATCCACTCTTGTTCGTTCAAACCTTGATCTTTAAAGCACATTTTAATCCCGACTTTTTGCGCTAAATCCGAACAGGCTTGGGCGAAGGCTTCGACCCCTTCCGCCGGGGTGGCGCACGGCAAGCCGAGCACTTTGGCGATGTCTTGGTATTTCACATCGGCTTTGTAGTAGTTATATTTCGGCCAGGTCGCGGTTTTTTGCGGACGGGTGCCGTTATAGCGGATCACGTGCGGCATTAAAATCGCATTGGTGCGTCCGTGCGGGGTGTGAAAACGGCCGCCGATTTTGTGCGCCAACGAGTGGTTCATGCCCAAGAACGCATTGGCAAACGCCATGCCGGCGATGGTCGAGGCGTTGTGCATTTTTTCGCGCGCTTCCGGATCGGACGCGCCGTTTTTGACCGAACGTTCCAAATATTCAAACACCAGCTTAATCGCTTGCAATGCCAAGCCGTCGGTGAAGTCGTTTGCCAAGGTGGAGACATAGGCTTCGGTGGCGTGGGTCAACACGTCCAAACCGGTGTCGGCGGCAACGTGCGCCGGCACGCTCATGGTGAACGACGGATCGACAATCGCCACGGTCGGGGTTAATGAATAGTCGGCGATCGGGTATTTTTTATCGCCTTCGCTGATCACCGCAAACGGCGTCACTTCCGAGCCGGTGCCGGAGGTGGTCGGAATGCCGATAAAGCGCGCTTTGCGTCCTAATTGCGGGAATTTGAACGCCCGTTTGCGAATATCCATGAATTTTTGTACCAGATCACGGAAATCGACTTCCGGTTGTTCGTAGAACAGCCACATCACTTTTGCCGCGTCCATTGCCGAGCCGCCGCCTAAGGCGATGATAGTATCCGGTTGGTAGTTACGTAACAGTTGCGTACCACGGCGCACGGTTTCAATGCTCGGATCCGGCTCGACATCGGCGAACAATTGATAGGTGACATGGTTGCCGCGCGCCGTCAGTTGGTTGGCAATTTTTTCAACAAAGCCCAAATCCACCATGGTACGGTCGGTGACGATCACCACGCGTTCCATGCCTTTCATGGATTGTAGATATTGGATGGAATCCCGTTCAAAGTAGATTTTTGAAGGCACTTTAAACCACTGCATATTATTTCTCCGTCTGCCCACGCGTTTGATATTTAACAGATTGACCGCACTGACATTGTTGCCGACGGAATTTTTACCATAAGAACCGCAACCTAAGGTTAAGGAAGGCAGGAAGGAGTTATACACATCGCCGATCCCGCCGAAGGTGGAAGGGGAATTCCAAATCACACGGATTGCTTTCACCCGTTCGCCGTACTCCTTGGCGATCTTGGCGTCTTTAGTATGGATTGCGGCGGAGTGTCCCAAACCGTGGAAATTCACCATTTGTTCCGATAATTCGAAGCCGTGTTCGGTGGAGTCGGATTTGAGAATCGCTAACACCGGCGACAGTTTTTCACGGGTCAACGGCTCTTTTTCACCGACTAAGGCACATTCGGCGGCTAAAATATTGGTTTTTTCCGGCACGCTGAAACCGGCTTGTTCGGCGATCCAAAATGCGGATTTGCCGACCACCGCCGCATTTAATTTTGCGCCGCTACAATTGGCGGAATTGGCTTTTACTCCGAAGATAAAGCTTTCTAATAACGCTTTTTCTTTTTTATTGACGAAATACACGCCGTAGGATTTCATCTCATTGACAAAATCGTCATACACTTCTTTATCGACAATCGCCGCTTGTTCGCTGGCGCAAATCATGCCGTTATCGAACGCTTTCGACATCACGATATCGTGGGTGGCTTGTTTGATATCCGCACTTTTTTCCACATATGCCGGCACGTTGCCTGCCCCGACGCCCAATGCCGGTTTGCCGCAAGAGTAAGCCGCTTCCACCATGGCGTTACCGCCGGTGGCTAAAATGGTGGCAATGCCCGGGTGTTTCATCAATGCCGCCGTACCTTCCATCGACGGATTTTCAATCCATTGTACGCAGTCTTTCGGCGCACCGGCGGCAACCGCCGCGTCATATACCACACGTGCGGCATGGGCGGAACATTGTTGTGCCGATGGGTGGAAAGCAAATACAATCGGATTCCGGGTTTTTAAGGATATTAAGGCTTTAAAAATCGCGGTCGAGGTCGGGTTGGTGGTCGGGGTGATCCCGCAAACCACGCCGACCGGATCGGCAATTTCGGTAACCCCGGTGACATCGTCATCGCTGATTACGCCGACGGTTTTCAAATGGCGCATATTATTCACCACATATTCGCAGGCAAACAGGTTTTTGGTGGCTTTGTCCTCAAACAC